>JALHOG010000089.1 GCA_022843125.1 Ilumatobacteraceae bacterium
CCTTCCTCGACTTCGGCCTCGTCAAGCGGTGGTCGCCGGGCGAGTGGGAACGACTCGAACCGACCCTCAACGCGATCATCGTGCACCGCGATCCCGAGCGCCTGCTGCACGCCATGGAAGACAGCGGCTTCCTGCGCAGCGGTCATCGACTCGACGCCGAGCTCGTCTTCGACTACGTCAGCAGCCCGTACCAGCCGTACCTCGTCGACGAGTTCACCTTCACCCGGCAGTGGATGGCCGACACGATCGGGAAGATGTTCGACGTCCAGGGCCCGCACCAGCCGGTGATCGAGGCGCTCAACATGCCCGCCACGTTCGTGATCCTCGACCGCGTGGTGTGGGGCGTCAACGCGATCCTCGGCAAGCTCGACGTGCGCGGCCCGTTCCGGGCGATGCTCCTCGAGTACGTGGCCGACGGTGAGCCCGCCACCGACCTCGGCGCGGCGGAGGCGGCGTGGAGCGCAGGCCTGCGCTCATGACGTTGCCGAACCGACTCGACATCGTCGACCTCGTCGAGGTCTGCACCCGCGAGCGCGAGCGGTGTGCATCACTGTTCGAGCATCTCGGCAGCTGGGTCGCGAGCACCGGCGACCCGGCACTCCAGCGACTGTTCTCGGTCGCCGCCCATCGGCACGCCTGGCACGCCGACCTGTGGCGCGAGCGCACCCCGACGATCCCGGTCACAGCGATCGCCGTCCGTGTCGCCGCGATCTCCGAAGCCGGCGACGACACCGACCGCTGGACCGCCTACGCCACGGCGCTCGGCGCGATGATCACCGACCTGCTCGCGCTGCGCGAGCAGGTCGACCCCGACCTCGACCCGGCGACCAGACGCGTCATCGACCTCGTCGTCGCCGACGCCCGCGACCTCGCCGCCAGCGTCACCGCGCTCCCCCAGGCCTGAGGCGCCGCCGGTCAGATCGGTCGGCGCGGCCCACCGCGGCCCCGACGGGCGCCGCCCATGCTGACGAAGCTGCGTACCGCAGGCTTGCGCCAGCCGAGCCGGTCGACGACTCCGGTGGGCGGCCAGAAGCCGTCACGACTGTAGGCCCACCACTCGAACGGGTTGAGGTAGTACGCGCACGACTCGATGACCTTGCCGAGCGGCTGGTCGCGCCGGCGAGTCGCCCACACCAGCATGCCGGCCACCGCTCCGCCGGCCATCCAGCCGCCGTAGAGCACCGGGTACGCGGGCCCGAACCATCGGGCTTGCCAGACGTGGACGTCCTCGTGGTCGGTGACGAGCTGGACGCGACGTGGACGGGCCTCGACGTCACCGGCGCCGGACACCACGTTGCCGAGGGTGATCGCGAACCCACGCCGGAGCTGCATGCCGCGAACGTAGACGTGCCGGTTCTGACGCTCGCTGAGTTGCGGCAGGTACCCGGCTCGACCGCGAGCGGCGCCACCGACATGGGCGACCAACCCGGCGGTCGTGGTGATCGACGCCCACGTGGAGTCGAGCGCGAACGCCAGGACACCGATGGGTGATCGCCACTGGTACACGTGGCGCCAACCGGAGATGGCGCCGTTGAGCCCGGCGACGACAGCGACCGGCGCACCCAACCCGACGATCGAGCCGGCGAGCCCGCCGATCGCGGCGCCGGCACCGGCGGTGACGGCGGCCTCGGCGGAGCGGCTGCGGGTCACCGCTCGCGGAGCTTGGCGAGCAGGCGCAGCATCTCGAGGTAGAGCCAGATGATCGTGACCAGGAGGCCGAACGCTGCGTACCACTCGAACTTCTTGTCGAGCCCCTCCTCGGCACCACGCTCGATGAAGTCGAAGTCGAGTGCGAGGTTGAACGCAGCCAGACCGGCGACGAGCACGCTGAACCCGATGCCGAGCAGGCTCGGGCTGCTGAGGAAGTTGACCGAGTCAGCACCGGCGACGAGCCGGATCACGAAGGCGATGGCGTAGAACACCATGACGCCCATCGTCGCCGTGGTAACGATCATGCGGAACTTCTGGGTGACCTTGATGATGCGGAGGCGGTACAGGACGAGCATGACGCCGAACACGGCGGCGGTGGCACCGGCCGCCTGGATGACGATGCCGGTGTAGTAGGTCTCGTAGCCCCGGGAGATCGCCCCGACGAAGAGGCCCTGGGCGAGTGCATAGATGGGTGCGACGATGCGGGCCAGATGCGGCTTGAACATCAGCAGGAACACCAGTGCGACACCGACGATCAGGCCGCCCCAGGCGAGCATCGGGATCCCGCTCTGCTGGAACTCACGACCGTCGGGCAACACGACGATCTCCGGTTCGGCCATGATCCAGCCGACGGCGGCGCTGGCGAGGAAGAGGACGAACAGGGTGGCGGTGGCCGTGATGACGCCATTGATCGTCATCACCTGCGGACGCCAGGTGCTGACCGGGCCATCGCTCATCGGCGGGGCGATCGTGGACGGCTCCGGCGGCGCCCAGGTGGCGGGCGCCGACTGCATCGTGCGCTCGTTGAACATCGGGTTCGGCATGGTCGAAGACTACTGGACGGCGGAGCATCAGGTCTTCCGGAGATCGAAGACGGTGACCGGGGCCATCTGAATTGGAGATGAACACCGCCCGCACATTCGGAACGTAGTTATCCACAGTTCAACAGGGTGCAGCAGGTGGGGGCGCTTGACCGGCTCGGTATCGTAAGCGAAACCCCCGGGGCGCGCGGTGGCATCTGAAACCCCCATTACCAGGGCATCTGCTGGTGGCGGGCTACCAGAACAGCGTTCCAGCCGGGGGAGCAGCCCGAGACTCGCCAACACAGTCTTCCCAACCAAGCAAGGGAGCCAACGTGGCCAAAGATCGCGTCGAACGTGACGACGAAGACCTGGTCCGCCTGTACTTGACCGATATCGGTCAGTACACGCTGTTGACCAAGGACGACGAAGTCCGGCTCGCTAAAGCGATCGAGGCGGGGAAAGAGGCGATCGAGGCGCTCGATGCGGGCGGCAAAGATCTCACCCCTGCCAAGAAGCGTGAACTCCGCCGTCTCGCCCGTGCGGGTGAGGAGGCCGAGCGGCAGTTCGTCCAATCGAACCTGCGGCTCGTGGTATCGATCGCCAAGAAGTACCAGGCGTCCGGTCTGCCGCTGCTCGACCTCATCCAGGAGGGCAACCTCGGCCTCATGCACGCCGTCGAGAAGTTCGACTGGCGCAAGGGCTTCAAGTTCTCGACGTACGCCACCTGGTGGATCCGCCAGGCGATCACCCGCGGCATCGCCAACACGGGCCGCACCATCCGGCTCCCGGTCCACGCCGGCGACACGCTCGCCCGGCTGCAGAAGGCGCGCTCGCGCCTCGAGCTGAAGTACGGCCGTCCGGCCACGCTCTCCGAGCTGGCCAAGGAAGTCGAGATGCCGGAGGACAAGGTCACCGAGGCGCTGCGCTTCGCGGCCGAGCCGCTCTCGCTGTCCGAGCCGCTCCGTGAAGACGGCGATGCCGAGCTCGGCGACGTGGTGGAGGATCGTTCGGCCGAGTCGCCGTTCGAGGTCGCCGCCACCGCGCTGCTCCCCGAGGAGATCGCCCGTCTGCTGGCGCCGCTCGACGAGCGCGAGCGCGAGATCCTCAAGCTCCGCTTCGGTCTCGACCGTGGCGAGCCGCGGACGCTCGAAGAGGTCGGCGAGCACTTCAACCTCACCCGTGAGCGCATCCGCCAGATCGAGGCGCGTGCGATGAGCAAGCTGCGCCACCCGTCGAGCGACACCGGCGCCCGCGACCTGCTCGCCGTCTGACCGCGGCACCGCTGCGTTGGCGGCCATCACGGTCGACGACCCGAACGGCACGGCCTGGACGGTCCGTCGGCGTTGGGTGCCCCATCGCGAGCGTCGGGGCGTTCGCGATCGATGGCGTCGCCGCCCCGACACCGACGGCCTGAGCGACGGGCTCACGGTCGCCGGCGACTTCGCCGAGATCCCGGTCGTCGGCATCGTTGCCGCGGTGATCGGCGGGCTCCTGTTCGTCGTCCTGATGGCGATCTGGCTCCCGTTCGCAGTCCTGCTCGTCATCGATCTCGTCTGGTTGGCGGTCGTCCTCGTCGGCGGTGCGTTCGCACGGGTCGTGTTCCGTCGACCATGGCGGGTCGAGGCGCGGTCCCCCGAGGAGATCCGCGTGTGGCACGTGCGCGGGTACCGCGCCGCCGGCGAGCAACGCGATGCGATCGCCCGGCAACTGCAGCACGGTCACAACCCGCTCGGGGAGACGCCGCCGCCTTTGGCACACTGACCGGGTGGCTCCTCCCCCCGTCACCATCAGGCCGGCTACCCGCTCCGACGCCGACGGCATCACCGACGTCCAGGTCGCGTCGTGGCGGGCGGGCTACGCCCACGTCTTCCCCGACACGATCTTGCACGCCGACGACTTCGACAGCAGCCGTCGTTCGTTCTGGAACGCGTGGCGGTTCGCCCCCGGGCACCGCATCGCCGTCGCCACGATCACCGGTGCCGATGGTGCCGACGGGCAGGTCGTCGCGTTCGCGTCGTACGGTCCCGAGCGCGAGCGGGCGCGAGGGCACACCGGGCGCGGCGAGCTGTGGGCGTTCTACCTCCACCCCGATGCGTGGGGCACCGGGGTGGCCGACGAGCTGATCGAGCATGTCGAGGTGCGGCTGATGGCCGAGGGCTTCGACAGCGCCGTGCTGTGGGTGCTCGACGACAACCCGCGCGCCCGGCGCTTCTACGAACGTCACGGCTGGGAGCCCTCGGGCATCGCCGCCAGCTTCGATGCCTACTGCGACGTCGCCGTCCCCGAGGTCGAGTACCGCAAGGTGCTCGTCGAGCGGCCGGCATGAGCATCGACATCCGGCCCGGCACGCCCGCCGACCATCGGGCGATGGCCGGCGCCATGGCCAACGCGCTGCTGTCGCCGGCACCCGACGACGAGGCCTGGGCGAAGTCGGCACCGAGCTGGCTCGAAACGCCCTCGTTCGGTGCGTGGGACGGCGACGAGTGCGTCGGATCGGCATCGCAGTTCCTCGTCGACACCACGGTGCCGGGCGGAGCGCGCCTCCCGACCGGGGCGGTCTCGCGCGTCGGGGTGCTGCCCACCCATCGCCGTCGAGGCGTGGCGACCCGGCTGCTGCGTGCCCTCGTCGACGACGCGTGTGCGCGTGGGCTCGCGCTGATGAGCCTGCGGGCCAGCGAGGCGACGATCTACGAGCGATACGGCTTCGGGATGGCGGGCGAGTCCGCCTCGGTCACCGTCGACTCGGCGCGAGCGCGCCCGCTTCGCGCCGCCCCGGCCAACGGGCGCATCCGGTTCGTCGCGCCGGACGACGTGCTCGCCACCGTCGAGCCGATCTACGACGCCGCGTTGCACCGCCGCCCCGGGATGGTGACGCGTCCGGCCACCTGGTGGGAGCGCTACCTCGCCAAGGCGATCACGCTCGGCACCGCGTCGCACGTGGTCGTGCACGAACGCGAGCCCGGGCGGCCGGACGGCTACGCGCACTACGACGTCACATGGAACGACGGTGGCCCCGGCCTCGGCGGCGGCAGGGGCAAGGTTCGCGATGTGATCGCCGCCGACGACGCGACCGAACTCGCATTGTGGGCCTTCATCCTCGACCTCGATCTCGTGCGCACGTGGACCGCCGGCGAGCGGCCGGTCGACGACGTGGTACCGGGTGCCCTGTACGACCGGCGTGCCTACCGGGTCACCGGCATCGACGACGAGCAGTGGCTGCGCCTGGTCGACATCGACCGCGCACTCGCTGCACGCACCTACAATCCCGTGCCCGACTCGGTGACCGTGACGGTCGACGATCAGTGGATCGGCGCCAACTGCGACACCTGGCGCATCGGGGCCGACGGCGCCGAACGTGCACACGGCGACGGCGAACTCCGCGCCGACATCTCGGCGGTCTCTGCGGCCTACCTCGGCGGGATCACATGGCGGGCCCTCGCCGCGACCGGGCGCGTCGTCGGCCCGGCCGATGCGGTCGAGCGCGCCGACCAGCTGTTCGCAACGCGGCCGCTCCCCTTCTGCGGCAGCTTCTTCTGACGCTCGCGCGCCAGGGGGTCCTGAAGTGATGTGAAATCACTCCCCTCGTGCGCGCGCACGGCGACATCGGCGCGCAGGCGAACGCGGTGTGCGGCAAGGCGCTCACGGTGTGCGCCAGGGTGTGCGAGCATCGCCGGATGCGTGCTCGATGGACGCAGTTGGTGTCGCCGTTGCGGGTTCCGGCGTGCCGCTCCCTGTTCGCCGCGCAGGCGATCTCGGGCATCGGCGACTGGGCCGGTCGACTCGCGCTCGCTGCGCTCGTGTACGAACGCTCCAACTCGGCGCTCTGGGCCGCCGCGGTGACCGTGCTCGCACTGCTCCCCTGGCTCGGGCCCGGCCAACTTCTCGCGACCTTTGCGGATCGGTACGGGCGGATCACCGTGATGGTCGTCGCCGACCTCGCACGAGCTGCTGCGTTCCTGCTGATGCTGCTGCCCCAGCCGACCGCGATGCTGCTCGTGTGGGCGTTCGTCGCGGGGCTCTGCGTCCCGCCGTTCGCCGGTTCCCGCTCCGCGGCACTCGTCGAGCTGACACCGCCCGATCGCTACCCGGCGGCGCTCGCCCTCTACGGCGTGCTGACCCAGGTCGAGGTGCTCGTCGGCTATGCGATCGGTGGCGTGGTGATCGCGGTGGCCGGCGCGGAGGTCGCACTCGCGGCGAACGCTGTCAGCTTCGTCGTGTCGGCCGCGGTGCTGATGAGCTTGCGCAACAGCGCGGCCGGTTCACCGCACGCTGCTCGATCCGGGATCGCCGGTGTGGTCGCCGGCTTCGCGTTCTGGCGATCCGACCCCCTCGGTCGCCGAGCGCTCCTGCTCTTCGCCGGGGTGTCGATGTTCGCCGTGCTCCCCGAGGCACTCGTCGTCCCGTACGCCGATCAGATCGACGTACCGTCGCGGGGGGTGGGTTTGCTCGCTGCGCTGGTGGGCATCGGGTCGATCATCGGGATGTTGGCGACGCCGGTGGCCGCGACTCACACAGCACTGCTGCGCATCGCCGCCGGCCGAGCCGTCGTGCTGGCCATCATCACCGGGTCGCTCTTCGCCGTCGGCATCCACCCGGTGGTCGGTGGATTGGCGTATGCGCTGTCCGGGTCGATCGACGCGCTCTCGGTGCCCACCAACCAGGTGGTCGGCGAACGGCTGCCTGCCGAGGGTCGGGCAGCGGCCATGACGGTGGCCGGTGGCGTGCTGTACGCCACCCAGGCGCTCGCGATCGCCGGCGCCGGCGTGGTGGCGACCGTCTTCTCACCACGCCTGGCACTCGTCATCGCGATGTTCCTCGCTGCCGCCGTCGCACTCGCCACCGTCCTGATCCCGATCAGGGTCCGGCACGACCCCGACGTCGCCGCCAACCACTGAGGCCGACCACAGTCCGCCTCGTCGTGGGGGCACCCGCCGTGGTGACGTGATGGGGTGTCTGCCGTCGACCCATCGCCCATGCTCGACGTCGATCCGTTCGCCCCGGAGGCGCTCGCCGATCCGGTCCCCCTCCACACCGCCCTGCGCGAGGCGGCGCCGGCGGTGTGGGTGCCACAGCGCAACGCCTGGTTCACGGGGCGCGACGCCGAGGTCCGGGACGTGCTCACCGACTGGGCGCGCTTCTCGTCGGCATCCGGGGTCGGGATGACCGACATCCGACGCGACGGCAGCTGGCAGAAGCCGAGCGTGATCCTCGAGGTCGACCCGCCCGACCACGCCGTGACCCGCCGGGTGCTGTCGCGGATTCTCTCTCCGCGTGCGATGACTCAGCTCCGGGTCGACTTCCAGCAGTTCGCAGATGAGCTCGTCGACGAACTCGTGGCGCTCCGCGAGTTCGATGCGATCACCGACCTCGCGTTCCGGTTCCCCTTCACCGTGCTACCCGACGCGGTCGGCCTCCCGGTCGACGGCCGGGAGCATCTCGTCCGCTACAGCACGATGTACTTCAACGCGCGTGTGCCGGACACCGCCCTCGCGGCCGAGAGCGCGGCGTGCGCGCACGCGGCCGGGAGTCTCGACTGGGTTGCGGAGTCGTGCCGCCGCGAGCACCTCGCACCCGGCGGGTTCGGCGCCCGGATCTACGCCGCGGCCGACACCGGCGAGATCACCGACGACACGGCGGCATCGCTCGTCCGCACGTTCCTCGGCGGCGGCGTCGACACGACGGTGCTGTCGCTCGGGGCGCTCATACACCAGCTTGCGCTCGCTCCCGACCAGTGGCAGCTCCTCGACCGGCAGCGCGACCTCGTGCGCAACGCGTTCGACGAAGCGTTGCGGCTCGCACCGTCGGTGCCGTTCATCGGCCGCACCACCACCAGCGACACCGACCTCGGCGGCGTCGCGATTCCCGCCGGCTCGAAGGTGATCGCGCTCGTGCTCGCCGCCAATCGCGACCCGAGGCGATGGGAACGCGGCGACGAGTTCGACGTCACCCGGCGGACCGCCGGACAGCTCGGGTTCGGGCTGGGCCCGCACTTCTGCGTCGGCCACGCCGTGGCCCGCCTCGAAGCCGAGGTGGTGTTCACGACGCTCCTCGATCGCATCGCCACGATCGAGATCGTGGGCGACCCGGTGCCCGAGCTGAACAACTGGCTCCACGGCCTCCATCACCTGCCGGTGCGCGTCACCCCCCGCTGATCGAGCCACACGAGCGGCATGTGAGGAGCCGCCCCCGCATTTTCACGTGGGTGGGTGGCGACGGATCAGGTGGTCGAGTGCTTCGGCGTCGCCGGGCAGGTCGCGGCGCTGGTAGCCGTCAACGACCTGACGTCGCACATCGTCGGTCTCGGAGCCGTCGAACTTGAACTTGGCCCGCACCGCTTCGACGGTGAGCTCGAGGCCTCGGATCTGGCGGAGTTCTGCGGTGTAGGGGACGTCGGGGTCGAGAGGGCTGCCGAAGGGTTCCTCGGGTTGCATCGTCGCGAGTTGATCGGCGAGGGTGCGGCGGATGTCGTAGCTGTCGTCGGTGATCCGAGCGGTGCACTCGAGTTGTGCCGTGGCGTAGTGCGATGTCGGGATCCCCCACTCCGGCGCGGTCCCAGGTGGTGCTTCCCACGACGTCGGCACGTACGTGAACGGTGCGGTCACGACGAACATGCAGCGAGGGTTCTCCGTGAGTGCGGCCCAGACCGGGTTCGGTTTCGCGAGGTGCAGACGGATCGTCGTTGCGCCGTCGAAGTGGATGTGCGTGGGCACGACCACCGGCAGGTCACGCCCGGCGCCGGGCGCGATGAGATGACCGAACCGATGACGACCGACGAGGTCGCGCCATTCGCGGTCGGGCTCGATGGGGGCGTCGTGTGGGCGGATCAGCATCGGTGTCTCGCGGTCGCAGGGTTCAGTGGCGTCGGTCGATGGTGCGCACGATCGCACCCGGGCAGAGCGCGACGAGCGCGTCTCCTGCGGCGAGAGCGCCCGCGTGGTCGGGGGTGTCGAGCGAGTCGATGATGAACCCGACCCGAGCCGTGGTCTCATCGATTGCCGTGCGGTTGGTCTGACGCCAGTTCCATCGACGGCAGGTGACACCGTCGTCGTCGATCCACACGGGCTCGCCGGCATCGGGATGATCGACGACCGGTTGACCGTCGCTGGTGGTGTGGAACGGTTCGTTCCCGGTGGCGATGATCAACCGTGCACCACCGCTGTAGCGGTCGAGGTCCTCACCGCCGATCGGGACGCGATGCAGGATCGAGATCGCGTTGTAGAGATCGACCAGCACTCCGATGCTCGGCAGACCGCGCTCGGCGGCCACCCGCCGCACCAGCGCGTCAGTGCTCGGTCGAGCGACTCGTGGCTTCACCCCGAACTCGCGGTACGCGTCGTGCCAGCGCGCGGTGTGTGGGTCGACCTCGCCCGGCTCGGCACGACGAGCGTGTTCGCGTGCGTCGACGAGCATCCGTGCCGCCACCGGCCTGAGTGCTGCGATGTCGACCTGGTCGACCGCGATGAGCATCACCCGGTAGTCCGGCCAACGCTCGAACACCGCCGAGTCGACCGATGAACGGGCGAGCCAGTCGTGCGAGGTGATCGTCATCGGACGGTGCCTGTCGGCTCGTGCACGGCCAGCACGAATGACGCCGTCGAGCGGCCGTCGTTGCGGTAGCGGTGCGGCTCATCGGCGCGGAACATCGCCGATTGCCCACGCTTGACCACCACCGGCTCGGCCGCACCAACGACCAAGGTGAGGGCTCCCCCGGTGACCATCACGGCTTCGCGTGACCCGATCCGGTGTGCGTCCGACTCACGGATGTCGCCGGGCGCCAGCGTCCACTGCCACAGCTCCAACGGGTCCGAGCCGATCAGCAGGCGACCCTCGCCACCATGCGGGCCGAGCCACAGCACAGGTGCGGTGCTGGTGGCCTGCACGACGATCTCGGGCTTGTCACCGCCAGCGAGCAGCTCCACCAACGACACGTCGAAGCCGGCGGCGACCGACAACAGCGTCGACAGCGACGGATTGCCCTGGCCCGCCTCGAGCTGTGCGAGCAGCCGGCGACTCACGCCGAGCCGGGCGGCCGCGACATCGAGCGTCCAGCCGTGCAGATGCCGCCTCCGTCGAACCTCGGCTGCGACCTGTTCTGAGTGTCGGGTCAACACGTCCACGCAGTGCACTCTACCGCACTACACGATGCACCATTTTCTCGGTCCTGCGAAGCTGCCGTCGCGGGTGCCGACCACGGCGTTCGCGATCAGCTCAGCCGTGACGGTCGATCGCGTGAGCGGTCACTCTTCCCGCAAACGCGGCGGCGAGAGCCTCGGAGCGGTCGCGAGCCCCGCGCCAGTGTTCGGCAGTGAGTGCGCGCACCTGCTCGAAGTCGACCCCCGCTTGCGCCATCTCCTCGTCGAAGGTGGCGATCCAGGCGTGGATCAACGCCGGGTTCGCCTCGACATGGAACTGCACTCCCCACGCGCGTTCACCGATTCGGAAGGCTTGTGTCATCCCGTTGGCCGCGCCGATGACCGTTGCTGCGTCGGGTGTGGTGAAGGTGTCGTAGTGGAACTGGAAGACGTGTGGCCGTTGGCCGAGCGCAGCGAGTACCGGGTCGGAGGCAGCGGCCGGACTCATCTGAACCTCGTGCCAGCCGATCTCGGGTCGAGGCGCTCGCATGATCTCGGCGCCGGCCGCACGAGCGAGCATCTGGGCTCCGAAACAGATGCCCAGGATCGGAGTGCCGCTGGCGAGGGCCGCCTCGGTGAGGTGCCGTTCTCGGGTGATCCATGGGAGGTGCGGCTCATCGGCGACGCTGTCGGTCCCGCCGAGGGACAGCACCCCGTCGAACAACTCGAGCGGTTGCGGTGGTGTCTCCGTGAGGAAGGTGCACCACGTGTCGATGCGCATCCCCGCGGCGACCAGAGCTCCGCCGAGCTCGTTGAGCGAATCGTCCAGGTTGTGTTGGATGACGAGCAGTCGCGGTTGGGGCACGTCGGACCTCCTGTCGCGATCGAACGCGACCTCGGCACCCGAGGGTAGGAGGTCGGCCGAGACAGCCGATTGCGAACTTTGCCGATCCGCAAGGCGCAACGCATGATTCATGCGTGGACGACATCGATCGAGCAATCATTCATCACCTCGCCGCTGACGGACGCATGACCAACCAAGACCTCGCACTCCGGGTCGGGCTCAGCGCCGCGCCCTGTCTGCGCCGTGTTCGTCGGCTGGAGGAGCTGGGCGTGATCACCGGCTACCGAGCCGTGATCGATCATGCCGCCACCGGCCGAGCGTTCGAGGTGCTGTTGCACATCGACATCACGGCGACAGACCTCACCTCGACCGAGGCGTTCGAGCGACGACTCGCCGCCATGCCCGAGATCATCGAGGCTCGGCGGATGTTCGGCATCCCCGACTACTTCGTACGCGCCCGAGTCGCTGACGCCGCCGCCTACGAAGCCTGGCTCACCTCCAAGATCATGAGCGACCCCTCCGTCACCCGCGTGGATTCGCGACTGCCGATGAAGACGATCAAGACCTGGGAATGACCGCGCGGCTCGTCCCGTCCTGTCGTCCTGTCGGTGTCGGATCACAGCCAGGTTGTCCGCCGGCGACCGCGCTGCTCGCGTCCCCGATCACGCGCGGGCGTCGCCCGGTTGATCCGGTCTGAGCCGGTCGCCAGCGGAACCGCTCGTCGGCCCCGCCTTGCCTGGCTCCTCGATTCGCTCCGTGGCGTGGATCACGTCACCAACGAAAGGACCATCGCCGGCGGCGTCATGCCCGTGAAGACCTTCAACGGCGCCGCCTACCCAAGGCGTCCACACCCGGTGCTTCGCGACGGGCCACTGATACCCTCCCACCTGTCGGGCCTGCTGTTCAGCAGGCGCCTCGACCCACATGTTGCTCCGGACCTCGGCGACCTCGCTTCACAGCGCACGGCACGATGAAGGAGACATCAATGTCGCAGGTTCATGCCATCGTCTGGCTCGATCATCTCGAAGCCACGATCGTCAGCTTCTCGCTCGGATCGAGCAACGAGGTCGCAGTGCACAGCCGCGGCCCCGAGCGGCACATCCACCGCAAGGCCGGGTCGATCGGAAGTGGTCACGTGGCCGACGACCACCGCTTCTTCGACGAGATCGCTGAGGCGCTCGTCGGCATCCGGGAGGTGCTGATCTCGGGTCCCGGAAACGCCAAGACGGCGTTCCAGACCTACATCACACAGCATCACGGGGAGCTCGCGAAGCGCGTCGTCGGCGTCGAGACACTCGACCATCCGACCGAGCCCGAGCTCCTCGCTCACGCACGGAAGCACTTCACCGCAGTCGATCAACTCGGCATCGCCGAGAACTCCCGATGAGTGCGATCGTCGTCGGTGCGGAACTGCTCGTGGTCGGCACCAGGGGCCGCGGCGGCTTCCGAGACCTCCTGCTCGGCTCGGTCAGCACCGCGTGCGTGCACCACACGCCGTGCGCGATCACCGTCGTTCCACTACCCGACACCGAGACGGCGATCGCCTCGTCGTCCGCCGCCACTCCGCAACCAGAAAGAAGGCTCACATGACCAACCAACCAACAGTCGCCGAACAGGTAGGACAGCCGAATCGACCGCTGCGGGGCGCAGACATCAGCGTGCGCGACACCGGCCCCCGTCCACAGGCATTCGACCTGGAGGCCGCCACGCTCGCGAACCCGAACTACCGCACCGTTGCCTGGAGCGGCACCTACCTCCAGGTGACCCTCATGTCGATCCCGGTGAACGGCGTGATCGGGCTGGAGCGGCACCCTGCGACAGACCAGTTCATTCGACTCGAGCGCGGGCGCGGACGAGCACAGATGGGACCGGCCGAGCACGAACTCACCTTCGACGAAGAAGTGACCGATGGCTGGTGCGTCGTCGTTCCGGCCGGAAGCTGGCACAACGTGACCAACATCGGCGACGAACCCATGCAGGTGTACACCGTCTACGCGCCCCAACACCACAAGCCGGGCAAGGTTCACCAGACCAAAGCGATCGCCGACCACGACAGCGACGACGAACCTGCCACCTGGTCCGTCCAACCAGATCCGGTCGCCGACCAGCATGCGTGACCCGAGACGGCCGACGCCATCGAGGCCCCTCTGCGTCCGCCCGGGCCGGACCGGCACCCCATGAGCGGCACCGCCATCATCGACCTCGATGACACCTCCACCCACGCGCACGTGGTGCCCACATCGCAAGGTCGCCACCTCCGCCGGTTGAACCTCGGCGCCGGCGTCCTACACCTGGTGCAGGGCGCCGCGATGCTGGCTCTGTCGAACGGCCTGAGGCTTCCGGTGAGCGCGACGTTCGCGACAGCCCAACCCGGAGAGACGCTCGACAGCGCTCGGCTGAGCACCCTGTTCAGCTACCGCCTCGGCCCAGCAGTCGCCGCGTTCTCGCTGCTGTCGGCTGCGTTCCACTTCCTCGTCGCGTCGCCGTGGGGTTTCCCCCGCTACCTGCGCGAGCTCGCTGCGCAACGCAACCGGTTCCGGTGGGTCGAGTACAGCCTGTCGGCATCGCTGATGATCGTGCTCATCGCCGGCATCACCGGCATCACCGACATCGCCGCGCTCATCGCCCTGTTCGGCGTCAATGCCTCGATGATCCTGTTCGGCTGGTTGATGGAGACCACCTCCCGTCCCGGAGCCGAGGTCGACTGGACACCGTTCGTGTTCGGCAGCATCGCCGGCACCGTGCCGTGGATCACGATCGGCATCTACGTCGCCGGCGCAGGGAGCGGCACGCCGACCTTCGTGTACGGCATCTTCGTCAGCATCTTCGTGTTCTTCAACTGCTTCGCCATCAACCAGTGGCTCCAGTACCGGGCCCACGGTGCCTGGCACGACTATCTCCACGGCGAACGCGTCTACATCGCTCTGAGCCTCATCGCGAAGTCGCTGCTGGCCTGGCAGATCTTCGCGAACGTGCTGGTCTGAGCCGATGACACCATGTCCCCAACCAAGTACGTCGGGGGCCTCGTGCCGCGCTCTCGGGCGCCTCGAGATCGGCGTTTGGCGGAGTGCGGTGGCGGGGTACGGACGGGGCCGCGGGTTCGAATCGTCGAGCCCCTCGGCTCTGGTCCCTGGTCGACGTCACACACATCTCACCAGGAGGACGATCATGACCATGTTGTCGGCATCGAGCGCAGGCCCCACCGAGACGACCCAGTTCACCACCGGAGCAAGCGTCAGCTGCCGAAGCGGACCGTGCGGCAAGCTCACCAGAGTGATCATCGACCCCATCGCGAGGATGTTGACCCACATCGTCGTCGAGCCGAGCGCACTCGGCCTCGGCCGGTTGGTGCCCCTGAGCATGGTGGAAGCGGTCACCCCCGATCAGATCGATCTGGCCTGCACGCTCGAGGAGTTCGATCACCTCGATCCATCGATCGACACGGACTACTTCCCGATGGACGACGACTACGGCCCGTACTACGGCGGTTACGCCCGGGGGTACGGCTACGAGTCGGCCTCCACTTCGTTCTGGCCCTACTACGGTTACGGGGGTCTCGGCTACGGCGGCGCCTGGGGACCGGCGACCGTCAGCTACGAAGCCATCCCGCGAGGTGAGGTGACCATCCGGCGCGGTGACCCCGTGCACGCCACCGACGGCGACATCGGCAAGGTCGCAGGACTGGTCGTCGGCGCCTCGGCCGGCGAGATCACCCACGTGCTGCTCCAAGAAGGCCACCTCTGGGGCAAGAAGGACGTCGCCATCCCGATCCACTCCGTCACCAGGGTGGGAGGCGTCGTCAATGTCGATCTGAGCAAGGACCAGCTCCGTGAGCTTCCGTCCATCGACATCGACCACCCCGAAACGCACCGGCGGCCGTCATGGTGATCGCAGCGCTCTTCCTGGTTTTCGCCCTCCTCTTCGGATTCGGGTTCGCCTTCAACTGGCTCTGGTTCGTCGCCGTGCTCTACTTCGTGTTCTGGGTCATCGGCGTGGCCATCGGCCGGGGCGAAAGCGCAGGGCGGTACCGCTTCTACAGTTGGTGACCGTTCGACCCGATCAGGCAGCTCCCGACAAATCCGCCGGCGGGAGCTGCCCATCGGCTGAAGCAGCTGATTCCACCGCCTTCACGACGACACGGGGTCACCCCGAGTTCACGTCGCGGCGCTCTGGTGATGACTCGTCGGTGACGGCCGGATCGAAGGGCGGGTCGTCGCCGAGCGTGGTGTCGTTCGGATCTCGGTCGATCATCGCAGTGCTCCGTCCTGAGCGATCGGGACGACGATGTCGCGATCCTCGAGGCCGCCGTGATCCTGCGCTCGACGCAGGAGCAATCTCGCACGCTCGTCGAACCACGTCGCGCCTCCGTTGGGCGATCAGGCGCAACCAAGGTTCGGAGCAACGCGATGGTGAACGGACTGTGCTCTCCGCCGTTCAACCTCGCGGACGTGCGAGAACCCACCGGCGACGAGTTCGACCTCACCCGGCGGACCGCCGGACAGCTCGAGATCGTGGGTGACCCGGTGCCCGAGCTGAACGACTGGCTCCACGGCCTCCATCACCTCCCGGTGTGCGTCACCCCCCACTGACGCTCGCCTGCGCTACCGCAGGCGCGCTCCGGCAGACCGCATACGGTCGAGCGACGCCTCGCGAGCGGCAGCGTCGGTCGCCACGGACCGGGTCGCATCGAGCAGAACGGTGGTGTCGTAGCCGAGGCGGCGGGCATCGACGGCGGTTTCGGTGACGCACACGTCGAGCGCGAGCCCGACCACGACGACGTGCCCGATCTCGCGATCGCGCAGCAGGGTATCGAGTCCGGTGGCGATCTGGTCGCCGGTTGCGACGTCCAAGGCGGTGAAGCCGGAGTAGCCGTCCTCCGCCCCGGCGCCCTTCCGGACGACCGGCCCTCGCACGTGAAGGTCGCCGTGCAGCTCGGCACCCGTCGTTCCCGCGACGCAGTGCGCCGGCCATCGACCGCCGCGCGCCTCGAAGTGCGGCGTGTCCTCTGGATGCCAGTCCTGCGTGTAGACGACGAAGGACCCGGCGGCGGTTGCCAGCTCCACGAGCTCGTTGATGACGGGGATCACCTCGTCACCGCTGAGCACCGAGAGCGCGCCATCCGGCCGGGCGAAGTCGTTCTGCACATCGACCACCACGAGCGCGGTGCGGCCATCGAACTCGACTGCGGTGGTCATGCGGGATCCTCCAGGTCGTGACGAGCAGGGATCTGCTCGAGCCGGTCGGTCAGGTCACCGACAGTACTGGCATGCACCGGGCGCGAGCGCGAGGACGAGCGGGTTCCGAGTCGGAGGGTGGGGTCAGTCGACGTGCCATTCGACGACGCATGCAGACCAGGGTTCGATCTCAGCGGAGGTGCACGGG
>JALHOG010000090.1 GCA_022843125.1 Ilumatobacteraceae bacterium
ACACGGCCGTTCACGTCGTGTCAGACACAACGTGAACGGCCGCGAGCCGCTCGAGTCGAGCAACCGGTGTTCACGTTGTGTCAGACACAACGTGAACGTCGGTCGAATCAGGCGCCGCCCTCGTTGAGGGTGACTTCGATCGGCGCGTAGTCCTCGCCGAACAGGTCGAGACCTGCGTCGGCCAGCATCGCCCATGCGGCCTCGACGATCTCGTTGGTGAACGCACCATCGGTCGGCTCGGCGGTCAGGACCGTCGTGCCTTCCAGGTTCGGGGTCTCGAGGCTGATCTGAACCGTGCGGTCCCACGCAGCCTGATCGATGAACCCGATGCCGTTGGCCGACGGCCACACCAGCTTGTTGACCTCGTTCATCTGCCACAGCTGGTGGCTGGCACCGAGCGTCGGGCCGGCCGCGAGCACGATGTCGGCGCACGCCTGGACGTTGTCACGGCAGTACGTCCAGCCCTGCATCGACGCCGCCACGAACCGGGTGGCGATGTCCTTGTAGGCCGGGTCGCTGGCGAGCTTCTCGGCATCGGCCCAGATCGCGTCCTGCAGCATGCCGACGCCGACCTCCTCGTAGCTGATGACGTTGAAGTCCTCCGGCTGGTACAGCTCGCCCGTCTCCGGGTTGATCGCCTCGAGCACCTGGGCGTACTCGTTGTAGGTCATCGCCTCGGCGGCGTCGATGCTGCCGTCGAGCAGGGCCACCATGTCGAAGCTCTGACCGACCAGGTCGACGCCGCCTTCACTTGCCGGCTTCGTGACGTCGATGCCGGCCTGGGCGAGCGCGGCGAACACCTCGTACTCGTTGCCGAAGCCCCAGTTGCCGATCTTCTTGCCGGCGAAGTCGGCAGGCGACGTGATGCCACTGTCGGCGAACGACACCTGGAGCGTGCCGGAGCGCTGGTAGATCTGGGCGATGTTCACGATGTTCGCCCCGGCCTCCCGGCTCGCCAACGCCTTCGGGACCCACGCCAGCGCGAAGTCGACCTCGCCATTGGCGAGCTGCGTCTGCGGCACGATCTCGACGCCGCCCTCGACGATCTCGACATCGAGGCACATGCTCTCGTAGAAGCCCTGGTCGATCGCCGAGTAGTAGCCGGCGAACTGGGCCTGTACGAACCACTGCAGCTGCAACTTGACCGGATCGAGCGTCTCGCACTGGGCCGGATCTCCCGGCATCGCCGACGCCGTGTCCTCGGCCATCGTCTCCTCGGCAGCTGTCTCCTCGGCAGCTGTCTCCTCGGCGGGTGCCTCGGCGGTCTCCTCCGCGGCGGTCTCGGCTGCCGGCTCGGCTTCCTCGTCGTCACCGCACGCGACCGCGACGAGCGACAGCGCGGCAAACGCCGCAGTCGCTCGTGTGAGCCTCGCGGTTCGTCTCGTGGTCCTCTGCTTCATGGTGTTGTTCCTCCCCCGGGGGCTGAGCCCCGTTTGTGTGATGTGATGTTCTCCAGGGCGATGGAGATCAGGTAGAACGCCAACCCCAGGAGGCAGGCGCCGAGCACGTAGCTCCAGGCGACCGCGTTCTTCGAGTTGGCCATGTTCGATGTGATGCGGCTGCCGAGGCCGTTCTGGCGGCCGCCGAAGTACTCGGCGACGAACGCCGTGATCACCGCGGTCGGCGCAGCGATCTTCAGTGCCGTGAACAGGTACGGCAAGGCGTTCGGGATGCGGGCCTTGACGAGCACGTCGAGCGGCGAAGCCGCGTACGAGCGCAGCAACTCGACGTGGGTGGGGTGCACCTGCCGGAGCCCCTTCGCGACGTTGACGAGCACGATGAAGAACACGACGAGGGTGGCCATCAGTCGGCGCGGCATCTCGCTCGTCGACTGGTACTGGTTCACGAAGATCGACACGAGCACGACGATCGGGATCGCGTTGAGGGCGACCGCCATCGGCGTCACGAGGTCGTTGACGAGCCGAAATCGCATGAGGACGAACGAGAGCGCGATGCCGAGCAGGGTGCCGGCGATCAACCCCACCAGCGCGTTCGTGCCCGACACGACCGCTGCATCCCAGACGAGCTGGAGGTTGTCCGAGAACGCTGTCCAGATCGAACTCGGCGAGGGCAGGAAGTACGGCTTGAGGTCGAAGCCGCGCACGAGCAGCTCCCATCCCGACAGGAACAGCACGCCGACCACCGCCGGTGGGACGACCGTCGTGGCGAGTCCGCGAGTGTTCACCGGTCGTCCACCCCGCCGAACCCGGCACCGTGGGAGACCGCCTCGACGCTGCGCAGCGCCTCGCGGACCTCGGTGATCTTGCCGTAGAACGCATCTCGCTCGCGGGTGTCCTCGGTGCGGTCACGTCCGAGGTCGACGTCGATGATCTCGGTGATCCGACCCGGCCGCGGCGACATCACGACCACCCGGGTCGACAGATACACGGCTTCGGGGATCGAGTGGGTGACGAACACGACCGTGGTGCCGGTCTGGTTGCAGATGTTCAACAGCTCGGCCTGCATGTGTTCGCGCGTCATCTCGTCGAGGGCACCGAAGGGTTCGTCCATGAGCAGCAACTGGGGGTGGGCAGCGAGCGCACGCGCGATCGCGACGCGCTGCTGCATGCCCCCAGAGAGTTGCCAGGGCATGTGTCGGGCGAAATCCGGGAGTTTGACGAGTTCGAGCATTTCCTGCGCGCGCGCCCGCCGCTTGGCCTTGTCCCAGCCCTTCAGCTCGAGCGGCAACTCGATGTTCTTCTCGACGCTCCGCCAGTCGAACAGGCCCGCCTGCTGAAAGGCCATTCCGTAGTCCTGGTCGATGCGGGCCTGCGCTGCCGACTTGCCGTTGACGAGCACATCACCCTGGCTCGGCTCGATCAGATTGGCGATCAGACGCAGCAGCGTCGACTTGCCACACCCAGAGGGGCCGATCAGCGACACGAAGTCGCCCGGCTCGATGCTGAGCTCGATGTCGACGAGCGCATCGACCTGATTGGGCGTGCCGGGGTTGAACACCTTCGACACCCGATTGACGACGACGGCGTTCACCGACGGGTCCTTTCCGCGCCGAGGCGGCGCATCGTAACGTGGTCGGCCCGGTCGGCCTGGTCGCCGGTTGCGATGCAGGCGATCATCCCGCCGCCTCCTGCGGGCGGTGCCGCATGACGAGCGCATCGAACAGCACGACGAGGCCGTACATGGCGAGCCCGAGCGCGGCGGCGCCGAACACGGCGGCGTACGGCTTGGCCGGATCGCCGGTGGCCGCCTGGCTGAACGAGATCACCGCACGGCCGATCCCGCCGGTCACACCGATCGAGATCTCCGACACGATCACCCCGACGACAGCGAGCGTCGCGGCCTGCTTGAACGCCGGCACCATCGACGGGATCGCTGCCGGGAACCGCAACTTCACCAGGGTCTTCCACCATGACGCCGCGTAGCTGTGCATCAGCTCGGTCGATGCCGCCGACGCCGACTGCAGGCCCCTCAACGTTCCGACGGCGATCGGGAAGAAGGCGAGGAAGCCGGCGAGCACGCTGACCGACAGCCAGCGCGGCCACTCCCAGCCGGCGATGTCGATCCTGCCGCTCCATCCGTCGAGCTGTGGGGCGAGCGCGATCAGGGGGACGGTCTGCGACATGACGATCCACGGCAGCAAGCCCCGCTCGAGCACGCGGAGCCGGGCCATCAGCACCGCTGCGAACAGCCCGAAGATCGTGCCGAGCACCATGCCGAGGAGCGCCAGCCGGAAGGTGTACCAGCCGTAGTCGGCGACGCCGACCCACAGATCGCGGCCGCCGGCGCCGCGCTCGGGTTCGAACAGCCGGGTGACCATGTCCCAGGTGTGCGGCATCGCGAGGTTGTTCGACTTGGGCAGCGGGATGCCGAGCAGCGATCCGCCCTGCTCAGGACCGACCGCCTTGTAGAGCTCCCAGCCACAACCGACGACGAACAACGCGACGACGAACAGCAGGGAGCGACGCAGCGCACGACGCAGCACGAGGATTCCGGTCCTTCCCGATTACTGCTTCGCGAGCGACTGGGTGTTGAGGTGCGGCAGGACCCGCTCCCCGTAGGCGAGCAGGGTCTCGTCCTTCGCGTCGTGCTGGAGATAGATCGAGAATTGGTCGACGCCGAGACCCTCGAGCTCCTCGAGCCGCCGCAGCTGCTCGGCAGGGTCGCCCAGGATGCAGAACCGCTCGACGATCTCGTCGGGCACGAACTGGGCGTGGGTGTTCCCGGCCTGGCCGTGCTGGTTGTAGTCGTAGCCCTCGCGACCCTTGATGTAGTCGGTGAGCGCCTGCGGGATACCGTCGGCGCTCTCGCCGTAGCGCATCACGATGTCGGCGACGTGGTTGCCGACCATCCCGCCGAACCACCGGCACTGGTCTCGCATGTGCTCGATGTCGGTGCCGACGTAGGCCGGTGCCGCGACGCAGATCGTGACGTCACTCGGGTCGCGGCCGGCGTCGGCGGCGGCGTTCTTCACGGCCTCGACGGTCCACTGCACGATCTGCGGGTCGGCGAGCTGCAGGATGAACCCGTCGCAGGTCTCGCCGATCGTCTTGAGCGCCTTCGGCCCGTACCCCGCGCCCCACACCTCCAATCGAGACTTCGTCGCCCACGGCAGCGTGATGGTCGAGCCCTTGTAGTCGACGCTGCGACCATTGGCGAGCTCGCGGATCACGTGCGTGGCCTCGGCCATCGTGGCGAGCGTCGTCGGCTTGCCGTTGGTGACCCGCACCGCCGAGTCACCACGGCCGATCCCACACACGGTGCGGTTGCCGTACATCTCGTTCAGCGTCGCGAACACACTCGCCGTGACGGTCCAATCGCGGGTGGCCGGGTTGGTGACCATCGGGCCGACGATCACATTGCGGGTCTCGGCCAGGATCTGGCTGTAGATGACATACGGCTCCTCCCACAGGATGTGGGAGTCGAAGGTCCACACGTGCGTGAACCCCAACGACTCGGCCCGCTTCGCGAGCTCCACGACCCGTAGCGCCGGCGGCGTGGTCTGCAGGACGATGCCGACATCCATCAGTTCCACCCCTCCATCGCAACGCGTACGGCGGTTGCGTGTGCCGAGCTCATCGGGTCTCCGGGAAGCCGAGGTCGATGGTCGACTTCGCAGGATCGGGCCAGCGGCTCGTGACCACCTTGCCGCGGGTGTAGAAGTTGATGCCTTCGGGCCCGTACATGTGGGTGTCGCCGAACAGGCTCGCCTTCCAGCCGCCGAAGCTGTAGTAGCTGACCGGCACGGGGATCGGCACGTTGATGCCGACCATCCCGACCTGGATGTCGAACTGGAACTGGCGGGCAGCGCCACCGTCACGCGTGAAGATCGCCGTGCCGTTCGCGAACTGGTTGGCGTTGATCATCGCAACGCCGTCCTCGTAGCCGTGGACCCGCACCACCGACAGCACGGGACCGAAGATCTCGTCGTCGTAACAGGCCATGCCGGGTGTGACGTGGTCGATCAGCGTCGGGTCGACGAAGAAGCCGGGGGTATCGGCCGCACGCCGACCGTCGACGACGACGGTGGCCCCCTCTGCCGGTGCCTTCGTGATGTAGCCGGCCACCTTGTCACGGTGCTCGGCGGTGATCAGCGGACCCATTTCCGAGTCTGGCTCGGTGCCGGCGCCGACCTTCACCTGCGGGATCCGCTCGGCGATCTTGGCGACGAGGTCGTCGGCGATCGCCTCGCTCGCGAGCACGACGCTGATCGCCATGCATCGCTCACCGGCCGAGCCATAGGCCGCGCCGATGCAGGCGTCGGCCGCCATGTCGAGGTCGGCGTCGGCCAGCACGAGCATGTGGTTCTTCGCGCCACCGAGCGCCTGGACCCGCTTGCCGTTCGACGTGCCGGTCTCGTAGATGTACTTCGCGATCGGCGTCGAGCCGACGAAGCTGACCGCAGCGATGTCGGGATGGTCGAGCAGCCGGTCGACGGCGACCTTGTCGCCCTGGACGACGTTGAAGCAGCCGGCAGGCAGGCCCGCCTGAGCGAGCAGCTCGGCGACGAACAGCGACACCGACGGATCCTTCTCGGACGGCTTGAGCACGAAGGTGTTGCCGCACGCCAGGGCGTTCGCGAACATCCACATGGGGACCATGCCGGGGAAGTTGAACGGGGTGATGCCCGCCACCACGCCGAGCGGCTGGCGGATCGAGTAGACGTCGACGCCGCTCGCTGCCTGCTCGGAGTAGCCGCCTTTCAGCAGGTGGGGCACACCGCAGGCGAACTCGATGTTCTCGAGGCCGCGAGCGACCTCACCCATTGCGTCGGAGAGGACCTTGCCGTGCTCGGCGGTGATCAGCGACGCGATCTCCTTGCGGTTGGCGTCGACCAGTTCACGCATGCGGAACATGATCTCGGCGCGCTTCGACAGGCTGGTCGCCCGCCAGCCTGCGGCCGCCGCCTTGGCGGACGCCACCGCAGCGTCGACCTCGGCGACCGACGCCAGCGCGACCACCCCGGTCTGCTCGCCGAGCGCAGGGTTGTAGACGGGCGCCGTGCGCCCCGATGCGGACTCGACGACCCGCCCGTCGATCCAGTGCTGGATGTGATTCATGATTGCTCTCCCTGTGACGGATTGGGTCAGACCAACTCCGTCACACGCGTTGCGTGGATGGATGATGTCGGAGGCGTTGTGACGGAGTTGGTCTGACCCAATCCGTCACATCCGTCAGACGAGGTATTGGCTGAGGCCGCGCTTGATGTACTGGCCGTGGCCGGTGCGGCCGTGGAACTGGTCGTTCTCGACGACGACCATCCCGCGGCTCAGCACCGTGTCGACCTTGCCGTCGATCACGAACCCCTCGTAGGCCGAGTGGTCCATGTTCATGTGGTGCTTGTCGTTGATGCCGATCTTCGTCCGCCGGTTCGGGTCCCACACGACGACGTCGGCGTCGGCCCCCGGCGCGATGATCCCCTTGCGCGGGTACATGCCGAACATGCGCGCCGGGGTGGTGCAGCAGGTCTCGACCCACCGTTCGAGGCTGAGTTCGCCGGCGACGACGCCCTGGTAGATGAGCTCCATGCGGTGCTCGACGCCGCCGATGCCGTTCGGGATGGCCGCGAAGTTGCCGAGCCCGAGCTCCTTCTGGTCCTTCATGCAGAACGGGCAGTGGTCGGTGGACACGACCGCCAGCTCGTTCATGCGCAGGCCCCGCCACAGGTCGGCCTGGTGACCGTGCCCGTGCAGGCCCTTCCAGTGCGGGTCGTTGTCCTTCGAACGCACCGGCGTGGAGCACACCCACTTGGCGCCTTCGAAGCCCGGCTTCGCGAGCGTCTCCTCGAGGGTGAGCCAGAGGTACTGGGGGCACGTCTCGGCGAACACGTTGCGGCCGTGGTGACGTGCCGCAGCGACCTCCTCCAGGGCATCCCCGGCCGACATGTGAACGATGTACAACGGCACGTTGCCGGCCACGTGGCTGAGCACGATCGCACGGTGGGTCGCCTCGGCCTCGAGTGGCGACGGGCGGGTGTACGAGTGGTACCGCGGGTCGGTCTCACCGCGAGCGAGCGCCTGGGCGACGAGCACGTCGATCGCGATGCCGTTCTCGGCGTGCATCATGATCATGGCGCCGCAGTCGGCGGCCTGCTGCATGGCCCGCAGGATCTGCCCGTCGTCGCTGTAGAACACACCGGGGTAGGCCATGAACATCTTGAAGCTCGAGACGCCCTCGTGCTCGACGAGGTACGACATCGCCTTCAGCGACTCCTCGTCGACACCGCCGATGATCTGGTGGAAGCCGTAGTCGATCGCGCAGTTGCCGTCGGCCTTGCGGTGCCACTCGGCGAGCCCGGCGTGCACGTCCTCACCGGCGCGCTGCACGGCGAAGTCGACGATCGTGGTGACGCCACCCCACGCAGCGGCGATGGTGCCGCTCTCGAAGGTGTCGCTCGCGGAGGTGCCGCCGAACGGCAGCTCCATGTGGGTGTGCACGTCGACGCCACCCGGGATGACGTACTTCCCGGTGGCGTCGATCACCCGGTCGGCACCCTCCTCGGTCGCGGCGAAGTAGCCGGGAGCGCCGACGGCGACGATCACCTCGCCGTCGATCAACACGTCCTGCGGCGTGGCACCGGTCGGCGAGACGACCGTGCCGTTCTTGATGAGCGTGACTCCCATGGCGACATCCTCTCAATTCGGCGAAGTGGAGACCGGGGATGTGCCCCCGGCCGGATCAGCGGGCGACGATCTCGTCGTAGGCGTCGGGGCGGCGGTCGCGGTAGAACTGCCAGCCATCGCGGACCTCGCGGATCGTGTCGAGGTCGAGGTCGCGCACGATCAGCTCGGGCTTGTACGGGTCACCCACGTCGCCGACGAACTGGCCGCGCGGGTCGACGAAGTAGCTCTGACCGTAGAAGTCGTTCTCCCCGAGCGGCTCGATCCCGACCCGGTTGATCGCTCCGACGTAGTACATGTTGGCCACCGCGGCCGCCGGCTGCTCGAGCTTCCAGAGGTACTGCGACAGGCCCCGCGACGTGGCCGACGGATTGAACACGATCTGTGCGCCGTTGAGCCCGAGGATGCGCCAGCCCTCCGGGAAGTGCCGGTCGTAGCAGATGTACACGCCGACCTTGCCGACCGCGGTCTCGAAGATCGGGTACCCGCCGGTGCCCTGGCGGAAGTAGAACTTCTCCCAGAAGCCCTTCACCTGCGGGATGTGCTGCTTGCGGTACTTGCCGAGGTAGGTGCCATCGGCGTCGATCACGGCCGCGGTGTTGTAGTACAGGCCGTCCTGCTCGACTTCGTACATCGGCAGCACCATCACCATGCCGAGCTCCTTGGCGACCGAGCAGAAGCGCTGCGTGGTGGGGCCGTCGGGGATGAGCTCCGTGTAGCTGTAGTACTCGGCCTCCTGGACCTGGCAGAAGTAGGGCCCGTAGAACAGTTCCTGGAAGCACATCACCTGCGCTCCCTGCGCAGCGGCCTCGCGCGCTGCCTCCTCGTGCTTGTCGATCATCGACGCCTTGTCGCCGGTCCAGTCGGTCTGCAGGAGCGCGGCCTTCACGATGTTCGCCATAGGGGGCAGATGGTAGTGATGCCCTTGACAATCGGTAAAGGCCCGGTCGGCGGTTCGCGTCACGGCCGTGTCACGAATCGGTGTGATCGGAGCGGTGACGACAGGGCGGTCACTCCGGCGTACGCTCGCTCCCCATGACCAGCGTCGACCTGTCACCCGTCGCGACCGATCCCGATCCCGACCGTTATCTCGCCAACGCGTACGCCAACGACCGGCAGTACGTGTTCCACTCGTGGTCGGCGCAGTCGGCGATCACACCGACCGTCATCGCCGGTGCCTCGGGATCGCGGATGTGGGACGACCAGGGGAACACCTACCTCGACTTCTCGTGTCAGCTCGTCAACACGAACATCGGCCATCAGCACCCGAAGATGGTCGCCGCGATCCAGCAACAGGCCGCGCGCCTGTGCACGATCGCGCCGAGCATGGCCAACGACATGCGCAGCGAGGCGGCCCGCCTGATCGTCGAGCGGGCCCCGGGCGACCTCGAGATGGTGTTCTTCACGAACGGCGGGGCCGAGGCGGTCGAGAACGCGATCCGCATGGCGAAGCTCCACACCGGCCGGCAGAAGGTGCTGTCGACATACCGCAGCTACCACGGCGCCACCTCCGGGGCGATCAGCGTCACCGGCGAGGCGCGCCGCCACGACAGCGAGCCCGGCATGCCGGGCGCGGTCAAGTTCTTCGGCCCCTACCTGTACCGCTCGGCGTTCCACGCCACCACCGAGCAGGAGGAGTGCGAGCGCGCGCTCGCCCATCTCCGCAACGTCGTGCTCGGAGAGGGCGCCGACCGGGTGGCCGCGATCATCGTCGAGTCGGTCCCGGGCACGAACGGCATCCTCGTCCCGCCCCCCGGCTACCTCGCCGGTGTGCGCGCCCTGTGCGACGAGTTCGGGATCGTGATGATCGCCGACGAGGTGATGGCCGGGTTCGGGCGCTGCGGCGAGTGGTTCGCGATCGACCACTGGGGTGTCACCCCCGACCTGATCACCTTCGCGAAGGGCGTCAACTCGGGGTACGTGCCGCTCGGCGGTGTGGCCATCAAGCGAGCCATCGCCGACACGTTCCGCGAGCGCGTGTACCAGGGCGGCCTCACCTATTCGGGGCACCCGCTCGCGTGCGCCGCTGCCGTCGCCTCGATCAACATCTTCGAGGAGGAGGGCATCATCGCCAACGCCCGCATGATCGGCGACACGGTGCTCGGCCCGCGACTCCGCGAGCTCGCCGCCAAGCACGACGTGATCGGTGAGGTCCGCGGCCTCGGCGTGTTCTGGGCGATGGAGCTCGTCAGCGACGCCGCCGCCCGCACCCCGGCCGACATGGCGACGATGCAGCGCTTCGTCGCCGGCTGCAAGCAGCGCGGCGTGTGGCCCTTCATGGCCGCCAACCGCATCCACGTGGTGCCGCCGTGCAACGTGAGCGTCGACGACGCCCACGCCGGGCTCGACGTCATGGACGAGGTCCTCGCCACGCTCTGACCCGATGGCCGTCCCGACCGGTCCCCGCCGATGTGCTCGACGGGGACCGGTTGCCGCTCGGGACGCGGATGCTGTCAGTTCGTTCGGCGGCGTGACCCGAGCACGATCGCGGCACCGCCGGCGAGGAGGGCCAGTGCCACCAGTGCCAGCACCTGCGGGTCCGAGCCGGTGGCCGGCAGGCCACGGATCGGGTTGGTGGTGGGCGGCACCGTCGTGAACGTCGGCGTGGTCGGGCCAGGCACGCCGCTGCCGGTGCTCGTCACCGTCACCGTGAAGCTCGACGACGCCGTGTTGCCGGCGCCGTCGGTCGCGGTGCACGTCACCGTGCTCGTCCCGATCCCGAACGTGGCGCCCGACGACGGGACGCACACCACGGTCGGCGCGGCGCCGGAGTTGTCGCTCGCTGCCGGCAGCGGGAACGTGACCGTCACCGGCGCGTTGGCGACCGTCTCACGGGTGAGGTCCGGGTTGTCGGCGATGGTCGGCGGCTCGTTGTCGACGACCGTGATCGTGAACGTCCCGAACACGATCGCCTCGTCGACGACCTCCTCGTCGAGGAACTGCTCCTCCGCGTCGGCCGCCGTGCACGACACCGTGCTGGTGCCGAGCGGGAAGAACGCCCCGGAGATCGGCATGCAGTCGACGACGACCGGCGGCACCCCGCCCGACGCAGTCACCGTCGGATAGTTGACGATCGCACCGGCTTGGCCCGGGTCGTTGTTCGCCGTCTGGTTCGGCGGCAGGTTCAAGGTGAGGGGCGCCTGGAGGATGTCGAACTGCACCGAGTTGTCCGTGCTCGTCGACGCCAGGCTCGGATTGCTCGCCGCGTCGACCGCGACACCCGCACCCAACGACGCGATCACCGTCCCCGACTGCGACATCCCCGACACCGACACCGAGTACACCGACGACGACACCGGCGTCACCACCGCCGTCGTCGGCAACGCCGTCCCCGACAACAACACGTCACCCGTCACGAACCCCGTCACCGGCTCGGAGAAGTCCACCCGGAACAGGATCGGTGACACCGACGTCGGATCCACCTGCGCCGCCGACTGATCGATCGTCACCGAAGGAGGCGTCACGTCCACCGGCGGCAGCGTGAACGTCACCGTGTTGTCCGTCGACGTGGACGCCGCACTCGGGTTGTTCGCCGCATCGACCGCGACACCCGCACCCAACGACGCGATCACCGTCCCCGACTGCGACATCCCCGACACCGACACCGAATACACCGAACCCGACACCGGCGTCACCAACGCCGTCGTCGGCAACGCCGTCCCCGACAACAACACATCACCGGTCTGGAAACCCACCACCGGCTCCGAGAAGTCCACCCGGAACAGGATCGGCGACACCGACGTCGGATCCACCTGCGCCGCCGACTGATCGATCGTCACCGTCGGCGGCGTGCTGTCCACCGGCGAGTCCGTGTCGACGATCAGGATCGTCGCCGTGCTGTCGCCGAGCGTGCACTGGCCGTCGCTGGACGGGAGCAGGGCGATCGTCAACGTGAACGACTCGGTCCCTTCCACCGCCGCGTCGTCGTTGGCGCTGATGCCGAGCGTGTCGGACGGGAGGTCGACCAGGTTGAAGGTGCCGCCCGAGAACGGGTTGTAGTCACCCGGCGCCACTGCCGAGCCGTTCGTCGAGGTCACCGACACCGAGCACGTCCGGTTGGCCGAGCTCGTCATCGAGATCGTCGTGGTCGCAATCGCACCTTCGGCCACGGTGCCGTCGGCGATCGACACCACGGATGCGACGTCATCGCTCGTGATGGTCACCGTGGCGACGGCGTCGCCGAGCACGCAGTTCACGTTGCTGGCGGGCAGCAGCGCGATCGTCAACGTGTACGTCTCTGACCCCTCGACCAGGTCGTCGTCGACCGCGCTCAGGCTGAGCACGTCCGACGCCAGGTTCACGAGGTTGAACGTGCCGCCCTGGAAGGCGTTGAAGTCACCCGGCGCCTCGGCCGACCCGTTCGTCGACGTGACGGACACCGAGCACGTCCGGCCCGCCGGGTTGGTCATCGAGATCGTCGTCACGGCGCTCGCACCCTCGGTGATGCTGCCGTCAGCGATCGACACGACGGACGGCACCTCGGTGTCGTCGTCGGTGATCGTGCCGGTCGCCGGGCCACCGGCGAGGATCAGCCCGCTCGACGCGTTCGACAGCGTCATCGTGAAGGTCTCGTCGGCTTCCGTCGTGGTGTCACCATTGATGGTCACGGCCACCGTGGCCGTGGTGTCGCCCGGCGAGAAGGTCACGGTCTCGGGGCTGGCGAACGTGTAGTCGCCGGGCTCGCTCGCGCTGACGGGCGTGTCGTTCACGTCGACGGTCTCGCCGCCCAGCGCCGGCCTGTCGAGGGTGAGGGTGAACGTCATCGTCGACGTGCCCGCGTCGCCCTCGTCCTGGGTGACGCTCGCGATCGAGACGTTCGGGTTCGAGTCGTCGTTGACGATCGTGCCCTGCCCCTGGTTCTGCGGTGGGCCGGTCACGAGACCGACCGGGTTGCCGAGGTTGACGAAGAACGCCTCGCTCGGCTCGACGCCGGTGTCGCCGATCACGACGACGGTGACGGTCTGCTGCTGCTGGCCCGGGGCGAACGTGATCGTCGTCGGGGGCACCGCGGTGTAGTCGGACGGGGCGGTGGCCGCTCCGTCCTGCGTGCTCCACTGGATCGTCTCTCCGCCGGCTGCAGGGGCATCGAGCGTGATCGTGAAGGTGAAGTTCGTGGTGCCCGAGTTGCCTTCGTTGGCGGTCACGTCGTTGATCGAGGCCTGCGGCTCGACGCCGTCGTCGTCGGTGATGGTGCCCACCGCGGCGGCGTCCGTCGGGGTGACGTTCGAGTTCGTGATGTTCACGGCGAACTGCTCGTTGTTCTCGGGCGTCGTGTCGCCGTTCACCGTGATCGGCACGAGGCGCTGCGTCTCGCCGAGCGCGAAGTCCACCGTCACCGACGCCGGCTGGAAGTCGACCCCGCTGGTCGCCGAGGTCGGCCCGGCCGGGAACTCCGCTGTCTCGACGGTGACCGACTCGTCGCCGTCCGCCGGGCCGCTCAGGGTGACCGGGATGTTGAGCGTCGTGGTGCCGGCGTCGCCCTCGACGACCGATGCGTCACCGACCGCCACCGTGTTCGCGGGGTCGTCGTCGTCCACGATCGTCACCGTCGCGGTATCGACCGACGACGTGATCGTGAAGCCGGCCGGCGGTGAGAACGCTCCGGGGATGATCTCGAAGGTGAACGTCTCGGGCCCCTCCACGTCGGTGTCGGCGAACACGTTCGTCTGGATCGGGAATTCCGAGCCGAGCACGTTCACCAGGTCGATCGGGATGAACTCGACGTTCTCACCGATCGTCAGCGTGTTGTTCGACGTGCCGGCGTAGTCCGCGTCGGGGTCGGGCGAGGCGAGCGCCGAGCCGGGCACCGCGTCCCAGCGGATCTGGAACTCGGGATGGTTGGCGGGAGAGACGCGGATCTGCGCGATCGCCGTGACGGGCGCAGCGCCCTCGTCGACGACGATCGTGGGCGTCGTGAACGTCACGTCGATCTCGGTGAGATCGCCGGTGGTGATCTCCAGCAGGTTGAAGTCGAAGCCGAGGAACGGGATCTCGATGCCGAACGGGTCGTTCAGCGGGTCGGCCGGGAACGGGGTGCCGACGTACTGCAGCGGCAGGCCGTTGTTGCCGAGGTCGGACACGACCGTCACGAGCTCGCAGGTGTCGTTCGGGGCGTTGTGGAGGAACGTCACCTGCGCCAGCGCGTCCTGGATCTCGTCGATCGACGACACCCCGGCGAACGCCGTCGTCGGGGTGGTCGGGTCGCTCGTGGCCCACTCGACGTCCTTGATGGCCGGGTCGATCGCGTCGAGCCCCGCCAGGATCGCGTCCTGGATCAGCTGGTTGTCCGGGTTCTCGGAGACCGGGAAGAAGGTGTCGAGCAGGTCCTGGATGGTGAGGTCGTTCGACTGGAACACGGCGCTGCCGAAGTGGAAGCCGGTGTTCGGGGCGATCGGCTGGCCGCACGTGAGCCACCCGATCAGCAGCATGTCGCTGTCCTCACCGTCGGGGAGCGGGGGTGGGTCACCGGCGTCGTTGTCGTCGATGATCTCGTCGTTGTCCTCGTCGCCGACCGTGTACTCGTTCGAGATCACGAGCGGCAGCTGGGCGTCGGCGGTCTTGGTCGCGGGCCCGGTGTGGGTCGGGAAGTCGTTGACGTCGAGCACGCGGATCTGCACCGTGAGCGAGTCGGACTCGCGCTCCTCGAGCGGGACACCGACATCGTCCGAGTTGCCCGGCACCACGATCATGTTCAGGTTCTCCGGGTTGCTCCCGACGTACCAGTAGCCGGCGTCCGGCGTGTACACCAGGTCGGCGAGCGCGGCGTTGAGCTGATCGGGCCGGCCGTTGATGCCGATGCTCAACGACCCGTCGGCGGTCTGGTACTCGCTGTCGATCGTGGCGCCGCTCGGCAGGAAGTACACGGGGTCGTTCGGGTTCGGGCTGCCTGCGACCAGCGGGCCGGCACCGTCGGGGTCGGCGAGGTGGTCGCGGAGCTCGGTCGTGATCCCGCCGAGGTGCAGGCGGCCGTGACCGACGTCGAGCTGCACCCGCGAGCAGTCGTCGATGTCGTAGTCCGGCACCCCGACCGCCTCGTCGATCAGCTCGCAGCCGGCGTCTCCGTCGACGGTGTCGACGACGAGGCTGCGGACGTCCTGGGAGATGATGTCGGTCCCACCATCGAACGACAGCGCACCGACCGGCACGCCGACGAGCTCGGCGAGCAACGTCGTGCCCTCCGGGGCCATGTACAGCCGTTCCGGGAACACCGTGATCTCGGCCGCCTGCACCGGGGTGTCGGTCATGAGCACGAACCCGCCGGCGAGCAGGCCCGCCACCGGCAGCAGCGCGCCGAGCGGCCGCCGAGCGCGCCCCCGCGCGCCGGTCGAGGTGTTCGTGGGATGTCCATGCATCGTGCTCTCCGCCCTTCAGGTGACACACCTGGCCCCGCCAGTTGTCGACATCGTGCGAGTGAG
>JALHOG010000091.1 GCA_022843125.1 Ilumatobacteraceae bacterium
CGTGCTCGGCGGGATCGCCCGCCGGACCGACGACGAGATCGGCCGGCGCCTCGCCGAGCGGCACCAGATCGAGGAGGCCGGTGACGTCCGGCTGCTGTCGAGCCGTGAGCTCCGCGCCGTCGCTGGTGGTGCGGCGCCCACGCTCGACGCGGTCGCCCACCGTCGCCGCCGACTCGCAGCGGCCACCGCCGCGGGTCCGCTCCCGCGGCTGTTCCGCGGTGTCCCGTCGGCCACGATCACCCCGCCGGCGTTCACGCACGGCGAGCCCGGCGTCCACCTCGGCTGGGGCGCGTCGCCGGGGTGGTACGAGGGGCCGGCGCGCATCGTCACCACGCCGAGCACACGCTCGATCCGACGTGGTGAGGTCCTCGTGGCCCGCACCACCGATGCGTCGTGGGCGCCGCTGTTCCTGCTCGCGGGCGCGATCGTCGTGGAGGAGGGAGGCCCGCTCTCCCACGCGGCGATCATCGCCCGCGAGCTCGGTGCACCTGCGGTGGTGAACCTGCCCGGCATCGTCGACGCCGTCACTGCGGCCATCGCCGATGGTGGCGGCGGCGTGCGGATCACCGTCGACGGAACGGCCGGTACGGTGCACCTCGACGGGCCGGAACGGCCGGACGATCTGCACCTCGTGCCGGTGCGCACCGCGCCGGTCGGACCCGACCTCAACCGGCTCGGGGTGTTCATCACCGGCTTGATCGGCGCCGGCGCAGCGCTCTCTGCGGTCGTCACCATCGCCGAGACGATCGGGAGCGATCGCGGCGTCCAGCGCACGCGGCGCCGCGGCGCGGCGGCAGGCGCCAACGCCGCGATGGTGGTGCGTCGCGGCACCGCGCACGCCACCGACACGCCGATCGGACTGCGCACCCGCCGGTGGTACGGCGTCGCCGCCGGTGCGATGGTGGCGCTCACGGTTGCCGTCGTCGTCCTCGGGATCCGGCAACTCGTCGCGCACCCGGCGGGCGGCGTCGGTGGCGTGTGGCTCGCCGCCGCACTGGCGAGCGCGTTGCCGCTCGCGACGGCATCGCTGCTCACCACCCGGGCCGCAGCAGCGTGGCCGGTGGTGCCCGCGCCGGTCCGCCGGCACCTCCCCGACACGCGCACGACCCGCGTCGACGTGTGGCGGGCGATGCCCGACCTGCACCGGAGGACGATCACTGCGCTGGCGTCGATCGTGGCGGTGCTGTTGACCCTCGCCGTCACCGCCGAATCGGTGCTGCTCGCGATCGACCGTCCGATCTACGAGGGCATGGACGCCAACCAGTACGCCGACCCGTGGGCGCCCGAGTGGTTCGGGATGTACTTCGGCCGACCTCAGGTGGTCATCCCGGCGGCGCTCCTCGTCGCGGTCTTCACGGTCCGCTGCCGCGTGCTCGCCCTCGCCTACCCGCTCGCGATCGTGTTCGGCGGCATGGCGAACATGGGGATCGGCCACCTCGTCGGGCGGCAGCGCCCCCCGCTGAGCAACCACGCGAACCAGACCGACTCGTTCCCGAGCGGACACGCGATCGAGGTGACCCTGCTGTTCGGGCTCGCCCCGCTGGCGATCGCCGTGCTGCTGCAGAGCCCATGGGCGGGCCGGATCGCCCGCGTGATCGCGACCGTCGCGCTCGCGGTGATGCTCGCCGACGGCGTCCGCGACGGGTCGCACTGGCTGTCGGACCACGTCGCCGGGTTCGCGATCGCGCTCGCCGCCGTGGTGTTCGTGCACGCGCTGGCGCGCATCCCCGAGCTCCACGAGCGCTGTCATGATTGCCCTGCGCTCGCACTGCATCGGGAGCGACCATCATGACCGCCGCCGGCATCCCTGCGCCCGAACAGCAGATCCACTCGACCGACCATCTGCTCAGTCGGCGCCGACCGTTGGTGCCGCTCTCCCCCGAGTTCACCCGGTTCCTCCGCCGCCTGACGTTCGTCTGGGCCCTGTTCGCCGTGATCGGCCTCGAGGTCGCTCGCCGTGCCATGTGGCTCGACCATCGGCCCGGGACCGAGGCGTTCGAGATCGCGGCCCGGCCGTACTTCCTGGCGCTGTTCACGATCGGCGCCCTGCTCGCGTGGCGATGGGAGATCGTCGGCGGGGCGATCGCGGCGTTCACGGCAGCCGCTGTCGTCGTGTGGCAAGGGCAGCAGCTCGAGCAGCCCGACGCCGCGATCGTGGTGCTGATGTTCGCGGTGCCCGGCGCAGCGTGGGTGCTGCTCGACCTCCACGACCGCCGGCCACAGGTCGCGCTCGCAGGGCTCGTGTTCGTCGTGGTCTCCGCCGTCGCCGGGAGCGCCGTGGCGACCGATGTCTACGACGGTCTGTTCGGCCCCACCCAGCCCGACTCGGTCGCCACCCTGCCCGAGGGGACCCGCGTCGACTGGATCTGGACCGGCGCCGTCACCACGTCGGGCGCCCTGGTCACCGCCCGCGTGCACAGCGACGTCGAACGCCCCCAGTTGGTCGTCACCAGCGGCGACGACCCGTCACCGGTCGCCGTCGTGGCCGCCACGCCGGACGCCTACCGTGTCGTCAGGTTCGCCGTGTCCGGGCTCGTCGCCGACACCGACTACCGGGTGACCGTCCGCGACGGCGGCGACGGAGCGGCAGCGCCCGCACCCGTGACCGAGGCGACGTTCCGGACCTTCCCGGAAGGGGTGTCGTCGTTCACGCTCGTGGTGGCATCGTGTGCCCGGGTCGGGACGAACGCCGCCGTGTTCGACACGATCCGCCAGCTCGACCCCACCCTGGTCGTGATCGACGGCGACCTCCACTACTCGAACATCGGGCGCGACGATCCCGACGCGTTCCGCGAGGTCCTCGACCTCGTGCTCGGCAACCCGGGCCCGTCGGCACTGCTGCGCAGCACGCCGCTCGCCTACGTGTGGGACGACCACGACTACGGCCCGAACAACGCCGACCGCACGTCGCCCACCCGGACCGCCGCCCAGGCCGTCTACCGCGAGTACGTCCCGCACTACCCGCTCGTCGACGACGGGACCGGGGCGGTGTCGCAGGCGTTCGATCTCGGACGCGCACGCGTGATCCTGACCGACCTGCGCTCGAACCGGGATCCGGCGAGCGACCCGGACGACGCCGCCAAGTCGATGCTCGGCGAGTCGCAGCAGCGCTGGTTCGAGCGCGAACTCCTGGCCGCACGCGACAGCCACGAGCTCATCATCTGGGTGAACCCGTCGCCGTGGGTGGGCGAGGCCGAAGCCGGCGCCGACGGCTGGGCGGGATACGCCACCGAGCGCGCCGAGATCGCGAACTTCATCGTCGAGCACGACATCGACAACCTGCTGATGCTCAGCGGTGACGCCCACATGGTGGCGATCGACGACGGCACCAACACCCAGTACGCCACCGGCGAGCACGCCGATGACCCGGGGTTCCCGCTCCTGCACGGCGCCGCGCTCGACCGGCCAGGGCACACCAAGGGCGGCCCGTACAGCGAAGGCATGATCCCGGGGAGCGGCCAGTTCGGCCTGGTCACGGTCGACGACCTCGGCGACCGGCTCGAGGTGAGGCTGCAGGGGCTCGACCGGCACGGCACCGCGCTGATCACCTACGAGTTCACGGTCGCTTGATCAGGTTGCCTGGCCTGCGAACTGGGCGTGGTACAGGCGGGCGTACGGACCGTCACCCTGGACCAGGTCGTCATGGCTGCCCTGCTCGACGATGCGGCCGCCGTCCATCACCAGGATGACGTCGGCGCCGCGAATGGTCGACAGGCGGTGCGCGATCACGAAGCTCGTGCGGTCGGCACGAAGCGCACGCATCGCCTCCTGGATCAGCACCTCGGTGCGCGTGTCGACCGAGCTGGTGGCCTCGTCGAGGATCAGGATCGACGGATCGGAGAGGAACGCCCGAGCGATCGTGATCAGCTGCTTCTCGCCGGCGCTCACGTTGTCGCCCTCGTCGTTGATCACGGTGTCGTACCCGTCGGGCAGCGAGTGCACGAAACGGTCGACATAGGTGACCCTGGCGGCCTCGAGCACCTCGTCGTCGGTGGCCTGCGGGTTGCCGTACCGCAGGTTCTCGCGGATGGTGCCGCCGAACAGCCACGTGTCCTGCAGCACCATGCCGATCTCACGCCGCAGCTCGCGCCGCGGCATCGTCGCGATGTCGCGCCCGTCGAGCGTGATCCGCCCGCCGTCGAGCTCGTAGAAGCGCATCAGCAGGTTGACGAGCGTGGTCTTGCCGGCACCCGTGGGGCCGACGATCGCGATCGTCTGGCCGGGTTCGGCCACGACGTTCAGACCCTCGATCAGCGGCGACTTCGGGTCGTAGGAGAAGCGCACGTCGTCGAACACGACCCGGCCGCGTACGGGCGCCGCACCGACGGTGGGAGCCGGTTCGGCCGATTCGGGCTCGGCGTCGAGCAACTCCAGCACGCGCTCGAGCGATGCGACGCCCGACTGGAACGTGGCGGCCATCGACGCCAGGTGCGACAGCGGCTGGGCGAACTGGCGGGCGTACTGGATGAGTGCCTGCACCTCGCCCACCGACACGGCACCGGCCGAGATCCGCAACCCGCCGACCACGGCGATCAGGACGAACTGCAGGTTGCCCATGAAGACCATCATCGGCTGGATCAACCCGGCGGTGAACTGAGCCGATCGGCTCGAGTCGAACAGGCGGTCGTTCTCGTCGCGGAAGCGGGCCTCGACATCACGCTGGCGGCCGAAGCTCTTCACGATCGCATGCCCCGTGAAGACCTCTTCGGCCTGGGCGTTGAGCTGACCCGTCGATCGCCATTGGGCGATGAAGCGCGGGCGGGCACGCGAACCGATCAGCTTCATCAACCAGACCGACGTCGGCACCGTGATCAGCGCCACCACAGCGAGCAACGGCGAGATCACGAACATCATGACGACGACACCGACGAGCGTCAGCAGCGACGTGATGATCTGGCTGGTGGTCTGCTGCAGGCTCTGCGCGAGGTTGTCGATGTCGTTGGTGACGCGGCTGAGCAGGTCGCCGCGTTCCTGCCGGTCGATGTAGGTGAGCGGCAGCCGATTGATCTGATCCTCGACCGATCCGCGCAAGCGGAACATCGAGCGCTGCAGCACGCCGGCGAGCAGGTAGGCCTGGCCGTAGGCGAGCGCCCACGACGCGAGGTAGATCACGCCGACCGCGACGAGCAGGCGATGCAGCGCACCGAAGTCGATCCCGTCACCCTCGACGCCGTCGACGATCAGGTCGGTCGCCTGGCCGAGCAGGCGCGGCCCCGCCACCACGAGGGCGACGCTCGCCACGGTGAGCAGACCGGCGACCACCAGCCGGCCGCGCTCCTCGCCGATGATCTCGCCGAGGCGGCGAACCGACGTGCCGAAGTCCTTGCTGCGCTCGGTCGGCATGCCGACCCCACCGCCGGGACCGAACGTGTTGCGCCGCGCCTGCCGACCGGTGGTGGTGATGACGGTGCGTTCGTCGTCGTGCTCGTTGTTCGACGGGACGTCGTCGGTGCTCACGCCGCCGCCTCTTCGCCCAGCTGCGACGCGACGATCTCGGCATAGGTGGCACACGAAGCGAGCAGCTCGTCATGCGAGCCGAGCCCCACCACCTCACCATCCTCGAGAACGACGATCTGGTCGGCGGCGACGATCGTCGACACCCGCTGCGCCACGATCACCACCGCTGCCTCGCGCGTGAACGGTACGAGCGCGGCGCGCAACCGTGCGTCGGTGGCGAGATCGAGCGCGGAGAACGAGTCGTCGAACACGTAGATCTCGGGACGGGCGACGAGTGCCCGGGCGATCGACAGCCGCTGCCGTTGACCACCCGACACGTTCGACCCGCCCTGCGCGATCGGGCTGTCGAGCCCATCGGGCATCGACTGCACGAAGCCGGCCGCCTGCGCGATCTCGAGCGCCTGCCACAGTTCGGCATCGGTGGCCGCGGGCCGGCCGAAGCGGAGGTTCGACGCCACCGTGCCCGAGAAGAGATAGGCCTTCTGCGGCACGTAACCGATCGACCCCCACAGCAGCTCGGGTTCGAGCTGCCGGACGTCGACCCCGTTCACGAGGACGGTGCCGTCGGTCGCGTCGAACAGCCGTGCGATCAAGTTGACGAGGGTGGTCTTGCCGGCACCGGTGGACCCGATGATCGCCGTCGTCGTGCCCGGCTCGACCCGGAACGACACCCCGCTCAGCACAGGGTGCTGCGCACCCGAGTAACGGAAGTCGACGTCACGGAACTCGACCGTGCCGTGTTCGGGCACCTCGGTGACCGGGTCGTCTGGTGGCCGCACCGATGACGGCGTGTCGAGCACTTCGACGATCCGATCGGCGGCGACAGCAGCACGCGGGATCATCGACACGAGGAACGTCGCCATCACCACGGCGATCAGGATCTGGATCAGATAGCTCAGGTAGGCGATCAGCGAGCCGACCTGCATCTCGCCGCGGTTGATCTGGTCGGCACCGATCCAGAGCACACCGAGGCTCGCCATGTTGACGATCAGGCCGACCGTGGGGAACATCGCCGCCATCAACCGCCCGGTGCGCAGCGAGGTGTCGGTGAGTTCGGCGTTGGCGTGGGCGAAGCGGGCCGACTCCTCGGGCTCGCGCACGAACGCCCGCACCACCCGGATGCCCGTGATCTGCTCGCGCAACACCGTGTTCAGGTGGTCGATGCGGACCTGCATCTTCTGGAACGCCGGCACCATCCGGTACACGATCTGGCCCAGCAGCAGCACGGCGCCCGGCATCGCCACGAGCAGCACCACCGACAGCCCGGCGTCCTCCCTGACGGCCAGGGCGATCCCGATCACCATCGTGAGCGGTGCCGCCAACATCATCGTCAACACCAGGCCCACCAACACCTGGACCTGGGTGACGTCGTTGGTGAGGCGGGTGATCAGCGACGGGGCGCCGAACCGACCGACCTCGCGGGCCGAGTACCCGGTGACCTGATGGAACAGGTCGCGACGCACGTCGCGGGCGAACGCCATCGCCGTGCGTGCACCGAACCACACCGCGACACCGGCGAACACGATCTGCAGCGCACTGAAGCCGAGCATCACGGCACCGACGCGCCAGATGTAGCCGGTGTCGCCCTGGAGCACTCCCTCGTTGATGAGATCGGCGCTGAGTGCGGGCAGGGCCAGCGTTGCGGCGGTCTGCACGGCCTGCAGCAACACGATCAACCAGATCACCCGGCGGTACGGACCCAGGTGGGTGCCGATCAACCGCCGCAAACTCATTGGGCGACCGTAGCGCCGCCGCCCGCCGACGCCAGGCCCGGGCGGCCGACTCCTGTCACAGGATGCGCATCGTCACGCCTGGTCAGAGGAGTCGGGAGACGTACGGGTTGAGGAAGGTGCCGGATGGATCGAGTGTCTGTCGGAGGCTCGCGAAGTCCGACCACATCGGGGTGCGCTCGCGGATCGTCGACGGGGGCAGCGCCGTGAGCTTGCCCCAGTGCGGACGCGCCGCGAACGGCGCCAACGCCGATTCGAGCATCGGGAGGAACGCCATCACGCGCGCGTGGTCGTTCACCCACGTGAAGTGCAGCGCCAGCGTGTCGCGGCCGTGAGCCGTGCTGAGCCACAGGCCGTCGGCGGCGACGGAGCGGACCTCGCTCACGCGGATCAGCGGCGCGAGCTCGGCGCTCAGCTCGCGAACCGACCGGAGCGCGGCCGCACCGTCGGAGCGGGCGACGAAGTACTCCGACTGCAACTCGTCGCCGCTGCTCGGTTCGAACCCGAGCCGGAAGTGGGGAAGCCGATCGGCCCACGCACCGGCGACGCCGAGCTGCTCGGTGCAACTCTCCGCCGACACACCGGCAACTGGATGCAGCGCCTCGAGCGCTGGTGCGGCGCCCAGCAGTCGGGGCGGTGCGACGCCGTCGACTCCGACGCGCCCCTTCCACCACACCTGATCGAACACATCACGCTGGTAGTCGGTGAAGAGGCTGACGCTGTAGGCGGCACCCATCAGCTCATCGAGCGCCTCGACGCCTGCATCGAACGGGACATCGCGGTAGAGCGTCTGGGCAACGTCGAACGTCGGCTCCACCGCGAGTGTGAGCCGCACCACCACCCCGAGCGCTCCGAGGTTGACAACAGCACCCGGCAGCCGCGGATCACCCGGGCCGATGTGCACCAGGGTGCCGTCGGCGAGCACGAGGTCGATCGCGCGTACGGCCGTGGCGAGGTTGCCGTTGTGGTCGCCCGAGCCGTGGGTCGCCGTGGCCACGGCGCCGGCGACGGTGATGTGCGGCAGCGACGGCAGGTTGTGCAGCGCGAGGCCTGCCACCTGGAGCGCGGCGGCGAGCTCGCCGTAGCGGATGCCGGCCTCGACCGTGACCGTCATCGCGTCGTGGTCGACGGCGAGCACGCGGTCGAGCCCGACCATCGACACGAGGTCACCGCCCGCCGTGACGTCGGCGACCGTGGAGAAGCTGTGGCGGCTGCCCGTCGCATGTACGTTCCGCCCCGTTTGCGAAGCAGACGCCACGATCGAGCACAGCTCGTCGACCGAGTGGGGCTGGTGCACGACCCCCGCGCCGAACGTGACGTTGCCCGCCCAGTTCCCCGTCATCCCCCGACCGTACCCCGCCCGGACGGTCGGGTCAGATGAGGGGGTGGTGGGTGAGGGCGGCGGCCATCGCGGAGTTGCCGAGGTGGACGAGTGCGGTGAACTGGGCGTCGGTCAGAAACTGGTCGGCCGTCGAGTAGGCGGGGAACGTCCGGTCGACGTTCGCGAACGCGAGGACCCGCTCGGGCGTGCGGTCGGAGATCACCGAACGCAGGTACAGCAGCCGGCCCGCCGGGCATCCGCACTGACGCCAGTCGTGGTTCGGGCTCGTGTGATACACCACGACACCCGCCGCCCAGTTCGTGAGCGCCCGCCCGGTCACCGGGTCGGGCCGCAACGGCGCCACGTCGATCCGCACCTCGCTGTGGAGCTCGATACGTGCGAGGTCGATCGCCGCGTTCAGCCCCGCGAACCCGCGAGCGAGCGGCCCCGCCGACGCCGGCTCCACCGCACCGCCGCTCGCGTCCATCACCACGATCGTCGAGTGGCGATCGCGGATCGCCTCGACCAGGCCGAGGTTCTCCCAGTGTCCGCCGTCGCTCACATGGACGAACGGGTCTTCGACGTCGAAGTGGCCGATCACCTCGTGGAACAGGTAGCGAAGCCCGGCCCTCGGGAAGCGGCCGCCGCTGTGGGTGATGAAGCGGTGGTTCGGCAGCCACACCCCCAGCCGCAAGTTGAGGACGGCCAGCAGCGAGTCGGTCGATCCGCGCGACTCGCGCCCCATCGCCGAGTTGAACGCAGCGCCGCTCATCGCCGCAGCAGCGATCACCGATGACCGCGCGTTGCGACGCAGCAGCACCCGGCCGAGCGCGCCCCCCGGCTCAGTACCTGCATCGTCGGCGCCGACGGCACGGTCGAGCCACTCGGCCGACTCCCGGAAGCGGTCGACCGTGACCGCTCCTGCCGGGTCGACTCGCGGGACGAACATGTCGATCCCGTCGCACGAGAACCGGTACGACACCGACCGCAGACCGGTGACGGTCTGCTCGCGGCGGTGCGTCGCCGCGCACACCACGTGCTTCGGGCGGTTCCCGCTCGGCACATCGGTCCAGCGCTTCCACTCCGCGATCGGTTGCGGACCGATCTCGCCGCGGGCTCCGATGCGTTGCACGAAGGTCGACGCCAGCCGGTCGCGATAGATGGGGTGCAGTGACCACCACTGCACCCCGGTGGTGTCGATCGCCGCGAGCAGCACGACGGCCAGCGCCGCAACCCCGCCCCATCCGAGCGGACCGAGCGACCACGAACCCGCTCGACCATCGCTGACGAGGACCCAGTGCACCACGAGGATCAGCGCGTACGCCATGGCGATCGTCGACACCACCCCGCCCAACCGCACCGCGATCTTCGGCAGTCGCGAACGCAACAGAGCGAGCACCACACCGCCGACCCACGTGACGACCGGCGGAGCGAGCGACCGCCAGTCGCGGGTGAACTGATCCTCCAGCAGCACGGCCAGCCACGGCACTGCGATCCGGACGACGAACACGAGGGCCGACACGCCGATGCACACCCCCATCACGCGGAGCGCGACGCGTCGGCGGTCGCGTTCGAGCGTGCAGGAGATCGCGAACGCCAACGCGGCACCGATCAGTGGGAACAGCACCGGTGCCCAGGCACCGGGGAGCAGCAGGCTCCACGGGCTCTCTCCCTCGCGGAGCGTGGTGGCCATCACCCCGTGGTGCCGGGCCAGGAGGCCGACCGGGATCGCCAGCAGCACGAGCCCGGCGAAGATGACCGCGAGGTTGATCGCGATGTAGACGATCGCCCGGACCGCAGCGAGTCCGACCCCGCCGCGCAGGTTGTCGAGGTACCGGCGGTAGCGACGAACGAACCGGTACGGCGTCGTGGGAGCGTGGCCCGGTGCATCAGTCCCGCCGATGTCGAAGTGGAGCTCCGGGATCGTCGCGCTTGCCGTGAGCGACACGGCCGAATACCCGCCGCCCGATACCGAGTACATCCGGTCGATGCGTCGCCACCGTTCGGCGTCGGCCTGGAGCGCGGCCATCGCACCCCACCCGAACGCGGCCGAACGGATGCCGCCACCCGACAGGCACACCGCCACGCCCGACGGGTCGCTCTGCTCGGCGGCGACTGCGTGCTGGTCGCTGGCGGGGGTGAGGCTCTCCGACGCCAGGGGTGTCGGACGATCGTCGTCATCGAGCGGCCACAACCGAAGCTCGTGGAACCGGGCCGCGCCGTACAGGGTCAGCAGCGCCGCCAGGATCACGGCCCCGAGCACCACCCACTTCGACGTACCGAAGGTCGCGCCGAGTTGCGCCGCCAACTCGCCCACCGCGATACGCCCGTCGGACGCACGCTCGAAACCGACGAGCGCCGTGACGTTCTCCATGACGTCGAGCAACGCCCCGAGCAGCGCGAGCAGACCCATCACCCGTGCGACGGCGTACGAACCCTGCCGCCGGGACCGCCACCCGTAACGCCACCACGACACCAGCACCGCAGCGAGCGCAGGGCCGTACACGAGCGCAGCGACGATGTCGATCGCGTACGACGCACGGACGCTCGCGAGCGAAGCGCTGCACGCATCGCCGGCCGGGTTCACCCGTGCGGCATCACCCGTGAACGCGAACGACAGGTGCAGGTCGCGGCAGTCACCGGCAGTCGCCCCCGCCACGAACACGAGGGCGAGCCCGACGGCGAGCACGGCGAGCGGCACCACTCGCGAGCGCACACTCGTCGAGCGATAGAGGTGCGACGGCGACACAGCGTTCCACACGGCAACCCCCCTCCGGATCGGCCCGATCGACCGTACCAGCGTGCCGGTCGAGCGGCGGCGGAATACTCAGCGTGACGCGCCGGTGAACGCTTCGGCGATCGCACCGACGGTCAGGTCGGCCCGCTCGAGGTGGGCGAAGTGCCCGCACGAGGGCAGCACGTGCACGCTCGCCCCGGGATACCGGGCGCGCACGCGCTCGAAGTCGGTGGCGGGGATCAGCGGGTCGTTCCCGCCGAGCACGATGGTGACGGGCTTCGCCGTGAACGGCTCGGCTTCCCACTCCGGCAGTTGCCGCGACAGCCGGAGGAAGTCGACGCCGTCACGCGTGCGCGACGACAGGATCGCGCGCCCGATGACCTCGTCGTCGAGGGCACCGGGATCATGCACGAACCCGCGCAGCGCGTTGCGCACGACGAGCAACTCGGGCCCACGCATGAAACCCGGCAACCTCGGGCGACCGAAGGCGGTGATCTGCGCCAGCGCCTTGAGCATGAGGAGCGCGCGGCCCGTCCGATCGAGGCTGTCGCGCGACTTCAACCGGTACGTCACTCCCGGCAGCGGCGAGTTGACGAGGACCGCGCGCTCGATCGTCTCGGGTCTCGCACGCAGGAGCAGTCCGGTGAGCACGCCGCCCATCGAATGACCGACGATCCGCCACGGCGGTGGTGCGACCTCACGGAGGAACTCGACGAGGAGCGTCACCGCATCGGTGCGGTCATCGGGGTCGCCGGTCAGCAGCGAAGGCGACAGCGTGGGGGCGACCACAGGACCGAGCCGATGCGCCTCGGCGAGCCCGGCGATCGCGGGCAACACCGGACCCCAGATCGCGCCGCTGTTGCCGACCCCGTGGAGCAGCACGACCGAGCCGCCGCGTGTGCGGGGCCGCCCCGACGTGGCTGCGGCGCCGACGGTGTAGACACGGGATCCGTCGTGTGGGTGGTGGTCGCGCACGAGCTGTTGCGACCAGTCGGGATGGAGCACCATCCCGTACCCCGATTCGACCATCACCATGGCGATGCCTCCGCGCTCACCTTACCGACCGGCCCCGGCGACGAGATCACGCCGGCGCGTTCACACCGGGCCGATCAGGGGATGAGCAGCACCTTGGCGGTGGTCTGCCGACCGGTGAGCAACCGGTGCGCCTCGGCTGCGTCGCTCAGCGGGAAGCGGGCGCCGATGCGGATGATGAGCGTCCCGTCCGCGATCCAGCCGAACAGCTCGTCGGCACGAGCCTGGATCTCGGCCCGGTTGCGGATGTGGTGGAACAGGGTGGGTCGGGTGAGGAACAGTGAGCCGTTCGCCGACAGCTCGAGCGGCGCGATCGGGTCAGGCGGACCCGAGGCATTGCCGAACGTGACCATCATCCCCCGCTGCCGGATCACGGTGAGGCTCTTCGTGAACACCGTCTTGCCGACGCCGTCGTACACGACGTCGATCGGGCGTTCCCCGGCGATGTCGCGGATCGCATCGGCGAAATCGACGTCGTTGTACAGGATCACGTGGTCGGCGCCCGCGCTGCGGGCCAGCTCGGCCTTGTCGGGCGAACCGACGGTCGTGAAGACCTCGGCCCCCTTGAGCTTGGCGATCTGGATGAGCAGCAATCCCACGCCGCCCGCACCTGCATGGACGAGGCATCGGTCGCCGGGGCCCAACGGGAATGTGTCGGTGACGAGGAAGTGCGCCGTCATCCCCTGGAGCGGCACCGCGGCCGCAGTCTCCATGTCGACGCCGTCCGGAACCCGCATCACCTGTTCGGCTGAAATCGCGATGCGGGTGGCGTACGAGCCGGCGCCGGCGGCCCACGCCACGCGATCGCCCGGCGCGAGATCGGCGACGCCGTCGCCGACCGTCGTCACCGTCCCCGCACCCTCGAGCCCGAGGACGTACGGCAGTGGCACCTTGTACAGCCCTGAACGCTGGTAGGTGTCGATGTAGTTGAGCCCGGCGGCGGCGAGCTCGATCACGATCTGGCCGGGTCCGGGCTCGGGATCGGGGAGCTCCCGCCAGTGCATGACCTCTGGTCCGCCGGTCTGATCGATCTGCACACCCCACATGGCGGTGATCCTAGGACCCGATCGGATCGGCCTCGCGGGCCCGACGTGGCAGGCGACCCTGCCGAACGGGATCGCAGGTGTCCGGGTACAGTCGGCGGCCCGATCGACAGCCCGTGTGCTCCCCCGGCGCGCGGCAAGGAGGAAACCCGTCGTGTCCCGTACGCATCGTTCCAGCCCTTCGTTCCGGCGCGTCGGCGCCATGGTCGCCGTCGGCGCCCTGAGCCTCGCTGCGTGTGGCGGCGGGGACGACGACGAGGCCGCCACCACCACCGCCGCCGCGACCACGTCACCCGACACCACGACCGCATCGACGACCGCGACGACGCCGAGTACCACGGCGTCGCCGAGCGCGACGAGCCCATCGACGAGCACGACCACCGCCGACGCTCCCACTGCGTCCACGACCGAGGACGAGGACGACGATCCGGCGATCATCACAGGGCTCGACGAGCTGCCGCGCGAATGCGTCGATGCACTCGCGGAGTTCCTGCGTGCAGTCGAGCCGGTCGTCAGCGACATCGACTGGGACACCGCGACGCTCGCCGACTTCGAGGCGATCAGCGGGCAGCTCGAGGAGGAGAGCAGCATCCTCGACGAACCCGGCCTCGCGTGCGACGACTTCGACTTCGCGAGTGACGCGGAGTCGTTGCAGGCGCTCATCGACTTCGCCGAGGAAGAAGCCCCCGGCGTGATCGGCTGGCTCGAGTTCATCGGCCAACTCGGCACGGAGCCGCCTTCGGACGGGACCGCGAGCGAGGGTCCGCAGAACTGCGCGGAGGCGATCGCCTACATCGAGGATCTCGTCGGGCAGGGCCTCAAGATGACCGACATGCCGGTGTCCGAACTGAGCACCGTCACACAGGCGTTCAACCTGATCAGTGTCGACTGCGACCAGGAGCAGAGCATCGCCTTCCTCGATCGGCCCGAGATCGCGATCTTCCTCTCGTGAGCACTACCGCACGCCGGCAACGGTGTTGCCCGGCCGCCGCGGTGCTCAGCGCTGGGCTCGCCGCCGGCGGCCGCTGATCGCCTGCAGCACGAGCAGCAGCAGGACCGCGCCGAGCGCGGCGACCACGATGCTGCGCAGCGAGAACTCGTCGACGCCTTCTTCGTCGATCAGCGACATCAGGCCGCCCCCGATCAGCGCGCCGAGCACACCGATCACCATCGTGTAGATGCAGCCGGTGCGATCGTCCTTGACGATCCACCGCGCCAGACCTCCGGCGATCAACCCCACGACGATCCATCCGACGAGACCCATGCCGGTCAACGTACCGGTGCGATCCCGCGGCTGCGACGCCGGGTCGCGACGCCGAAGCCGCCGCGACGGCCTGACAAGCTGGCGGGATGAGCGAGGAACTGCACTGGGCGTCCGCGAGCGCGCTGGCAGCGAGGCTGCGGACGGGCGAGATCTCGTCGCGCGAGGTGCTCACCCACCTCGTCGACCGAATCGATCGCCTCGACGGCCCGATCAACGCGGTCGTCCGGCTCGACCTGGAACGCGCACACGAGGCGGCGCGTGCCGCCGACGACGCGGTCGCCCGCGGCGACGAGCTGGGCCCGCTCCACGGCGTGCCGCTGACGATCAAGGACTCGTTCCCGACCGCCGGCTGCATCACGACGTCGGGTGCGCCCGAACTCGCCGACCACCTCCCCGACGCCGACTGTTGGCCTGTGGCCCGGCTGCGTGAGGCCGGCGCGATCCCGTTCGCGAAGACGAACCTGCCGATCTACGCGGGCGACATCCAGAGCTTCAACGACGTGTACGGCACGACGAACAACCCGTACGACCACACGCGGACGTGCGGCGGTTCGTCGGGTGGTGCGGCAGCCGCCCTCGCGATGGGGTTCACGCCGATCGAGCTCGGGTCCGACATCGGCGGCTCGATCCGGGTGCCCGCGCACTACTCCGGTGTCGCCGGCCACAAACCGAGCTACGGCCTCGTGCCCGGCCACAGGCAGATCCCCGGCATGCC
>JALHOG010000092.1 GCA_022843125.1 Ilumatobacteraceae bacterium
CGCCAGTGTCGAGATTCCCGGCAACCCCGATCGCGAGGGCGGCCCACACATCACCGGTGCCTTCGGCAACATGACGGGCCAGAGCTTCAACACCGACGGCGCGCTCAGTGACTACGAGTTGCTCGGCGTCGTGTGCTACACGCGGTTCGGCCTCGGTGGCGCCGAGTCCGACGGCGAGAACGCCGAGGAGTACGAGCGCTGGTGCTCGGAGGACTCGGAGATCTTCGCCGACCTCGAAGGCGGTGGCGACATTCGCACGATCGAGGAACGGTTCGAAGGCATCGCTGCGATCGGCTTCGAGCCCGTCCCCGGCTCACCGCCCTCAGAGTGACTCGAATCAGCCGGTGACGCCGTGACGGCCCCCGGCGATCGTCTTGTCGACTACGACGCGCTCGTCGTCGGAGCCGGACCTGCCGGGAGCGCCACGGCGGCCGCGCTTGCCCGGCAGGGGCACCGGGTCATCGTCATCGATCGCGACGACGTTCCCGGCACCAAGCCGTGTGGCGAGCTGGTGACGCCGCGCGCGGTGGCGGCGCTCGGCCACTGCGGCATCGACGAGTCGGCGCTGTCGCGGTTCCACCGGGTGTCGCACATCCGCCTCACCACCGCCACTCGTAGCACCTCGACGCGCTGGCCGAGCCACGACGACCATCCGGGACACGGTTACGTCGCAGCCCGCAGCGAGCTCGACGAGTTGCTCGTCGCCGAGGCGGTCGCGCGCGGTGCGACGGTGCTCCGTGGGCACGAGGCCACGGCGCCGATCGTCGATCGTGGGTTCGTACGTGGTGCTCACGTGATCGGGAGCGGCGATCCGTTCGAGATCCGGGCGCGCTTCACCGTGGTGGCCGACGGCGCCAACAGCCGGTTCGGTCGGGCGCTCGGGACCTACCGCGAACCCACGTGGCCGCTCGCGGTCGCGCACCGTGCGATCTTCCCGTCGGCACTGCACGACGCCGCGGAGGCCGAGTTGGTGATCGACCTGAGCGATCGCAGCGGCACGCCGATCAGCGGCTTCGGGTGGTTGTTCCCCCGCGGCGACGGGACGGTCAACGTCGGCGTGATGATCATGTCGACCTCACCGTCGTTCCGGGTGATCAACCCCGCCCACCTGCTCGACGCATTCGTCGCCGATCAACGCACGCGCTGGCACCTCGCCGACGAGCCGATCGAGCCGGCGGCCGGCGGCCGCATCCCACTCGGCAACTCGGTCGGGCCGATCGCCGGACCGACCTATCTGGTGGTCGGTGACGCGGCGGGTGCCGCCAACCCGCTCACCGGCGCGGGCATCGAGTACGCGGTCGAGACCGGCATGCTCGCCGGCGGCGTGCTCGCCGAAGCCCTGCGCTCCGACAGCGCCACCGCGTTGCAGCGCTACCCGCAGCTCCTCGCCGACCGGTACGGCTCCTACTACCAAGTGGGCCGCCTGCTCGATCGTGCGCTCGGCCGCCCCGCCGTCGGGCGACGAGTTGCGGCGTTCGCGTCGTCGAGGCCGGCGTTCGCGGGCCCGGTGGTCCGCCTCGCCGGCAACCAGCTCCGCTCGCGCTACCCCGGCGCCACCGAGTTCGCCTACCGCATCGCGAGAGCCTGCACCCTCGTCGCCCCCGACCACTGACGGCGGCAACGCGCCGCACCCGTCAGTCGAGGGTGGGGAGCGAGGTGGCGAGGAGGAAGCCGGGGGCTTCGCGTAGGGCGTCGACCACGGGGCCGTCGCCGAGACGCTCGCACGCGGCCACGGCGGTGGCGACGTACTGGCGTGCCTTCTCGATCGCGCCGTCGATGCCGTCGCCGCTGCGCACGATGGCGAGCGCCTTGTCGCGCTCCTCTGGTGCGAGCGGCTTGCCGAGCAGGTCGCGAAGTTCGTCACCCGAGGTGCCGTTGGCGAGCGTGCGCAGCACCGGGAGGGTGTAGACGCCCTCCTCCATGTCGTGCCCGGCGGGCTTGCCGAGCTGCTCGGCGGTCGCGGTGAGGTCGAGCACGTCGTCGACGATCTGGAACACCATGCCGTACGAGTTGCCGTACTCGGTGAGCGCGTCGATCCTCGGGCGGTCGAGCGCTGCCACGATGCCACCGATGCGTGCGGCGCTGCCGTACAGCGACGCCGTCTTGCCGTGGATCGACACGAGGTAGCTCTCCTCGGGGCGGGTGACGTCGTAGGTGTGCCGCAGCTCCTCGATCTGGCCTTCGCACAGCCAGCCGATCGTCCGTGCCAGCAACCCGGCCACCTCGGTACCGAGCGATGCAGCGATCTCGGAGGCGCGTGCGAGGAGGAAGTCGCCGGCGAGGATCGCCTGGAGGTTGCCCCAGCGAGCATTGACGGTCTCGACACCGCGGCGGGTCTCGGCCTCGTCCATCACGTCGTCGTGGTAGAGCGAGCCGAGGTGCACGAGCTCGCAGGCAACGCCGCCCTGGACGACGTCGTCGGTCGCCGGCGCACCGCCCACCTGACCGGCTGCGACCGCGAGTGCGGGCCGCAACCGCTTGCCGCCCGCCAGGATCAGGTGCGAGGCGATCTCGGTGAGATACGGGTCGGAGGTGACCACTGCTGCCCGCATCGCATCTTCGATCCGCGCTCGGTCGGCCTCCATGCCCGCGAGCGCGAGCAACGGCGAGAGAGCGGAGGACACGGGGGGAAGGCTAGGCGGTGCGACGCTCCGGGGGAAACAAGAGCGCGAAACCCGCGCGACTCACGGCAGCGCCGCGATCGACGGTTCGAGCGCAGCTGCCGCCGGCAACCACACCGTGATCGTTCCGCCGTCACGCACGATCAGCGAGCCGCCGACCAGTTGCACCGATGCGTCCTGCTCGCAGCACGACGGCGGGAACCGATTGGGCCCCCACACCTGGCCCTCGACCGCGAGCCCGGTGTCAGCCTGGATGAGGTACCAGCCGCCACTGCCGGTGTCGGCCGCGTACCGCACGAGAGCGAACCCGTCGCGCAGGGCGATGACGTCGTTGACACCGTCGAGGTGCCACAGCAGGAGCGGCGCCACCGTGCCCGGCGCCACGGTGACGGGTGGGACGGTCGCCGGCGGCGGTGCGCTCGTCCCGGGCGCGGTGCCGGGCGCGGTGGCGGGGACCGTCGTCGGCGCCACACCACTCGATGCGTAGCCGCGCAGAGCGGACGCGGCGCACCCCTGCTCGGCCGCGGGGTCAGGCGCCGTACAGCCGAGAGCCAGCACGATGTCGCCCGACACCCCGGAGCGGAACCCATCCCATTCGATGGCGACGAACGACTCGTCGGGCCACGCAGCGGCAGGGGCAACCGCCGGCGATGTCGCCGACGGCTCGGCGACCCGATCGCCGACGAGCCCGGTGACCGGATCGAGCGCGAGCCAGGCGCCTGCGCCGCTGATCGCAGCCGCGTCGGGAGCGACGGCGCGCACGTCGATCGTCTCGTCGAAGCACCGCACCCAGCCCACCGCACCGTCGAGGCCGACTCGGGCGACGAGCGACCGCGCCACCGCGGCGGTGGCCGGTGCCCGAACCGCGACGATCACTCCGCCGGGAACGGCGATCGCATCGGCGACGACCGCCTCCTCGCCGCCGGCGGCGAGCCACACCGGGAGCTCGACGGTGAGCGCCGGCTCGGCGGCGAACGGCGCAAGGGCGACTGCCGCGACCGCGGGGGCGACCGTCGCGGCCGGATCGGGCGCGCGCTCGACGCACACCGGCGCGAACTGATCGACCGGCGGCTGGGTGACGGCCGGGCTCGTGACGAGTGGTGTGGTGGTGTCGGTCGCGAGCTCGTCGCCATCGAGCGATGCGAACCAGACGGCGCCGGCAGCCACGAGCGCCACGACGACCAGCGCGGCGCCGAGCAGCAGACCGCGACGTCGGCTCGGCGGCGACAGGGGTGACGCGTCGGGGAGCTCCGACGTGGCGTCGGCGTCGGCGATCGCGGTGGGAGCAGGCCCGTCGGGTACGGCCGGCTCGACGATCGGCACCGGCTGGGTGGCGGACCCGGCTGGTCCGACCGGCTCTGCGGCTGCCGGCTCTGGTGCTGCCAGCCGGTCGTCCCCGCTCTCGATATCGGCGTCAGCATCGTCAACGGCATCGTCAACGGCATCGTCAACGGCATCGTGCGTGCCGCCCGTCGTGCCCGTATCGCCGGTGATGTCAGCGATGTCCGCGGTGTCGGTGTCGTCCGTGTCGGTGTCGACCGTGTCGGCGTCGTCCGTGTCGGCGTCGATCTCCTCCGGCTCGGGGACGGCGAGCATCTCGTCGACGAAGCCGGGGCGGATCCGCACCTCCTCCCCGAACCAGGGCACCAGCCCGCCGCTCACGTCACCACCCAACCGGTGGATCGCCCGGCGTTCGACGTCGCCCACCCAGTCGGCCGACAGCCCGAGCGTCTCGGCGACCGACTCGACCGACATGCGGTTGATGCCACGCAGTACGACGACGGTGCGTTCGAGATCGGAGAGCTCGGCGAGCGACTCGACCGGTCGCTGATCGGTCGACGGCCACGAGTCGGCGAGCGCGCGGCGACGGCGACCGAGCCACAACCGGCGGGCGGCGGCACGGAGCCGAGATGACGTGACCGACCGCACCGCGCCCGAGCGCACCTCGACGGCCAGTGCGTCATACAGGTCGCGGACGACACCCTCGGCTTCGCGCCGGTCGCTGCCGGCCAGCAACGCGACATATCCGTATGTGTCAGGGGCCGACTCGCGGACGCACGCGGCGAAGCGTTCGTCGTCGGCGAGGTCGTCCCACTCGGTTCGTCGCGCAGCCATGTCGCTGCAAGTCAAGCACCCGAGCGAGCCCCGGTTCGACCACGGCCCCGTCGCGACAACCCTCGTGACGGGTGGCACCAACGCCGCACGGTCGATCGGGAACACCCTGGGCGTACGAGGATGTTGACAATCACGGGTCGTTGACGATTGCGCGACGACTCGAAACGACGGTGAGCACGTCCAGTCGAGCGGCCGAGGCGCCGATAGAGTGGGTCCACGTATTCGCCAATGAGAAAGGCGACACATGTTCGAACGCTTTACTGATCGGGCCCGCAGGGTCGTGGTCCTCGCACAAGAGGAAGCACGCCTGCTGAACCACAGCTACATCGGCACCGAGCACATCCTGCTCGGCCTCATCCACGAGGGCGAGGGTGTCGCCGCGAAGGCGCTCGAGTCGCTGAGCATCTCCCTCGAGGCGGTGCGCAACCAGGTCGAGGAGATCATCGGCCAGGGCGGGTCGTCCCCGTCGGGTCACATCCCGTTCACGCCGCGTGCCAAGAAGGTGCTCGAACTGTCGCTCCGCGAAGCGCTGCAGCTCGGCCACAACTACATCGGCACCGAGCACATCCTGCTCGGCCTCATCCGTGAGGGCGAGGGCGTCGCCGCTCAGGTCCTCGTCAAGCTCGGCGCCGACCTCAGCCGGGTTCGCCAGCAGGTCATCCAGCTCCTCTCCGGCTACCAGGGTCCCACCGGCGGTGCGCCGGGCGGCGGCCAGCAGGGTGGTCGCGGCGGCGAGCAGGGCGCGGCAGGCGCCAACGTCGGCGGCTCCGCCAAAGGTGGGGACGACGACAAGAACAGCCAGATCCTCGACCAGTTCGGCCGCAACCTCACGCAGATGGCCCGCGAGCGCAAGCTCGATCCGGTCATCGGCCGCAGCCGCGAGCTCGAGCGGGTCATGCAGATCCTCAGCCGCCGCACCAAGAACAACCCGGTGCTCGTCGGTGAGCCGGGCGTCGGCAAGACCGCGATCGTCGAGGGCCTCGCCCAGAAGATCGTCAACAACGACGTCCCCGACACGCTGCGCGACAAGCAGCTCTACACCCTCGATCTCGGTGCGCTCGTCGCCGGGTCCCGCTACCGCGGCGACTTCGAGGAGCGCTTGAAGAAGGTGCTCAAGGAGATCAAGACCCGCGGCGACATCATCTTGTTCATCGACGAGATCCACACCCTCGTCGGTGCGGGTGCCGCCGAGGGCGCGATCGACGCGGCGTCGATCCTCAAGCCGATGCTCGCCCGTGGCGAGCTGCAGACCGTCGGCGCCACGACGCTCGACGAGTACCGCAAGCACGTCGAGAAGGACGCTGCGCTCGAGCGCCGTTTCCAGCCGGTCAAGGTCGAGGAGCCGACGCTCGCCCACACGATCGAGATCCTCAAGGGCATCCGCGACCAGTACGAGGCGCACCACCGGGTCACGATCACCGACCAGGCGCTCGTCGCCGCCGCCAACCTCGCCGACCGCTACATCAGCGATCGGCATCTCCCCGACAAGGCGATCGACCTGATCGACGAGGCCGGCTCGCGCCTGCGCATCAAGCGCATGCAGGCCCCGCCCGACCTCCGCGAGATCGAGCGCAAGCTCAACGAGGTCCAAGAGGCCAAGAAGCGCGCCGTCGAGGAGCAGCAGTTCGAGGAGGCCGGCCGCCTCCGCGACCAGGAGAAGGCGCTGCTCGAGGAGAAGGCCGAGAAGGAGCGCGAGGTCAAGGCCGAAGGCGTCGACCTCTTCGACGAGGTCGACGAGGAAGCCGTCGCCGAGGTGCTCTCGCTCTGGACCGGCATCCCCGTGTACAAGCTCACCGAGGAGGAGACCCAGAAGCTCCTCAACATGGAAGCCGAGCTGCACCGCCGGATCATCGGCCAGGACAGCGCCGTCTCGGCTGTCGCCCAGTCGATCCGCCGCACCCGGGCCGGCCTGAAAGACCCGAAGCGTCCGAGCGGCTCGTTCATCTTCCTCGGCCCGACGGGCGTCGGGAAGACCGAACTCGCGAAGACCCTCGCCGACTTCCTGTTCGGCGACGAGAAGTCGCTGATCACGCTCGACATGTCGGAGTACATGGAGAAGCACACGGTCAGCCGGCTCGTCGGCTCGCCTCCCGGCTACGTCGGGTACGAAGAGGGTGGCCAGCTCACCGAGGCCGTGCGGCGCAAGCCGTTCAGCGTGGTGCTGTTCGACGAGATCGAGAAGGCCCACCCCGACGTGTTCAACACGCTCCTCCAGATCCTGGAGGAGGGCCGTCTCACCGACAGCCAGGGCCGCTCGGTCGACTTCCGCAACACGGTGTTGATCATGACCTCCAACCTGGGCACCCAGGACCTGCGCAAGGCCAACGTCGGCTTCACCACCGGTGACTCGGCAATGAGCTACGAGCGCATGAAGGAGAAGGTCAACGACGCGCTCAAGTCGCACTTCCGGCCCGAGTTCCTGAACCGCATCGACGAGACGATCGTGTTCCACGAGCACTCGATCGAGAACGTGATCAAGATGGTCGACCTGATGCTCAAGCGGCTCATCGGCCAGCTCGAGGGTCAGGGTCTCGGCATCGAGGTCACGCAGGCGGCCAAGGAGGAGCTGGCCAAGATCGGCTACGACCCGCAGCTCGGTGCTCGCCCGCTGCGTCGTGCGATCCAGCGTCAGATCGAAGACACCCTGTCCGAGAAGATCCTCTACAAGACCTTCTCGGCCGGCGAGATCATCGTGGTCGATGTCGAGCCCGATCCAGAGCGGGAGGGCAAGCAGCGCTTCACCTTCCATGCTGTCGAGGGCTTCGTGCCGCCGGCGTCGGTCGAGTTGGCCACCACGGCCACCAACGACGACGTCGCCGAGACCCCGCCCACCGACTGACAACCCATCGTTCGCGTGAACACCCTGCGCACAGAGTGCGCAGGGTGTTCACGCGTTCAGGGACGGAACTGCGAGACTGGATCCCCGTGCCTCCTGCCCGCCGACACGTGCCGCTGCGCCTGCTGATCCTCACTGCGTGCGTGATGTTGCTGTCCGCGTGCCGGCTCGACGTCGCCGTCGAGGTGACGATGCAGCCGGACGGCACCGGTGTGGTGACGGTCGACGCGATCGCCGATGCCGAGCTCGTCGCACAGGTGCCCGATCTCGTCGGTGACCTCCGCCTCGATGACGCCGAGGCCAACGGCTGGGTGATCGACGGCCCGACCGAGCAGGCGAACGGCAGTGTCCGGATCAGCCTCACCCACCCGTTCAGTTCTGCCGAGGAGCTGGCCACGGTGCTCAACTCGATCGGGCCGCCGCTCTACGACATGCAGGCGGCGCGCACCCCGGCGACCGACGAAGACGGTGACCCGGGCCCGACCACCAACGCGATCGACGGCCGGCTCGTGCTCCCCGGCGGGTTCGCGTCGTTCGCCGATCAGGACCTGGTCGCGGCGGTCGGTGGCCAGCCGTTCCAGGAGCAGCTCGCTGCGAGCGGTCTCACTCCCGACGAAGCGATGTCGTTCGTGATGCGCGTTGACCTACCCGGCGAGCTCGTCTCATCCGAGACCGGCACCGACCTCGGCAACGGTGTGATCGAATGGCGTGCCCAGCTCGACGGCACCGACGTCAGCCTGTTCACCCGGACCGTCCAGCGGCCGGCCACCGTCGGGAACACCTGGGCCGGACCGCTCGCCACCGCGGCACTGGTCGCGCTCGCGGTGTGGCTGGTGCTGGCGACCGCATTCATCACCTTCGTGATCGTCGCCCGGCGCCGCAAGCGACGTCGCCGTGAACAAGCCCTCCGCGACCTCGAACTGCGACGCGAGACCGACCATCCGGTCAGCTGAGCACCATGTTGGGCTCACCGAACGTGTTGAGTCCGGTGGTGTTGGTGCAGCGCCCGCCGCGCACGGCGCCATTGTTGTAGGCCTGGCGCAGGCAGTTGCGCATCGCGAGCTGCCCCCAGTAGCTGGAGTGGAGGCCTTCCTGCAGCTTGTACGGCCCGAAGATCGTCGTCACGGTCCTGATCTGACTGACCCACTCGGTGTTGTCGGACGCACCGGGCTGCGTCCAATGCGTGAGCCCACGTTCCTCCAACAGGCCGACCCCTCGTTCGCAGAGCCGGTGCCCGTTGAGCGCTGCGGACATGTCGAGCACGACATAGCCGGTGACGCCGCTGCGAGCGGCCCCGTTGGTGAGCGCCTGGTTCATCCTGACGACCGCGGTGTTGTTCGCCCAGTCGGCGTCGCGGTTCCAGATGCCGCAACCGCCGACGTTCTGACGCGTCCAGCCCGACTCGGCATAGCGGATACCCGACCCCGTCGGGATCGGCGACCAGTAGGTCTGGATGATCAGCTTCCAGTCGGCGCGCTGGTAGCCGGCCTGGTCCATCGCGGCGGCGACGTTCGCGATCGCGCCGGCGACCTCGTTGGTGCGAGCCTCCACCGCGCTCGTGGTGAAGCGACTGCTGATCGACGAGTCGTCGTGGCAGTAGTTCTTCCACCACGACGGCGACGTGAGCCAGTTGGTGACGCAGCGCTGGACGATGTCGGCGAACCCGAAGTTGTTGGCTCCGATCAACACGGTGACGGCTTCGACGTTGTTCGTGCGTGCGAAGTCGCGGAGCTGAACCACCTGGCTCTTGCCGGCCGGGCCGTCGTACCAGTCGAGACCGGGCTTGAAGTCGCCGCCCGTCTGGGTGAACGTGCGCGCGCCGGAGCATGCGAGGTTGAGCGAGTTGACCCCACCGCCGATGTGCGCCTCGGCGGCGCGTGAACGGTGGCAGCCGGGCGTGGTCTCGCCGGTCCCGCTGGCGTTGTCGAAGTAGGCGTTCCAGCCGGTGTCGACGCGTGACGGCGACGCGTTGGAGTTGCCTGCCCATCGTCCGGCCTCACCCGAGATCGCCGAGTCTCCGACGGTGACCATCCAGGGCGCGCCCTGGTTCGGCCCATCGGCAGCAACCGGGCCGGCGAACGTGACCGTCACCGTTCCGACCAGCGCAACGGCCGCTGCGGCCACCACCGACATGGCGCGACTGCGCCCCACGAATCGCCTCATCGTCGTACCCCCTCTGCACGTGGCGTGAGGGCCATGTTGCTCTCAGCGCGCTGCTGCCGCAAGCGATTTCGGGTGCTCGCCGACCGGCCGGACCGGCCCGTACCGATTCGCGGCCGCCCGATAACGCCGTTTATGCTGGACCTTCGTTGCCCGCTCCCGCCGCTACCAGCGGCTAGAGTGATGCGATCGCGTCGGGGCTTCGGCCCTGCACAGTCGCGAGGGCGGTGTCCTTCGGTTCCCGCGCCGTGGTCGATGCCGCCCTCGCACCTTTTTCCCGGTCAGCGCACGCGAGCACCTCGGCCGGTGTCGGGCGCGACCCTGCGATCAGTTGCTCGCGTTGTACGCGGCGAGGAGATCGTTCGCGACCTGGGCTGCGTTGCTCAACGCGGTCTGGACGTCGCCGCCGGAAAAGATCTCGGCGACCGCCCGAGCGGTCACGGCGCGGATCTCGCGCTGGGGCCCGAGGATCGGCCCCTGCAACGCAGGCGAGTCGGGCGACGCGGCCAACTGGTCGTACGCGACGCGGAACCGCGGATCGTCCTCGTAGACGCTCAGCGCCGGCTCGACGGTGAGTGCGTCGCTACGCACGGGCACGTACCCGGTGAGGGTCGCGAACAGCGATTGCGTCTCGGGGCTCACCAGGTAGCTGATGAAGTCCCACGCGGCGGCCGCCTCGACGTCGGTCTTGCCGTCGGCGATGTAGAGCGCAGCGCCGCCCACCAGAGCGGTCGGCACACCGGCCGGGCCAGGGAGGGCGCCGACTCCGACGTCCTCCGGGCCGAGCCCGGGTACGAGCCCGCCTGCGAGGGTGTTGAGCACCGTGCCGAGCCCGGCCGAGGTGCTGATCGCCATCGCCGCGGGCTCGTTCTCGTCGGCCAGCTTGAGGAGCTGATCTGCCCCACCTGCGTTGTCGCCGACGTAGAACGCGAGGCCGTCGTTCACGAGATCCTGCACATACGTGAGGAGCTCGACGCCGGACACGCCGTCGTAGAGCACCTCGGTGGCCGGGGCGAGCCGGCCGTTGCCGTTGTCGGCGTAGAGCTCGCCGGCGTTCGCGAACCACTGCTCCAGGAACCACCCGCCGCCGGAGTCGGCGCCGGAGTCGATCGCGATGCCGTACGCGGCGGCGCCGGAATCGACGAGCTGCTGCGAGTACGCCCGGAGCTCCTCGAGCGACTGTGGCGGCTTGTCGGGGTCGAGACCGGCCTCCACGAACATGTTCTTGTTGTAGTAGAGCACCGGGTTCGACACGTTGAAGGGCATGCCCCAGTCGACGCCGGCCGCCGAATAGGCGGCGATGGTCGCAGGCTGGAAGGTCGACAGGTCGTACCCGGCGGCCGACGTGCACGCCTCGACCGGGATCATCGTGGCCGAGTCGATCGCCTGCTGCACGGTGTACTCGGGCAGCATCACCACGGCCGGCCGATCGGTGTCGCCGGACTGGAAGAACTTGTCGATGGTCTCGAGGTAGCCGCCCTGGTTCTGGGGGTCGACGATCACGCGGTCCTGGCTGGCGTTGTAGTTCGCCGTCACCTGCTCGATCGCGGTCTGGTTGTCGACGTTCAGCCCGTGCCAGAACGTGATCTCGACCGGCGCAGTGGCTCCGTCGAGCGCATCGACGGGGCAGTCGGGCAGCGCCGCGAGCGGCGTCGTGGTGGTGGTCGCGTTGGTCGCAGGTGCGGTGGCGACCGGCTCGTCGCCTGCCACGCTCGAGGCGGGGGCAGCGGTCGAGCCGGAGCTTCCTTCGGCCACGGTGGTGGCCGGGGCCGGCGTGGTGGGCTCGTCGTCGCCGGCCTGCTCGATGATGGAGTCGCCCGAACTGCAGGCGGCGACGGCGATCGACGCCGCTGCGAGCAGAGCGACGGGGGTGAGTCGACGCCGGTTCATCCCTTCACCGCCCCTGCGGTGAGGCCTCGCACCAGCGCCTTCTGGAACACGAGCAAGGCGATGACGATCGGGATCGCGGCGATGATCGTGCCCGCCATCACGACATTGGGGGATTGGAGTGCGCTCTCACGGAGTGCACGCAGGCCACTCTGCACGGTGTTCATCTCCTGGTTGGTGGTGATCAGGTTGGGCCACAGGTACTGGTTCCAGCTCGACAGGAAGCTGAACAACGCCAGCGCACCGAGGGTCGGTCGGACGAGCGGCACCGCGACGTGACGGAGGAACGCGACGTGGCCGGCGCCGTCGATTCGCGCGGCGTCGCGGAGGTCGCCGGGCAGCGACAGCATCGCCTGACGGACGAGGAACGTGCCGAACGCCGTCGCCGCGAACGGGATCGCCAGCCCCTGGTACGAGTTGAGCCATCCGAGGTCGCCGATGGTGCGCCGATTCACGACGAGCGTCGCCTCGAGCGGCACCAGCATCGTGGAGAGGAAGAGGACGAACAGCACGCCGCGCCCCGGGTAGTCGAGCATCGAGAATGCATACCCGGAGAGCACCGACGTCACGACCTGGGCGAGGGTGACGATGATGGCGACGATCGCCGAGTTGAGCAGGTAGCGGCCGAGGCGACCCTCGGTCCATGCGTCGCGGAGCACCTCGAGCGTGAACGAGTCGGGGATGAGCGGATTCTGGAGCAGCTTGCCGGCCGGTTTCAACGCCCCGATCACGGTCGTGTACACGGGGAACAGCACCACGAACGCGACGATGCCGAGCAAGGTGTACCGACCGACCAGGCGGGCGCCCCTGGGTGCACGTTCGGCGGCCATGTCAATCGGCTCCCATGTCGGTCGGATCGATGTCGGTCGGATTCATGTCAGTCGGATCCATAGTGGACGCGACGGCCGATCAGACGCAGCTGGATCATCGACAGGGCGAGCAGCACCAGGAACAGCAGCACCGCCGAGGTGGAGCGGAGGCCGTCGTCGCCTGCGATGAGCGAGTCGCGCCCGTACGTCAGATAGGTCAGGGTCGTGGTGGTGTCGCCGGGCTGCGGACCTCCGTCGGTCAGCAGGTCGACCTCGCCGTACGCCTGGAACGCACGGGTGGTGAGCACGATGACGACGAACAGCAACGTCGGACCGAGCAGCGGCAGGGTGATCTTCCAGAACCGGCGACTGCCGGTAGCCCCGTCGATCGCCGCTGCTTCATGAAGGTCTTCCGGAATGCCCTGGAGGCCGGCCGTGACCAAGATGAACGTGAAGCCGAGGCCGGCCCACACGCTCGACAGGGCGACCGACCACAGCGCCGTCGCGGGATCGCGGAGCAGGCCCGGCCGCTTGAGGGTCGGGATGAGCTCGTTCAACCAGCCCACGTTCGCGAGCACGCCGACGTCGGGCTGGAGCAGGAACAGCCACATCAGGCTCGCGACGGCGACCGACGTCGCCACCGTCGACGAGAAGATCGTGCGGAACACAGCGATGCCCGACAGCGGCTTGTGGGCCAGCACGGCCAACGCAACGCCGAGCACCAGACCGAGCGGCACGGTGATCAGAGCGAACCTGACCGTCACCCACAGGGCGTTCTGGAACTCCTGCGAGACGAACACGTCGCCGTACTGACCCCAGCCGACGGTGCGGCAACTCTGACCGGTGACGCCACAGCGCTGACGGCCGAGGACGACGGCGCGAACGAGCGGGTAGACGACGAACGCGCCGAGGATGACGATCGAAGGAGCGAGGAGTGCGAGCGCGGCCGGCAGCTGCCGCCACCGTTGCCGAGCACTCACTCGCGACGCCATCAGCTGTCACCCTAGGCGCGTCCCGCGCCGGCTACTCCATGATCCGGGCGAACGTCCGGCGAACCGGAACCGGCGCGATGCGGCACCGCGGCCGGTCCGTACGCTGGTCGTCGTGATCGTCCGACCCCGGTCGTCGTGGCAGCGAGCTGCTGTGCTCTGCCTCATCGTCTGCGCGGTCGTGTGCGCGTTCGTCTCGATCATGTCGGGCGTCGCGGCGACGCGTCGTCGCGGGCGGCCAGTCGGCCAATCGCCCACGTCATCAGCACTCCGTCGTTCCGCCGCGGTCGTGGAACGTCCGGACGGGGTAGCGTCGCACGACGTGACCGACGGTTCCGACGACGTGCTGCACGAGACAGACGGCGAGACAGCCCAGACCGCCGCCGGGGCGACGCCCGACGAGCCGGTCGCAGCTGCGGAACCACCCGGGATCGACCTCAGCCGGATCGACCACGACCTCGCAGGCGTCGAAGCTGCGCTGCGGCGGCTCGACGACGGCAGCTACTGGACCGACGAGATCACCGGCGACCCGCTCGACGAGGCGCTGCTCGTCGCCGATCCCGTCGCCCGGCGGAACCGCTGACAGGACCGCGATGAAGAAGACGTCGCAGGTCGCCTCGCTCGCCACGCTCGTGGCGGTCGCCGCCGGCCTCGCCACGGCGGCCACGAAGGCCCGAGAGGCGGCAGCAGCGTCTCCGGTCACCAGCCGCTTCAGCCGGTCCGCCAAGGTGTGGAAGCTGTCGGCACGGAACTCGGCTCGGTTCGCGGTGATGAAGGTACGCGGGGCGGCCTCACCGGCCGAGCGGCGCGCCGAGCTCGACGAGCAGTTCGCGATCCGCACCGCGGCCGACGTCGCCAAGGAACTCGGCGAGATGAAGGGCGTCCTGATGAAGGCCGGCCAGCTGATCTCGTTCATCTTCGAGGTCCTCCCCGACGAAGCCCAGGCAGCCCTCGCGACGCTGCAGGCCGACGCCGCTCCGATGGCGCCGTCGCTCGCCGCGGGTGTCGTCGAAAGCGAGCTCGGCATGCCGCCCGAGCGCGCCTTCCTCGACTGGACCGACCTGCCCGTCGCTGCGGCGAGCATCGGGCAGGTGCACAGGGCGGTCACCCCCGACGGCGTCGACGTCGCAGTGAAGGTCCAGTATCCCGGCGTACACCACGCGATCGAGAGCGACCTCGACGCCGCCGAGGTGATGTACGGGATGTTCTCGGCGATGATGCTGAAGGGCCTCGATGCGAAGGGGCTCGTCGACGAGCTACGGGAGCGCATGCGCGAGGAGCTCGACTACGAGCTCGAGGCGCGCAACGCGACCGAGTTCGGCGAGCTCTTCGCCGGCCATCCGTGGGTGCGGATTCCGCGCGTCGTCCCCGAGTTCTCCACGCGCAAGCTGCTCACCACCGAGTGGGTCGACGGGCTGTCGTTCGACGAGTTCCGCAACGTCGCCAGCCCCGCCACCAAGCAGCGGGCCGGCGAGGTGATCTGGCGGTTCGCACAGCACGCCGTGCTCCGCCACGGCGCCTTCAACGGCGACCCGCACCCCGGCAACTACCGGTTCCATCACGACGGCAGCGTCACCTTCCTCGACTTCGGCCTCGTCAAGC
>JALHOG010000093.1:0-884 GCA_022843125.1 Ilumatobacteraceae bacterium
GGAACAGCGGGTGTCCCTCGGCGAGCTCTCGCTCACGGGTCTCGACGTCGCTCTGGCGGCGGCGCTCTCGTGCGGTGAGGCGGAACCCATGCCGTTCCTTCTGTTCGTGGTCGGCCTCGATCGAGGTCAGCTGACGGTTGGCGTCCTGCGCCGCCGTCGCCAACGGCACCGGCTCGAGCACGATCGTGACCGTCCGGGTCACGTCGTCGACCGTGAGCAACGGTCCCAGCCAGTCGGCGGCCACTGGGAGCATCGGCCACCCGGCCACCGCGAACGAACGGTGCCACGATCCGTCGACTCGCGCTTCGAACCAATTCGGTTCCACCGCCATCGGACCCCACTCCTGTGCCGAGCGACCCGTGGCGGCTGCGAGTGATTGGCGGCCAGCGACACGCCGGGTTGGGTCTGATCGCCACCGGACCGCGTCGCACAACTGGGCCGGAGTCAACGGGGCGCTGACAATGAAGCCGCCGGTTTCGAGTCGGCTGGCCAGTTGGCGCGTCTCCTCGACAAGCAATTCGATCCCGGTGTCGAGTGCTGATGCCCCGCGGCGGCCACGCACCCTCCGCAGGTCTGCGGTGATGGTGAGGTGGACGTCGTGAGCGATCGTGAACGGGCCGACCTCGTCAAGCAAGGTCGAGTAGTCGGCATTGGCGTCTGCATGGGTGCGCCGCCAGCCCGCCGACTCGAGGAAGAGGCGATGGCCCTCGACGCCTACTGGATGTGACCACTCCTGCCACGTGATCCGACTGATCGGGCACCGAGCACGAGCCACCGGGGAAAGTGCGGCTCCCCACGCTGCGACCAGCCCGTCCTGCTCGACTGGGGATGCGACCGGAAACCCGCCGCCCGACACCTGCAGCACGACTGACACGGTTCCGGCC
>JALHOG010000093.1:894-9061 GCA_022843125.1 Ilumatobacteraceae bacterium
CCGGCCGGCCGATCGTGAACGACCCCGACGGTCCGGCTTGCAGCGCCCCACGTCGTCGTTGCGTCGACGATGTGCAGCCCGCGCAGAGCGGGCGGGACGTCCCGCTCCACCACCGGTCGGCTGTGAGCGATCGCCCGGCGCCGCCAGATCGTTCGACGCATGACGCGGTGAGCGACGAGCTTCGAGCCAGGACCGGCGACCTCGTACAACGGTGCCCGTTTCCAACGACCCAATGCCACTGCGAGTCCTGCGACAGGTCCAAGCGCACCGATGATCGGAACGCCGAGCACCATCATCACGGTCAGCCAGATCACGCCAGCCACGATCGGCACCGTCTGCCGCAGCGACATGCCGAGCACGACCCCGACAAGACCGGGTTCGCCAAAGCGGTACCGGGCAGCGGTGTTCATCGGGCCTCCGCAGGGACTCGACCAGCGGGCGTCGACGGCCCATCGTCGCGATCGGGAGGCGGAGGGGTCGGCGCTGGAACTGGTGGCCGGCGCGAGGCCGCACTACCTGATGTCGGCGACGGGGCACCGCCCATCGGCGAGCCACCGCCCGACTGCCCGGTCGACGACATGGACGACATCGACGACATGGACGACACCGGTCGTGTTGCGGCCGACGCCGCGGCCGATGCCCCGAGCGACTTCACCATCAGCCCCGCCTGCACGGCCGTCATGCCTGCCCGTCCCCAACCCCCGGCCACCCCGGAGGCGACCGACGCCTGCTCAACCGATGGCAACAGCCGGTACACAACCCAGGGGGACAGACCAGCGATTCCGATGCAAGCAAACCCTGAAATCAGCGTGCCAAGGGCCGCAGCGCCGTCGCGCGATTGCCCGTTGACGCCCGACGCACCGGCATTCGCGAGCAACTTGGTGCCGACCACCAGGGTGATCGTGATCGCCGGTTTCGCCAACACCAACGCAACGGTGACGTGAACCAATCGACGACCCGAGCCCCGCATGACTGGTGACACCGACGACGCCCACACAATCGGCGCGAACGCTGCGACGAGGTAAAGCATCGAAGACCTCATGAACAGCACAAGTGCTGTCATCATCAGCCCCACCATGCCGAATAGCAGTGCGAGCGGTCCGAGAAATGTGCCAGCTAGGACTCCTGCGCTGGCTGTAACGGAGGCGACTGAATCCAACACTTCTTGGGCTTCGGCGCGCCCCGTTTGCCAGACAGTGCCCGAGATCGCATCCGCTCCGCGAATCAGAACGTCCATCACGACGATTGTCAACGCCGATGCCACGATCGCTTTCGGCCCCTCCTTCAACGCATCGATAACAAGTTCCGGCCGACCGCCGAATCCAGCTTGCACAGCCGACGCCAGCATCATTGCGACGGTGATGCCGAGTGAGATCGCGGCGAGAGGCTGAACCAGTCCACTGTCGAACCACTCGTCGGTGAGCCGCGGTGTCGAGGCGGTGTCGAGGACGCTCCACACCCACTCCATCAGAATCAGCAGGCCCGACGCGAACCAGGTATAGATGCCTTGGATCACCTTCTCCCACGCCCACCCAGCGACTCCGCTCACGGCGTGGCCGAACAGGAAGAACGGGTTCGGGAACGGCCACATCACTCCACCTCCGACCACTGCAGTCGCTCGGCGACTTCATGCCCGGGGGCGATCACTCCCTCCGCCGAGCCCGCCGGCGTCGGCCCTTCGGCAGAAGCCCAACCGTTCACCAACCACCTCCCGTCGACCAGCGCCAACTCGAGGGTGACAGTCCGCCAGGCTTGACGTGCCACCGGTTCGTCGGCGACAGCGATCACCATCATCGACCACACCTCGACCGTCGCGGCCGTGTCATCGGATGCGATCGTGCGTGTACGGAGCGGGAACTCGGCGACCGACATCTCCGCATCGCCACGACCTGACCCGGCGAGCGCAAGCTGCATCGAGGTGATCTGTTCCGATGTGAGGTCGGCCAGTTGGCCACCGAAGCCCGGGGTCGTGAACGACTCGATCAACTCCCGCCGGGAGATCAGCCCAGCGGCCACGACGTCACCGGTCAACGCAACAGCGTTGGCCGCCGCCTCCTTGGGCGACGGCAGATCGGGAACGGTCCCTGGGATGACCGGGTCTGCGCCCGGCGCCGAGTCGACCGCCGGGTCGTTCGATGCGTCGTCGCCCGAACGCGTCAGCACGAATCCGACCACTGCGACCGACAGCAGCACGACGACCACGATCACCAGACGCTTCACGATTCATCCGCCCGTAGCGGTGTACAGCGTGGTGGCGATCGTCCAGGAGAGGCCGGACAGGATCGCCGCACCCATCCCGCCCATCAACCACTTCCGACCCGCCGAAGACGCTCCGTAGTTCGACCCGAAGTGCCCGACCCCTGTTGCGACCGCACCAATCAGCAAACCAGCGAAGGACGCCGCCAGACCGGCCCACTTCAGCCAACCCAACACCGTTGTCACTAGCTCTGCGCCAGGCGCCGAGCCGTCAGGCGGCGGGTTCGGCACCTGCGCGCTTACCGCCGTCGCCGACGCCAGGACGGCGACGATTGCGAAGGCGGGGGCGACGACCAACCGGCGGCGCAGTCTTCGCAGTTGCTGTGAGCTCATCGACATGACGTCCTCCTTCTGCACTCGACTCTCGAGCTGCACCAGAGAACGGGACGCCAAGTCGGATCCGGTGGAACTCGGCGACCAGCTCCCCGCGAAGTGGCATCCAGACCCCGTACTCGAAGATGAAGGCAGGTCTCGGCGCCGTCGGCGCCATGCTCATCGGCGTCACCATGCTCCCCGCCCTGCTCGCCAACGGCGATCCACCGCCGCTCACTGTGTGCGGCATCGAGGCAGGCCCGATCGAGGTCGTGCTCGGCACCATTCGAGCGCTCGAGTCGGGTGGCGACTACACCGTCCAGGCCCGCGGTTCCACCGCATCCGGCGCCTACCAGTTCCTCGACTCCAGCTGGGACGACTACGGCGGATACCAACGAGCCGCCGACGCCCCGCCCGAAACCCAAGATGCCAAAGCAGCCGAACTGGTCGCGCACATTCTCGAACAACACGATGGCGACGTCAGCGCCGTACCGGTCATCTGGTACATCGGCCGTCTTCCAGCTGCCGACTCCCCCGCTTGGGACACCGTCCCGTACCCGGAAGCCGGCAACGTCCTGACCCCACGCGAGTACCAAGCTCGCTGGCTCGCCAAGTACGACGAACTCCTTACGTCCGCCCCGACCAGCGCCGAGCCGACTGGCGAAGTCACCCGTCCGGCACCGGGCAGCTGCTTCGGCGGCTCGACCGCCACGATCGGCGGGGAGTGGGCACTCCCGGGACCCAGAGAAATGATCGACGCGAACCCATCAGCGCTGTCAGCGCCGCACCACGACTATCCCGCCTGGGATTGGATCATCCCGACCAACACACCCATCTACGCCGTACGGAGCGGCACTGTCACTGCGGTGCGCCAGTGGCCGCACAACTGGTGGGCCAAGGGCTGCGGCACCGACAGCACCGGATGCCAGACCTGCGGCATCGGCCTCACCATCGTCGACAACAACGGAACCCGCTGGACCTATTGCCACGGCACGAACCTCACTGTCTCCCTCGGCGACACCGTGGCAGCGGGCCAGCAAATCATGTGGTCCGGCAACACCGGCCGCTCCGGCACCCCGCACCTACATCTCGAGATCCGCACCGTCGACGGTCAACGCCAATGCCCGCAACCGCTACTCGAATCTCTTCACCGAAACGGCCAACGGCCGAACGCAATGAGTGGAAGTACTCACTGCTTCTTCTAATCGGATGCGGCAAATGCTCCGATCCGCCGCTGGATCGCGTTGCTCGGAAGCGTCAGGGCGTCGAATCGACGCTTCTCCTCGCTCGGCGGGACGACGTCCGGATCGCTGAGTCCGCTAGTCGCCGCCCGCGGCGTCATTCCTTTGGATAGTCCGAAACCGACCGTAGAAAGCGGTCTGAGACTACGTAGGGGTTGCTGGAATCGCCAAGTATCTCGATGAGGATTGCATCACCATCGCCTTCCAGCACCCGGTACTCATCGCCAACATGAATCTTCGCACCGCCGCATTCGCCGCCAGACGAAGCCCGAAAGACCTGGCCCCTAGTCGCAAGGGGAACATTTCGACTCTTCAGAATGTCCACCAACTTCTTTGTACCTGCCTCGCCTGCTCGAATCACGCCGAATCCCCCAACAGCGATGATCCCGACAAGCTTTCCAGGTCCACCCGCCTTCTTCGCCAAGTTCACAATCGTCTGATAACCGCCAAGGTTGCTCACCTTCGTCGTCCTCCCCTGCAGACCGTGGCGACGTAGCGTAGCTACCCGTCCGCCGCGCTCCTCCGCCGGCAGCAGCAACAGACCGACCGCCTACCTACCCGAAGGCTCAACGCCACGCCTCACTGCCGGCGTTCGACGGCTCGGGCGCGACCGCCGGCTGATCGGTAGGCAAACCGGCATCGATGCGCTATCGAGAAGCGGCAAGTTCTCCAGCGAGTCGCACGGTTTCGGCGCAGGGACCTGTTGATCCCTCATCGACTGAGGTTCCACCCAGTGCCGCTGTCAATTCGCCGAGTGCCTGACGTACGCCGTCCGCGTTGCCGCTCGCTGACTCGACGCGCATGCGGGCCCGGTAGAGCGGCTCGTTCAACGGGAGCGCTCGCAGGCCCTGAGTCACGGCGTGGCGGGCGGCGGCGAGGTCGCCGAGGTTCAGCGCGATGTCGACGCATTGGAGCGTGGCCGCTTCGACGAGCTCACATGCGGCCGCGTGGTCTTGGGATTCGAAGGCCCAGTCGTACTCGGCCGAGTCGAACGGCACGCCGTCGATGAGGTCGAGGCCGTGCAGTAGTAGGCCGAGGGCTTCGGACTCGGCTACCTCGACCGAGCGGGCGCGCAAGCGGGACAGCACTTCAAGATCGGTCATCACCCAATCGGAGAGCAGCACGTTCGGCGAGTTCGGTAGTCGCGCCGGCACAAGTTCGGGGCCGAGAACGGCCCGGATCCTGCTGATCTTGTTCCACAGCGTCTTCGACTCGACGGCTCGCCCGTTCCAGACAGCGTTGATGACTTGGTCGTCTCGGCGCTTGCCACCGTGGCATGCGAGGAAGGTGACGATGCTTGTCTCGATCCGTCCAAGTGGTGTGTCGACGAGTTCAGGGGCACCGAACACGCGCACGAGAACAGCGGGCGTCGGGAACTCCCAGTCGTCATCGTCCCCAAGCTCGCTGGCATGTACTTCGTCGGCAGTGAGCTCCGCAACCAGTTCGCCCGCGGCTCGGTCATCCGGCTCTGCGGGTTCGAACGGCTCGCTTGCCTCGTCGAGCAACGTGCTCACCGCGGTCAGGGTCTGGCGTGGCAAGGCCGCCGGTTCGAACTCGATCCCGTATGGTTGGAGCACCGCCATCCCGCGATCGAGGAGATCGACTATCGATCCGTCCGCTACGGCACCGGTGAACAGCAGACAGGCACCGAGGCCGGGAACGACTCCGCGGTCGAGGGGTTCGGCGTACTCGTCGTCGACTACGACGATGGTCGACTCACGGCCGGCCGCGTCGCCGCCAAGTCGCGACTCGAACATCGAAACGAACTCGTGCCGCCGCAAGAACGCTTGCGATGAGGCGACCGCCGCCCGTATCGCATCGGTAGCTCCAGACCGATCGTGTTGCTGAACGCGGTCCGCACCATCGAAGCCCGGGAGGTCAATGCCCGAGGCGACAAGGAATGCGTCACTGAGCACGTCACCGGTGGCGAGTTCCGCAACGATCGATCTGAGGAAGTCGCTCGCAGCCACGTCACCGCCATCGACTGCGAGCGTTCCGATCGCTTCCAGATTGAGCAGAAGTTGGTTGCCGTTGCGGCGTCCGATCGTGACCAGCGCTGGGAGAGCGGCGGGCTGCTCGCTGTTGGGTATTGGCGCGTCAGGGTCGAAGCGGAGGTGCCACGACCAGCCATCGTCGGCGACATGCCACGGGCTCGGCGCTTCGTGGTTTGCGTCGGTCCAGAGCATCTCCATTCCGAACTCCTCGGAGAGCTCGATGGCGAGGGGCTGCCCGGCGACATCGCCGGGCCGGAGCTGCGACATCAGCTCGGCGAGGGCGGCATTGGCCCAGCGAAGCAACGAGACGTCAGACGCTCGGGTGATCGCCTCGAGAACTCCGGGCACGCTCGGCACCGTCGCTCGGTAAGCGCCAGCACTGCGGGCGGCTCGAAAGGTCAGCCGACGGCGATACAGCAGGAGTAGTCCCGAGGCGAGCGCCGTCGCTCCGGTGACACCAGCAAGCCAAGGAACTGCCGTTGACGTGCTCTCCACGTTCGCTGACTCGACTGCGGCGGTAGACGGGGACGTGATCGACGGGGCCTCGACCGTCGTCGGCGGCCCTGCCGGAACGGGTTGTGTCGCTGCGATGTCCGGTGCCGTTGACGGTACGTCCACGGCGGGGTTGGCTTCGGGTACCTCCGGCGGGACGGACTCCGTGGGCGGCAACACCGGCTCATCGACGGGAGCACCTTCCGCAGCCGGCTGCACTGGAGGCGGCGAGTCGGGCGCCGGCAGGTCAGGAGGCGGAAGCGGGCCTGCTGCTGGTGGTGGTGTCCCAACTGCCGGGAAGGCGAACACTTCGCCGGGGAAGATCAAGTTCGGGTCCTCGATGACGTCAGGGTTGGCGGCGACCACCTCGTTGACCTGAGCCAGCGTCTCGGCGGGTGTCACGTCGTCGTCGACGACGGCGAGTCTGTCTTCGGAGAGCCCCCACAAGGTGTCGCCCGGAGCGATCACGATGTGCGCGGGTTCGAGATACGTGACGGTGTCAGTGGGGCCGGAGACCGGGTCGGCGGCGGGAGGATCGGCCGCGGGCGGCGGAACGCGGTCGGGGGGAACTTCGGCGCCGAGGGGTAGCGCGAGGACCTGGCCCGCCTTGAGGTGGCGTGGTGAGCCCAGCCATCGATTGATCTCCAAGATCTCGCCGGCTCGTTCGCCGTCGCCGAGTGCCGACTCAGCGATCTTCCACAGGGAATCGCTGCGGTCGACTCGCCACTGCACGCTGCTGACTTCGTGCCGGACGGTTCGCTCGGCCACCTGCGTAGGTTGATAGGGCTGCGTGGCGTGGGTGGGCGCACCGGCAGAGCCCGACGTCGGTGCGGATGGTAGGGCAATCGCCGGAGCCGGAGTCGACGCGATGACCACACCAATGGCGAGCACCATCGCAACGAGTCGCCCCATGCCGTTGCCAACCGACGGTGCCACCAGTGGTGCCTGGCGGGGCCGGTGGCCCGCGGTGAGCCGCGGCACGTTGACGGCGAGTTCCCACACCAGCGCCCACATGAGTTGCAGCCAGATGAGCCACACGACGACGGCGAGTGCGTTGACGACGACCTCGGCTGGGACGTCGCCCTGTTCGATCGCCCGGCGTACGCCGCCCCAATCGGGCACCGACTCCGGCAGGGGCCATCCGGCGATCCGGGCGAGCAGCAGCGGGACGCCGAGCACCAGCGCTGCCAGGGTGACGAGCGCAAGGAGTCCTGCGATTCGGTCGCGACTGCTTCTACGCATTGTCAACCTCCCTCATCCCCGGTGACACCGCCAACTGCGACAGCGGACGCCGTCGCATCGACGCTCCCGGGGAAACCCGGCGATGGGAACGCGTAGTCGATACCGGCGCTCACCGACACCGTGACCGTCGCTCCGTCCACGCTGACCGTGCCTGAGTATCCGGATGCACCGATGATCGCCTGCGCGCGCTGGGCGGCAGCGTTCGCATCAAGGACGCCGCCGCGACGCAACGCACTGAGGTCGCCTTGTGCTCCGGCGCGCGCTGCAGCGGCAGCGACTCCTTGCACGTCGCGCCGTGCCGCCCACTGCTGTGAGGCCGACACCAAGGACCACGCGCCGACCATGAGGAACACGATGAGGATGGCGGTCATCGGCATCACCGATCCGCGGTCGCGTTCATCGTCCAAGGTCATGCGCCACCTCGAACCGCATCGACGTACTCGACCCCTTGACCGGACACGGTGCGGCTCCCTGGGAAACCGGCGAGGACGACATCGTCGAGCCCCACAGTGCACGTGACCTCGACGCTGACGACGCTTCCGGGCGAGAGGTCACCGGACACCGCAACAGCCAAGTCCTGGCATGCCACGCCACGATCGGACAGGGCGCTCGACACGACAGCGGACGCTG
>JALHOG010000093.1:9071-14901 GCA_022843125.1 Ilumatobacteraceae bacterium
CCACCAGTGCCCACGACGCGCAGCGCGCCAACGATGAAGAACGCCATCGCGAGCAGCGCCACGATCGCGATCGCTGTCTCGACGCTGGCCGATCCGTTGTCGCGCTCGTGATCGTTCACGGACCAGCTCCTTGCGGGGTGAAGTCCTCGATGCGTGCAGAGCTGCTCCCCGTGATCGTGATCGTGCCGAAGAACGGCAGCACCGACACGACCTCACCTTCAACGCGAACCGTCACCGTGTCGTCCGCTACCGACGCTGCGACGTTGTGCGACTCGAGCAGCGAGCCCGCCGCATCCTCGACGAGCGACTCGGCCAGCGCGACACCATCGTCCGTCGACGCATTTCGGCGAGCAGCAGCCGAGGCTCCATCTTGGGCAGCCCCGGACACGACCGTCCGGGCGTAGTACGCGAGAGCGAACTGCACGACGAACAACATCGTCACCAAGATGAGCGGCACCATCAGCACCGTCGCGGTCACCTCACCCCGGTCTGAACGCAACCGCTCTACGGTTCGGGCACATTCTCGGCGTTCGAAGTGATTTTGGCGGCGATAATCCCGCCGGCAGCGATCGCAGCGATCACGAGAATGACGATCAGCGCTGTTGTCGCCGTGATCTCGCCGCGATCGCGATCGGCTTCGTAGCGGCGATGCATCGCTTCGCCTGCGGCCCACCATGCGGTGAGCAGATTGACCTGGAAGTGCAGCATGGCTGCTCCTTTCGTTGATGGGAATGACAGATCGGGCAGTCATCGGCTTCATGGCCCGGAGAGGGCGGCGAGCGCCGGGTAGCCGATGAGGACGAGAAAGCCGGTGAACATCAGCACAACGGGCAGGACCATGGTCTCTGACCGGGCCTGTGCTTCGGTTTCGATTGCGGCGAGATCACGGAGGCGGATGCCGTTCGCCTTGGCCGAGAGCGTGTCGCGCACCTGGGCACCGTCGCCGGCGAGGCTCATCGACGCATGCAGTTCCGCAAGTTCAGATACGCCGAGCCGGTCCCCAAGTTCGCCGAGCAGATGCCATGGCGGCTCGCGTCGAGCCTGGGCAGCGGACAGGGCGGTACGGAGGTGGCGGAATGCCGGTCCCTCTCCGATCGCGGCAGCGTCGAACATCGCTGTCTCCACTCCTGCCCCACCGGCCATCAAGATCGTGACCAGTTCGAGGTACGCAGCGAGCGCGTGGCGGAACTCACGACGTGCTCGCTCGGCGTCGGAGCGCAGATCGAGCCGGGCGTAGAACCAACCAGCCACTGCTCCGATCGGCACGCCGAGAACCAACATTCCGGCGGGGACGACAGTTGCGGCACCACCGGCCGACAGCAGGAGCAGCCCGGCGCCGGGCGACGCGCCGAGCGCTGCCCAGACGAGACGGTCTTGCACGAAGCGATCGGCGGTCCGTTCACAGGCCGCCAGGTCCTGATCGCGTTGCGGCGTCGACTGCCCTGCGAGTCGTCGCACCCAAACGTCGCGCCGACTCGCCGGCACCGCTTCCACACGAGGCCGGTGCAGCTCAGCCACGATCGCCGCCAGCGGCGCCGTCTCACCGATCGCGCCACGGACAACGAGTAGCACCCCGGCGCCGGCAATCGCTCCAGCGAGCACCATCACCAGCAGCATCACGATGCTCCCCGTTCGATGCCTGACAACAGCCGTGGTGACGCCGCTGGTCGACCCAACAGCACCAGTCCCCACAACGCTCCGGCGAACAACGCCCCGATTCCCATCAGAACGAACTGGCCGGTGACCGAGTCGTACGGCTCCATGAACGACGGAGCGAACAGCAACAACAACATCGCGAGCCCAAACGTGATCACGACCAACGCCCGCGATGACGCATAGGTACGAGCGCGCCCAGTCTCGACCCGCAGCCGCATCGCCGCCTGGTCGCGCGCTGCAGCCGAGATCTGACCGAGCAACTCTGCGAGCCGTTGCGCTTGCCGCTCAGCAGCGATCACCAACGAGGCGACGACCAGATCGGCGACCGGGTCGTCGAGGTCTTCTGCGAATCGCCGCAGCGCGTTTGTCAACGTGTCGCGCTCGGCCCGGATCGCCAATTGTTGGACCTCGGCTCGAATCGGCGGTGGAGCAACGCGCGACGTGACCGCGATGGCCTCCTGCAGACCTGCGTGCGACGCGATCGTGTCGCGCAGCATCTCGGTCCAACTCGCCACTGCATCACTCCGCAACGTCAGGCGGTCGCGCCCGGCGCGCACCCCGATCAGCAGCGGCGCCACCCATGCGCAGGCCCCGGCAAGCACACCTGCGGCCAGCCACCCGGTGATCACGAACGCGATCACGAACCCCGCAAGTACGAGCGCAGCGCGCCACCAGATGCCGTCAATGTCGACCACCCGGCGCCGCCGCTCAGGGATGGCGACGCCCCGAATCCCGGCGATCGCGATCCACACGCCCGCTGCGGCCAGAAGGCCGACCACCGCGCCAGCCAAGGTCCTCATCGCAGCCCCACCCCAAGCAACTCGTCGTCGAAGCCGGCACGAGCGAGCAGGCGCACATGGCGTGGCTCGAGTCGGCGCAGCGTGCTCAAGTCACCGTTGTCGGACAGCGATGCAATCGTGTTCGTCGTGCACCGGCTGCCGTCGAATCCGGCGACCTCGATCACCTCCACCACCGCGCGGCGTCCCTCGAATCCCCGGTCGAGATGAACGACGAAATCCACCGCCTGGTGCAACTGACTGTGCGCCACCTCTGGCGGCAACCGGTCCTCCCCGGTGCCGAGGTAAAGCGCCAGCTTGTCGAGTGCACCGATCGCCGAAGCCGAGTGGACCGTCGTCAAGGATGACTGGCCATGAGTCATGGCCTTCAGCATCGGTACCGCTGCGTCAGAGTCCCGCACCTCACCGGCCACCAACCAGTCGGGTCGCATCCGGAGTGCGTGCTTGACCTGCTGGCCCTGGGAGATCTCACCCTCGCCTTCGCTGTTCGCCAGCCGGGCCTCCCACGATTCGACGTTCGGGTGCAGAACCGGGTCGAACAGGTCGAGTTCTGCCGTGTCCTCGATGATCACGACTCGGGCGAAGGCCGGAAGCTCGCCGAGGCAGGCCCGCACCAGGGTCGTCTTGCCGGATCCGGTCGGGCCCGAGAAGACGATGCGCACCTCCGACGAGCGCATGCACGCCCGTAGTAGGTCGGCAACGACTGGCGTCATCATCCGACGACCGACCAGATCCGACAGGGTGACCTTGCCGAGAGTGTTGCGCCGCAGCGCGAACGAGACGTGTTTCGACACGTCGCGCGTTGCGGCGAGACGTAGCCCGTCAGCGAGGCGCATCACCAGCAGTGGAGCCTGAGCGTTGAACTGCCGCTCAGTCCGTCCCGCTGTACGAGCCAGGTGTGACAACCACGTCGACAGCTCGGCCTCCGAAGCCCACAACCGTTCGTCGACCTGCTCGATCGAACCGTCGGAGCGATAGACGAACACGAGGTCGAAACGAGTCGCAACGATCTCCTCCACCGAGGCATCCGCCAGCAACAACTCGACCGGGCCGAGCCCGACCGACAACGCAAGGACTCGTTCAACCAAGGCCTGCTCGGCATCGTCGTCCAACATGCCCGTGCCCGACGACAGCCGATCACCGTCGATGCGCTGCAGCTGCTCGCGCAACACCGAGTCGGCGAGCGCTTCCTGACCGGACCGGGTCAGGCTCGGCCGTCCGTCTTTCGCTCGAACTGTTGCCTCGGCAACGAGAGCCTCCTGAACTGCACCCGCCAGGCGGGCGACCAATGCTGGGTCGGTGCGGCGGCTCATTGGGCTGCCTCGGAATCGACCGGCTGGCGGGCTGCCACGAGAGCGAACGCCCCGGCTGCGACATCGAGCGCGTGGCGCCAGAGCCACGACCGTCGAGCACGCCCGCCGGCGAGCAGCCGACCCACCTCCTCGACGAGGTCGTCACGAACCGGAACCACCCACACCTCGTCGGCCCGGCAGAACTCGCGGATCTCGTCGGCACCGAACGTGCAACGCCCCGACACGATCACTGCGACTGCCGAGCCACGTTGGCGAAGCGACGCTACACGAGCGGGGAGTTGCACGAGGTCTTCCTGACGGGCGCCGACCACGACGACGGTCAGAGCGGAACGATCGACGAACACGAGACTGGGATTCGACTCGTCGGCCCGGCCCACGTCGGTGATCCAGACGCCCGGATCGCGTGCGAGTTGCCCAGCTACCGCCGCAGCGCCCTCCGTCCAGACCGGGCGAGCCTTCTCGCCCGACTCTGGACCCGGCACGACGAACAATCCGTCGTTCAGCTCACGAGCAACACCGTCAAGTGGAATGGTGGCCGTGCCGTTGCGCCGCAATCCCGTGACGAGCCGCACGGCACCGGGCTCGACCCCCATCCCGTATCGCGCACCTACGACACCGCCAGCGGGATCGGCTTCCAACACGATCCGGCGCTCGGTGAACTCACGCGGCCAGGCTGCCCCGAGGAGCAGCGCCCATGAGGTTGCGCCGGGCGCGCCTCGAATGGAGCCGACCGCGACGATCATCCGCCACCCACCAGTGTCAACCGCAACAACCCGTCTGCAGCGGCTTGAACGACCGACCCTTCCGACGCGCTCGGCACCACCAGCGACACCCACATGCCCGTCGAGTTCGAACCAGTCGACTCGACCGACCACACGGTGCCAGTTGCCAGCAACGATGCCGTCGGGGCCGCAGCGCCCGGCGTCTGCCCGGTGACGGTGCGCTGTGCCGCCAACACGTTCACTGCGTCACCTGTGCGCAGGCCCGAGGTCGGCGCCGCGCCAGGATCGAGCGCAGCGCCAACAACCACCATTCCGGCTGGCACAGCTCCGCCCTGATCGGTGAACAGATCCGTGTTCAACACCGTTCCGGCCGGGATAGGGCCTCGTGCCGACTTTCCGAGAATCAACTCTTGCTGGTTCGACTGGATCGCCCGCAGGTTGCTCGACCCTCCGATCTCCACCACACGGAAATCCGACGCGTCGACTACCTCGCCCGGCTGGATGTCACGGGCAGCGACCACCACCGCCAACTGTTCCGACGTGGCGGCGAACACCCATGCACCGAGCAACGCCGAGAGGCCCACGAGCAGCGACCCGACCAACACCCATGACGGCCGACGACGCGTCGGGCGCGACAGCGACACCGGAGACGACGCGACAGCTGTCTTGGCCGCCACCGATGCTGGTTCGCTCGTCGGCCTGAGCATCGTTCGTGACATCAGCAACCTCCTTGCTCTGCGCGCGAGCCCGTACAGGTGACGAGCCCCTGGACCTCGGCGACAGCGAGCGGCGCCGACGCCGACGTCGAGTACGGGTCGAGCGCCCCGCCCGCGCCGGTCGACGACGTCCACGAGATCGCCCACTCGATCGATGTCGTCGTGAGGAAGTGGTAGCCGTCGTATGGGGACGTCGACGATGCGTTGCGGTACGTGTACGAGCACTCGCCGGGTACATCGGCGACGTACTGGGCGACCGGAGCTTCGCCTGCACATGAGACGACACCACTTCCGGCCGGATCGCCAGGATCAAAGGCGAGAGAGACCGGGCGGGCCGTCACGGTCGCCCACACCGGCCCGATCGACGCGGTAACGGAGACCGGTTGCCACGAGCCACCGCCAGCTCGGAAGTCCAACGGCACGGTCACGTACGCCCAGTTGTTCACGGGATCGAGCGCGAGGAACGTCGGCTCCGGGTCGGGCAGCGCAGTCTCCTTCACTTCCTCGAGCAGACGCGGCAGCAGGTCGGTCGGCTCGGTTTCGGGGATCACGTACCAGGTGGTCCCCGTTGGACACGTCTTCCGCCAAAGAATGAACGTGACGCCGTCCTCGGTGAAGGGGAACTT
>JALHOG010000094.1 GCA_022843125.1 Ilumatobacteraceae bacterium
TGACCGAGAGTGTCGACGGGACGGTCGCAGTGGTCGGGGGCGGGGTGGTCGGCGCAGGCGTTCCGCGCTGGGTTCGTCTGGACCACCAGCGGTCGAGCTCCCAGTCGTGGAGTAGACCGTTGGGTCGCAGGATCATGAAGCCGAGCATCGCCGCGCCGAGCACGATGCTCGGGAGGCCCTCGCGGAACAGCCAGTTGGTCGCCGTGCTGTCGAGGGTGATCCCGAAGAACTCGTAGCCGGTCGTCGAGAGCCGACGTGCGGCCTCGCGGGCAACGCTGATCACGGCCACGCCGGTGAGTGCTCCGGTGACGCTGTACCGCCCGCCGACGATCAGCATCACGAGCGTCACGAGGGTGTACTCGAAGAAGAAGAACTTCGGTGTGATGTTGCCGATCGAGTACACCCGCATCGACGAGGCGATCGCGACGATCACCACCGACACGAGCAGTGCCGCCATCTGTTGCACCTGCGGATTGATGCCCATCGCCCGCGCTGCCAGGTTGTCGTCGCGGGCGGCTTGTGCCAACCGCCCCGGTCGGCTGCGAGCGAAGAGCAGTGCGACCAGGATCGAACCGAACAGTGCGATGTAGATCGGCCAGCGCGACGTGAGCGTGTCGCCGATGGAGAACGACAGTCCGGCACGGTCGCCGCCCGTGACGGCGTTCCAGTTCACCGCGAGCTCGTGCGACATGAACAGCAGTGCGAGCGTGATCACCGTCGCCGCCACGGCGCCCGACTTGGCGCCCGAACGCGCGAGTCCGAGCCCGACGATCACTGCGACCACGAGGGTGACGGCGATCGCCACCAGTCCGGCGAGCACGGGGGAGAGGTGCACCTCGTCGAGACCGAACGGGGCGTCGGCGATCACCGTCTGCTTGCGCTGCGGTTCGATCGCGACAATGGCGAACGCATACCCGGCGATCGCGCCGAAGCCGATGTGGCCGAACGACAGCACGCCGGTGTTCCCGATGTAGATCTGGATGCCGAGCACCATGATCGCGTCGATCAGGATCGTGGTGATCAACGACTCGGCGGATCCGCCGACCACTGCCTGGTAGAGCAGACCGGTGCCCACGAACGCGGCGAACAGCACAGCAGCGCTTCCGGTCGGGGCGGCGACGTCACGCTTCAGGTCGGCCCACATCACACACGCTCCGCATGTCCGACGTTGATGATCCCCTGCGGGCGGAAGATGAACAGCATTGCGATCAGGAGGAAGACGAACGCGTCGGTCAACCCGGCGATCCCTGACGGCAGCTGCGACTGGAGCATCACCTCGGCGACGCCGAGGGCGAGCCCGCCGATCACGGCGCCTCGGAGGCTGCCGAGCCCGCCGATCAACGCCGCCAGCACACCCTTGAGCATCGGCGTCAGCCCGGCACCGGGGGTTGCCTGACCGGCTCGCATCAGCCAGAAGATCGCGGCGATACCGGCCAGCGCGCCCGACAGGGCGAACGCACCCCGGATCACGTTGTTGGAGCGCACGCCCATCAGGCGTGCAGCGTCGAAGTCGGTCGCGGCGGCGCGCAGCGCGATGCCGAACATCGTCCGCTGGAGGATTCCCGCCGTGATGAGGAGCACGACGATCGTGATGCTGATCACGGCGATGTCGACCACCTCGACACGTGCGACGCCGAGGTCGACGGTGTTCGCGATCCAGCCGGGCCGGGCGAACGTCTTGACCGACGCCGAGACGTACATGAGGAACAGCGCCTCGACGACGAAGTGGACGCCGAACGACGTGAGGAGCAGCGTCGAGTCAGAGGCGCCCCGCACCCACCGGAACGCGACCTGCTCGATCAGCAGCGATGTGAGCACTGCGGTGATCACCAGGATCGGCGCGATCCAGTACCAGGAGATCCCGCGCGTGAAGCAGAAGTAGGTGACGTACGCGCCCACCGTGATGAGCTCGCCGTGCGCGAAGTTGAGCAGGTGCATCACGCCGAAGATCACGGCGATGCCGAGCGCCAGCAGCGCGTAGATGCTGCCCTGACCGAGCCCGTCGACGAGGTTCTGGAGCAGGCCGCTCACGAGTGCTTCCCGACGAACATGTCGAACAGCGACTCGTCAGCCAGCAGTGCCTGGCCGGTGCCCTCGGCGACGATCTCGCCGGAACGCAGTACGTAGGCGCGGTCGGCGACGCCGAGCATCCTCGTCGCGTTCTGCTCGACGACGAGCAGCGTGCGGCCCTGTTCGCGCAGCCGCACGATCAGGTCGAACACGACGTCGACCAGAACCGGTGCGAGTCCGAGCGAGGGTTCGTCCATCATGAGCAGCCGCGGGCGCGACATGAGCGCCCTGGCGATGGCGAGCTGCTGTGCCTCGCCGCCCGACAGGTACCCGGCCGAGACGTCGTGCTTCGCTCCGAGAACCGGGAACAGCTCGACCATCTCGTCGATGAGCGCCGCACGATCCCTTGCCGGGACCGTGATCCCACCGATCTTGAGGTTCTCGTTCACCGTCAGGTCGGGGAACAACCGGCGGTGCTCGGGCACGAGCGCCAACCCGCGCCGGAGCAGGGTGTCGGGGCTGAACCCCGTGACGTCGGCGCCGTCGAAGCGGACCGCCCCGGCGGCCGGGCTGAGCAGGCCGGCGAGCGTGCTCACCAGCGTCGTCTTGCCGGCACCGTTCGGGCCGACGAGCCCGACCACCTCACCGGGACGGACCTGCAGCGTCGCAGCGCGCAACGCAGAGATCGACCCGTAGTTGGTGGTCAGGCCGTCGACGTCGAGCAGGGGCCCGGCCGAACCCCCTGACACCGTCACTCCCAGTCGGCGACCAGGGTGTCGACCCCACCCACGACACGGTGGATGGAGACCGGCTTGTTCGGGATGCCGTTCGTGCCGGCGTAGCCCATCTCGCCGGTGAAGCCGCTGAAGCCCTCGATCGCAGCGATCGCTGCGCCGATCTGGGCCGGGTCGGTGCAGCCGCAGTTCGCGATGCCCTGGATCCCGAGCAGCATGGCGTCGGCGTAGAGGCCGGCGAACGTACCGCTCTCGAGCGGCTCGCCGCGAGCGGCCTCGTAACCGGTGAGCAGCTGCTCGATCCGGCCACCGGGCTCCGCGAAGGCGTGGGTGGTGTGCAGGATGCCCTCGTTGTTGGCCTCGGCGAGGATGCCGGTGGCCTCGAAGGCATCGGCGCCCATGTAGGCGAGGTCGGTGAGGCCCTGCCCTTCGAGCTGGCCGCGCAGCGCGGTCACCTGGAAGGCGAGCATCGCCGAGTAGACGATCTCGGTCCCGTCGGCGACGCTCGCGATCTCGCTGACCTGGGCCGAGAAGTCGACGTCATCGACCGGGGTGTACGGCTGGTCGGTGACGATCTCGCCGCCTCCGGCGGTGAACACCTCGGCGAAGACCTCGGGGTTGTACCCGAAGTACGGGCCGGGCGACGAGAAGGTGATCGCACGGGTGAACCCTTCGGCGAGCGCCCACTCGGCGGCCGCCGTTGCCTGGGCCGTGTCGTCGAACGACACGAGGAACGACAGGGCCCCGATGTCGGGCAGGCTGGGCTCGGTCGAGGCGGCGAAGAACACGGGCACGGCGCCGCCGGTGACCTGCAGCACCGGCTGGCCGAAGTCGGCGAAGGGCGGGCCGATCAGGAAGTGGGAGCCTGCGTCGAGCAGTTCCTGGGTGGCTGTGGCCGTGACCTGCGGATCGCCCTGGATGTCACGGATCGTGACCTCGACCGGGGAGCCGTTCACGCCGCCGGTGCAGTTGATCAGCTCGGCGAGGTACGTCGCGGCCTCGCCGCCGGGAATGTCGGCGAAGCCCGACACCTCGCCGTAGTCGAGCGCCATGCCGACCTTGATCGGCTCACCCGTCGGCGCCGCTGCGCAGGCGGCGAGATCGGCGGCGAGCGCGGCATCGAGGTCGACGGCAGCGGCGCCGGCGACCGGAGGTGCGGCGGTGTCGGCCGTTTCGGTGTCGGCCGGTGCGGCCGTCTCACCGGTGTCGGCGCTCGTATCGGCACCGGTGTCGGCGCCTGGTTCTTCGTCGTCTCCACCGCACGCGGCGAGCACGAGGCTCGCAGCGCACAACGCGCTCAGCGTCCGCTTCATGAGGTTCCCCCTTGTGGCCAGGCCGGTCCTGGACTGGCCAGACCCTAGTACCGAGATCGTTTGGGTTCAAATAAATACAAAATGAAGAACTGTGTCGCGCTGGTGCGCCACCCGGGAACGATCACTCAGCGGAAGCGGCGCAGTACCGGACGTGCCGCCGCTGCGAGCGCCATGCCCACGATCGCCCCGCCGACGACGTCGCTCGGGTGGTGAATGCGCACGTAGGCCCGGCTGAGGCCGACGACGGCCGCGATCGTGACCCACCACGGGGCCCAGCGCCGACCATCCCATGCGCCGAGCGCCGAGGCCGCGAACGCTGCGGCACTCGCATGCCCGCTCGGGAACGCCGACGTGGTCGGCGTTCGCACGGCGAAGCGCGCATCACCCGAGGTCGTGGGGCGCTCGCGACGGAACAGGCGCTTGACGCCCTGGTTGACGATCAAGCTCTCGGCCCCGATGGCGGCTGCGAGCACGAGCACCTGGTCGGGGCGTCCGCGCGCCAGACCCCGCGCCAACGACAGCACGTGCCAGATGGCGCTCCAGTCGCCGGCGTGGCTGGCGCCGAGGAAGAGGCGATCGGCGAGCGGGTGGCCACGGAGACGTTCGAGCAGCTCGTCGGCGGCCGCGTCGAAGCGATCGACCGCAGGCCCGAACTGGCTGCGCCCCGGGGTCGAGTCGGTGGGGGTGCCGGCCGGGACGGCGCTCACAGGCTGAGCTCGGGACCGACCGTGGGAGCGAGCACCACGGGCGCCTCGATCGCCGCCTTCGACGGATCGCCGCCGTACTCGGGGCACCAGCGCTGATAGGCGCAGTAGTTGCAGAGCGTGCTCGGGCGGGCCCGGAAGTCGTCGCGCTCGCACGCCGTGGCCACGGCCTTCCAGACTGCGGCCGTGCGGGTGGTCATGAACTTCGTCGACTGCGCCGACGGCGTGGCCGTGATGATCTCGCCCGACTTCAGGTACATGAGCCGCACCGCGGCCGGGATGACGCCGAACACCGATTCGCACATGAACGCGTAGAAGTGGACGCCCGACAGGCTCTTCTTCTCGAAGTTCTGGCTGGGGGCGCGACCGGTCTTGTAGTCGGTGACCACGAGGCGGCCGTCGGGCAGGAGGTCGAGGCGGTCGATGATGCCGCGCAGCGTGATGTCGCCCACGGGCGCCTCGAGTTTGAGCTCGAGCCCGATCGCCTTGATCGTGCGCGGGTCTTCCATGGTCATGTAGTTGGCGGCGATCTCGCGGCACTCGGCGAAGAACCGCCGGGCGTCGTCGCCGCCGAGCTGGAGGTGGGTGAAGTCGGGGTGCACCTGGTATTCGGCGATCGCCTCGTCGATGCACTGGTCGAGCCTGGCCGGCGTGCGGTCGGCCGCCGGATGGAGGAACAGCAGCTCGAGCGCGCGGTGCACGAGCGACCCCTTGGTGGTCGCCTGCGTGGGCGGATCGGGCAGCTTCTCGATGCTCGCGAACCGGAACGCGAGCGGGCAGGACAGGAACGACTCGACGCGCGACGGCGACAAGCTCGTGGGCACCGACCAGGTCGGCTCGGCGATCGCAGTCATGGCACTCATGCTCGCGCGACTGTACGCGAGGGCTGTGACATCGCCCCGAGCATCTGGTGGACCAAGCGCCTGATGCACCGATGTTCAGCGGATGTGAGCGGCGATCTCGGTGAGGTGGGTGAAGGGGCCGAAGTGGGTCATGTGTGGCAGCCCGACGAAGGTCCCGTCGGGGAGCTGCTCGGCGACCAGTGGCGCGATGCGGGAGGGTTGGTCGTCCTCGTACGCACCGGCCAGCACGAGGACGGGGATCTCGATCGACGGCAGCAGCGCCCACACGCCGTTGGTCATCGAGCCGGCGAACGTCGCAGCCTCGAATGCAGGTGGACAGCGCAGCTCGACCTCACCGTCGGGTGCATCGGGGTCGAGCGCGCGGACGCCGTGGTCGACGTAGGCGTGGAGCGCCGCGGGCTCGAACCACGACAGCGGCGGCTTGGACGCGTAGTTCTCGTACGCCGCGACGGAGGAGTCGAAGCGCGCCCGCCGCCGCCGAGCGCCCATCACGAGTGGCATCGTGTCCGGGTCTGGGGGCGGATCGGACTGCGGGTACACGATCGGCTCGAACAGCACGAGCCGAGAGAACAGGCCCGGGCGACGCGCCGCTGCCATCAGCAACGCTGCTCCACCCATCGAGTGGCCGAAGCCGACCAGCCCGCCGTCGGGGGCGATCGTCTCGGCGGCGATGATCGCGTCGTCGCCGCAGCCCCTCCAGTCGACGGGCTCGCCGTCCCAGCCGGTGGGGCGACTCGACTCGCCGTGACCCCGGAAGTCGAGCGAGATGCTGTGGAAGGTGTCAGCGAGGACGGCCGCGAGCGGCGCGTATGCGTGCCCGTGAAAGCCGGTGGCGTGCGAGATGAACAGCAGTTGGCCGTGTCCGCCGAGGTCGTGGACGGCGATCTCGACGCCGTCGGAAGACGGGAGGCGCACGGTCAGTCGCCGCGCCCCTTGCGGCGGCGCGCCCGGCGCCACTGCCAGGATCCCAGACGGTCGAGCACGATGCCGATGACGACCGAGATCCCGATCACCGACCACACGGGCCAACTGCCGTCGAGCCACAAGAAGTGGATCGGCGCGTCGGAGCGGTTCTGGACGAAGAACGTGATCAGCCCGGCGATCACGAGCACGAGGGCGAGCAGCTTCCACGGCGGCGCGCCGTCGGATCCGGAGGCGACCTCCGTCGGCTCGTTCGGCGACGACATCTCATTCATGATCGCTCCCGTGTGTCTCGCTGCCCGCGGCAGGCCGAGCAGCCAGCTTGCCAGATGCGTCGCGGTACGCAGATGTTCGGCCGACGAGTGCTCAGCTCAGGTGCTTGATGTAGATGCCGATCTCGTCGGGCATCTGCGTCGGGACGTCGAACTCGCTGCGGTCGGTGACCTTGTCCCAGTTCGCTGCGATCGACTCGGGGGTCAGCTCGGGGTCGGTGAAGCCGGGGCCCTCGCCGATGAACACCTCGGCCACGCGGCCACCTGCCACCGAGAAGATGCGGCCGGTCGGCTCGCACGACTCGTGGGTGAGGTAGGCGACGATCGGCGAGACGTACTTCGCGTCGACCTTGTCGGCGAGCGGACCCAGCAGGTCTTCGGTCATGCGGGTGCGGGCGACCGGGGCGATCACGTTGGCCTTGATGTTGTTGCGGGCGCCTTCGACGGCGAGCACGCGGGTGAATCCGACGAGCCCCATCTTGGCGGCGGCGTAGTTGGCCTGACCGAAGTTGCCGAAGATGCCGGCGCCCGAGGCGGTGTTGACCACGCGGCCGTATCCCTGCTGGCGCATGAGCGGCCAGGCGGCCGACGTGACGTTGTAGGCGCCGTTGAGGTGGACGTCGACCACGGCCGACCACATGTCGGGCGTCATGTTGTGGAATGCCTTGTCGCGGAGGATGCCGGCGTTGTTGACCACGATGTCGACCCGACCGAATGCATCGATCGCCGTCTGCACGATCGCCTTGCCGCCGTCGACGGTGGCGACGGAGTTGGTGTCGGCGACGGCCTCGCCGCCGAGGGCCGTGATCTCGTCGACCATCCGCTCGGCTGCGCCCTTGTCGCTGCCGGTGCCGTCGATCGCGCCACCGAGGTCGTTGATGACCACCAGCGCACCGCGCGACGCGAGGAGCAGCGCGTGCTCCCGGCCCAGGCCGCCGCCCGAACCTGTGATGATCGCCACTTTTCCGTCGTACCCGAGAGCTTCACTCATGGCGCCGAACCGTAACGCCTCCGGGCCCGGCCGACGCAACCCGACAGACTAAATGTCAACCAGGTTGACATATTCGTCTCGTGACGTTGGGCCGATCAGGCGGCCACGTGCGCCGATTCGCCGACTGCGACCAGCCGGATCGATCCGTCGATCCGTAGCGGGACAGGGGTGCCCGATTCGACCGTGACGGTGAGCCCGTCGCCGTCGAGCGTGACAGCCAGCGAGCTGCCCTGCCGCAGCAGTCTGAATCGCAACGCCCTCCACTGCGCAGGGAGCCGGGGCGAGAACGCGATCGCCTCCTCGGTGTCGACCATGCCCGCGAACCCGTACGTGATCGCCGCCCAGACGCCACCGGTGTTCGCGATGTGGACACCGTCGGAGGTGTTGGCATGGGTGTCGGCGAGGTCGAGGTACAGCGCCTGCTCGAAGTATCGGAACGCCAGATCGGGATAGCCGACCTCGGCCGCGACCGCTGCCTGAACGCATGCCGACAACGACGAGTCGCCGGTGGTGATCGGGTCGTAGTAGTCGAAGTTGCGCCGCTTCAGGTCGATCGGGAAGTGCGGGCTCCGCAGCAGCATCGCAAGGACGACGTCGGCCTGCTTGAGCACCTGGTGTCGATAGATGACGAGCGGGTGGAAGTTGAGCAGCAGCGGGTACTGGTCGCCGCTGGTCGATGCGAAGTCCCAGGGTTCACGGTCGAGGAAGCTGTCGTCCTGCGGGTTGATGCCCAGCTCGTCGTCGTAGGGGATGTACATCGCGTCGCACGCACGATGCCAGCCTGCCAGCTCGGCCTCGGTGAGGCCGGTGCGGCGCACGAGCGAGTCGTATGCCGCAGGGTGTTCGTCGCGGAGCGTCTCCACCGATGTGGCGGCGAATCGCATCGTGAAGCGCGCCATCACGTTCGTGTAGAAGTTGTCGTTGACCACCGTGGTGTACTCGTCGGGGCCGGTCACCCCGTGGATGTGGAACTCCTCCTCCCCGTTGACGGCGTAGAAGCCGAGATCCTCGTAGAGGCGGGCGGTCTCGACCAGGATCTCGGCCCCTTCGTGGATGAGGAAGTCGAGGTCGCCCGTGGCGATGAGGTAGCGCTCCATCGCGAAGGCGACGGCGGCGTTGATGTGGTACTGGGCGGTGCCGGCGGCGTAGTAGGCCGACGCCTCGGCGCCGTTGATCGTCCGCCAGGGATACAGCGCGCCGATCTGGCTCACCTCCCTGGCTCGAGCGCGAGCGGCGTCGAGCATGTGGAAGCGGAACCGCAGCAGCTTCCGGGCGGCTTCGGGGTTGGTGTACGCAAGGAACGGGACGACGTAGACCTCGGTGTCCCAGAAGTAGTGGCCGTCATAACCGCCGGCGCTGAGCGCCTTCGCGGCGACGCCCTGCTCATGTGTTCGCGCTGATGCCTGGGCCATCTGGAACAGGTTCCACCGGATCGCCTGCTGCGCCTCCGGGTCGCCCTCGATCTCGACGTCGCTGCGGGTCCAGAACGCATCGAGCCACGCACGCTGCTCCTCGCGGAGGGCGCTCGCGCCGGTGCTCCGTGCCCGCGAGATCGTCCGCTGACACCGGTCGGCGAGCTCCTCCGCCGGTACCCCGCGTGACGTGTGATACGAGACGAACTTGGTGAGTCGGATCGTCTCGCCGGCACGGGCGTGGACCGTGAACACCGTCTTCGCGAGGTCGACGCCCACATCGGTCTCGACCGTGAATTCGCACGCGGTGTCGATCTCGTGCCGGTACGCGCAGGCGATGGTCATGTGGCTCTCCGCCGCCCGGTAGCCGAGCGTCACGGTTCCCCCGGCTGGGTCATCGCGGTCGTCGTGGCGCTGCAGCTTCGGCTGGAGCACGCGCCGGTCGAACTTGCGAGCCTGCCGCGGATCCTTGCCTTCACCGAGCGCCGCCTCGCGCACGTGGTATTCGTCCTCGCCGTCCTGGCGGTTGAGGAGCTGCGACGAGATCACCACCGGTGCGGTGCCGTCGAGCAGTTCGACTTCGAGCCGGAGGAGCGCGAGGTGGCGGTGTTCCAGGCTCACCATCCGCTCGGTGCGCACGCGCACTCGCTTGCCCGACGGCGTCCGCCAGATCACCGCTCGCTCGAACAGCCCGCTGCGGAAGTCGATCGACCGCTCGTACTCGTCGAGGTCGGCGCGGATGAGCAGGAGCGGCTCGTCGTCGACATAGAGCTTCATCAGCTTTGCGTCGGGTGCGTTGACGACCGTCTGACCGACCTTGGCGAAGCCGAATGCGTTCTCGGCGTGCTGAATCTCCCACGTCTCGTGGAAGCCGTTGACGTATGTGCCATGGCTGTGCGCCTCGCGTCCCTCGGCCGGGTTCGCGCGCATGCCGATGTAACCGTTCGCGATCGAGAAGAGCGTCTCGGTGAGCCCGAGATCGTCGGGGCACGTTTCGGTCTCGACGAGCCTCCACGGGTCGACGGGGAACCGATGGCGGGGGATCGCGGACTTCGTGGCACGGATCTTCATCGGTTGGCCTCGGGCGCGTCGGCGGGACGAACGTCGTCGTCGCCGATCGTGACGTGCAGGTCGGGGACGACGAGGTGTGCTCCTGCGCGGCGGAGTGCATCCGCATGCCCGCCGCTGCGATCGACACCGAGCACCAGTGCGAACCCGCCCGTGGCTCCGGCTGCGACGCCACTCACCGCGTCCTCCAAGACGGCGGCGTCGGCCGGCGTGACGCCGAGCGCACTCGCAGCGTGGACGAACATCGCCGGGTCGGGCTTGCCGGCGAGCTCGTGCTCCTCCGCGGTCAACCCGTCGACGACGGTGACGAAGCGGCCGCGGACGCCGGCTGCGTCGAGCACGGTCCGGGCGTTCTTCGACGACGACACGATCGCGGCGGGCAGACCGAGCGCATCGAGCGTGTCGAGCAGGGCGATCGAGTCGGCGTACGGGGCGATGCCGTCGCGTGCCAGCACGGCGTTGAACATGTCGTTCTTGCGGTTGCCGAGTGCGCACACCGTGTCGTCGCCCGGAGGGTCGTCGGACGTCCCCAGTGGCAGCGCGACCCCGCGTGACGCGAGGAACGACGCAACTCCGTCGTAACGCGGCTTGCCGTCGACGTGGGCGAGATAGTCGGCACGCGTGAAGTCCCAGGCAGCGAACAGCTCGGCCCAGGCGCGCTCATGGATCTCGGCGGTCGGCGTGACCACGCCGTCGAGGTCGAAGAGGACCGCGCGGAACGTCGTCCAGTCGATCGGGAGGTTGGGTTCGGCGGCAGGCATGAGCGGGCCAGCGTAAACGGTTCAGTCGCCGGCTGCCCGCGCCTTCAGCGCCCGGTAATCGAGCTTGCCGTTGACCGCCCGCCCCACGCTGTCGACGGCGATCACCTGCTTCGGCGCCTTGTAGCGAGCGAGGTGTGACTTCACGTGCTCGATCAGGGCGAGTTCGTCGAGTTCGGAACCAGCGAGTGGCTCCACCAGGGCGACGATCGCCTCGCCGAACCGTTCGTCGGGCACGCCGACCACGGCTGCATCACGCACGGTCGGATGGAGCTTGAGACACTCCTCGACCTCTTCCGGGTAGACCTTCTCGCCGCCGGTGTTGATGCACTGGCTGCCCCGCCCCAGCAGCTTCACGCTTCCGTCGATGAGGACCTCGGCCCAGTCGCCGGGAATCGAGTAGCGGACGCCGTCGATCATCTGGAACGTGGCGGCCGATTTGACTTCGTCCTTGTAGTAGCCGATCGGCATGTGGCCGCGCAGGGCGACCCGCCCGAGCTCGCCAGAGCCGGGGGCGACGTCGCGCCCGTCCTCGGTGACCACCCTGGTGTTGGGGCCGAGTTCGAACTTCGCCGTGCCGTCGCCGGAGCCGGCTGTCGTGGTGTTGGTGGCCATGCCGATCGCCTCGCTCGATCCGAGGGCGTCGACCATGATCAGTCGAGCGTTGTGGCGGAGCAGGCCGTCCTTGGTCTCCTTCGACCACATCACGCCCGACGACACGATGACGCGCAGCGTCGAGATGTCCCAGCGGCCCGGTTCGGTGTCGAGCGCGCGAAGGATCGGCTTCGCGAACGCGTCGCCGACGATCGACATCGAGTTGATCCGGTGTCGCTCGACCGTGTCGAGCAGTTCGACCGGATCGAACCGGCGTCCTTCCATGCACGTGATCGAACCGCCCACCATCAGGTTGCTGAGGGCGTTGAAGAAGCCGGTGCCGTGCATGAGCGGTGCGGCGGGCATCCCCTTCGGGCCGGCCTGCGCCGCTCGCTCGCCGACCGCATCGAGGTCCTGCTCGGGCGGCATGCGCTTCTTGTTGTTGGCATCGAGCGCGCCGAACACGTCGGCCTGGCGCCACATCACGCCCTTCGGCATCCCGGTCGTGCCGCCCGTGTACACCAGCATCAGATGATCGCCCGATCGGCCCCACGGCCCGGCGGTGCGGCCCGGCCGGAGCGTGGCTTCCGCCTCGTACGGCGTCGCCCACGCCGGGCACGGACCGCTGCCGTCGTCGACCCACAGCCACACTCCGACGCGTGGCACGCGGGCGCGGATGGGCTCGATCGTGTCGGTGAAGGTGCCGTGGAAGACGACCGCCGCCACGTCGCCGTTGTCCCAGAGGTAGACGAGCTCGTCGGCCGCGTACCGGTAGTTGGTGTTGACCGTGGCCATGCCGGCCTTGCAGCATCCGAACAGGCTCTCGAGGTACTCGGGGCAGTTGTAGAGGTACTGGGCGACCTTGTCCTGCTCCTGCAGGCCGGCCGCGAGCAGTGCTGCGGCGATGCCGTCGGAGCGCTGGTCGAAGTCGGCCCAGGTGTACGCCCGGTCGCCCTGCTGTTGCGCCAGCGCATCGGGGATGCGATCAGCGATCTGCTCGAACACATCGGCGAAGTTCCACCCGCTGTCACTCACGCAGTGGAACCTACTGGGCGGCGCGTTTGGACGGGCCAACCGCTCGACCGTTCGGCCCACCCCGTCGGAGCGATCGTCCTGCGTGCACCTACCATGGCCCGATGGACGTGGTGGCTGCGGCGCGTGATGCCGCTGAGGTGGCCCGGACCAACGCCGATCTGGCCGAGCACGACCGGCGCTTGCCGGCCGCAACCGTGTCGGCTCTCGCCGAAGCCGGGATGTTCACGATGTGCATGCCCGTTGCGTACGGCGGTCCTGGCGCGTCACCGGTCGACCTGATCGATGCGGTGGGCGAGGTCGCTCGCGGCGATGGTGCCGCCGGGTGGTGCGCGGCGATTGCGTCGACCACGTCGTCGATGGCGGCGTTCCTCGCTCCCGACGTCGCGACCGAGATCTACCCGACCCCGGCCACGGCAACCGGCGGGGTGTTCGCCCCCAACGGCTCAGGCGTCAGTGAGGACGACGGGTACCGCGTCTCGGGCCGGTGGCAGTGGGGGAGCGGCACCCAACACTGCTCGTGGATCGTCGGCGGGGCGATGTGCGATGACGGCACGCAGCGGGTCTGCTACTTCCCGGCGTCGGAGGTCGACTTCCACGACACGTGGCACAGCGTCGGGATGCGCGGGACGGGCTCGCTCGACATCTCCGTCGACGACGTCTACGTGCCCGAGGCGTTCACCGTCCGACCCGGCGCCGGCCAGGTGCAGGTCGACGAGCCGCTCGCGCACTTCCCGAACTTCACCCTGCTCGCGCTCGGGATCGCGGCGACCGCCCTCGGCGTCGCGAGGCGGGCGCTCGACGAGCTCGCCGACATCGCCGCGTCGAAGCGACCCCAGTTCTCGAGCCGCACCCTGGCATCGAGCGGCTTCGCCCAGATCGAGTTCGCCCGCGCCGAGGCGCAGTGGAGGTCGGCACGTTCGTTCCTGCGAGACGAGGTCGGCAGCGCGTGGGCGACCGCCACCGCAGGCGACCCCGTTCCCGTGGCCGCGAGAGTGGGGATGCGGCTCGCGGCGGCGCACGCCGCCGCGGCGAGCGTCGCCGTCACCGACGCAGCGTGGACCCTCGCCGGTGGCAGCGCCGTCTACGAGACGAGCGTGCTCGGCCGCTGCATGCGCGACGCGCACGTTGCGACGCAGCACATCATGGTCGCCCCCAAGCTCAACGAGACCCTCGGCAAGTTCCTCCTCGGTGTCGACCTCGACACCGCGATGATCTGACGCCGCCCGACCCCGTTCTTGTCACCAGAACGCTGTGGCAGTGCCGCGGAACGGTGACCCGAACGGTGTCTGACAGGCTCAGAGTCGGCCGATTCGGGTGTCGACGAGTCGGACCGAGCCGGTTGGGGTGGGCTGTGCGAACGCGGATGAGTCGGCGATGACCTGGGAGTCGATGATCACGTCGGTGGTGCTGTTGTCCGAGTTGGTGAGGCACATGCGGCCGTCGGCGCCGAACTCGGCGATGGCGAAGTTCGGGTCGAACGTGCCGATGCCGAAGTTCGCGTTACTGGTCGACCCTGGGGCGTCGTCGGAGGATCGGAGGGTGCCGAATCCGGGGCCGGTCGCTTGGAGGGGGAGCAGGTTGACGCCGCCGAAGTCGCCGGGCTCGCCGCCCGGGATGGCGAAGCACACCGAGGCGCCGGGTGCGAGCGTGGTCCCGCCGATTCCAGTCCGGGTGTCGACCGGTCGGTCGGCATTGGGTCCGGGTGACGGCGCCGACAGGGCGGTCGACACGCCGACGATCAGCTGGTCGAGGAGCAGGTGGACGGGGCCGTGGACCGAGTTGGTGAAGCAGATCTGGCCGTCGGGGCCGACTTTTGTGAACGCGAAGTTCGGGTCGAACGTGCCCGGGCCGAAGTTGGCGGTGGACGACGCCCCTGGCCCGGTGCCGGACGGGTGCACGGTGCCGAACCCTGCGGCTGTGGCCCCGACCGGGAGCACGTTGACGCCGACGAACTCGCCCGGTGCGGCTCCTGCGGCGGCGACGCAGCGTGTTTCGGATGGGGCGACGATCGGGCCGCCGAGCCCGATGCGGGTGTCGGCGAGGCGGACCGAGCCCGATGTGCTGGGGGAGCGGAACACGGCGGCGTCGGCGACGATGAGTAGGTCGAGCAGGACGTGGACCGGACCGAGGACGGAGTTGGTGAAGCAGATCCGCCCGTCGGCGCCCACCTTCGCGAAC
>JALHOG010000095.1 GCA_022843125.1 Ilumatobacteraceae bacterium
CGTGCCGATATTCACATGCGGCTTCGTGCGCTCGAACTTCGCCTTGCTCATTGCTGTCTTCCCTCTGTCTCCAGTGTGAAATGGATCTGTCTATGTGCCGGGCGATAAACCCGGTGCCTGGTAGCGCCGATCGGGATCGAACCGATGACCTTCCGATTATGAGCCGGATGCTCTGACCATCTGAGCTACGGCGCCTGGCCTGGCCCCCGGACGGAGTCTCGCTCCGACCGGTTGGTCGAGCCCTCTGTGGGAATCGAACCCACGACACCAGCCTTACCATGGCTGTGCTCTGCCGACTGAGCTAAGAGGGCGGTGCGGAGGCTCAGGACCACGTGGTGTCGTGGCCGGGGCCGCCGTGATGAAGTGGCCGGAGCCACGATGGGTGCCGGTGCGCGGCAGGGCCGCGGACCGGCGTGTCAGTGTATCGGGCGCGCGTGGCTTCCCACCCGCGCGATCGACCCTGTCACCAGGGGTTCAATGCCTGTTCGCCACACCGAAGCGGCACGGCTGCACGCTCGTCACGTCACTAGTGTCGGGCGCCGTGACCATGGAGCATTCCCCCGGTGTCGTGTTGCGCCCGGCGATCGTCGCCGACGCCTCGGCGATCATCGAGATCTACAACCGTGAGGTCATGCAGACCACCGCCACGTTCGACCTGGTCCCGCGCACGCTCGAGGAGCAGCAGCAGTGGATCACGGCCCGCAGCGGAGCGTTCGCCGCCATCGTGGCGGTCGACGACACCACACGTCAGGTCGTTGGCTTCGCATCGCTGTCGCCGTACAAGGAACGGCCTGCGTACCGGACCACCGTCGAGGACTCGGTGTACGTGCACCGGGACTTCGGAGGCCGTGGGATCGGCAGCGCCCTGCTCGGCCGTCTGATCGACATCGCTCGCGAGTCGGGGTTCCATTCGATCATCGGGCGCATCGAGGTCGGTGGCGATGCGTCTCGCGCGCTCCATGCGAGGTGTGGATTCGAGCTCGTCGGCATCGAGCGCGAAGTCGGGCGCAAGTTCAACCGGTGGCTGAGCGTCGCGGTGATGCAGAAGATGCTCTGACCTGCGGTTCGTCGCACTGCCGGGCGTTCGCGAGATAGCGTTTCGGCCGATGCGTTCGGCTGAGCTTGCGGCGGATGATTCGCACGCCGAGCACGGCCGGTCCGACATCGGGTGGACGCTCGCCGTGGCGGGCGCGGCGAGGCTGCTCCGCTGGTCACGTCCGAACGATGTCGAGATCCCGTTGCGTCCGAAGGAGCGTGCCGTACTGGCGGCGCTCGCCGCCGACCATCCCGATGCGGTCCCGGTCGACCGGGTCGCCGAGCGGGTGTGGGGGCACGATCCGCCGCGCAACGCGGTCACGTCGATCCGCAACCACGTCGCTCGCATCCGCCGAGTCGCCCCCGGTCTCGTGCGCACCGTCGGGAACGCGTACCGGCTCGACACAGCGGTCCGGCTGAGCTGGCACACTCCCGGATCGCGGCACGAGGTCCTGCTGCGCGACCTCGCCGACACCGACGAGGTCCTCGTCCGCCGCCACATCATCGCCGAGCGTCTTGCGACCACGATCGACGCCGAGCTCGCCATCGCAGCGAGCAGCGACCCCTCGGCCGAGACCGTCGAACGGCTCAGGCTCGCCGTCGAGGCGGAACCGTATCGCGAGGTGCGATGGGCGCTCCTCGCGCTCGTCCAGGCGCGCAGCGGTCGGCGGCGCGACGCGATGCTCACCCTCCAGGAAGTGCGGCGACGGCTCGCCGACGTCGGGCTCGAGCCCGCCTCACAGCTCCTCGGCGTCGAGCAGATGATCGCGGCCGACGGCCCGATCGACCGCCGGGCACTCCTCGACCTCGCCGCTCCGATCGAGCTCGCCCCGATCATCCACCCGCACCACGACGAGCCGTTCGTCGGGCGTGCGACCCAACTCCGGCACCTCGACGAGGCATGGGCCGAGACCTGTCGAGAGCGCCGGCCGCGGCTCGTCGTCGTGGAGGGCCCCGCCGGCAGCGGCAAGACCCGGCTCGTCGATCGCTTCGTGCAGCTGGCGACGGCGACTGCGCCCGGAACGCGCATCGTCTGGGGACGTCACCGCGCCCATGCCAACCGTGCATACGGGGCCCTCGCCGAGGCCGTCGCCGGGATCGCCGCCGCCGAACCGGGCCTCTTCGACCGACGAAGTCACGCCACGGGCCTGCTCCAGCTGGTCGCCCCCGCCCCGCTCCCCGACCTGGCCGTCGCCGACGACGGCTCCTCGACGACGGATCGGCTCGACGACGCCGACCGGCCCGACAGCGTCGTGCGGACACAGCTCGGACGCGAACTGGCGCAGCTGGTCCAGCACGTGGGGCGGCGACCGACGATCTGGCTGCTCGACGACATCCAGTGGGCCTCGCCCGACTCGCTGTCGCTGCTGGAGGAAGCCTTCGACGGCGCAGCCGGCTCGATCCTGGTGATCGCCACCACACGTCTCGACGCCGGCACGTCATCTGATCTGTACGGTTCGATCGGGCGCGTCGTCTCGACGTCGACCGTCTCGATGACCCCGCTCGCCGTCGACGACCTCGTCGACCTGGTCCGGCCCACCGGCCGACTGTCGACGGGTCCGACCGACATCGAGGCGCTCCACCGTCGCACGGGCGGGCTCGCGCTGTACGCCAGCGAGATCGCACGCGTCGCACGCCTCACCGGGCACCTCGATCTCGACGCCGTTCCGATCGCGCTCCGCGAGTGGATGCGGCATCGCATCGACGACCTCGATCCGGCGGTTGCGACCACGCTCCGGGTTGCTGCGGTCCTCGACGACAGCGTCGACCTCCGCGTCCTGGCCCATGCCACGGGCCGTGTCGAACGCGATCTCATCGACGACTGCGACCACCTGATCGGGTTGGGCCTGCTGACGGTCGACCAGCGGACGGGCCGGACGTCCTTCGCGCACGAGCTCACGCGCGACGTCGTGAGCGAGTCGATCGGGCCGATGGCCCGGACCGACGTCGAGCGCCGGGTCGGCGAGGCGATCCTCGAACACGACCCGCTCGCACATGACCGGATCGCACGCCACTTCGCACTCGCGCGCGACCATCGGGCGTTCAGCCATGCAGTCGCGGCAGGAGACCGAGCGTTGACGCTCGGTGCTTGGGAGCACGCGCGCACGATGTTCGAGATCGCCGCCGAGCGCGCCGACGAACCGGCGGAACGCGGGACGGCACTGGTCGGGTGGGGCCGGGCGTTGCTCGGGTCGGGCGCCTCGGAGACCGCACGCGAGGTGCTCGGCGACGCGATCGAACTGGCACGCTCGGCCGACATGCCCGAGTTCCACGCTCGCGCTGCGCTGGCCCTCGTCGGGCGTGCCGGGCGTGGCGCGATGGCCGACGACGAAACCGGCCAGATCGACGTGTTGCGCGGCGCCCTCGCCCACCTCGACCGGCACCCGACGGAGCGCTCGGATGCGGCGGCGCTCCGGTGCGACGTCGAGCGCGAGCTCGCTATCGCACTGCTGCTCAGCGACGCAGCGGACGAGCGCGATGCGCTGCTGACGGGTTCGCTCCAGCGAGCTGCCGAGCTCGACCCACCCCGGCCCCGGACCCACGCCCATGCACTCCTGTCCGTCAGGTACGCCCTTCTCGGGGGGGACGGCTTGGCCGAGCGCATCGCCAACACGGGCCGAGTCCTCGACATGCCACACGACGAGATCGACGACGAGATCCGCGCCGCTGCCTGGACCTACCGGCACGAAGATCTCCTCCGAGCCTGCCGCCACCAGGACGCCGCACTGGCGTTGGCCGAAGCCGAGCGGGCCGTCGCCGCGTACCCGCATCCGTATTGGTCGTGGGCCGTGTGCACATGGAGGGCGATGTGGCATCTGATCGCCGGCGAGGTCGACGAGGCCGAGACGGTTGCGACGCAGGCGCTCGCGATGCGCCCTGGGATCGCCGGCGCCACCGCCTGCTACGGGGTGAACCTGGTGAACATCCGCCTGCACCAGGGACGCGCCCACGAGGTCCTGCCGCTCCTGCAGCAGGCTGTTGCGGCACGGTCCGACATCGCCGCCTACCGAGCGGTGCTCGCGCTGTGCGCTTCGGAGGCAGGCGACGCCGAGCTGGCATCCGCCTCGCTGCGATGGTTCACCGATCACCGCTGCCGGAACCTGCCGAACGACACGAATCGCCTCTTGGCACTCGGCGTGCTCGCCCACACGGCAGCCGACCTCGGCGACGTCGAGGCAGGCGAGGTCCTGGCGCCGTTGCTCCAGCCCTACGACGGCCAATGGGTGCTGATCAGCGCCTACGGCGGTGGTGGAGCCACGTGGGGTCCGACGGCGCACGCGCTGGCGCGGCTGGCGTCACTCACCGGAGATTCGGGATCTGCAACGGTGCTCACCGAGCGCGCAGCACAGCAGGCGGCGTGGGCACCGTTCGCGCTCGCCAGGATCGTGTCGTCGACAGACGGCAACACGTCTCCCCAGCCGGGGTGACGGCGTTGGCCGCCCCCGGCTGGGTGACTGAGTGGTGGGCCGAGAAGGATTTGAACCTCCGTAGTCTGACGACGGCAGGTTTACAGCCTGCTCCCTTTGGCCACTCGGGCATCGACCCATGGTTTGTCGATCTGCGATCGTAGCGGCCGAAGCGCGCGATCCAGCACCCCGATCCTCCACGGCGCGGGCTGGCTAGTCTGGAGCGCATGCCCAGCTTCGATGTCGTCTCCGAGGTCGATCGCCAAGAGGTGCGCAACGCGCTCGATCAAGCCGAGCGGGAGATCGCCAATCGCTTCGACTTCAAGAACACCGAGTCGTCGATCGAGCAGAACGAACTCGCCTTCACGTTGCGATCGGTTTCCGAGGATCGGCTGGCGGCGCTCCGGGTGGTGCTGGAGGAGAAGCTGGTCAAGCGGGGGGTCTCGTTGAAGGGGCTCGACTACGGCAAGGTCGAGGAGGCGACGCAGAACACCGTGCGTCAGGTGGCCACCCTGCAGGTGGGGATCTCGTCCGACAAGGCCCGCGAGATCAACAAGCTGATCAAGGCCGACGGCCCGAAGGGGGTCTCGAGCCAGACGCAGGGCGACACCGTTCGCGTCACGAGCAAGAAGCGCGACGACCTCCAGACGGTGATGTCCGTGCTGAAGGGCAACGACCTCGGGATCCCGCTGCAGTTCACGAACTTCCGCGACTGAGGGCCCGCCGTGCGGCGTGCGGCGTGCGGGCGTGGCCGGTCAGCCGGCGAGGCGGATGAGCTGGCGGTCGACCAGCGCTGCGGCCGCTTCGATCGGAGCGTTGACGGCTGCTGCGGCGCCAGGGTCGCAGGCGATCAGTTGCACCCGGGTCTCCGAGAGCGCACTCGCCGAGGCCGTGCCCATCGGCGCGCCGGCAACCCAGGTCGTCATCGCCGACAGGAGCACGTTCGCCTGATCGGGGCTGCCGACTTCGAAGACACCGGAGACACACGTCGTTCCACTGCGGTCGATCGCCTGGTAGGCGTCGGCGACGACCAACGTGACCAGCTGGTCGACGGTCGGAGCCGGCAGTCGGGTGCCCCACACGAGCGACCAGTCGTCGGTGCCGAGCGACGTTGCGTCGCCGAGTGACCGTTCGCCGACCTGGAGCGGAGCGGCGGCGGCCAGGATCGAGCGGTCGTCGAGCACCGTCGGCAGCACGCTCGTGACGTCGGTCGCGAACGTCGCCGTGGTCGGATCGGCCCCGGCAGCGATCAGGATCGCCTCGCCGAGTGCCTCGGTCGCCAGCGTCTCGTACACGATCGGCAGGGGCACGTTGGCCGCTGCCGGCAGCACGGGTTGCGCCGCCGGAGCGTCGCGCCGGGCGAGGTAGCGATCGACTGAACGTTGTGCGAGCACGTCGGTCGAGGAGACCCCTGCGATCGACGCTGCGGGCGACGGAGTGATCGGCGTCTGCCCGAGCTGCGCGTCGAAGGCGTGCTCGAGCGCGAGGCGCAGGTCGGCCGCCGCCAGCGTCGTGTTGGCGGATTCGGCCATGTAGATCCGATCGACGGCCGGGTCGTAGACGGCGAGCCGGCCCGCGGCTACGTCGGGAGCGATCCCGTCGGCCGTCGGATCGCCTGCCACGAGTCCGAGCGCGCGCCACTCGGGCACACGAGCCTGCCACTCGTCACCGATCGTCAATCGCAGGAACGTGCGGTCGAACTCCTCGTCGGGCTGGAGGACGAGACCGACGGTGTGCTGGAAGTCGGCGCCGCGATCGAGCTGGATGTCGTCGACGAGTTCGGTGAGAGCAGGGTCCCACTCGACCGGGAACAGATACGAACGGCCGAACGTCAACGCGGCGGCCACGAGACCACCGAGCAGCAGCACGATCAGAAATGCACGACCGATCACCTTGCCGGTGCGGCGCTGGCGCCCGGCGCGCAGCTGCGCAGCCCGCACCGCGCGGATGTCGGCCTGCGTGGTGTCCTGCTCGGTGACGAACGGCGCGGTTGGCAGCGCAGCGGGGACCGCAGCCGGCAGCGTCGGGAGGATCGGCGATCCCGGGACGACCGCGTACTGCTTGGGCGCCTGGGTCGGCTCGTCGGCGCCGGGCGCATAGACCTGCGGCGCGAGGGCGGGTGCTGCAGCCGGGACGGTCGGCACCGTCGGGAGGACCGCCGGGGCAGCCACGGCCGCTTCGGGCGCGAGGGCGGCTGCCGCGACCGGCCGGGTCGGATCGGAGGCAACGGTCGGCGGGAGGGCCGGGCTCGGCGACACGACATCGTCGAACACCGACTTGCGGGCGGTGACGTAGGGCCGGGTCGACGCGCCGACGACGTCCGGCTCGATGCTCGGGGTCGGAGCGGCGATGGGTGGCCGCACGGGTGCGACCGGAGCGGGCACCGGCGCAGGCGCGGCCTGGGGTGCGGGCGCGATCTGATCGGACGGGGCCACCGCTGCGGCCGGCGAGTTGCGGCGTGGCAGGTTGTCGGCTTCGGCGGGCGGCGGCGAGGTCCGCTCGCGACGTTCCAGCGTCGGCAGCTCGATCGACGGTGCCGACGACGTGGGTGCCGACGACGTGGGTGCCGACGATCCAGTGAAAGGGTCCGGGGCCTCGGTCGCAGGCGGGGTGGTGACCCCCAGGGACGCCCGCAAGGCTGCGAGCGGATCTCGGTCCGACCGGCGGTGCCCGTCGTCGTCGACGCCGATGCGTGACAGGGCGTTGCCGAGGTTGAACGCGAAGCTGCTGTCGTCGGGTTGCTGACGGGGCGGCGCGTCACCTCCCGAGTCGGTCACGGAGTTCCAGTTGAGCCGCGGTCGACCACCGATGGCATCGTTCACACGGGAGCTATCGGCACGCGTCGGCGACCGCTTGAACGTATCCAGAACCGGTGGGTCGAGATCACTCGGCTCAGCGATCAGCTCCGGGACCGGCCCAGGGAGCGGCTGGCCGCCGGGGGGTGTGAGGTCGCGGACAGTGCCCGCCGGTGGGCTCTCGAACGGATCGGTGCGGTCGCCGTCAGTCATCTCCCCCACCGCTCGCCGCCCGGCGTTGGAGCTCGCCGACGACGGTGGCATCGGCGAGGGTGGTCGTGTCACCGAGGTTGCGGCCCTCCGCGACGTCGCGCAGGAGCCGGCGCATGATCTTGCCCGAACGGGTCTTCGGAAGATCGGGGGTGATGAAGATCGCCTTCGGCTTCGCGATCGCGCCGATCTCGTGCGCCACGTGGGCGCGCAGCTCGTCGACCGTGGCCTCCTGGCCGCCGCGGAGGATCACGTAGGCGAAGATGGCCTGGCCGGTGGTGGCGTCGTTCGCGCCCACCACGGCTGCCTCGGCGACGGCCGGGTGCGACACGAGGGCCGACTCGACCTCGGTGGTGGAGATGCGGTGGCCCGACACGTTCATCACGTCGTCGACGCGGCCCAGCAACCAGAGGTAGCCGTCGTCGTCGAGCTTGGCGCCGTCACCTGCGAAGTAACGACCCTCGAACCGCGCCCAGTACGTGTCGACGTAGCGCTGCGGGTCACCCCAGATGCCGCGCAGCATGCCCGGCCAGGGGCGGGTCAACGTGAGGTAGCCGCCACCGTTCTCGACGACCCGTGCCTCGTCGTCGACGAGCTCGGCCGACACGCCCGGGATCGGGAACGTCGCCGAGCCGGGCTTGGTGGTGGTGGCCCCCGGCAGCGGGCTGATCATGATGCCGCCCGTCTCGGTCTGCCACCAGGTGTCGACGATCGGGCAGCGGCCGCCGCCGATGTGCTCCTGGTACCACATCCACGCCTCGGGGTTGATCGGCTCACCGACGGAGCCGAGCAGGCGCAGCGACGACAGGTCGTGCTTCGCCGGCTCCTCCGCGCCCCACTTCATGAACGTCCGGATGGCGGTGGGTGCGGTGTAGAACTTCGTGACCTTGTAGCGCTCGATGATGTCCCAGAAACGATCGTTGCCCGGGTAGTTGGGGACGCCTTCGTACATCACCTGGGTGCAGCCGTTCGACAGCGGGCCGTAGACGATGTAGCTGTGGCCGGTGATCCAGCCGACGTCGGCGGTGCACCAGTAGACGTCGGTCTCGGGATGCAGGTCGAAGACGTACTTGTGGGTGTAGGTGACGTGGGTGAGGTAGCCACCCATCGTGTGCATGATGCCCTTCGGCGTCCCGGTGGTGCCGCTCGTGTAGAGGAGGAACAGCAGATCCTCGGAGTCCATCGGCTCAGCCGGGCAGTCGGCCGACGCCCCCTGCATCAGGTCGTGGTACCAGTGGTCGCGACCGTCGACCATCTCGACGTCGTTGCCACCGCGCTTGACCACCACGACGTGCTCGATCGTGGTCGTGTTCGCGAGCGCCTCGTCGGCGGCCGGCTTCAGGGGGAACACCTCGCCGCGCCGGTAGCCGCCGTCGGCGGTGATCAGCACCTTGGCTTCTGCGTCGTTGATTCGATCGGCGAGCGCATGCGAGGCGAAGCCGCCGAATACGACGCTGTGGGGCGCGCCGATACGGGCGCACGCGAGCATGGCGACCGCCGCCTCCGGGATCATCGGGAGGTAGATGTTGATGCGGTCGCCCTTCTGGACGCCCAGCCCCTTCAGGACGTTGGCGAACTTCGAGACCTCGGCGAGCAGCTCCGCGTACGTGATCGCGCGCGTGTCGCCCGGTTCCCCCTCCCAGTGGATCGCGACCGTGTCACCCTTGCCGGCGGCGACGTGCCGGTCGAGGCAGTTGGCCGACACGTTGAGCTTCCCACCGACGAACCACTTCGAGAACGGCAGGTCCCACTCGAGGATCGTGTGCCACTCGGAGTCCCAGTGCACCAGATCCGCGGCCTGGCGTGCCCAGAAGCCCTCGTCGTCCTGCGCAGCGAGGTCGTACAGGTGGGTGTCGACCACCAGCGCCTGCGCCTTGAACTCCTCCGAGGGCGGGAACGTCCGCTGCTCGTCGGCCAAGGCCTCGATCGACTGCTGCTGACTCCCATCGTTCCCCATCCCGTCAATCGTACGCGACCGCGGTTTCACAGCCGATTCGGGCCCGACCCCGCCGCTGCCGAACAGGGCCGGGCTGTCGGTGCCGATAGTGTGCGCCGCTCTACCTGCCGGAGGAGGCGACGATGAAATCCCACCGACTGCTGCTCGCAGCACCACTGCTCGTGTTGGCCGCGTCGGCCTGCGGCGGAGATGACGAGGCGGCCCCGGCGACGTCGGTGGCCGTGAGCACCGCCCCGGCGACGACCGCCCCTGCCACGGCGCCCACCACCGCACCGACGACCGTGGCGCCCACCACCGTTGCGACCACTGCGCCACCGACCACCGCGCCTGTGACGACCGCTCCAGCAACGACCGCTCCCGAGACGTCGGGCGCCGATCAGGGTCCGACCGTCACCCTGCTCGACCCCGGCGCCGAGCCCCGCTCGCCTCTCCGCTTCGACCTGCCAGCCGGTACCTCATCGATGACGACGACGCAGACCCAGCAGATCGACCAGACGTTCAACGGGGACGCGCAGCCGACCGCAGCGTTCGGCTTCCTGTTCGTGATGCAGATCGACACGGTCGCGACCGCCGAGGGGTACGAGGTGACGAGCACGGTGACGTCGGCCGGATCAGGCCCCGGCACCGCTGCCGACGTCGCAGCCGCGCTCGACGAGTCGCTCGCTGCACTGGTGGGGTTCCGGTCGGTCTCGCTCATCGACGATCGCGGCAGGATCCTGAGTGCGGAGATCGACGAGGCATCCCTGGCAGGTGCACCGGCCGAGGTCGCCGACATCATGAGGCAGCTCGGCGAGTCGAACCAGGTCGCTGCTCCGTTGCCCGACGAGGCGGTCGGCGTGGGTGCCCGGTGGCAGGTCGAACAGCGGCTCGAGCTGAACGGCATCGCGCTCGTCCAGACCACCGAGTACACGCTCACCGCGATCGACGGCCCAGTGCTCACCATCGAGGTCTCGGGGAGCCAGACGCCGATCGAGACGACGGTGGAACTGCCCGGCCTGGAGGGTGTCGATGTGGAGATCCTCGAGTGGACGACCTCCACCACCGGCTCGCTGATCATCGACCTCGCCAGCGTGGTGCCCACCTCGAGCGCCGTCTCGGACGTGTTCCAGGTGCTCGACGTCGGTGGCGAGGGCGAGCTGTCCCAGACGATCCTCTCGACGATCGAGATCGCCCCGACCACGGCCGGCTGATCGCGTCACCTCGCACCGAGCGGCCATGCTGTCGGGGTGAGCCGTCTCACCGATGCCGTCGCCCGAGACATCGGAGCCGACGTCGTGTCGAGCGCGCGGCTCGGCGGCGGCGACGTCGCCGAGTCGTATCGGTTCGGGCTCGCCGACGGACGGACGGTGTTCGCGAAGACACATCGAAACCCGCCGCCGGGCTTCTTCACCACCGAGGCAGCCGGACTCGACTGGTTGCGCGAACCGGGCGTCGTCCCGGTGCCCGAGGTGCTCGCCGTGTCGGACGGCGACGACGGGTCGCCGCCCCGGCTCGTGCTCGAGTGGATCGACGAGGGCGGACGCGGGTCGGCCCAGGGGGAGGCGGCGCTCGGCCGGGCGCTGGCGCGGCTCCACCAGGTTGGCGCGCCGTCGTTCGGACGCGAGGACCGGCGCACCACGGGATCGCGGGCGCTGCCCAACGACCCGTGCGACACCTGGGTCGAGTTCTACGGCGAGCGCCGCCTCGGCGTGCTGCTGCGGATGGCGAGCGATCAGCGTGCGCTGCCGGGTTCCGCGCTCGCGAAGCTGGAGCGGGTGATCGAACGGCTGGGCGAGGTGGGAGGGCCGCCCGAGCCGCCCGCCCGGCTGCACGGCGACCTGTGGGCGGGCAACCGCCTCGTCGACGTCGACGGTACGTCGTGGCTGATCGACCCGGCCTGCCATGGCGGGCACCGCGAGTACGACGTGGCGATGATGCGCCTGTTCGGCGGGTTCGGTCGCGAGTGCTTCGACGCCTACGCCGACGAGTTCCCGCTCGCCGACGGCTGGGAACAGCGCGTGCCGATCCATCAGCTGTCCCCGCTGATCGTCCACGCCGTCAAGTTCGGCGGCGGTTACGCGGCCGCGACCGAACGCGCCCTCGACGCCGTCCTGTCGTTCTGAGCACCGACTCGACGCGAGGTCGCCGGATCGGTCACGACTCCTCGGTCCAGAGGCGACGGTAGAACCGGATGCGCTCCTCGTCGGGCTCGATCCCGTACGCCTCGTACAGCTCGTGTTGGTGGCCTTCGCCGAAGTTCCAGTCGAGGCTCAACGACGCGATCGCCAGATCGGCCCATCGGTCGCCGACCGCCAGATCGCCGAAGTCGACGTGACCCACCCACTCGCCCGCCTCGCTGATGAGGGTGTTCGGCGCACACGCGTCTCCGTGGACGAGCACCGGCGTGTCGACCTCGGGTGCCCGCCCGATCGAGGCGGGTCGGCGCCCCACCCACACCTCCGCGGTCCAGTGCTCGGGGAAGTCGTCGATCGGGACCGAGTGAATGACTCTGAGCCCTGTCGCGATGGCACGAATGGCTTCCGGGCGGCGAGCCCTCCATGCATCGCCGACCGCGCAATCCCCGGGGAGCGCCGATGTGACCATCCACTGCGCTTCGTCGTCCTCGCCCCACTCGACCACGGTCGGTGCGGGGTGGCGAGAGACCACCCAGCGCAAGCGATCACGCTCACGGCTGAGGTCGATCGACGTCGTCCGCGGGTTCCACTTGATGAATCGGTCACCGGCGCGGAAGGTGAGTCCGCCGAGATCGTTGCGCCAGACGAGTTCGAGCCGGTGGTCGCCGGCGAGCTCTCGGACGACGTCGGGGATCGGCTCACCCCCCAGTTCGTGCAACGCGGCGAGGTGCGGGAGGTCTGGTTCGCTCACCGGGCGGACGGTATTCGCACAGCTCGCGCGCCCCGATGTCGGTTCCCGAGCACCGCGGCGGCACACGCACGCTCGCGGTCGGACGTCGTCGCGCGATCATCGGACATGGCCGAAGGCGGGGTGTACGTGCGGTTCGTCGTCGGGGCCGACGGTGAGGACCACCGGCAGCTCACCGGGGTCCTGACCGAGGCCCGGTTGCTGCGTGACGCCGGCCGGCTGTCCGCCGAGGAGTCGCAGCGGCTCGAACGCGCCTACGACTGGTTCAACGCACACGTCCCGGTGCCCCCGTTCTCGACGAGTCGGTGGAACCGGGATGCAATCTCGTGGTTCAAGGGGAGCGCCGGCGACGCGATCACACGGATGTGGGACGTGGTGGCGATCCTGCGCGACCACGACGTGCCGACGCGGATACTGCGGTCGGCTGATCCGGGAAAGGTGCTCTACGACGACGACGTCCAGGTGGTGGTCGAGGAGTGGCGGCATCTGTGAACAGCACCGCGCCAGCTGTCGGACGAGCGAGCGGTCAACGGTCGGGGGCGACGAGCGCCACGGTCGGGAAGTAGGTGCGGTAGCGGCCGACGTCCCGGGTGGGAGTCGGAGTTGGCGACTGCCGCGTGTGCTCCGATGAAGAAGTCGGGCAGCGTGGTCGACTTCGTGCCCTGGTTCCTCCGGTCGACGAGCCGGCGTCCTCCTACCAGATGGTCACGTGGCGAGATCGAGCTCGGGGGCGAGCGCTGCGAGCAGCTCGAGGACGCTCGGGCGATCAGGGCCGGCGGCGAGCACGGCGACGGCATCGTCGGCGACGGGCAGCCAGGCAGCGGCGCGATCCGGTTCGACTGCGCTGCGCGGCTCGCCCGCCGCGACGCCGACGAGCACGGCCTGCACCACGTGGCGGGACGCGCCGATCGACACGACGCTGCCGGCACCCGGCACGCCGGGGCCGAACCGCTCGACGTGGTGGACGAGCGGGCGGCCGGCACGCTCCACGCGGAGCCGCAGCTCCAGGTGGCCACTCGGTTCGCCGTGACGGCCGAGTGCCACCTCCTCCACGATCACGGCGGTCGCATCCGCCGCGAGGCGCACGGTGGTGGTGGCGACGTGGTCGGATCCCGCGACCGACACCATCGGGTGCGGGCGCCACAGCACGCGCGCGCCGGGGCCGACGCGGATCGTGGTGGTCATCACCGACAGGGAACGGACCGGCGACGGCCACACCATCGTCGCCGCGACGGTGCCGATGTCGGCGTGCGCACCGGACTCGACGTCGATCTCGAGCGCGAGGTCGTCGCCGCCCACCGGCGCCGCGGCCGACGACACCAGCAGGATCCGGCCACCGCTGCGACGGATCGCGAACGGCGGCTCGGAACGGATGTCGACGGGCAGCGCCCGCGCACCGTCGCCGGCGATGCGGACGTGGGCGGCGCCTTTCACTGGTCCCTCACGGCGTCACCGGTCAGCTCACCCGGCTGCCGTGCCAGGCGCGGCAGCGCTCGCGCACCCAGTCGGCGATCGCCGCGGCCCCCTCGGGTGAGCGGATCGACGCCGGGAGCACCGGCTTGCCGCTGCGGCGCTCGATGGCGTCGGCGAGCATCCGCTCGACGTCGGAGCCGACGTACGGCGCGAGGTCGGTCTTGTTGATCACGAGCAGGTCGGCCTGAGCGACACCCGGGCCTCCCTTGCGAGGCACGTCGTCGCCGCCGGCGGTGTCGAGCACGAAGATCTGCGCGTCGACCAGTCCCTTGCTGAAGATCGCCGTGAGGTTGTCGCCACCCGACTCGACGAGCGTGAGCTCGACGTCACCGAGCCGCGCCTCCAGCTCCTCGACGGCGTCGAGGTTGGCCGCGATGTCGTCGCGGATCGCCGTGTGCGGGCAGCACCCGGTCTCGACCGCGGCGATCCGCTCGATCGGGAGCACTCCTGCGGCGCGCAGCGCGTCGGCGTCCTCGGTGGTGAAGATGTCGTTGGTCACCACGGCGAGCGAGAGCTCGTCGCGGAGCAAGGTACACAGGGCACCGACGAGCGTGGTCTTGCCGCTCCCCACCGGACCGCCCACGCCGATCCGCAGCGACCGCTCCCCCGGGCCACCGCTCGCGTGCCGGTGATGGTGGGAGTGGTGCTGGCCGGTGCCGTCGATCTCGTGGGGGGGCATGGCGTGCTCCGTTCCCGTCGCGTCAGGCGACGAACAGTCGATGGTCCCAGGTGCCGTGGTGCTCGCCGAGGATCTCGGTGAGCGTGCCACCGGCACCGGGCAGGGTGTGGGGTGAGGCGACCGCCCAGCTCGGGGCGTCGGCGAGCTGCGATGTGATCCAAGCGGCGGCACTGGCCTGCACCGCTGCGCACGCGATCGGATCGAGGCCGAGCAGCCGCACCCCGGCGGTCGCGACGGCGTTCGCGAGGTGATGGACGGCGATCGCCGCCGCGTCGCTCGGGGTCCCTCCTGCGGCTGCGGCCGCGACACCCAGCACGAGCGGCTGGTGCGGCCCGCCTGGCAGCGCCGCGACCTCGTGGAGGACAGGGTGGTCCCACGCGGCCGCCGCTGCCCGGTGCAACTGGCGGCCG
>JALHOG010000096.1 GCA_022843125.1 Ilumatobacteraceae bacterium
CCCGAACGTCGATACCACGGCACCGGCAACCCACGAACCCCAACCCGCCAACCCCGAAAAACACAACAGCCCGAACCCTGATGGGGGTCCGGGCCTTGCGGATGTCTCGCGACATCACATCGAGCGGATGAGGGGAATCGAACCCCCGTATTCAGCTTGGGAAGCTGATGTTCTGCCATTGAACTACATCCGCAGTGGCGCCTCAGGATAGCCACGGGGCGTGCCAGTGGCACCCCGTGGGACGATCGGCTCGTCACGCCGGGTCGAGTCCGCTCGCCGCGTTGTCGGCGAGCATCACGCCGCTCGCCGGCACGGCGGTGATCGAGGCGGCCATCGGGAAGCGATGCTCGCCTCCGTGCACGACGAAGAGGTGGTCGAGCTCCAGTGACTCCAGCGCCGAGTGCATCGACTTCGAGGTCGTGGGTGAGTCGGTCCGCTTGATCTCGACGCCGACCACGCGACCGTCGAGCTCCAGCCGGAGGTCGAGCTCGGCCCCGGCGTGGGTCGACCAGAATGTCGCGTCTCGCACGTCCGGACGCGTCGCGAGATGCTCCACGACCATGCCCTCCCAGCTCGCACCGACCTTGGGATGCCGCTCGAGGTCGAGTCGTGACCCGATCCCGAGCAGCCGGTGCAGCACGCCCGTGTCGCGCACGAACACACGCGGCGCCTTCACCTGGCGCTTGCCGACGTTCGCATACCAGGCGGGGAGCTGACGGACGACCAGCGCATCGGTCAGGGCGTCGACGTATCGGCGCACGGTCGTCTGCGACACGTCGATCGACCGCGCCAGCTCGGCACCGTTCCACGTCTGTCCGTGGTAGTGGGCGAGCATCGACCAGAAGCGGTGCATCGTCGTCGCCGGCATGCCGAAGCCCAGCGCAGCGAGATCGCGACGCACGTAGGTCGTGATGTAGTCGTCGCGCCAGCGATTCGACGAGGCGTCGTCCCCGGCGAGGAACGAGTCGGGTAGACCACCACGGAGCCAGAGCCGGTCGAGCTCGACGGCGCCGACGTCACCCAGGATGAAGCCGTGCAGCTCGACGAACGCCACCCGTCCGGCGAGGCTCTCCGCAGCGAGTCCGACGAGATCCGGCGAAGCGCTCCCGAGCACGAGGAACCGGCCCGGGCGACGGTGCTCGTCCGCCAGCACGCGCAGGACAGGGAACAGGTCCGGGCGGAGCTGTGCCTCGTCGATGACGATCGTCGCCGCGCGGTTGTCGAGCGCCTGAGTCGGCACCGCGAGGCGCGCGAGGTCGCGTGGGTCCTCCAGGTCGTACACGTCGGCGGCCTCGGGCGCGACGACCTCGCGCGCCAGCGTGGATTTGCCGGCCTGGCGCGGCCCGGTGAGCAGCACGATCGGGGCGGCGTTCAAGGCCGAACGCAATGCGGCGGCTGCCTGTCGGCGATCGATGAGCATTCAAGTACGTTATCCTCGAAAATCGAGCACATCGGGGGGGATTTTCAAGGATTGTCGCGCATGGCACCGACGACGGTCGCGGACCCGCGTAGGCCGGCGCGTTCCATCCCGGCGAGCGCGCCGGCGCGGTCGTCAGTCGGCCGGTTCTGGCTCAGCTTGCGCTTCGCCTCCCAACGCAACGCCCGGAGCTCGACACCCACGATCCCGCGCTGGAGGGACTCGATGAACTCGTCCGGCGCATCGTCGACGTGCCACGGCGCGTCGAACGAGGTCTCGTGCAGTGCGGTCAGGTCGTCGATCTGGCCGCGCACCCAAGCGGCGTCGTCGTGCACCACGAGGTCGCCGTGCGCGTGGACCACCTCGTAGTTCCACGTCGGCACGACCTTGCCGTGCTCGGCCTTCGACGGGTACCAGCTCGGCGACACGTAGGCGTCGCTCACCGGGACCACCAGCAGCGCGCGACACGGGGCGGCGCGCCACACGTCGTTGGGCCGCGCGAGGTGCATCCGCACCGCGGCCCCGGCGTCGTCGACGACGAACGGAACCGGGGTCGACGACAGACCATCGGGACCGTGCACCGCCAGGTGCCCGAACCCGGTCGTGCGCGCCAGCGCGACCGCTGCGTCGACATCATCGACCGAGAATGCAAATGGCACGTACATTCCGCCGACGGTACCGACGGCGCCACTTCACTAACGTGCCGGTTCGTGATCCTCTCCGACCGGACCATCCGCGAGCAGATCGCCGCGGGCCGCATCGTGATCGACCCGCTCGACGAGTCGCTGATCCAACCCTCGTCGATCGACGTCCGCATCTCGAACCTCTACCGCGTCTTTCGCAACCACACCCGCGGTGTGATCGACGTCAAGGCGGACACGACCGATCTGACCGAACTGGTCGAGATCCCCGACGACGGATCGCAGCCGTTCATGCTGCACCCCGGTGAGTTCGTGCTCGGCTCCACGCTCGAACGCATCGCGGTGCCCGACGATCTGGTGGCCCGCATCGAGGGCAAGAGCTCGCTCGGCCGGCTCGGGCTGCTGATCCACTCGACGGCGGGCTTCATCGATGCCGGGTTCGACGGCCACGTCACCCTCGAGCTCGCCAACGTCGCCAGCCTGCCGATCACGCTCTACCCGGGGATGAAGATCGGCCAGGTGAGCTTCATGCAGATGACCACCGCGGCCGATCGTCCGTACGGCCAGGGTGCGACCGGCTCCAAGTACCAGGGCCAGCGCGGCCCCACCCCGAGCCGCTACTTCGAGAACTTCCGGCAGTGAGCCCTGTTCGTCACGGCGGTGGTGCCGTGGTGTGGCGGACGACGAGGGTCGGGGGGATCACGTGGTGGATCGCCTTCGTGCGGCCGCCTTCGATCCGGTTGATCAGGGTCTCGACGGCGAGTTCGCCGAGGCGTTCGCGTCCCTGCTCGACCGTGGTGAGCGACACGTGGCGGAGCGCGGCGACGAAGGTGTTGTCGTAACCGACGAGCGAGATGTCGTGCGGGACCGACCGGCCGGACTCCTCGATCACATCGAGCGCGCCGAGCGCGCTCACGTCGTTGCCGGCGAAGATCGCCGTGAGCGGCCGACCCGAGCCCAACGCACGCTCGGCGGCCGCCACCCCTGACGCCTCGGTGAACGCGCCGGACACCACCCACGGCTCGAGCCCGTGACGGCGCATCGTTGCCTCGTATCCGGCACGGCGCTGCGCCGCACCGGCACCGTCGCCTCCATCGATGTGGCAGATGTGCCGATGACCGAGCTCGACGAGGTGCCCGGTCGCGAGTTCTGCGCCGAGCCGGTCGTCGTTGTTGAGCGTGTCGACGTTGACCGAACGCATCGGCCGGCTCACCACCACGATCGGCACCGATCGCGCCGCGGCCTCGATCGCGGCGGCGGGGAGCCGGGCCCCGGTGAGGATGATCCCGTCGACGCGGAAGTCGATGAACGTGTCGAGCGCGCTGCGCTCGACGACGTCGTCCAGGAAGGCGCTCTGGATCAGCATCCGGTATCCGGCCGCGTCGGCGGCCCGCCGCACACCGTCGGCGACGCCGGGGAAGTAGGGATTGTGCAGGTCGTTGATCACGAGTCCGAACGTGCGGGTCTGCTTGCTGGCGAGGTGCCGTGCGATCAGGTTCGGCCGGTAGCCGAGCTCGTCGGCCGCGGCGCGGACCGCGACGCGCGACGCATCGCTCACCTTCGGCGAATCACGCAGCGCAAGGCTCACGAGGGCGCGCGACACCCCGGCGCGGCGCGCGACGTCATCCATCGTCGGCTTCGTCATTCGAATCCCCCTCGTGCCCTCGCCCTGGTCAGAAGGCTTGACAGGACATGGATTCAAGCAGAATGATGTGGAGCGCTTCAATCGTTTGAAGCGCTGGGGGATGTCAGAGGTGCTCGCACAGGGTTCGGCCGCTCGTCTCGACCGCTCGTCGGTCGTCGACGTCGGTGCGCGCTCGCGCTGGTCCTCGCACGGCATCCCCGGCTCACGACTTCTTCGGAAGAACACAGAGGGGGAGAACACCCAATGAGGAAAATGCGTACGGTTCTCGCACCGGTCGTTGCACTGTCACTCGTACTCGCTGCCTGCGGCGGCGACGACGAAGGCGACACCGCGGCCACGGGCGAAGACACTGCGGCCGAGACCGGCGGCGAGGACACTGCTGCCGAGACGGCCGCCGAAGAAACTGCTGCCGAGACGGCCGCCGAAGAAACTGCTGCCGAGACCGGCGGCGAGGACACTGCGGCTGAGACCGGCGGCGACGACACCGTCACCGCCACCCAGGGCGGCGACCTCACGTTCCACATGATCACGCACTCCGACGACGGCCCCTTCTGGTCGGTCGTCAAGCGCGGCATGGACGCCGCCTGCGCCGACCTCGCCGTCGACTGCGTGTGGGCCGGCTCGGTCAACGACCCCGGCGTGCAGGTGCAGCTGATCGAGACCGCCATCGCCGAGGGTGCCGACGGCATCGCCTCGTCGCTGCCGAGCCCCGACCAGCTCATCGGCCCGCTCCAGGAGGCCGTGGGCGCCGGTATTCCGGTGATCACGCTCAACTCGGGCTCGAACGACTACCAGGAGATCGGTGCGCTCACGCACGTCGGTCAGACGGAGTTCATCGCCGGTCAGGGTGCGGGTCTGCGCTTCAACGAGCTCGGCGCCACCAAGATCCTCTGCGGTCGTCAGGAAGAGTCGAACGTGGCGCTCGAAGAGCGCTGCAACGGCCTCGCCGACACCTTCGAGGGTGACGTCGTCTCCGAGTTCGTCGGCCTCGACGCCGACCAGACCGAGCAGCAGAACTCGATCTCGGCGGCCCTCCAGGCCGACCCGGCGATCGACGGCTTCATGGGCACCGGCCCGGTCATCGCCATGTCGGGTCTCGGCGCCGCCACCGACACCGGCCGTGAGATGGCTGGCATCGCCGGCTTCGACATCACGCCCGAGATCATCGCCGCCATCGACGCCGGCGAGATCGCGTTCACCATCGACCAGCAGCAGTACCTGCAGGGCTACCTGCCGATCCTGCTCCTGTTCCTGAACGTCACGAACGCCAACGTCGCCGGTGGTGGTCAGCCGATCCTGACCGGCCCCGGCTTCGTCGACCAGTCGAACGCGGCCACGGTCGCGGCGCTGGTCGAGGCCGGCACGCGCTGACGTCCAACTCATGATGCCGCTCCCCTGAGTGGCATCCTCGTCTGACGGGGGCCGGCCTTCGGGCCGGCCCCCGCTGACCATCCGGGGCACACGCGCACGACCACCCGTCCTGCTCGCCGCCGCTCCGCCGCACCACACTTCAACTTCTCCGGGGGGACGACGTCACGATGAGTGACACGATCACTGACACCGCTGAACGCCCATCGGCGGTCTACACGGGCGGCGACGAGCGCCTCGCCTACCGCGGCATCTTTCAACGCCTCTTCATCCGACCCGAGATCGGCGCCCTGATCGGCGTCATCGGGCTCTGGGTCTTCTTCTGGGCCGTGGCCGACCCGTTCGGCCGGGCGCAGGGCGCCTCCAACCTCATCGACTACGCCTCGACGCTCGGCATCATGGCCGTGGCCGTGTCGATGCTGATGATCGGTGGCGAGTTCGACCTGTCTGCCGGCGCCATGACCGGCGCGATGGGCATCCTCGTCATCATGCTCTCGAAGGCCTCCGGCGAGTTCGGCGGCCTCGGGCTCAACCTCTGGATCGCGATCCCGATCTCGTTCGCGGTCGCGATGGGCATCGGCTTCGCCAACGGCTGGCTGGTCGAACGAACGAAGCTGCCGAGCTTCATCATCACCCTCGGCACCTACTACGTCCTGATCGGCGCCAAGCTCGGCTTCTCCAAGCTGATCGTCGACCAGATCCAGGTCGGCGACATCAGTGAGGCCGGCGGGCACGGCTTCTGGGTCAAGATCTTCGCCGCCGAGTGGAACCGCAACGACCACCAGTGGGACCAGCGCGACACGGTCTACGTCATCGCGCTGATGGCCGCGATCGCGCTGGTCGTGATCGCGATCACCGAGATGCACTTCTCCCGTCGCCACGAGGGAGCCAAGGCCAGCGGGCTCCCGATCTTCGGCATCGGCGCCGCCGGTGTGGTCGCCGGGCTCGTGGTGCTGCACACCACCGACAACACGTCCGGCAACTGGCTGGGTGCAGCGGTCGTCGCCGCCGGGGCCCTCGTCGGCCTCTACGGGTTCGGTGCCTGGCGCTTCCAGCCGATCCAGGGCCGTGGCGCAGTCCGGTTCACGCCCGAGGTCGTCAAGTACCTCGTCGCCGGCCTCGTGGGCGTCGGGCTCTCGATCCTCATCGCCGCCGTGATGAACCCGAGCTACCCCATCGACGGTCCGGACGGCGTCGTCGAGGACGATCTGTTCTTCCCCTTCACCAAGCAGGGCTTCCGGGCGACGATGTTCCTCATCTTCGTGGCGGTCGGCTTCACCAGCCTGCTGATCGCCGCCTCGAAGGCGCGCCGGGTGAGCACCGCCACCAAGTCGGTCGTGGCGATGATCTCGGTCATCGCCCTCGTCGTGACGGCGTTCTTCATCCGCTCCGAGTCGGTGGCGGTCAAGTTCCGCACCGAGGCGTTCAGCGTGGTCCTCGGCCTGGCGCTGTTCGTCCTCGCCTGGACGATCCTGGGTCTGCTGTTCGAGGAGCGCTCCGCCGTCGACCAGCGCTCCGACCGGCTCGGGTCGCGGCTGATCGCCGCCGCCGCCGTTGCCGTCGTGATCGGCATGGTCGCGAAGCTGCTCTTCACCACGTCCGCCGAGATCGAGAGCGAGATCGCGCAGGCCAAGTTCAGCATGCGGACGGTGTGGTTCATCGCATTCACGATCGTGGCGGTGCTCGTCCTCGGCAAGACCCGCTTCGGGAGCTGGACGTTCGCCGTCGGCGGCAACAAGGAAGCAGCCCGCCAGGTCGGCGTGCCCGCCGCCCGCACCAAGACCCAGCTGTTCATGCTGGTGTCGGGTGCCGCCTGGCTCGTCGGCATGCTGCTCGCCTTCCGCCTCAACACGATCCAGGCCAACACCGGCAACGGCGAGGAGTTCGACTACATCATCGCCGCCGTCGTCGGCGGCACGCTCCTCACCGGCGGATACGGGACGGCGTTGGGCGGTGCGCTCGGCGCGCTCATCATCGCCCAGGCCACGCTCGGCATCCCGTTCTCCCGCTGGAACTCCGACTGGCGCTTCCTGTTCCTCGGCGTCACCCTGCTGCTCGCCGTGCTCGCCAACCGGTCGATCCGGTCCAAGGCGGAGTCGATGCGGCGATGAGCCACTCGTCCGACATCCCCGTCACCCGCGTCATGCCCACCCGCGTCTTGGAGGTCTGCTGATGGCTGATCATCTGCTCGAGCTCGACAACATCTCGAAGTACTACGGCAACATCATCGCCCTGAGCGACGTGAGCACCTTCGTGAACGCCGGCGAGGTCACCTGCGTCCTCGGCGACAACGGCGCCGGTAAGTCGACGTTCATCAAGATCCTCGCCGGTGTGCACCAGCAGACCGAGGGCTCGATCCGGATGAACGGTCAGGAGGTTCGGTTCGACTCGCCGCGCGACGCCCTGTCGAACGGGATCGCGACCGTCTACCAGGACCTCGCGATGGTGCCGCTCATGTCGGTGTGGCGGAACTTCTTCCTCGGCGCCGAACCCACCAAGGGCATCGGCCCGGTCCGCTGGATCGACAAGGCCAAGGCGAAGGGCATCGCGAAGGAGGAGATGGCCAAGATGGGCATCGACATCCGCGACACCGAGCAGCCCGTCGGCACCCTGTCGGGCGGCGAGCGCCAGTCGGTGGCCATCGCCCGCGCCGGCTACTTCGGCGCCAAGGTCCTGATCCTCGACGAGCCCACCTCCGCGCTGGGCGTCAAGCAGTCGGGCGTGGTGCTCAAGCGCATCGTCGAGGCCCGCAAGCAGGGCCTCGCGGTGATCTTCATCACGCACAACCCGCGCCACGCCTACCCGGTGGGCAACCGCTTCCTCATCCTCAATCGCGGCCACTCCATGGGATCGTTCGCCAAGGAAGACATCTCCATCGAGGAGCTCACCCGCCTGATGGCCGGTGGCGCCGAGCTCGAGGCGCTCGAGCACGAGCTCGAAGCGGCCGGTGCCGTGAGCCCCGGCGGCCACCACGACGGCTGAGCCGGCGCGCGCCCCGACCGGATCGACCATGCACGTACCCGATGTCCTGACCATCGGGCGGGTCAGTGTCGACCTCTACACCGAGCAGATCGGTGTTCCGTTGCGCGACGCCACGACGCTGCGCAAGTCGATCGGCGGCACCTCCACCAACGTGGCGGTCGCAGCGGCGCGCCTCGGCGTCCACGCTGCGACCGTCACCAAGGTCGGCGACGATCCGATGGGCGAGTACGTCCGCGACGCCCTCGCGAACACGTTCGGCGTCGACGTCCGCTGGGTCGGGGTCGACGACCATCTGCCGACACCGCTGGCGTTCGCCGTGCTCGACCCGGCGAGCGACCCGCACGTGTTCTTCTACCGCGAGCCGGCTGCACCCGATCAGCACCTCACGCTCGACGACGTCGATCTCGACGTCGTCCGCGCCGTCCCGGTGCTCTGGATCCCGGCCTCGTGCGTCGCCTGGGAGCCGAGCCGTTCGACGGTGCACGCCGTGCTCGACGCCCGGGCCCGGCGGGCGCACACCGTGCTCGACCTCGACTGGCGCCCGATGTTCTGGGCGTCGGCCGACGAGGCCGCAGCGCACGTCGCGCCGCTCCTCGACCACGTCACCATCGCGATCGGCAATCGCGCCGAGTGCGAGATCGCGGTCGGTACGGGCGACCCCGACGAGGCGGCCGACCGGCTCCTCGCTCGCGGCCTCGATGCCGCGCTCGTCAAGCTCGGCCCCGAGGGTGTGCTCGTCGCACTCCCCGACGGGACCCGCGAGCGGATCCCCCCGTTCGAGATCGACCTGGTGTGCGGGCTCGGCTCGGGTGACGCCTTCGGCGGCGCCCTCTGCCACGCCCTCGTCACCGGGATCGGGATCGTCGACGGCGCCCGGCGCGGCAACGCAGCGGGCGCGATCGTCGCCGGCCGCATGATGTGCGCCGACGACATGCCCACCCCCCAAGACATCGACGCGCTCCTGGCATCCCAGGGCGCAGGAGGACACTGACATGAACCGCCCCACGCTCGGTATCGGCGTCGTCGGCTTCGGCTGGATGGGTCAGGCCCATTCCCGCTCGGCGGCACGCATCCCCTCGCTCTTCCCGGAGCGCACGTTCGACACCGAACTCGTCATCTGCGGCGACAACGTGCCCGCGCGCCAGGAGCAGGCGATCGACGGCTTCGGCTTCCGTGAGGCGGCGCCGGCGTGGGAGGCGGTCATCGAGCATCCCGACGTCGACGTCGTCTACGTGACCGCGCCGAACATGATGCACGAGGAGGTCGCGATCGCCGCCGCCGAGGCCGGCAAGGCCGTGTTCTGCGAGAAGCCGGTCGGCGGCAAGCCCGACCAGACCGTGCGCGTCGAGGCCGCCGCCCGCAAGGCCGGGGTGATCACCGGTGTCGGCTACAACTACCGCTGGGCGCCGCTCGTGCTCCACGCGAAGCGCCTCATCGATTCGGGTGCGCTCGGCGAGATCACGAACTACCGCGGTCGCTTCTTCGCGATGTACGGCGCCGACCCGCTCGGCCTGCTGTCGTGGCGGTTCGACATCGACCAGGCCGGCTATGGCGTGTCGTCCGACATCCTCAGCCACGCCGTCGATCTCGCGACGATGCTGATCGGCCCGGTCACGACGGTGTCCGGCACGATGGAGACGTTCATCCGCGAGCGGCCGCTGCCGAGCGCGACGGGGACGCACTTCGATCGCGGCAAGCCGGGCGACCCCACCGGGCCGGTGACCAACGAGGACTATGCGGCGGCGATGACCGTGTTCGCGAACGGCGCCCGCGGCACGTTCGAGGCGTCGCGCTCGATCATGGGCCCCGAGTGCCAGATGGCGTTCGACGTGTACGGCACGAACGGCGCGCTGCGCTGGAACCTCGAGACGATGAACGAGATGGAGGTGTTCCTCGTCGACGAGTCGGGCCGTGCGCCGCGCGGGTACACCAAGGTGTTCGCCGGTGACCGCTACCCGTTCCACGGCCACTTCGTGCCGGGCGACGCGAACTCGATCGGCTACGAGGACCTGAAGGTGATCGAGAACTTCAACTTCCTCACCGCGGTCGCCTCTGGCGAGCAGCACCAGCCGGGCTTCGCCGAAGCGGTCGACTACGTCAGCTTCCAGGACGCCTGGGTTCGTTCATGTGAGAGCGGTACCTGGACCGACGTCGTGTCGCTCCGCGAGGGGATCGCATGAGTCGCTCCGGCCCGATCCGGCCGACGGCCGGACCCGGCGTCCGACTCGAGGTCACGCCCGAGTCGGCGGGCTGGCGGAACATCGCGTTCCGGGTGGTCGACGTCCGCGCCGGCACGCCGTTCCACGACGAGCAAGCCGACCGCGAGACGGCGATCGTCACGCTGTCGGGGTCCGGCACCGTCACCGTCGCCGGTGCGTCGCACGCGATCTCGCGCACCTCGGTGTTCGACGAGGTCGGACGGGTGGTGTACGTGCCGCCGCGCACCCCGTACACCGTCGAGAGCGACGGCGCGGTCGAGATCGCCGTCGGCTCCGCCCCGGCCGAGGGCCTGTTGCCGGTGCGCGTGTTCGAACCGTCCGAGATGCGGACCGAGATCCGCGGCGGGGGCGCCGCCTACCGCCAGGTGGTGCACACCCTCGCCCACCCGCTGCCGGCCGAGCACCTGATCCTCTACGAGGTCTACATCCCGCGCGGCACGTGGGCCGGGTGGCCGCCGCACCGCCACGACGGCATCGACGACTCGCCGTACCTCGAGGAGGTCTACTACTTCCGCCTCGACCGTGCCGGGTACGTGCTGCACCGCAACTTCAGCGACGGCGCCGACCACGACCCCGACGGCGAGGACTTCGACGAGGTCGCCGTGGCCCACGACGGTGACGTGGTGCTGGTGCCGAAGGGCTACCACACGTCGGTCGGGTCGCCCGGCTCCAACATGTACTTCCTCAACTACCTCGCGGGTGACCTCGTGCTGGACGCGAGGGCCACGCCGCCGTGCTTCCACGCCGACCACACGTGGATCGTCGACGACTGGGACGCCGGGGCCTGGGACCTGCCGGTGGTGGCGACGGGGTACGTGTCGTGACGCGAGCGGGGCTCGATGCGCTGCGCGGTGCCGACGGGTGCTTCCGCATCCTCGCCATCGACCACCGCGACTCGCTCCGCGCCTTCCTCGCGCCCGAGGCACCCGGGTCGGTGCCCGCCGAGGCCCTGACCCGCATCAAGATCGACCTCGCCCGTGCGATCCTGCCGCACGCCACCGGCGTGATGCTCGAACCCGAGCTCTCGATCCCGCAGTTGCTCGACGCAGGCGTGATCCCCGACGGCGTCGGGTTCCTCGCCGCGCTCGAGGCGCAGGGCTACCTCGACGACCCGGGCGCGGGGCCCACCACGCTGCTCGACGGCTGGTCGGTCGCCGCGGCCGCCGCCAGCGGTGCCTCGGCCTGCAAGCTGCTCGTGCCGTACCACCCCGACCACCCGCTCGCCGGCGCCCAGGAACGTGTCGCCGCCGACGTCCTCGCCGAGTGCCGCCGGGTCGGCATCCCGCTCGTGCTGGAACCGCTCTTCTTCGGCCTCGCGAGCCCGGGGGAACGCCCGGGCGTGGTGCTGCGCACCGTCGACCGGTTCGCCGCGCTCGGACCCGACCTGCTCAAGCTCCCGTTCCCGGTCGACGTCGACAGCACGCCCGATCGTGTTGCGTGGGCCGAGGGCTGCGAGGCGGTCACCGCCCGCTGCCCGATGCCCTGGGCCCTGCTCTCGGGCGGCGGTTCGTTCGACTCGTTCGCGGCGCAGGTCGAGGTGGCGATGGCGCACGGTTGCGCCGGGTTCATGGTCGGGCGCGCGCTGTGGGGCGAGGCCGCACGTGCCGACGACCACACCCGAGCCGAGATCATCGACCAGATCGTGCTGCCGCGTTGGCACCGGCTCGCCGCACTCGCCATGCTGGCACCACGATGAAGAGGTTCACGATGGAGTCGTCGACGATGCAGAGGAGCTGCGCATGACCGCGACCGTCCGCCCCGACTACAGCCTGACCGGCGAGGCCAAGCAACGCGCGATCGACGCCGGTCTCGCGAACGCCGAGTGGTTCCAGCCGGCGATCGACCCGGCACGTCTGCGGGAGCTGCAGACCCGGACGAACGCCCGCGCCTCGTTCGACGTCGTGCTGTGGATCGCGCTGCTCGTCGGCTCCGGTGTGTGGGCGTACCTGAGCGTCTGGTCGTGGTGGTCGATCCCGGCGTTCCTCGTCTACGGCGCCCTCTACGGCGGCGCCGCCGACCCGCGCTGGCACGAGATGGGGCACGGCACGGCGTTCCGCACCCGCTGGCTCAACGATGCGATCTACCCGATCGCGTCCGCGATGCTCTTCCGCGGGCCGACCGTGTGGCGGTGGTCGCACTACCGCCATCACACCGACACGATCATCGTCGGCCGCGACGCGGAGATCTCGTTCCAGCGCCCTCCCAATGTCGGCAAGACCCTCCTGTTCTTCACCGGCAAGGGCACGTTCCCGATGTTCGCCCGGCTGGTTCGCCACGCGTTCGGTCGGATCGACCCCGACGCCGCCGAGTTCATCCCTGCGAGCGAGCACCGCAAGGTCGTCTGGGAGTCGCGCATCATCGTCGCGGTGGTCGCCGGGGCGGCGGTGTGGAGCCTCGTCGCCTGGACCCCGCTGCCGATCCTGTTCATCGGCGGGCCCACCGTGTACGGCCAGTGGCTGATGGTCTTCTTCGGGATCACCCAGCACGCCGGCCTCCGCGAGAACGTGCTCGACCACCGCTACAGCACCCGCACCGTGTACATGAACCCGGTGTTCCGGTTCCTCTACCTGAACATGAACTACCACGTCGAGCACCACATCTTCCCGAGCGTCCCCTATCCGGCGCTCCCGAAGCTGCACGACGAGATCAAGTCGCAGCTCGCGCCACCGCTGCCGAACACGGTCACGGCGTACCGGCAGATCTTCACGACCCTCGCACGCCAGCAGCGCGACCCGTCGTACGAGCTCGAGGTCGCGGTGCCCGACGTACCGAGCGCGAGCCGGCACCGGATCGACGTGGGCGAGACCAACTGGGTCAAGGGGAGCGACGGCACCGTCGACCTCGGCGCCGCCGACGCGATGTCGGTCGGCGAGCTCCGGCGTGTCGACGTCGGCGACCAGACCTACGTCCTCTGCCGCCTGAGCCCCGACGAGTTCGCGCTCGGCGACGGCATCTGCACCCACGCCAAAGTGCACCTCGCCGACGGCGCGCTCGTCGACGGTCAGATCGAGTGCCCGAAGCACAACGGGCGCTTCGACGCGCGCACCGGCGAAGCGGTGCGCAAGCCCGTCAAGGAAGCCATCTGCATGTACCCGGTTCGGCGAGTCGGTGGGCGACTCGTCAGCGACCTCACTCCATCCCGCCCACAGCAGAGCGCAGGGAGCGTGTGATGTCAGTGTCCGGTTCGTTCTTCGAAGATGTCGAGCCGATCCGGTTCGAGGGGCCCGGGTCGACCAACCCCCTCGCGTTCCGGTGGTACGAGCCCGACCGGGTGGTCGGCGACCGCACGATGGCCGAGCACCTCCGGTTCGGCGTGTGCTACTGGCACTCGTTCTCGTGGGACGGGTTCGACATCTTCGGCGCCGGGACCCTCGACCGCCCCTGGCACCCCAACCAGTCGCCGGGGCTCGATCCGATGGACGCGGCGCGGTCGAAGATGGATGCCGCCTTCGAGTTCATCTCGAAGCTCGGTGCGCCGTACTTCTCGTTCCACGACATCGACATCGCGCCCGCCGGGTCGACGTTCGCCGAGTCCTGCGGGTACTTCGACGAGATGGTCGACTACGCCGGCCAGAAGATGGCCGACACGGGGATCAAGCTGCTGTGGGGCA
>JALHOG010000097.1 GCA_022843125.1 Ilumatobacteraceae bacterium
CAGGCTGAATGGGACCTTTCTAGTTTGGTTGGAGACGGGTTTGGTGATGCTCGTACGCTGGTTCTGCACACCGGGTGGGCCAGTTCTAAGCGGCTATGATCACGGCACCCAACACGTGGTCGATGGAGCAAATCAGAACCATGCCTAACTCTGATTCCACCTTCCATCCGGACCAGATCGACGAACCCATTCTGCTGTGTGGGACTCCCCGGTCGGGCAGCTGGATGCTCGCTTGGGCCCTTGCTGCGTCACTCGATGCAGCACAGCCGATTGAAGCTTTTAACGACTCAATGGCGAGCGAAGTTCAGCACACTGCGATGGAACGAGGCCTCTTCGAGTACACGTCGGGACTACGTGCTGAGGTCCCGTCCGGGAAACGCTTACTAGCGAAAGTCCATTTCGACGACTTACGCAAATTTATTCTACGTAGCAACGGAGTGCAGTGGATGAGCCACGACGATCTGCTCTTCAAAGCGGCCTCAGCGATCCGAACCTTCGGCCCGACAACCAAAGTAGTTCACCTGATGCGACGGGATACGCTCCGCCAAGGGGTTTCCCTGTGGCGCGCACGCTTGACCGGTGAGTGGGAACTGTACGTTGACGCGGCCCAGAGTCGAACGAGTTTCGATCCGCCGATCGCGCTGGCCCTACAGGATCGTCAAACTGTGTTTGCGATCTGCGATGACCTGCTCGGACAGGATGAGTTTTGGCGATCGGTTCTCTGCGAAATGCCACACGTGTTTGTGATGCATTACGAATGCCTATTGTCGGATTGGTCGAGGTCGATTTTGGGTCTACAGAAGTGGCTCGACCTGCCTGATGTTGCAGTCGTCCCGTTTACGGTACAGCAGTCTGACTCTTGGTCCGACACCGTGGTAGAAGCTTTACGCGAGCCGTGGAAGCAGCGGTATGTCGCACGACAACACACCCGCTCGGCTCGGCCACTGGAGTCGCATCAGTAAGCCGATGCACGCGAGATCGTGCGTCTTGAGACACTGGCGACGTTGTCACCTCACACCCGACCGGCTCAACCTTGATACGGGTGGTATGCCACGTTCGCCATGGATCTTGAGCGGCTGCAGGAGTAGCGAGGGCGTCGGAGCATGCGCCCCGACGTTGCGCGTTCTGCCGCTCAATGCCGTTTCACGACAACCGAGTCGGCCACCGGAGGTTCCAGCCTCCGCTGACGCCGAAAGAAGTACGCTGTCACATCCATGGCCTACGTTGTGACTCGCCTCGCGGCGTATTCGGTACGCGGCCTAGAACGAATCGGCGAAGAAGAACTTCGTGACACCCTTCCGGCCTACACGTTGTTGTCGATCTCACCAAAATTGGTTCGCTTTGAATCAGCTTGGGACCCTCGAGCGTTCTCGGCGCTGAGGACGATTGATGACCTAGGCATCGAACTGGCGGACCCGACCACGATTACAACCGACGACGAACTTCGAACCCTGATCGCCGAACTGCCGATCGACACCGCACGTCAGATCATCGAGAGTGCGCGACCACTTGACTCCGATGAGATATCAGTCACGGTCACGGCCCGTTCTTCGCAACTGGGAAACCAAGCCGCAATTCAAGCCGTGGTCGCCGACACCCTCCGGCAGCGCAAAGTCGGATTGGTCGTCGACGGTCGGCGCGGAAGCTTGGACCTGCGGGTCTTCGTCGATGCAGAGACGGTCAGCGTCTCAGCCCGGGTGTTCGACAAGCCGCTTTTCCATCGCAGCTACCGGCGCGCCGTAGTGGTGGGGGCAATTCGGCCAACCGTTGCTGCGGCAATGCTGCGGTTGATGAGCCCCAAACCCGGCCAAAGTATCTGGGACCCGTTTTGTGGGTCAGGGACGATCCTTTGCGAAGCGGCGTTGCTCCACCTTCCGATCGCGGGCGGCGATTATTCGCCTGACGCGATCGCTGCTGCTCGCACCAACCTGGAAGCAATCGATCCGCGACTATCGACAGTCCCCAATCAGATCGATGCGCGTAACACGCCGCAATGGCGAGCCAACGTCGACAGCCTCCTCGTCACAAATCTGCCCTGGAATCAACAGGTACGAATCACCCGAGGCCTCAATGGCGAGATCGGTGATGCGCTCGGACGGCGAATGTCGGTTGGTGGAGCGGGGGTGTGCATACTCACAACCCGGCCCGACCGTGTTATGAGGATCGCCCAACAACGCTCAACGGCGGTGCTCGACGTCCATCAAGGCAACCTCGGTGTGCTGGGTCAAGTCCCCACCCTCACTGTTGTCGAAACTCGAGATGCGGAGGGTTCGACGCCCTCTTCTCGGTCGCGGCGCATAGCCTCGTTACTCCAACGAGTCGAGACCCCCGAGTATGCCGGCCGAGGCTGAGTAGTCCGTTGGAGCCCCCACATATCTACTCACACCCAATTGCTCCTCCTGACTTCCGGCGCGACGCCGCCGCATCGAGGGCCGCATCGTAGGATCGGTTGCGAAGAACCGTCGTCCGATCCGACTTGGCCGATGCAGGTACGATTTGGTTGATCGAACGGACCGAGTTCGTTCCGCACCGAGACGACTACCACCGTGCGTGGCCGTCATTTGGAGGTATCGCATGTACCAAATATGTACCAGCACCACAGTAAACAACGGTCACTTGCGGACAATAGCGGAGAGTCGTAAAGTAGCTGTGAGCAGGGAAAACGCTTGTCTACCAGGTGCCCTCGAATCCGCGACCATATCGCTCATAACCCGAAGGTCGCAGGTTCAAATCCTGCCCCCGCCACTCGATGAACGCCCAGGTCACATGGCCTGGGCGTTCGACGTTGTCGGGGGCGCGTCACCGGCGACGTCTACCGGCTCCTGACGGTCCGGCTCGCTGACCTGGGACTTTGCGGCCGATGGGCCGGTAGACGTCTACCGGCTGGCGGTGGCGACGAGCGTGGCGAACCGCTCGGCTGCGGCGCCGCTCATGCCCGGCAACAGGTGCTGATAGGTGTGCATGGTGAACGCGGGGTGGGCGTGACCGAGGCGTTCGGAGACGACCTTGATCGCGGTGCCGTCGGCGACGAGCAGCGAGGCGTGGGTGTGGCGCAGATCATGGAACCGGACGCGTGGCAGGCCGCTGCGTTGCACGATGCGGTCGAACAGTTGGCTGATCGATTCGGGGTTGAGGAACCGGCCTGTGGTGTTGCAGAACATCCAGTCGTCGGGCCCGCACGGCAACCTGTCGCGCTCGACCTGTCGTCGCCACCGCCGGAGTTCGTCGAGGGTCGCTCGGTCGATCTCGACGCTTCGGCGGCTGGTGCGCGTCTTGGGTGCGAACTCGACGGGGCGGCCGCCGACGTTCTGCAAGGTGCGTGACACCGACAGTCGGGAGTGGGCGAGACTGAGGTCGGACCATTTGAGGCCGACGATCTCGCCTCGTCGCATGCCGGTGTGAGCGGCGAGGTGCAGCGCCGGGTAGAGCCGTTGGCCGCGTGCGGCAGTGAGGAACGTGCTGAGCTCGGCAGCCGTCCATGACCGTGCGACACCGCTGGCGGGTGAGCGTCGACGGCTACGCGTGTCACGGGCGACGTTGCGGTCGACGAGGCGCCGGGCGACGGCGTGGTCGAGGGCGGCGCGGATGACCGCGTGGACCTCGAGGATCGTCTTGGGGGCGCGGCCGTTGCCGTCTGTGCCGCCGGTGGTGGCGAGGGTGTCGTAGAGGGCGTCGAGGTGATCGGCGCGCAGGCGACGGAGCAGGATGTCACCGACAGAGGGTTGGATGTAGCGGTCGACGAACCAGGCGTACCGGTATGCGGTGGTGGCACGGACCTGCCGACGCTTGTGCGGGATCCAGGTGTTGGTGAGGAACTCGCCGAACGTGACCGGCCCGGTCGGTGCCGCTGGGGTGGCGTCACGTTCGCGGTCGAGTCGGGCGGCGAGCTGTTCGGCTTCGTGGCGGTCGTGGCCGACGGGGTGCCATCGGCGGCGTTCGCGGCCGGTGAGTGGGTCGAGGCCGTCGTAGGCGACGACGTAGAAGCGGTCCTGGCGTTGCACGATGTAGCTCATCCACCGTCATCGACCACTTCGACACCAACCCGAAGGTCAGCCGGCCGGGCGAGTCCCGGCGGTGCTGTTCGATTCATCGAGATAGTTCAGCGAGTGGTGTCACGCGTGCAGCGAGGCGGCGGCGTCTCACAGTTGAATGTTCGAGATCGAGGACACCACTGCCACATCTTCGGCTGACGAGCTCTGGCGCTCCCATGCCGACGAGTTGCTCCGTTTCGCAACGGTGCTGGTCGGTCCGACCGATGCGCACGACATCGTGGTCGAGGCGTTCCTCAGGAGCGCTGAGTCGATGGCCCCGGGTGGTGTCACGAACCAGCGCGCGTACCTGTTCCGCGCTGTCGTGAACCACGCACACGATTTGCGACGTTCACGCGAGCGGCGCTGGGCACGCGATCTTGCGGCGATCGGACCGGCGAGCACTGCTGCGCCGGACACGTTCATCGACGTCCGTCGTGCCGTTGCCGGGCTCAGCGTGCAACAACGCGCCGTCGTCTACTTCGCCTACTGGGAGGACCTGCCCGAGCGTTCGATCGCAGATCTTCTGCAGGTCGCACCAGGCACCGTTCGCCGTCACCTCGTCCGCGCCCGATTCAACCTCAGAAAGGCACTCCGATGAACGATCAACTCGACCGCGCTGTGCGCAGCGTTCTCACCGACATCATCTCGACCGCACCGACGAGAGACGAACAACCACTCCGAACCGTCGGCATCGAACCGCCGTCACGAACGGGTCGCCCCTACCTCATGGTCGCCGCCGCAGCTCTCGCGGTCGTTGGCGTCGGTGGAGTGGCCCTGGTGAACAGTCGCGATGCAGGCCAGGCGCCTGCGTCGGCACCGCCAGCAAGTCTGCCGGGCGCTGTTTTCGACGGCGTGCTCCCGACCTCGTCAGCAGACGAGGTCACCATGATCTTGCCTGAACTCCCGGACGGCCTCCGCGTCGTGTCTGCCACCTCACCGACGATCCGTCGTGATGAGTCCGCGATCCACCGCTTCCTGTACGGCGCGGCCGACGATCCCGGAGACCCGGCACGGATGATCGCCATCGAACTCGATCCCAGTGGCACATCGGTCATCCCCTGCCACAGCTTTACATCGATGCCCGATCCGCAAGGCAGTGCGATCGACTTCGATCCCGCCGTCTGGCAGGCGGCCGCAACGCCCATCGACGGTTCCAGCAGTTTCACCGTGCCGACGCGCGATCGCGATGCAGCACTGGCGGCCAGCTCCGGCGCAGGATGCGTCGGACCGAACGGGCTTGCCCAGGCCGGGTGGTTCGCCGGTAGCGCTGCCATCGGCGTCACCGGCGGAGACGCAGTCGACACCGGAACTCTCATCGAGCTCGCGCAAGGCGTCTTCGTCGCTCGTGCCGATGCACTTGAGGTGACGGTCAACCCCTTCGCCTACGACCTCACACCACTCGTGAACGACCATGTCGCCTACACCGATGAGTTCACCGAGACCGCGTGGGTTGCTTCCAACGCCAACCTCACCGAGGTCGAGCGCGAACAAGCCGCCGCTGACGGCCGGCCCGTCGACGAGCCTGGCGAACTCGCTATCTTGACCTGGTACGGCGGTGGCAACTCCGGCATGTATGCCATCGCGAACCCGCTCGGCGCCGAGCGGATCACCGTCCGTGGACACCCCGGCTACTTGTTCGCCAGCCCGGGTGAGGTGCAGATCTGGTGGGCAGAGACCGAGGATCTCGTCGTTCGGGTGCGGTCGAGCAATCTTTACGACGCAGACGAGGTCATGGCAGTTATCGACGAACTGCAGCGAGCCGACCACAGCGAGTTCAGCCGTGCCGCCACACCCTCCGGCTGAACTTCCACACGCGGACAGTCCGCGAACACGACGGGTACCGCCTGGTGCGAACGAGCCCCCACGAATCTACGAATCGCCGATGCGAGTCGGCCAGATCGATCTCTGCCTGCACTAGCGCATGCGGGCGCGGCTCATCACCCGATGGTCGCAGGGAGAACCTGCCCCGCCGTACTGCCCCCGCCACTTGATGAACGCCCAGGTCCTACGGCCTGGGCGTTCGACGTTGTCAGGTGCGCGTTACCGGCGACGTCTACCGGTCTTCCGCATCGCAGGGGTCAGCCGGTGAAGGCCGAAGCGGCCGGGGTGGCCTCGAAAAGGGCGAAACCCCGGCGATGTGCCAGAGGCAGGGATCGTTCCGGGGTCTTCGGCTGCAATGATACCGAGGGTGAGCCGGAAGTCAATCTCCGCCGAGGAGCTGAAGCGGTTGATGTCACCGGAGCGTCTTGGATCCTACGAGCAGGAGATGGGCAGCCCGGCCGGAGCGGTTGCGTTATACGAGTGGAACCTCGCGATGAGCGCCGCGCTGTTCGAATCCCTCGGTGCCGTCGAGGTCATCTTGCGCAACGCTTTCCACCGGGAGCTTGCGCTACGCAACTCGCAGCGGGGCGGCACCGGTCCTTGGTACCTGGGCACGTGGATCGACACGAAGGGCCGTCGAGATGTCGCGACGGCACGGGACCGGGCCACAGGGTGGGGGCGGCAACCCGAGTTGGAAGGCAAGGTCATCGCAGAGCTGTCGTTCGGATTCTGGCGGTATCTGGTGGCGAAGCGTTACCAGACCACGGCGTGGCCTGCTCTGCAGAAGGCGTTCCCGATGCATCCGGCGGGCTCGGCGACACCGCGGGTGGAGATCGAGGATCGGATGCAGCGCATCCACGTCCTGCGCAACCGCATCGCCCACCATGAGCCGATCTTCAGACGCAACGTCGCCCATGACTACGCCGACATGCTCACGCTGGTCGGCTGGATCTCGAACGAAGCCAGCGGCTGGGTCGAGGAACTGAGCCGGGTACCGGCGCTGCAGGCACAGCGTCCCGATCAAACGGCGTGACGGGGGGTCGCCCCCACGCCCGGCGCGAACAAGATGCGAACACGACGGGGACACACGGACGCCCACGAGCGCAGACGACACGACTTGCACCGTATGGAGAGACGCCCGTCTACCTGCACCAACGCCTTCCAGCGCCCACGACGACACACGTGACGCTGTCGGCTCATAACCCGAAGGTCGTGGGTTCAAATCCCACCCCCGCCACTACAAAGGCCCTGGTAGATCGCAAGATCCGCCAGGGCCTTGTTGCGCTGGGGCCCGACTTCTAATGGATCTTCTATTGTCTCTCGCCGAGCCTGTGCGCTTCGCCCGCGACGGGTGTGCCAATCGGATCGATTCAACTTCGGGGAGAGAGCCATGCCGACGGTGTCGCCTACCGACGCGTTGCTGCTCGCCTTGTCTACCTCGAAGGCAAACGATGTTCAGCTCGTTGTGCTTCCGAAGGGCCGGCACGCGACCGTCCAGCTGACCGATCTGCTACGACAGGTGGCATCTGACCGCTTCAGGCTCGCGGCGCACCACCTACGCGCAGCCGATCTTCTGCTCGTCGCGGCCGCGTACCGCGGCTGCATCAGCCGGAACTACTACGCGATGTACCACGCTGCCCGGGCTGTGGTGTTTGCGTCGCATGGCGGCGACGACTTCGAGCAACACTCTGTTCTACCGAGAAACCTTCCGGCGTCGTGGACCGAGCGGGCGGCTCGCGAGGTGGAACTCACAGACGCGAGGCTGCTGAGAAACCAGGCCGACTACGATTCCTACCCGCAATCCGAGACCGAGTGGGAAGCCGACGCACGACGGCTTGGTGCCACTGCCGCTGAGTTCGTGCAGGCGTGCGAGGACTATGCGTTGGGGAATGGACTGATCTGATGGTTAACCAGCAGGAAGCGAGGTTGACCAAGCTTCTGGCAGACCGAGGTGTTGACGTACTTCGTGTCGAGGAGCGTGCGTTTCCTGGCGAACGGTGGTTCGTGGTCTACGTCGCCGAGGCACAGCTGCCACTGGCGCAGAGCCTCGCCGGCGACGTGGAGTCACGGCTTCGTGCTGCCGACAAGTCTCAGGAAGAGGCGTTGGTTGTTACGTTTCGGCCTGAGGCCGAGCCGGACGACGCAGCGATTGCGCGTCCCACTGGTCGATTGTTCGCACCGAGTGTCGATCAGCTCATCCAGCTGCTTGAGGCTCGATCCCGAACCTCAGATGCGCTGCCGAGTCTCAGGTACGTCACCGACCCACGCGCGAGTCTCAGCGCCGTACGCGCCTCGCGGCATCACCTGATCTTCGGACGCCGCGGGGTAGGCAAGACAGCTCTCCTCCTCGAGACCAAGGCGTGGGCTGTGAAGCGAGGGCATGCAGCCGCCTGGATCAACGCTCACGTGCTTCGTACTCTGGAGCCGGCGAATGCGGCTGCGACCGTCGCGAATGCCCTCATTGAGGCGGTATTGCAGGCCCTGGGGTCGTCGGGTGCCAAGCACGTTCAGCAGTTGAACGTGCTCGCAGCCGAGTTGATGGCAATGAGCAAGAAGAAGGTAACGAAGGCGGCCTTAGGTGCCAAATCGCCCGAGCTCAACGCGGCCCTTCGAGCAGTTCTGCGTGAGGACCTCGTTCGGCTGTACGTCTTTCTCGACGACTTCTACCTGGTGCCGCTGGAGCACCAGCCCTATCTTCTGGACTACCTGGCGGGAGTGCTGCGAGATACAAATGGTTGGCTAAAGGTCGCCAGCATCGAACGTCTTTCCCGGGCGTACGAACCATCGACGCACATGGGACTTGAAGTGCCTCACGACGCGAGCCGAATTGATCTTGACGTCACTCTCGAGGACCCGGCAGCAGCCCAACGCTTCTTGGAGTCGGTCCTCCACAACTATCTCGAAGCTGCAGGAATTCGAACCGCCGCTAGCGTTGCCAAACGTGAGGCACTCGGCCGCCTCGTATTGGCTTCAGGTGGTGTTCCCCGTGACTACCTGAATCTGTTCGCCGGGTCGATCGTCGTTGCGCGCGAAGGACGAGCAGATTCGAAAGCGATTGGCCGAGAAGACGTAGCGGTTGCGGCTGGCCGAGCGTCTCGAAGCAAGAAGCGGGACCTCGAGCAGGACGTCACGTCATCGATGTCGCAGACCTTGCTAAAGGGCTTGGAGCAGCTGGCTGCTGGCTTACGAACCGCTGGTTACACCTTCTTTCGCGTTGATTCGGCATCAGCGGGGACAGCAGGCTATGAGGTTCTCTCGCAGCTCGTTGATCTTCGCTTCGTGCACCTGGTCCACCAGGGACTCTCGGATCAGCACAAGGCCGGGATCAAGTATGAGGCATATGTACTCGACCTAAGTGAGTACACTGACGTGAGGCTCAAACGCAATCTACATATCCTCGACCTTGAAGACGGCCGTTGGACGTGGCGCCTCACTGGTAACGCCCGCACCAAGAGCCCACTCTCTGGCACGCAGTTGCGCGACCGCCTTCGTGACTCGCCCTTGGTCGACGTTACGGGGCTGGCCTAGTTCGCCAGGAAGCGCTATTGGTCTCTCAAGGATGCGACGAGGGCCATATCGTTGATCTAGGCGGCGACGACTCTGTCGAGAACGGTACGCATGCCCTCGGGCTGGAAGCCTTGGTCCACGAGTTTGTCTAGAACTGAGTTGGTGAAGAGTGCGGACTCGATCTTGCCGCCCAACACTTCGTGGGTGAAGCGCCGCAGCATGGAACGGCCAGGAAAGTTCGAGATCCACGTCCCATCGGACAAGGCTTGATCGACTTCGGTGCGGAGGGCGGCCTCCCGGTGACCAAGCTCATCGATGGTGAGGCGTTCGGCCAGCTCACTGATCCTGTCGGTGGAACGAGTGATCGAGGCTGATAGCGCTGCACCTGGAGACTTGGCTGTGGGGTCGCCTTTGATCGAGAGCAGTTGGATGAACTCAGCATTGAGTTCGCGCTGCAAGCGCTCGCCGACCAGTGCGTCCACGAGGTCCGCTGCACACTTCTTGAGCGTGTCAAGCACCTCGGAGTCGCTGCTGAACGGGTCTGAGCGAAGCAACGAGGCCGCCGCGGCGCGTAACGCAGGCGGATGCAGCAGGTAGTTCTCGATGTGATACACGTCCCAGCTAAACGACGCTGTGCTCTCGTCAAGGCGTGGAGCCGGATCGGAGTCGCGGTCCACGATCGCGAAGAAGCGGTTCCTGAGCCCGGCCGAAGTCGCAGCGCGGTCGAGCGCGTCGTACAGATCGCGAACTCGCTGCTTGTTCCCCCCGCTGACGAGGTTCACTCGTCGAGCGAAGTCAGGGAATAGACGCCGAACGACTGTGACGTCAAACCCGTCGTCTCCATCACCCTCGAGGACGACGACCTTCCCGTGCGGGCGGTAGGCCGCCAGGTCGCCGACGAGCTGGATCGTCACACGCTCGACGTCGTCATCGGCGAGGACCTCTACGGCCTGGTTCGGGGGTGCCTCAGGGGAAGTCGCCGGCACCATCTGATAGACGCGGTAGTTCGGGTTCCCCACTGCTTGTCTCAGCAGCGTGTCGGAGTGCGTGACGAGCCAGAGCTGGCTCCCCTGCTGGAGTCCCAACCGACGGTAGTAGAAGTCCGCGAAGCCGTGAAGCAGGCTCGGATTGAGATGGAGTTCGGGCTCGTCAAGGAGAATTACTGAATGCGGAGGCGTCGAGTTGCGCAGCTTGAGGTAGCCGTAGAGGATCTCCTTCTCGCCTGAGCTGAGTTCGTCAATGTCATGCACCTCTCCAGTTGGCAGACGAACGGGAAAGTGAAGGGTGCCCCCAGGCTGTGGCTGAACACCCTCGTAGGTCTTGTCGGAGAAGAAGGTTTGAAAAAGCTCGTGTAACGTCTGGTTCAGATCGCTATCAGCAGGATCGGATCCGGCCTCTTTCGCAATCAAGGAGCGCAGATAACTCGAAGCGAGCTCTGTCTTGATGTTCTGGAACTTGTTCTGCCAGTTGTAAAGACGGCTTTGCCGCTGCCTGTCTTCGAAAGCTCGGTCATCAAGTTCAATACCACCCAGATTCTGACGCGAGTAGCTTCTTGACGCACTGTGGTACTCGATGAGCCCAAGGTGAGAAGGCTCGTAGGCCTGGAAGGCGACCTCCACCGGACGGCAGTCTTCCGTGCGGATGCCGCCCGATGGTTGAATCGTGAGCGATATCGTATGGGTTCCCTGATCGAGTGCTGCCATGACTTCGGCAGCGATGCGCTCCGACGCCTCGGTGAGCTCGTCCTGGTTTACTCTGATCTGACTGAAGAACGCTGCGCGATTGAAGCTGAAGTAGTCGATGGGCTGGCCGAATACTTCCAGCCAAGATAGTGGCTGCGAGAGACGGGCAGCGTTCGCTCGCATGAACGCTACCTCGGTCGGATCGAACGAGACTCGCGCGACAATCTCGATCGGAACGTCGGGGGATCGGAAAAGCTTAGCAAGGCTCAGCGGGTCCTGCAGATTTACGGCGAACTCGCTGAACCATTGATGATACTCGTTGGTCTGGTGCCCGCCATATACTGACTTAAGCAACCGGATGGCGTCAAAGACGCACGACTTTCCAGACCCATTCTGACCAGCAATCATGACGAAGTCGCCAAGGTCATCCACTTCGAAAGACCTTATGGCGCGCAGATTCCTGATGCTCAGACTCTCGAACTTCATCGTCCCTCCCGTGTCCCGCTGCTCCCGCCTAGCGTAGCTATGTCGGCTCGTCGGTTCGGTGGTAACCAGTCGTTTGCGACACGGCAGCGCTGAACGCGGCCGCAGTGTCGGCTTGCATGCCTGTGAGGACGTGTTGGTAGACGGTCATCGCGAAAGCGGGGCTGCTGTGGCCGAGGCGTTCACCACCACCTTCACCGGCACGTCGGCCTTCGGGAGGATGGTGGCGTGGGTGTGGCGGAGGTCGTGGAGGCGGATGCGGCGGATCTCGCTGTCTCGCATCAGGCGGTCCCATGCCTGGAAGAAGAAGTCGGGGTGGATCGGGCCGCCGTCGGGGCGGGTGAAGACGAACTCGTCGTCACCTCGTCGGCCGGTGCTCATCTTCTGCTCGAGCTGGTGACGTCGCCACGCACGCAGCACGGCCACGGTGCGCGGGTCGAGGTCGATCGTGCGGCGGCTGTTCGTCGTCTTCACGTCGGCGAAGCGGGCTCCGTACTCGACGCTCAGGATCTGCTGATCGACGACGAGGCGGGCGGCGTCGAGGTCGACGTTGCGCCACGTGAGGCCGAGCACCTCGCCGCGTCGCATGCCGGTGTTCGCGGCGAGGAAGATCGGCGTGTACCAGTCGATGCCTTCGATGCTCGCGAGGAAGGTGCGCAGCTCGTTGGCGGTCCAGACGGTCATCTCGCGTGAGCCGCCGACGCGGATCTTGGGTGGGTCGGCGAGGTCGGCGACATTGCGCGTGACGGTGCCCTTGCGGTGGGCGTCGGCGAGGGCCTTGCGGATGATGCCGTGGATGATCCGGACGGTCTTCGGGGCGAGCCCGCCACCGTCGCCGTTGCGGCGGCCGTTCCGGAGGAGCTCGGCGTAGAACGTGTCGAGGTCCTCGGGTGGAGCTTCTGCCGTGGGATCGAGCCGATCCGCGGCGCTATGTGGAGCTCGAGGTTGTTGCGTTACGACGCGAACGTCGTGATGGTGAACGGGTCACGTGGAGCCCATTTCGAGCGTGTGAGACTGCCGGAGTGAAGCAGCCATTGGTGCTCCAACAGCAGGCACGTCTGTTGCGACTCCTTGAGCGCGGCGCGCTAGAAGCGTCGCAGGCGTCCACAGAGCTGCGGCGAATCGCAGCTGAGGCTCGCAGCAGAAGTGCGACCACGCATCTGTTGTCCTTGGCTGACCGCTTCGAGGCCCTGTCCCTCGCCTACTCGGCCGAGCTGCGACAACCCGATGCAGAGTCGATTCATCGCGCCGCGGTTTGGGGAAAGCGCGTGGCCGCCCTAGGGGTAGCCGGCGTGTTGACGATCGGGAGTCACGCTGCGGTGGGTGGGATCGAGAAGCTCGGGGCGGACACCGTTGACTACCTGATTGGTGTCGTCGAGAGCGTCGCGCAGGCTAGCGAGTCGATCTCCAACGGCTCGGAGACGCTGGTCGAAGTGCACATGGTCGAAGCGCTTGTGGGCTGCTCGATCGACGGGCACGCGCACAGGCTCCGAGGAGCGTACGAACCCGGCTCGAGGCACGTGACCATCTCCGACTTGTGGGGACAGCTCGGAGAGCCAGCCGGCCAGATCGATGTCGATCATCTCCTCAAGCACGGTGACGTAGAGATCGGTGATAGCACCTTTGGTGTGATTTCGGTGTGGGAGGAAGACGGAGGCGACTACGGGTTGCTCATCAGCGGGACAACCGTGGAGATGTAGTCGCCACAGCGATCGCTGCTACGACCGCTCGGACCAGGCTGTGGGACTGCGGTACAGGCCGCTGACGTAGACATCGTGACCCAGATCTGCGGGTCGGGTCGACCGCTTGTACTGCCAGACTTTCGTGCGTGACCAGCGACGCTCAGGAACACGACCCGGCGGGCCTACGCAGTGAGCTGTGACCCAGATTGACCAGGGTGGTGGACCGACACCGGCGAAACCGGCCCGTCCGACGAGGCGGGCTGCAGTGATGTTGTCTGTTGCCTGCACGGCTGTTGCTGGCGTGCTGTTCTTTCCGCTGAGCACTGCACTGGCAGTTGCAGCGGGCGCCAGCTTGTTCGGTCAGCCTGAACGAGGCCCGGACGAGTGGTGGTTCCCGTACGCGATGGCCGTGTTCGTTGCCGTCGAAGTCGTCTCGGTCGGCGCTGCGTTCGTGCTGTCACGTCGCCGCCTCAGATACGCCGCACTTCCCTTGGTCGCGCTGCTGGCACTGATCGCCATGGTCCCGGTCCTCGCTTGGCTGCC
>JALHOG010000098.1 GCA_022843125.1 Ilumatobacteraceae bacterium
AGCTCGCGCTCGCCGGCGGCCTGTGGGCCGGAGCGGTCGTGGCGAGCGCATCGATCGCAGCTGCGGAGGGCTTCCGGCCGGTGACCGTGTCGCTGCGGCCGGCCACTCATCCGGGGCTCGGCCGCTGGGGTCGGCTCGGCGGCGCGGTGCTCGTCGTCGTCGCCGCAGCGGCGCTCGTCACCTTCCGCCGACGCGGCATCGGTATGGGGAGTGACGGTCCCGACCTGTTGACCGTGGCGGTCCCGGTGCTGGTGCCACTCGCAGTCGTGTGGCTCACGCGATGGATGCTGCCAGCGCTGGTTCGGCGCATCGCCCGGCGCGGGCTCGCCCTCAGCCCCGGCCGACTCGTCGGGCTGCGCCGCGTGGCGGACGCACCGGAGGCGACCACGGGCATCGTCACCGTGCTCGTCCTGGCGCTGACCGTCACCGCGCTCGGGCTGGCGATCGACCGCTCGATCGACGACGGTGCCGTCGACGCGAGCTGGGTCGCCGTGGGGGCGCCGTATCGGCTCGTCACGCGCTCCGAGCCGGTCGCCGAGGCGCTGCGACAGATCGACGGCGCCACGGTGGCGGCGACGGGGAGCACGCGCATCAACGTCGCTCGCCGCGACGACGCGGCCAACATCCAGTTCATCACCGTCGATGTCGCCGCGCTCACCACCATGACCGCCGGGACCGCAGCCGACCAGCGCTACCCGGGAGCGATGACCGCGCTCGACGGGTCGGGCCGCATCCCGGTGATCGCGTCGGAGCGGATCAGCGGTGTCCGAGTCCGACCGGGTGACGTGATCGTGGGCGCCGGGTCGCGGGCGGAGCAGGCATTCGTCGTCGTCGAGACGCGCCCCGAGGCGTTCGGTCGCCGCAACGACTGGCTCGTGGCCGACCGCGGCGTGATCGCCGAGCTGACCGGAACGGTTCCGGCGTTCAACGCCCTGGCGATCGACGTCCCGGCGACAGGGGAGGCGGAACTGCGTTCGATCGCCGAGGCCGCCGGCGAGCCGCTCGTCACCCGGCTCGAAGCGCTCGAGTCGCAACGCGACGATCCGCTCGGCCGCGCAGTCCGCGCGGGTTACCTCGGCGCTGCCGCGCTCGCCGTCGTGCTCGCGCTGTCCGCGCTGGTCGCGATCGCGGTCGTGACCGCCCGGCAACGCCGGCGCGAAGTCGCGATCCTCGCCCTGCTCGGGGCCGACGGTCGAGAGGTCTGGCGCGCGGTGGCGGCCGAGCTGGTGCCGGCGGCGATCGCCGGAGTGGTCGGCGGCTCGGTGGTCGGATGGCTCGTGGTGCTCGCCTTCGACGGCCGGTACGACCTGTCGGCGTTCGCCGGCGGGAGCGCCGTCGCGATCCGTCCAGCGGCGGTCTCGGCGCTCGTCGTCGCAGCGGTGCTGGCGATCGCGTGCGTGATGCTGATCGTGTCACTGGTGCGCTGGATCGTCAGCGCGCCGGTGGGGGAGATCCTGCGGATCGAGGGTGCCGCATGACGCCTGTCTTCCGAGCCGCCGGCCACGTGAACGTGCGAGATGATGTGATCGAGATGAGGTTCCGATGACCGATGTCCTGTCCGACGTGCCTGCGGGTCGGCGCACCTCCGGCCCGGTTCGATGCGAGGGGCTCGTGCGCATCTACCAGAGCGCCGACATCGAGGTCGTGGCGCTCCAGGGGCTCGATCTGCATGTCGAGCCCGGGGAGATGATCACGGTGATCGGGGCGTCGGGCTCCGGCAAGTCGACGCTGCTCAACGTGCTGGGTGGGCTCGACGAGCCCACCGCCGGTGTGGCCTCGGTCGGCGGCCACGACCTGACGCAGATGTCGATGCGTCAGCGCAACGCCTATCGCCGCGACGTGGTGGGGTTCGTGTGGCAGCAGACGTCCCGCAATCTCCAGCCGTACCTCGACGCCCGCCGGAACGTGGAGTTCCCCCTCGCGATCGGCGGGCACGGCCGCCGCAGCCGGCGGATCCGGGCCGAGCAGCTGCTCGACCTCGTCGGCATGATCGACCGTGCCGATCACCGGCCGAGTGAGCTCTCGGGTGGTGAGCAACAACGTGTGGCGATCGCGGTGGCGCTCGCCAACCACCCGCAGTTGCTGCTCGCCGACGAGCCGACCGGCGAGCTCGACACGGCGACCGCAGTGGAGGTGTTCGACGTGCTGCGGCGGGTGAACCGCGAGCTCGGCGTCACTGGCGTCATCGTCACCCACGATCCGCTCGTGTCGCAGCAGGTCGACCGCACGGTGGCGATCCGCGATGGGCGGATCAGCTCGGAGATCGTCCGCGAGGGGGCCGGGCTCGACGCCTCTCGGGTGATCGCCCGCGAGTACTCCGTGCTCGACTCCGCCGGACGGCTCCAGCTGCCCGAGCGGTACGTCACCCAGCTCGATCTGCGGCGACGCGTTCGGCTCGAGTTGGAGCCGGACCACATCGGCGTGTGGCGTGATGTCGAGCACGACGGTGCGCTGTGGGCCAAACCCGAACCGCGCGATCAGGAGGGGCAGCCGTGACCGCGCCGGTGGTCGAGTTGCGTGGCGTCGACAAGCACTATCGGGGTGCGCGGACGGCGGTGCACGCGCTGCGCTCGGTCGACCTCGTCGTCGAGCCCGGGGCGTTGGTCGCGGTGCACGGTCGTTCCGGATCCGGCAAGACGACGTTGCTCAACATCATCGGCGGCCTCGATCGCGCCGACGGTGGTTCGGTGATCGTGTGCGAACGTGAGTTGCGGGCCGCAGCCGACGCCGAGCTCACCGAACTGCGCCGGACCGATCTCGCCTTCGTGTTCCAGGGGTTCGGCCTGTTGCCGATGCTGAGCGCAGCAGAGAACATCGAGGTACCGCTCCGGCTGCTGGGGCAGGACGGGGCGACGCGTCGCACCCGCGCTCGCGAGCTGCTCGAGCTGGTGGGCCTCACCGGCCGGGCGAGCCACCGGCCGAACGAACTGTCGGGTGGTGAGCAGCAGCGCGTTGCGATCGCGCGCGCCCTCGCTGGGTCGCCGCGATTGCTGATCGCCGACGAACCGACCGGTCAGCTCGACTCGCGCACCGGGGCCGACATCATGGCACTGATCCACCGCATCGTCGCCGAGCGAGGGGTCGCGGCGGTGGTCGCCACGCACGACCTGTCGATCATCGAGGTCGCCGATCACGCAGTGGAACTGAGCGACGGACGGGTGGTCGGCGAGATCGCGGTGTGAGCCCGGCCGGTGTCAGCTGCAGCTCTACGGGTCGATCTGAGTCGGGCTCGCCCGAGCCGGTCGCTGAGCTGGGCTCGAGGTCGACCTCAGGAGAGATCGGGGTCCGTGGCCGCAAGCGGGCGGTCACCGCACCCCAGATCGGCTCCTCCGCCGAGGGGTCGAGCGCCCCCGGGCGGAGACCGAGGCGGGCGCACTCGTGCTCGAACGGGCGCGGATGGCCGAGCAGGAACCCCTGCGCGGCGTCACACCCCAGGCGTTGCACCTGCTCGAACTGGCGGAGTGTCTCGACGCCCTCGGCGATCACCACGATGTCGAGGGCGCGAGCGATGCCCACGATCGCCGTGGCGATGCCCCAGCCGTGAGCGGTGTCGAGATCGTTCACGAACTCGCGTGGCAGCTTCAGCCCGTCGACGGTGAGCGAGGCGAGCCGACCGAGCGACGAGTACCCGGTTCCGAAGTCGTCGATCCAGACTTCGGCCCCGGCTTCGCGCAGCCCGGCGAGTACCACGGCCGCATGCTCGGTGTCGACGACGGCCGACTCCGTGACCTCGATGATGAGCTGACCGGGCACCAACCCGTGCAGCTCGATCAACGACGCCACCTGGTGCACCAGCGTGCGGTTGAACTGGTGGACCGACACGTTGACGCTGATCGGCGCACGGAGCTCGGCGGCGTGCGACGCAGCGAGGGCCAGCAACTGAGCGCCGAGCCGACGGATGAGGCCCGACTCCTCGGCGACGTGGATGAACACCGCCGGGTTCAGCCGGCCTCGCGTCGGGTGGTTCCACCGGGCAAGTGCCTCGTAGGCCACGGTGCCTGTGCCGAGATCGACGACCGGCTGGAGGTCGAGATCGATCTCGTGATGCTCGATCGCCCGGTGGAGGTCGCTCTGGGTCTGGCTCCACTCGGCCATCTCCTGTCGGAGCGTGCTGTCGAAGAGCGCACACCCGTTGCGCCCGTTGTCCTTCGCGGCATACATCGCAGCGTCGGCCTCCGCGAGCAGGCTTTGTGCCGTCGATGACCCATCCGACACGGCGACCCCGATGCTCGCGGACACGTAGTGCTCGCCGCCGTCGACCACGTAGGGTTGCTCGAGGATCTCGCGAAGCAACTCGGCGAACCGCGCTGCTTCGCTGATGTCGCGGACCCCCCGCATGACGGCGAACTCGTCGCCGCCGAGGCGTGCGACGAGCTCCAACTGCGGCGTGCACTGCCTGATCCGCGCGGCCGCTGATGCGAGCAGCGTGTCGCCGGTGTCGTGGCCCATCGTGTCGTTCACGAGCTTGAAGCGGTCGAGGTCGACGAAGAGCACGGCGATGCGGCGCTGCTGGTCATCGAGCGACTGCATCAACGTCCGGATGAACTCGCGGCGGTTGGCCAATCCGGTGAGCGCGTCGACATGGGCGGCGTGCTCGAGGGCGTCACCGAGCGCAAGCTGCGTGGTCACGTCGGTGACCAACACCAAGGTCGCGGGCCGGCCGTCGAAGACGGTCTTGGCGCTGGTGATCTTGACATCGATCAGCTCACCGTCGGCGCGGATGTGCCGCCAGAGACGAGTCGCGACATAGCGCTCCGGATCGCTGTTCTCGAGCGCCGCAGCGAGCACGCGGCGATCCGACGGCGGACGGATGTCGAGGATCGTGTGCTGTGCGAACTGGGTGCGCGTCCACCCGTAGAGGTTGACGGCGATGTCGTTGACCGCGACGAACCGCAACGTCGCGTCGTCGTAGACCCACCCGGGGCGGTCCATCGACCGAGCGACGACATCGAAGGCCTCGCCGTTGGTCAGCCTGCTCGCAAGGGCGTTCACGACCTGTCGCGACGGTGGGAGCTCGGCGGTGCGGCGGCCGTGGAGATCGACGAGGTGCTCGGCCTGGTGCGCGAGGAAGCGCAGCGTTGCCATGCTCGCCTCGTCGATCTCACGCGGCACCGTGTCGTAGATGCAGAGCGCGCCGATCGGTTCGCCGAGTACGCGCACGGGCACGCCGGCGTAGAAGCGGACCTCGAACTCGCCGGTCACGAGCGGATTGGTCGCGAAACGTGGATCGTTCGCGGCGTCCGCGACCACGACCTCGTCGTCGGAGATGACGACATGGTCACAGAACGCGACGTCGCGACCTGTCTGCTGCATCGGCAGACCGACTGCGGCCTTGAACCACTGGCGGTCGAGGTCGACGAGCGCGAGCGCTGCCATCGGTGCGCCGAGCGTCGCTGCCGCGAACGAGACGATCTCGTCGAAGGCCGGATCGGCGGGCGTGTCGAGCAACGCCAGACGTCGGAGCACGCCGATCCGCCGGTGCTCGGCCGCGGGGTCCTTGCCACGTGCCGGGGATGTGGTCAAGGGCGCAGACTCGATCATGCGTTTTGATCATCCGCCTCCAGCTGCCGGAGCACCAGGCGCGCAGGTACCGACTCCGGGGGCCATCGGTCACAGATGACGTGACGCCCTCGCGTCACGCTCAGCGTGCCGTTCGGCCCGACGCACGTGATCAAGGCGCGATAGCGCCGTGTTCGCTCGCCAGCGCAGCGGCCGGCTGCGTTCGCACGACGCAGGATCGAGCGCGCCGAGGCTCCGATCGACCAGGATGCGGGACATGATCGACGCCCAGCTCGCGACCGAGCTCGCCCAACGCATCGCCGACGCGGAACGGACCCGCATCCCCACCAAGCAGATCTCCCAACTCCACCCCGAGTTCACGATCGACGACGCGTACGCCGTGCAGCAGGCCGGGGTGCGCCTCGCCGAGAGTGCTGGTCGGGTGGTGCGTGCCCGCAAGATCGGTCTGACGTCGAAGGTGATGCAGGACGTGGTCGGCATCACCGAGCCCGACCACGGGGTGATCTACGACGACATGTTCTACGCGCACGGCGACACGATCCCGTTCGACCGGTTCATCGCGCCGCGTCTCGAGGTCGAGCTGGCGTTCGTGCTCGGCCGCGATCTCGCCGGCCCGGGCTGCACGATCGACGACGTCCTCGACGCCACCGAGTACGTCACCCCGGCAATCGAGATCCTCGACGCCCGTATCCAGATGAAGGATCCCGAATCCGGGAGCGGTCGGACCATCGTCGACACCGTCTCCGACAATGCGGCCGACGCCGGCATCGTCGTGGGCGATCAGCGCTTCGGTGCCCGCGAGCTCGACCTGCCGTGGGTGTGCGCGGTGCTGCGACGCAACGGAGTGATCGAGGAATCGGGCGTCGCTGCAGCGGTGCTCGACCACCCGGCCACCGGCGTGGCCTGGCTCGCCGACCGGCTCGGCGCCCGCGGCGTCACGTTGCGGGCCGGCGAGTTGCTGCTCGCCGGTTCGTTCACCCGGCCGATCTGGGTCGCTCGCGGTGACGACTACGTGGCCGACTACGGCCCGCTCGGGATCGTGCAGTTCCGCTTCGAGTGACGGCGGGTCAGTCGCCCGACGTCGTCGAACCCGACGAGGTCGACGAGCTGGCGGGCGCGGCCGCCGGGGTCGAGCTCGATGAGGAGGACGAGCCGCTGTCGGAGCTCGACGACGACGTCGACTCCGAGCTGGACGGGCTCGAGTTGCTCGATGAGCTGGACTTCTTCGAGGCGCGGCTGTCGGTCTTGTAGAACCCGTCGCCCTTGAACGTGACGCCGACGGGCAGGAAGACCTTCTTGACTGCCATGCTGGCGCCGGTGACGGGATGGATCGCCTCGGTCAGAGCGGCGTCGGAGAACGGCTGTTGGACCTCGATCGTCTCGCCGGTTTCCAAGAACTTGTAGACGTACGTGGGCATCGGCGGGCAGGATATCGGCCGTCGCGACCGGTCGGCCACGCCGGCCGACCCTCGCTCGTCAGGCGTCGGCCCGGCCGTGAGCCCGGCCGCGCATCACCAGTGGAGCGGCGCCGGTTTGGGTAGCGTCTCGGCCGTGCAAGTTCGCAGCGCAGTCATCCCCGCCGCCGGTCTCGGGACGCGATTCCTCCCTGTCACCAAGGCGGTTCCGAAGGAACTGATGCCGATCGGTGACACCCCGGCGATCCAGATCATCATCGACGAGGCGCTCGGGGCGGGCATCGATCACATCGTGGTCGTGAGCAGCCGATCGAAGCCGGCGATCGAGCGTTACTTCGAAGCCGACGACGAACTGGTCCGCAGCCTGCGCGACAAGGGCAAGGACGACGTCGCCGACCGGCTGGCGAGCATCGGGCGCGACTGGCGCGTCACGATCACCTACCAGGACAACCCGCGCGGTCTCGGCCATGCGGTCGGGTGCGCTCGCGAGGCCGTCGGTGACGAACCGTTCGCGGTGTTGCTGCCCGATGAGTTGATGGGTGACTCGTCGCTGCTCGCCCAGATGAACGGCGTGTGTTCGAGCACCGGTGGCAGCGTGGTGGGCGTCAAGCAGGTGCCGCGCAGCCAGGTCAGCTCCTACGGTGTGCTCGATCCGTCGGGCCCGATCGACGACGACGGCGTCGTGCCCGTGCAGGACCTCGTCGAGAAGCCCCCGGTGGCATCGGCGCCGAGCGACCTCATCATCATCGGGCGTTACGTCCTCACGCCCGACGTGTTCGACGAGATCGAGAACCTCAAGCCGGGCAGCGGTGGCGAGCTCCAGCTCACCGACGCGCTGCGCGCCCAGGCTGCGCGTTCGCCGTTCCACGGGGTGCTGTCACGGACGGCCCGGTATGACACCGGGAACCCGGTCGGGTTCCTCGAGGCCGCGATTGCGTTCGCCCTGCGCGATCCGTCGATGGCGGCCGAGATGAAGGCACATCTCGCCTCACTGACGTTCTGAGCCGTTCAGCTCGGGCCGCTCAGGCGGTCCGGGTGTAGCGACCCCGCACCTCGGTCGGGAGCGCGAACGCATCGACCGTCAGCTCGGTCAGGTCGCCCTCCTGGGCGACCTCCCAGGTGATGGCGTCGATGCGCCGGTACGTGCGCAGCGCCGGTTCGACCGCGAGTGTCTCCACGTCGATCTCCAGGACGCGAGCGTCGAACGAGCCGCCGATGTCGACGTTGAGTCGCCGGAGCGGGATCGTGTGCACGAACGCGCTCAACGCTGCGTCGCCCCGGGTGACGGCGAGGTCGGTAGCACCCTCGAGCTCGCGCCGGTGGACACCGTTGATCTCGCCCCAGGCGCCGTGGCCGTCGGTCCCGAGCCAGAGGTCGGGCTCGTCGAGATCGCGGAACAGCAGGAACTGGCGAACCTGCCACATCGGAGACAACCGCACGACGAACTCGACGTGGGCTCGATCGAGCCGCACGGAGGCGGTCCACGCCTCGTTGTCCCAGTGGAGCGTGAGATGCTCGCCGTGATCGCTCTCGAACGCGGTCCACGAGGCCGTGAACCCGTCGGGCGGGAACGCAGAGTTCGCCGGGGAGGTCACGGCTCCAGTCTCGCGGATGCGAGCCTTCGCGGCGGCGCGGATCGCGTCCGGACCAGTGGCCGGTCGACGCGGCGCCGGGCGTCGGTCGGCGGTACCGTTCGGCCGATGACGCCGCTCGAGGATGCCCAGTCGTTCGTGATCGGCGCCTGCCCGCCGCTGCCGCCCGTCACGGTCGGATTCGAGCAGGCTGAGGGTCTCGTGCTCGCCGCCGAGGTCGTCGCCGCCGAACAGGTCCCCCCGTTCGAGAACACGGCGGTCGACGGGTATGCGGTCATCGCAGCCGATCTCGTCAGCGCACCGATCGAACTGCCGGTGGTCGACGAGGTGGCGGCGGGGAGCGCCACCGACCGCGTGCTGCAGCGCGGTGAGGCGATCCGGATCATGACGGGCGCCCCGATGCCGGCGGGTGCCGACGCGGTGGTGATGGTCGAGGAGACCGAGCGGGTCGGATCCGATCGTGTGCTGGTCAAGTCGCCGGTGCCGGTCGGCGCCGCGGTTCGGCCTGCCGGCGACGACGTCCAACCGGGCGATGTGCTGTTCACCCCGGGCACGATCATCCGGCCCGCCGTGGTCGGCGTCCTCGCCAGCGTCAACGCACGCGAGGTCTCCGTCCACCCGAGGGCGCGCGTCGCCGTGCTGTCCACCGGCGACGAGCTCGTCGAGGACGGCGGGCCGCTCGCGCCCGGCCAGATCCGTGAGAGCAACCGCCGTATGCTCGCCGGCCTGCTCCGCGACACCGGCTGTGATGTGGTCGACTTCGGCACCGTCCGCGACGACGAGGCGGCGCTCGAAGCCGTGCTGCGTCGGGCTGCGGGGGAGTGCGATGCGATCGTCACGAGCGGTGGCGTGTCGATGGGCGACTATGACGTGGTGAAGGCCGTGCTGGGCCGCATCGCCGACATGCGGTGGATGCAGATCGCGATCAAGCCGGCCAAGCCCTTCGCGTTCGGCACGATCGACGGCACCCCGATCTTCGGGTTGCCGGGCAACCCGGTCAGCTCGCTCGTCAGCTTCGAGATGCTCGCCCGCCCGGCGTTGCGGCGGATGATGGGGCACCCCCGGCTCGCCCGCCCGAGCCACGTCGCGATCGCCGATGACGGGTTGCCGCGCCGCCCCGATGGCAAGGTGCATCTCGTCCGTGCCATGGCGACGTTCGAGGACGACGGCCGGTGCCACGTGCGCGGGGCTCGCGCACAGGGCAGTCATCAGCTCGCCGCCACGGCACTGTCGAATGCGATCGCAGTGGTCCCCGACGGCGACGGCATCCCCGCGGGCGCCGAGGTCGCTGTCGTCATGCTCGAGGGCTGAACCCCGGCTGGGCGCTGCGCCCCGCCCGCTGACTTCGCGAGACCGTCGCGTAGGCTGCGCACGATGACGTCGACGCCGCATCCCACCGATCTGGTCGACCCGTTCGGTCGCGTCGTGAAAGACCTGCGGATCTCGGTCACCGACCGGTGCAATTTCCGGTGCACGTACTGCATGCCCGAGGAGGGCATGCAGTGGCTGCCCCGCAGTGAGATCCTCACGTTCGAGGAGATCGAGCGGCTCGCCCGCATCTGCGTGCAGCACTACGGGTTCAACGGCATCCGCCTGACCGGGGGCGAGCCCACGATGCGGGCGCACCTCACGACGCTGGTGGCCAAGCTCGCCGCGATCGATGCAGGTGGCCGCCCGGTCGACCTCGCGATGACCACCAACGCAGCCACGCTGCGCCACTGCGCCCACGACCTCAAGGTGGCCGGACTGCAGCGGCTGAACATCAGCCTCGACACCCTCGATCGCGAGAAGTTCGCGCGGATGACGCGTCGCGACGAGCTCGGTCACGTGCTCGAGGGGATCCGTGCAGCGAAGGACGCAGGGTTCCACCCGCTGAAGATCAACGCGGTCGTCGAGCGGGGCGTCAACGACGACGAGATCGTCGATCTCGCCCGGTTCGGCCGCGACGAGGGCCTCGAGGTGCGGTTCATCGAGTTCATGCCACTCGACGCGAGCGACGCGTGGCAGCGCCAGCAGGTGGTCGGCCAGGACGAGATCGTCGCGAAGATCGCGGCGGTGTGGCCGATCGAGCAGGTGCCGGCGCGGGGCGCGGCACCGGCCGACCGGTGGCGCTACCTCGACGGAGGCTTCGCTGACGGGGGCGGCACCGTCGGCGTGATCCCCACCGTCACCAAGCCGTTCTGCGGCGACTGCGATCGTGTGCGGCTCACGGCCGACGGGCAGTTCCGCACCTGCCTGTTCGCCACCGACGAGTTCGATCTCCGGGCCGCGCTCCGCAACGGCGAGACCGACGCCGAGATCGCCGGTCGCATCGAACGTGCGGTCGGCACCAAGTGGGCCGGCCACCAGATCAATCAGGTCACGTTCGTGCGCCCGGTGCGCACGATGAGCCAGATCGGCGGCTGATGCGGCCCGGCGGTCGCCGGGTGGCCGTGATCGCCGCCGCGCTCGCCGTCGGCGGGGGCGTCGCGACCGCGGCGATCACGGCGATCGATCGACCGGCCACCGTCGGCGAGCCGGCCACCCGGATCATCCCCGACCGCCCGACCGTCGGCGGCTGCGCTGTCTTTCCGCCCGACAATGCGTGGAACCGCGACATCTCCACCGCTCCGCTGCACCCCCGATCGGCCCAGATCATCGCCAGGATCCAGTCGGTGGGTGGCGACAACCTGCACCCCGACTTCGGCGAGAACCCCGACTACGGCATCCCGTACGTCGTCGTGCCCCCCGATCAGCCGCTCGTGCCGATCGAGTTCACCGCCTACGGCGACGAGAGCGACCCGGGGCCGTATCCGGTCCCGCCGGACGCGCCGATCGAAGGAGGAGCGGCCGCCACCGGCGACCGCCACGTGCTCGTGGTGCGTCAGGGCACCTGTGAGCTGTTCGAGCTCGGTCGAGCGTTCCCCGTTGGCGGTGGCACGAGCTGGCGAGCCGATGTCGGCGCCCGATTCGACCTCGGCTCGAACGCGCTGCGGCCGGCCGGCTGGACCAGCGCCGATGCCGCCGGTTTGCCGATCCTCGCCGGTCTGGTGCGTTTCGAGGAGGTCGCGGCGGGGGAGATCCGGCACGCGATCCGCATCACCTTCGCCCAGACCCGCCGGGCCTACATCGCCCCCGCCACCCACTTCGCATCGAGCCGCACCGATCCCGATCTCCCACCGATGGGGCTGCGGCTGCGGCTGCGCGCCGACTACGACGTCAGCCGCCTCACCGGCCAGGCGCGTGTCATCGCCACGGCGATGCAGCGCTACGGCGTGATGGTCGCCGACAACGGGTCGAACTGGTTCTTCCAGGGTGCGTGGAACCCCGGCTGGGACGACGACGACCTGAACCAGTTGAAGTCGATCTCGGGCAACGCGTTCGAGGTGGTCGACACCGGGGAGCCGACGCTCGGCTGACCAGCGGCTGGAGCGAGCGCCTGGAGCGAGCGGCGTCGCAGTGCTGCGGTCATCGGTCACGCACGGACGACCGAGTACGGTGGTCATCGACATGAGCGATCTCGAGTTCACGCACCTCGATCCGCTGGGCCACGCCCGCATGGTCGACGTCACACCGAAGGATCCGACCCATCGCCGGGCCGTCGCCCGCTGCAAGGTGTACATGAAGCCCGAGACCACAGAGGCGATCGCCAACCGTGAGGTCAAGAAGGGTGACGTGCTGGCCGTGGCGCGGGTCGCCGGTATCCAGGCCGCGAAACGCACCGCCGACATGATCCCGCTGTGTCACCCGCTGCTGGTCGGCGCGGTGTCGGTCAGCTTCGACATCGGCGACGACCACGTCGCGATCGAGGTGAACGTCGAGACCGTCGACCGCACCGGTGTCGAGATGGAGGCGCTCCACGCCTGTGCCACCGCTGCGCTCACGATCTACGACATGTGCAAGTCGGCCGATCGCGGGATGACGATCGGGGATCTGGCGCTGTGGGAGAAGACCGGCGGCCGATCCGGCGTCTATCGGCGGGAGTCTGCGTGAACGTGTGTCGAACCGGCGGTGAACGACGCTCGGCGGAAAGACGCGCGAAGCGTTGCCGGACGTGTTACGAATGTCGTAGAATCGTAATGAAGCGCTGCTCGCTCGCTCCCCATCCCATCCGGGCTGGTGGGGCGCGCACCACGGCAGCCGCTCAGACCGTGAACAAAGGAACCTGACAACATGGGCGAACTCGTCCTGCTGGTCGTCGCAGCGGCCTGGGCTGCGGTGCTGATCCCGCCGCTGCTCCGCTCCCGCATCGAGAACCGACCGAACTCGTCGGTGACCGACTTCCGTCGCCAGCTCAACAAGCTCCAGAGCACGGTGCCCTCGCGAGCCAACGGCTCGATGCGCGGGATGGCCCGTCCGCTCGCGCCGTCGCCGCTCCACCGGCCGGTTGCCGGTGGGCGTCCCGGTGTTCAGCCAGCCCAGCTGCGCCGGGCAGGTGGCACCCGCAGCCATGGGGCGCGCGGCGCTCAGGCAGCGACCGCTGCGCCGACCCGCGATGCAGCGCCACGTCGGCGCAGCCACAGCGACGCCACCGGGGGGCACCCCCGCCCGGCTCGCGATCAGGGTCACCGCCAAGCGCACGTCGCCCGGCATCGCGTGTCGTCGACCGACATGCTTCGTCGGCGCCGTTCCAACGCACTGTTCATGCTCGTCATCGCGTCGGCCGCCACGCTGTTCCTGGCCGCCACGACGAAAGAGACGGTCTTGCTGTACCTGTTCGCCGGTGCATTCCTGGCGCTGTGCGGCTACCTGTACCTGCTGTCGCAGGCCCGTCAACGCGACACGTCGACGTGGCCGAGCGACTGGATGCACCACCGCTGATCGCACCGGTGCCCGAGGCGGGGCGTCGGCCGCCCGTCCGGTTCGTGGTCGGAACGCCTGTGGTGCCGCTACACTCACGCTCCGCTACGGGGCTGTAGCTCAGTTGGTAGAGCGCGACAATCGCACTGTCGAGGCCAGGGGTTCGATTCCCCTCAGCTCCACTCCGAACCCGAGGCCGAGCGCCTCGGGTTTCGTCGTTTTCCGCTGCAGCGATGGAGTGGGCCACGAGGGGGTCAGGCGGCGTCGGGTGGGGTGATGGTGGTGCCGTCGGGGCGGTGGATGTGCCAGGTGCCGTCGGGTTGGCGTTGTGGTTGGTAGCGGGCGCGGTATTTGAACCGGTTGTGGTGTTC
>JALHOG010000099.1 GCA_022843125.1 Ilumatobacteraceae bacterium
GTCCCGGACCGCACCCGCCGCATCATCGAGCGGCGAGATCGCGGTTGCCGCGTCCCGGGTTGCACGGCTGACCGGTTCGTCGAGATCCACCACATCATCCACTGGGAAGACGGCGGCCCCACCGACACCCCCAACCTCCTCAGCCTGTGTCCACGGCATCACCGCATGCACCACAAGGGCGAACTCGGCATCCACGGCAACGCCGACCAACCCAACGGCATCACATTCACCGACGCCAGAGGCCGGCCGATCCCCGCGAGTCACCCACCCGACCCGCCACCAGACGGCATCCCGTACTGCGACCGACCGTACGAACCACCACCCGCCGGCAAGATCAACTACGACTGGGTCGGCCTCGGCTGGGCACACCCCAACGCCCTCCGCAAACGCCGCGACCAAGCCAACACCTGGCGCGACATCTGACCGCGCGGCGAACTTGTCCGCGCTGTCAAGACGCTGCGCACGTCCGGTCCCCACGCTCCCGGCGCCGACCTCCACGCGTGATCCGCGCCGGAGACGCCCTCGACGGGTCGGGCTCGGTGGCCGACCCCTCACGGGGCACGAGAGCCTCTTGCTCAACGCTGCAGCTGCGATGCGCGCGTCGTTCTGCGATGTCCCACGCGCTTGCGCGATCAGCGAGGACTCGGCACGATGCGGTGCCATGAGCGCGATGCCGTTCGAGATCGTGAGCGCGCTGCCTTCGGCCGTCAATCTGGAAGAACTTGTACTCGGACTGTGCCCGCTGCTGGATCCATCCGAGCTGGCGGTCCTCGAGCTCTGTCCGCGCCTGCAACGTGTCGGGGTGGGATTGAACGGCATCAGGCGGGACACTGCTGCCGCCCCCTTCCTGGCTCGATTCGCTGCGCCCGCGTTCCCATCACCGTGGGCCACCTGGGACGAGTGGTGAGCACGATGCGCTGCACGTCCTCGGCGAGGCGGGGGTCGTGACCTCACGCTCGCCCTGGTACCTGACCCCGCGTTCGATGCGTGGATGGCAGCTTCGTGTGTTCGCTGTCGTCGGGCCACTCTTCACCGCGGGCGCCGGCCTCGTGGTCGGGTGGTTGCTCGTGCGACTGCCGAGCAAGAGGGAGTACGTCTCGATGCCCGCACCTGCGTGGCTGATCTGGCTGGGACTCGGTTGCTGCGCCACCGCCGTCGCTGCGCTGGCGTTGGCGCGAGGCACCTCGCCGCTCTACAAGACAGACCCGAACACGCCCAGCCCGCGGCCGAAGCCAGTGCGCGCTGTCCGGCTCGGTGACGTATGGAGCGCTGTGACCTTCGCGGGCGCACTCGTCACGTGCTCGGTCGTGTCATCGTCGAGTGACTACCGATGGCGACCGCTGTGGCTACTCGGTCTGGTGATCGTGATGACACCGATCCTCCTGGTCATGAACCGAAACCGTGCGTAGCTGTCGGTTCAGCAGCGGCTCTGCCATCGCATCGGCGGTGCTCTCGACGACGGCACGGTCGCCGGTCTCGATCATCACCTCGATGTTCCAGATGGCCGTGGTTCGTTGCTCCGTGCGACGCTTGCACCGCACTTGAGTACAGGGCAATGTGAGCCGCACCGACTGGCACGACGGCCTCTCGTGGGGCACAGCAACTGAGGGGATGACGGTGGCCCAGCGGACGGTGTGGGACTACATGGTGCAGGTCGCTGGCGTCCGCCAGGCGCGGCGGATCGCATCCTTCGTCGAGTGTTGGTGGGTCTCGCAAACGATCTGGGAGACGCCGCCCACCGAACAGGTGTTGATGGACGACTGGGGATACAGCGACCACGAGGTGTCGTACTGGTTGAAGGAGTTCCACGAGGTGTTCGGCGTGGGGGTCGACCCCGGCGACCTCGCAACCGTCCTGGCAGATGACCACGGTTACCCCGGTGTCCTCCAGCTCCGTCAGACGACGCTTCGACGGTTCACCCACGGCGCATAGTGCCTCGATACCGACCGACGGACGCGGAACGGCCCGGGGTTGCCCCCGGGCCGTTCATCGCAATCGTGTCGGAGTGATCAGGTGACGGCGTCGCCCTCGTACGAGCCGTGGAGGCTCGCGAGGAAGGCGGCGGGGTCGTCCTCTGCGTCGCTGGAGTAGTACGTCATCGGCTCGTAGTCGGGGGCTTCGATGCCGAACTCCCGGTACTTCATCATGCCGGTCCCGGCGGGGATCAGCTTGCCGATGATGATGTTCTCCTTGAGGCCGATCAGGTTGTCGGACTTGCCGTCGATCGCGGCTTCGGTGAGCACGCGGGTGGTCTCCTGGAAGGAGGCCGCCGACAGCCACGACTCGGTGGCGAGCGACGCCTTGGTGATGCCCATGATCTCCGGGCGACCCTCGGCCGGGCGCTTGCCCTCCTCGACCATCGCACGGTTCGTGTCACGGAACCGCTTGGCGTCGGCACGCTCGCCGGGCAGGAAGTCGGTGTCACCCGGCTCCTGCACGCCGATGCGGCGGGTCATCTGACGCACGATCAGCTCGATGTGCTTGTCGCTGATCGACACACCCTGGTCGCGGTAGACGCGCTGGACCTCTTCGACGAGGTACACCTGCGTCTCGCGGATGCCCTTGATCTCCATGAGCTCCTTCGGATCGAAGGGGCCGTCGGTGATCGGGTCTCCGGCCTTGACCTCCTGGCCGTCCTCGACGATCGGGCGTGCGCCCAGCGGGAGCACGATCTCGTGCTCCTCGCCCTCGTCGTCGACGACCACCACGGGGATGCCCTTGCCCTCGTCCTCGCCGAGACGCAGCACACCGCTGGCCCGGGCGAGACGCGCTGCGCCCTTCGGGGTGCGAGCCTCGAAGAGCTCGACCACGCGGGGCAGACCGCCGGCGATGTCCTTGCCGGCCACACCACCGGTGTGGAAGGTACGCATCGTCAGCTGGGTACCGGGCTCGCCGATCGACTGGGCGGCGATGACGCCGACGGCCTCGCCGAGCTCGATCTCCTTGCCGGTGGCCAACGAACGGCCGTAGCACATGGCGCAGATGCCGAGCTCGGCATCGCACGTGAGCACCGAGCGCACCCGGACACGCTCGATCGCCGCATCGTCGCGAAGCAGGACGAGTTCGTCGTCGCCGACGATCGTGTTCCGCTTGAGGATGCGACCGTCGCTGAGCGTGATGTCGTTGAGCAACGCGCGCCCGAACAGCTTGGTCTCGAGGTACGAGCGACGGTTGGCCGCGTCGGGCTGGACGTTGTTGATCCAGACACCGAGCGTGGTCCCGCAGTCCGACTCGCGGACGATGAGCTCCTGGGCGACGTCGACGAGGCGACGCGTGAGGTAGCCCGAGTCGGCGGTACGCAGCGCCGTGTCGACGAGGCCCTTGCGGGCGCCCGGCGTGGCGATGAAGTACTCGAGCGTCTCGAGACCCTCACGGAAGTTCGACTTGATCGGGCGGGGGATCATGTCACCACGAGGGTTGGCCACGAGGCCGCGCATGCCGGCGATCTGACGCATCTGGGTCATGTTCCCGCGTGCGCCCGAGCCGACCATCATGTCGATCGGGTTGAAACGCTGCGCCTTGAACTCGGCCTCCATCGCGGCCTGGACCTCGGCGGTGGCGTCGGTCCAGATGCGGACCTCCTGCTGGCGGCGCTCGCCGTCGGTGATGATGCCGCGACGGAACTGGTTCTCGACCTTGTCGGCCTGAGCCTCGTATCCGTCGAGCAGCTGCCGCTTGATCTTCGGCGTGCGGACGTCGTCGATCGAGACGGTCAAGCCCGACTGCGACGCATAGCGGTAGCAGAGGTTCTTGATCCGGTCGAGCGACGCGGCCACCTCGGCCGTGGGGTACGTCTCCGAGAGCCGCTCCACGATCACGCCCATCTCGCGCTTCTTGATGGTGGCACCCACGTAGCCGAACCGGTCGGCGTAGTCGGCCGGGAGGGCCTCCTGGAACAGTGCACGCCCGAGCGTGGTCTCGTGCGGCTCGGTGTTCGGCGGACGCAGCTTGACCGTGGCGTGGAGGTCGAGTGCCCCCTCGTCGTACGCGCGCAGCGCCTCCCACAGGTGGCGGAACACTCGGCCTTCACCCTTGGCGCCGTCGACCTGCTCGGTGAGGTAGTACCCACCGATGATCAGGTCCTGGCTGGGGGTCACGATCGGGCGACCGTTGGCGGGCGACAGGATGTTGTTGGCGCTCAGCATGAGCACGCGGGCCTCGGCCTGCGCCTCGGCCGACAACGGCACGTGAATGGCCATCTGGTCGCCGTCGAAGTCGGCGTTGAAGGCCGTGCAGACGAGCGGATGGATCTGGAGTGCCTTGCCCTCCACCAGCACCGGCTCGAAGGCCTGGATGCCGAGGCGGTGCAGCGTGGGTGCACGGTTCAGGAGCACCGGGTGCTCCTTGATCACGTCGTCGAGGACGTCCCACACCTGCGGGCGACGGCGCTCGACCATCCGCTTCGCGGTCTTGATGTTCTGCGCGAGCTCGAGGTCGACCAGGCGCTTCATGACGAACGGCTTGAACAGCTCGAGCGCCATCAGCTTCGGCAGGCCGCACTGGTGCAGCTTGAGCGTCGGGCCGGCCACGATGACCGAACGACCCGAGTAGTCGACGCGCTTGCCGAGCAGGTTCTGACGGAACCGGCCCTGCTTGCCCTTCAACATGTCGGAGAGCGACTTGAGCGGACGGTTGCCCGGCCCGGTGACCGGGCGGCCGCGGCGGCCGTTGTCGAACAGGGCGTCGACGGCCTCCTGCAGCATGCGCTTCTCGTTGTTGACGATGATCTCGGGGGCGCCGAGGTCGAGCAGCCGCTTCAACCGGTTGTTGCGGTTGATGACACGGCGGTACAGGTCGTTGAGGTCGGACGTGGCGAAGCGGCCACCGTCGAGCTGCACCATCGGGCGCAGCTCGGGCGGGATCACCGGCACGACGTCGAGGATCATCGCCTTGGGGTCGTTGATCCGGCGGCCGTGCTCGTCACGCCGGTTGAACGACGCAACGATCTTCAGGCGCTTGATCGCCTTCTGGCGACGCTGGGCCGAGAGTGCCTTGCGGGTCGACTCCGGGCCGGGCTCGATCGCCTCGCGGAGCTTGATCTCCTCCTTGTCGAAGTCGATCCGGTCGATCAGCTGCTTGATGGCATCGGCGCCGGTGCCGCCTTCGAAGTAGTCGCCGTACTTGTCGCGCAGCTCGCGCCACAGCATCTCGTCTTCGATGATCTTGCGACCGAAGAGCGACTTGAACTCGTCCCAGGCGCGCTCGACGAGGTCGAGCTCGAGCTCGTAGCGCTCGCGCAGGGCCTCGATCTCCTTGTCGGCGTCCCGCTTGAGCTTCTTGGTGTCGACACCCTCGGCCTCGGCGATCTCGGCCTCGGACTCGAGCTCCTTGAACCGGCGGTCGACCGCGAGCTCGAGCTCCTTGCGGATCTCGTCGCGCTCGGCGAGGTACTCGGCTTCGAGGCTCGACTGGTCTTCGTGGCGCTTGGCCTCGTCGACCCAGGTGACCAGGTTGGCGGCGAAGTAGATGACCTTCTCGAGCTGCTTGGCCTTGAGCTCTTCCTTCGGCTCGATGCCGGCGAGGAGGTAGGCGAGCCACGAGCGCGTGCCACGCAGATACCAGATGTGGACCACAGGAGCGGCGAGCTCGATGTGGCCCATCCGGTCGCGGCGGACCTTCGAGCGCGTCACCTCGACGCCGCAGCGCTCGCAGATGATGCCCTTGAAGCGGACACGCTTGTACTTGCCGCAGTAGCACTCCCAGTCGCGAGTCGGTCCGAAGATCTTCTCGCAGAACAGGCCGTCCTTCTCGGGACGCAGCGTGCGGTAGTTGATGGTCTCCGGCTTCTTCACCTCACCGTGGGACCACAGGCGGATGTCGTCGGCGGTGGCCAGCCCGATCTTGAGCTGGTCGAACATGTTGACGTCGAGCATTGCTTCTCTTCTCGTCTCTCGTGGCAGTCGTCTGTTGCTCGTCTACTCAGCGGCTCGCGCGCTGACGGTCGTCATCGTCGGAGCCGCGCTCGGGACGGGAGATGTCGATGCCGAGCTCCTCGGCGGCACGGAAGACCTCGTCGTCGAGATCGCGCATCTCGATCTCGCGGCCGTCTTCGGCCAGCACCTCGACGTTGATGCAGAGTGCCTGCATCTCCTTCATCAGCACCTTGAAGCTCTCGGGCACGCCCGGCTCGGGGATGTTGTCGCCCTTGACGATCGCCTCGTACACCTTCACGCGGCCGAGCACGTCGTCGGACTTGATGGTGAGCAGCTCCTGCAGGCAGTACGCGGCGCCGTAGGCCTCGAGGGCCCACACTTCCATCTCACCGAAGCGCTGACCACCGAACTGCGCCTTCCCACCGAGCGGCTGCTGGGTGATCATCGAGTACGGGCCGGTCGACCGGGCGTGGATCTTGTCGTCGACGAGGTGCGCCAGCTTCAAGATGTACATGTAGCCCGTGGTGATCGGGTTGTCGTACTCGTCGCCGGTGCGACCGTTGAACAGCGGCTGCTTGCCGTTGGTGCTGATCAGCCGCTCGCCGTGTGCGCCCTCGGTGTTGAGGTGCTCGAAGATCTGCTGGATCGTCGGGTGCTTGCCGGACTTCTCGACCTCGTCCCAGTTCGCACCGTCGAACACCGGCGTCGAGATGAACGTCGCCGGCTGGGTGATGGGCCGCGTCTTCTTCTCGGTGCCGCGGATCGGCGCATCGCCGATCTGCTGCTTCGAGGTCGGATCGGTCCAGCCCCAGCGAGCGCAGTAGCCGAGGTGCGCTTCGAGCACCTGGCCGACGTTCATTCGGCTCGGGACGCCGAGCGGGTTGAGGATGATGTCGACCGGCGTACCGTCGGCGGTGTAGGGCATGTCCTCGATCGGGAGGATCTTGGAGATGACGCCCTTGTTGCCGTGACGACCGGCGAGCTTGTCGCCCACCGAGATCTTGCGCTTCTGCGCCACGTAGACCCGCACGAGCTGGTTGACGCCGGGCGGCAGCTCGTCGCCGTCGTCACGGTTGAACACCTTGACGTCGATGACCTTGCCGCTCTCACCGTGCGGCACCTTGAGGCTGGTGTCGCGGACCTCGCGTGCCTTCTCACCGAAGATCGCGCGGAGCAGGCGCTCCTCGGGGGTGAGCTCGGTCTCGCCCTTGGGCGTGACCTTGCCGACGAGCACGTCGCCCGGGCCCACCTCGGCGCCGACGCGGACGATGCCGCGATCGTCGAGGTCGGCGAGGATGTCGTCGGAGAGGTTCGGGATGTCCCGAGTGATCTCTTCCGGACCGAGCTTGGTGTCACGGGCATCCACCTCGTGCTCGTGGATGTGGATCGACGTGAGTACGTCGTCCTTCACGAGCCGCTCGGACAGGATGATCGCGTCCTCGAAGTTGTAGCCCTCCCACGGCATGAACGCCACGAGCAGGTTCTTGCCGAGTGCCAGCTCGCCCATGTCGGTCGAGGGGCCGTCGGCGATGATCGAGCCCTTCTTGACGATGTCGCCCTCGACGACCTTCGGCCGCTGGTTGATGCACGTGTCCTGGTTGGAACGCCGGAACTTCGCCAGCTTGTAGGTCTTCTTGCCGGCGGTCTTGTACTGGACCGTGATCGTGGCACCGGTGACCTCGATGACCTCGCCGTCGTCCAATGCCTGGATCAGATCAGCCGCATCGCGAGCGGCGCGGTTCTCGATGCCGGTCCCGATGTACGGCGCCTCGGCCCGCAGCAGCGGGACAGCCTGGCGCTGCATGTTGGCGCCCATGAGGGCGCGGTTGGCATCGTCGTGCTCGAGGAACGGGATCAGGGCGGTCGCGACCGACACGATCTGCTTCGGCGAGACGTCCATGTAGTCGACCTCGACCGGGGGGACGTAGCCGATGTCGGTGGTGGCGCCGAAGAAGCTCTCCTGCTCCAGCATCTTGCGGAGGTCGTCGAGGCTGGCTGCCTGCGGCGACCGGCGCACGAGCACGCGGGCGTCCTTGAAGGAGCCGTCGGGGTTGATCGGCGTGTTGGCCTGGGCGACGACGTAGTTCTCTTCTTCGTCGGCGGCCATGTAGACGATCTCGCCCGACACGCGCCCGTCGATGACCTTGCGGTACGGCGACTCGATGAAGCCGAACTCGTTGACCCGGGCGAACGTCGACAGACCACCGATCAGACCGATGTTCGGGCCCTCCGGCGTCTCGATCGGGCACATGCGGCCGTAGTGCGAGAAGTGCACGTCGCGCACCTCGAAGCCGGCACGCTCGCGGGAGAGGCCACCCGGGCCGAGCGCCGACAGGCGGCGACGGTGGGTGAGGCCCGACAGCGGGTTCACCTGGTCCATGAACTGCGACAGCTGCGACGTCCCGAAGAACTCCTTGATCGCCGCCACGACCGGGCGGATGTTGATCAGGGTCTGCGGCGTGATCGCCTCGACGTCCTGGGTGGTCATGCGCTCACGCACGACGCGCTCCATGCGGGACAGACCGATGCGAACCTGGTTCTGGATCAGCTCGCCGACCGAGCGGATGCGGCGGTTCGCGAAGTGGTCCTGATCGTCGAGGCGGTAGCCCGGCTCCTGCTTGACGAGGTTGAGCATGTACGTGACCGATGCGAGCACCTCGCAGCGGCTGAGCACGTGCTGGCCCTCGTCGGGAAGGTCGAGCAACGGCTCACCCAACGCATTGAGCTTGCCGTGGAGCTCGAACTGGTCGGCGACCTTCTGCACCTCGGTACCGAGCTTGCGGTTGAGCTTGTAGCGGCCCACCCGCGACAGGTCGTACCGACGGCTCTCGAAGAAGGCGTTGCGGAAGTAGGCGCGAGCCGAATCGACCGTGGGCGGCTCGCCCGGGCGGGCCCGCTTGTAGATCTCGACGAGGGCTTCGTCCTGGGTGGGCGCGATGTCGCGCTCCTTGTCCCACTGCCCCTCGAGGAAGTCGAACTCGGCGACGAACTTCTCGAGGAAGCCGGGGGCGTTCTCCTCGTCGTACCCGAGGGCACGCAGGAGCGTGAAGATGCCGAGGCGACGCTTGCGGGCGACGCGGGTGCCGCAGGTGACGTCCTTGCCGGGGCGCTGCTCGACGTCGAACTCCATCCACTCACCGCGGTACGGGTGGATGGTGCCCTTCACGAGCTGGTGCTTGGTGAGGTTGCGCAGGCGATAGCGCTCGCCCGGCTCGAAGATGACGCCGGGGCTGCGGACGAGCTGAGACACCACGACACGCTCGGTGCCGTTGATGATGAACGTCCCCTTGTCGGTCATCGTGGGCAGGTCGCCCATGAAGACCGTCTGTTCCTTGATCTCGCCGGTGTTGCGGTTCATGAACCGGGCGCGCACGAAGATCGGCGCGCTGTAGGTCATGTCCTTCTCCTTGCACTCCTCCACCGTGAACTTGGGCGGCGGGCGCAGGTCTTCGTCGAACGGATCGAACTCGAGCTCGAGCTGCAGCGACTCCGAGAAGTCCTTGATCGGGCTGATGTCGCGGAAGGTGTTGGCGAGACCCTCCTCGAGGAACCACCGGAAACTCTCGCGCTGGATCGCGATCAGATCTGGGAGTTCAAGCGGTTCGTCCAGGTTCGCGAACGAATAGCGTTCACGGGAGGTCGAGCGGGTAGCCACGGATTCACCTCGAATGCGTTAGATGGCGAGCAAGATGCCGCACGTCGGGCGCGCCGGAACCACACCGGAAATGGTGGGACAGACAGGGCGACGCACGGCAACCGGCGATCCTACCCCGTTCGTCACGGGATCGTCAACCAGTGCACTGGTGCTGCCTTGAACGGGTTTCGGCTGGCCTCCCGGCCTCACGAGCCCGAATTGGGGCACACGGTACGGAAACCCATCCACGGTGTCAAGCATCGGCGGCGCGGGTTGGGAGGCCTCACCCGAGCAGCGCACGATGCCGCAGCAGACAGCATGAGAGAGTTCTCATCCTGTTCTCATCGTTCGCAGACGTGGGGTCTCGACCATCGCCTCCCGGAGCCAGACCGTGACCGACCCGACCGCCCGACTCACACCCCACTTCGAACCCGCACCCCGGCACCCCGCCCGCGGGATCGCAGCGACCGTCGCCGTGTTCGTCGTTGCGACCGCGATCGGGTTGGCGCTCGTCGCGATGGTGGCGTCTTCCTTCGACCGCGAGCCTCCGACCATCGCCCCGGTCGAACTGACCCCGGCCGCCGGGGCGTCGACCACGCCGCCGCCCCCGACCACCGCTCCACCCCCCACGACCGGCACTTCGATCGTCACCGTGGCGCCGACCCCCCCGGTGACCACCCCGGTGACCGCCGTTGCGAGCGGCCCACCGACGACCGTCGGCCCGACGGTGGTCATCCTGCCGACACCCGTGCCACCCGCACCACCACCACCACCACCACCACCCCCGCCACCACCAGCACCGCCCGCAGGCCCGGCGACCGTGCCGCCGCCGCCACCGGTGGGTCCGGGCGACGACGATGACGATGACGGCGACGGCGATGACGGCGACGGCGATGACGGCGACGGCAACGACGATGACGGCGACGATGACAACTGATCCGGCCACCGCTCCACTCCGTCGGCGCCGTTGGGGAATTCGCCAGCGCGTCGTGTTCTCGTACCTGGCGCTCCTCGTGGCCGCGCTGTCGATCTCACTGATCGTCACGCGCCAGTCGTTGCTGAACGGCGTCGAACGAGACGTCGACCAGGCCCTCGCCCAGGAGATCGAGGAGTTGCGCCTCGCCACCGACGATGTCGACCCCGACACCGGCGAGCCCTTCGGCACCGACGTGGAGGGGTTCGTGCGGTCGTTCATGCGCCGGAGCGTGCCGGGGGAGAACGAGGCGTTCTACGCGATCGTCCGCGGTGAGCCGTTCCTGTACAACGCCGGCGCGCCGAACCTGTTCGACCTCGACCCGGCACTCAGCCAGACGTGGGGTGCGACCACCGAGGCCCGGTGGGGCCGGACGATGACCAGCGTGGGCGAGATTCGCTACCTCGCGACCCCGTTGGTGGCCGAGGGCGCCGACGTCGGCGTGTTCGTCGTCGCCTACTTCCCCGAGCCCGACCGGGCTGCTGCCCACCGGGCGGTGCGGATCCTCGCCCTCGCCGGCGCGGTCGTCGTGCTCCTCACCGGCGCCTTCGCATGGTCGATCGCCGGCCGCGTGCTCCGACCGGTTCGCGAGCTCACCGACACCGCTCGGGGGATCTCCGAAACCGATCTTTCGGGCCGCATCCCGGTGACAGGCCGTGACGAGCTGAGCGAACTCGGTGCCACATTCAACGAGATGATCGACCGCCTGGAGCGCGGGTTCGCCGGGCAGCGCCAGTTCCTCGACGACGTCGCACACGAGCTGCGGACCCCGATCACCATCGTGCAGGGTCACCTCGAGCTGATGAGCGACGAACCCGTTGAGCGCGCCGAGACCCTGACGATCGTCAATGACGAGCTCGATCGCATGAACCGGTACGTGACCGACCTGCTCCTGCTCGCCAAGGCCGAGACGACGGAGTTCCTCCGACCCGAGCCCGTCGATCTGGGCGAGCTCGCCCAGATGGTCCACCAGAAGGTGCAGGGCATCGCCGACCGTCACTGGGCGATCGACGAGGCGCCGGCGCCCGGCGCTGTCGCCATCATCGCCGACCCAGGTCGCCTGACCCAGGCACTGCTCAACCTCGCGACCAATGCCGCGCAGCACACCGACGCTGGAGCGATCGTGGCGATCGGCATCGCCCCCGTGTGGTCGTCCGGCGCGGTCGCCGGCGCCCGGATCTGGGTCCGCGACACGGGTCGAGGGCTCGACCCCACGCAGCTGGACCATCTGTTCGACCGTCGCGTCCGAGGCGCGGCGAGCAGGACCGAACGAACCGACGGTCTCGGGATCGGCCTCTCGATCGTTGCTGCGATCGCCCACGCCCACGGCGGGACCGTCAGCGCCACCAACGAGATCACCCGCGGCGCCCGCTTCACCATCACCCTGCCCCTGTCGCCACCCGGCACGGGTACCTCCGACGACGAGGAGACCACGTCATGACCCGCATCCTGATCGCCGAGGACGAAGCGCGCATCGTCTCGTTCCTCGAAAAGGGGTTGAGTGCCCAGGGGTACACGACACTCGCGGTGAACACCGGCACCGACGCCGTCGCCCTCGCTCGCGACGACACCTTCGACCTGTTGATCCTCGACCTCGGGCTCCCGGGCCGCGATGGCCGCCAGGTGCTGCGAGACATCCGCTCGCGCGGTGAGAAGCTTCCGGTGATCGTCCTGACCGCCCGGGACGGCATCGACGACACCGTCGGCAGCCTCTCCGAGGGCGCCGACGACTACGTGACCAAGCCGTTCCGCTTCGAGGAACTGCTCGCCCGAGTCAGGCTGCGTCTGCGCGATGAGCAGTCCCCCGAGACGACGCTGCTGTCGGTCGGCGGCGTGAGCCTCGACCTGCGTTCGCGCCGAGCGACGCACGAGACACGCACGATCGACCTCACGGCGCGCGAGTTCGCGCTCCTGGAGTCGTTCATGCGGCACCCGGGTCAGGTGCTGAGCCGCGAGCAGTTGCTCTCCCACGTGTGGGGGTACGACTTCGATCCTGGTTCGAACGTCGTCGACGTCTACGTCCGATACCTCCGCCAGAAGCTCGGCGGCGATGTCATCCAGACCGTGCGAGGCATGGGATATCGCCTGATCGCATGACGTCGCGGAGCCGTCCGCGCCGCCGACGACACGCCCGTCGATGAGAGAGCTCTCATCGGGCGCTCATCCTGGTCACATCGAACGCGGGGATCATCGTCCTCGATGATCGACGACGCTGTCCTGCCTGCGGCCGCGCACCTGACCGGGCCGCACGCGAGCGACGTCATCGGTGCTGCCATGCGTGCGGCCGGTTCGGAGTTGTTGACGTGCCGTCCGGTTCAGGTGCAGTACCGACCCGGCTCCGATCTCATCGTGCGGTACGGCGCGACCGTTCGTCGCCCTGACGGCACGGTTGCCGACGAGACGCTGCTGGCAGGCGTGACGCGGCACGGACCCCACCCTGGAACCCTGCCGGTCGAGGCCGACACCGACTCGGGGACGACGCTCGTCGCCGGCGTGTGGCGCTGGCCGTTCGATCCGGTGCTGACCGAACTCGAACAGATCGTCTCGCCCGCCCGGGCCGCCGATGAGCTCGGCGGCATCCTACGCGGCCCGGTCCATGTCGACGTGGTCGTCTACCGGCCGTGCGAGCGCGTGGTTGCCCGGGTCGCCGGCGCCGACGGCCGTCAGATCTACGTGAAGCTCGTCGCCGCCGACGCCGTCGCCCACCTCGCCGAACGGCACCGTCGGCTGCGCGATGCCGGCGTCCCGGCCCCCGAGATCCTCCAGACGGGCACCTCGTGGATCGCCATGGAGGCGCTCGCCGGGCCGACCCTGCGCGACCTGCTGAAGGCCGACGGACCGATCGACCGCTCCGGGATGCCTGCTGCAGGTCAGCTCGCCGAGCTCACGGCGGCGATCGCTGCCACCGACCTCGGGCACGTGCGTGCCGTGCGTCGCCGCCTCGACGACGCCGCTGCGCATGCATCGATGCTCGCGACCGTGCACCCTGGCGAAGC
>JALHOG010000100.1 GCA_022843125.1 Ilumatobacteraceae bacterium
ATCACCACCGCCGACCCGGCGGGCGCCTTGAACGGCACGGTGGCGGGTTTGGTGATGTCCATCGGCTCGATGCGACCGTCGGACTTCTTGATGCGCGGGTTGGGAGCCGTCTGGGTACGCCGTGCCTTCAGCGTGGTCTCGATCGCCTGTTCTGCGTACTGCTGGAGCTCGAGGTCGATCGTGAGTTGCACGTCGAACCCGTTGATCGGCGGGATGTCGCGGATCATCCGCACCGGTCGGTTGGACGCGTCGACCTCGAAGACCTGCTCGCCCCACGTGCCGTGCAGCGTGCGCTCCATGCTGAGTTCGATGCCGAACTGGCCGACGCGCTCGTTTCGGAGGTAGCCGGCAGCGAGGTACTCGTCGAGTTGTTCGGGGGTGATCGCGCCCATGTACCCGACGACGTGCGCCGCGTGCGGCGCGTACGGGTACACCCGCTTCCACTCGCTGAGGATCTGTAGACCCGGGAAGTCCTCGATGCGCTCCTCGAGCGCGATCGCCGTGGGTTCGTCGATGCCACGCTTGATCGGCATCGGCAGGAAGGTGCTGTAGACGCCCGAGTTGAAGCGGGCCTCCATGTCCTCGACGGGCACATCGACCCACGCCGAGAGGCGACGGAAGATCTCCTGGCGGTCACGCTTGTTGCGCAGCTGCTGGAAGTCGACGGCGACGGTGAGCACGCGCTGGTTGTCGGCGAGGATCCGCCCGTCGACGTCGAAGATGCGGCCGCGCTCGGGCGCGAGTTGCACGGTGCGGGTCTTCGAGGCCGTCGTGACCTGCTGCAACTCCTCGGCCCTCACCGTCTGGAGGAACCACAGCCGTACGCCGAGCAGCGAGAACAACATCACGCCGACCAGGGCGAGCACGCCCAGTCGGGTCGCGCGCTTGTCAATCGCCATGACGACAGTCTCGCGTGGCGGCAACGTCGATCGGGCGCGCGTCAGCCATCGGCGGGGAGCTTCCACTCGGGAGTACCCAACTTGAGCGCCCACCGGGCCACCGGCACGAGCGGGATGCTCAGGATCGCCGCCGTCACCGTGACGACCGGGATGATCGTGAGCATCTCGGGGACGAACGCGTCCTCCTCGCCGATGAAGCGGCGCACCACCGGCACCATGGTCTCGCCGACCGCGGCCCCCAGCGCCACGAACGCCGCCGCGAACCACCACGTCGTCTCGACCCGGATCACGTCACACCAGCCGGCCACATAGCCGCCGAGGCCCATCGCGATCGACGTGCCGCCGAGCGGGGTTCCGATCGAGAGATCGAACATGATGCCGAGCACGAACCCGGCGATCGCGCCTCGTTCCGGCCCGCCAACCGCTCCGGCACACGCGGCGAACGTGAGCACCAGCTGAATGATGACGCCGAACGGCTGCATCTCGGAGAACAGTGTCGTCTGGAGCGCGAGGAGCATCATCCCGATCGGGATGATGCGCGTGAGCGAGCTCGTCAGGAGGGCGCCGAGCACCGCCTACCCCAGCCCGGCCGCTTCCCGGGGCGCCGTGTACAGGATCACCGTGAGGAAGTTCAGCCGGTCGAGGTCGGCGTTCAGTTCGACCTCGAGCTCGAGGCCGCTGACGCCGGCGCGCGTGATGATGTTGACGACCCGACCGATCGGGATGCCGGGCGGCGCGAGGCTGAGGCTGCCACCGGCGGTCAGCACCGCATCGCCGATGCTGATCCGTCCGAACGCCTGCGAGTCGTCGATGAGGCTCACGCGCGGGAGCAGTGCGCCGCCGTAGCCGTCGAGCTTGCCGGTTTCGCGGGTGACGAGCACCTCGGTGGTCGTCGTCGTGGTGCCGCCCGGCACGACGCTGTCGGGCGAGGCGGACGACCCGCCGGTGTCGGTGTCGGTGCCCGTGTCGGTTTCGGTGTCGATGTCGGTGTCGGTGTCGGTACCCGTGTCGGTGTCGGTACCCGTGTCGGTGTCGGTACCCGTGTCGGTGTCGGTACCCGTGTCGGTGTCGGTACCCGTGTCGGTCTCTTCCGGCGGGGCAGAGGTCGTCGTCGTCGTGACGTCGCCGACCTCGAGCCCACTCGGCACCGTCGACGGAGTCGTGGGTGCAGGCGACGGATCGACCTTGGCCATCACCTTCACCGGCACCGTGTACAGCGTGTCGGTGACGAGCATGACGACGCTCGTGTCGAACGAGACGGTGGTGATCTTGCCGATCAACCCGGCGTCGTTGAGCACGGGCATCCCCGGCCGGAGCCCGTTGACCGACCCGCAGTCGATCTCGACACGCTGATCGAAGTTGCTCGGCGACGAACCGATGATGCTGCAGGTGCGCCGCTGGGACGCGAACAACGAGTCGATGTCGAGCAGCGCCTTGAGCTCGCGATTCTCCTGCAGCGCCGCCTGAGCAGCGATCTGGTCGCTGCGGAGCCGGTCGAGCTGCTGCTGGAGGACGGTGTTCTCGCGTTCGAGGTTGTCGACCTGGGTGATCCCGTTCCACGCCCGCTCGACGGGCCGGGTCACGACCTCACCAGCGATCTCGAACGGTCGCAGGGCGTAGTTGAAACCGGTGCGGGCGGCATCGAAGACGGCGTTGCCGCGCAGATCGAGGGTGATGAGCAGGATCGACGAGAGCAGCAGGATGATCATCGTGCGACGCCGGCCGGCGGAATAGATCGCCATGGGCGCGCCCGATCAGTCGTCGCCACCGAGCGACATCAGCCCCCGCATCGCGTCGATGTTCTCGAGTGCGCGCCCCGACCCGATGACCACGCTGTAGAGCGGCTCGTGGGCCACGCGGATGGGCATCCCGGTCTCATGCGCGAGGCGCTCGTCGAGCCCCCCGAGGAGCGCACCGCCGCCCGTGAGCATGATGCCGTCCTCCATGATGTCGGCGGCGAGCTCGGGTGGGGTCTTGTCGAGGGTCGTCTTCACGGCATCCACGATGGCACTCACGGGCTCGGCGAGGGCTTCGCGGATGTGCTCGGTGGTGAGTTGGATGGTGCGCGGGAGCCCGGACACGAGGTCGCGGCCGCGGACGTCGGCGGTCAGCTCTACTTCGAGCGGCCAGGCCGAACCCATCTGGATCTTGATCTCCTCGGCGGTGCGATCACCGATCGCGAGGGAGTATTCCTTCTTGACGTACTGGAGGATCGCATCGTCGAGCTCGTCACCCGCGACGCGCACCGACTGAGCGGTGACGATGCCGCCGAGCGAGATGACGGCGACCTCGGTGGTGCCGCCGCCGATGTCGACGATCATGTTGCCGCTCGGCTCGTGCACCGGGAGGTCGGCGCCGATCGCGGCCGCCATCGGCTCTTCGATGATGTGAACCGGCTTGCGCGCCCCTGCGTACTCGGCGGCGTCCTGGACGGCGCGCTGCTCGACACCGGTGATGCCCGACGGCACGCAGATCACCATCCGGGGCTTGGACCACTTCGAGGCGTGCACCTTCTGGATGAAGTAGCGCAGCATCTTCTCGCACACCTCGAAGTCGGCGATCACGCCGTCTTTCAGGGGGCGGATCGCCTTGATGTGGTTGGGTGTGCGGCCCATCATCCGCTTCGCCTCGACGCCCACGGCCACCGGACGACCGTCGTTGACGTTGATCGCTACCACCGAGGGCTCGTCGAGGACGATGCCGAGGCCGCGCGCGTAGATCAGGGTGTTGGCGGTTCCGAGGTCGATGGCGAGGTCACGCCCGAGCCCCAGTGGATTGTTCCGTGCCATGTGGGAGTCCCTGGTGTCTGTGATGGTGCAGCGATCGTCCGGCGAGCCTGCCCCAACCGGACACCATCATCGCGCAGTGGTCCAATGTTACAGATGCGGGACGCCGAACGTCCCGGCCCGCCGCTGCCGTGCTCGCCGCTCCGATGGGCCGAGGCAGACAGCGATCAGAGGTTCGGGAAGAAGATCCCGATCTCGCGCTCGGCGCTCGCGAGCGAGTCGCTGCCGTGGACGAGGTTCTCGGTGAACAAGATGCCGAGGTCGCCGCGGATGGTGCCGGGGTCGGCCTTGCGCGGGTTGGTGGCGCCCATCATCGTGCGCACGACCTCCCACGTGTCTTCCGGGCCCTCGATCACCATGGCCACGACCGGGCCACGGCTCATGAATTCGACGAGCTCGCCGTAGAAGCCCTTGCCGACGTGCTCCTCGTAGTGGCGGGCGAGGGTGTCGGCATCGAGCTGGCGGAGCTCCAACGCGACGATGTCGAGGTTCTTCGCCTCGAACCGGGAGACGAGTTCGCCCACGAGCTTGCGCTCGACTGCATCGGGCTTGAGGAGGACCAGCGTGCGATCAGACATGGCCGCTGAGGCTACCGACGCCACCGCCCCGAACAGCCGGGCCTGGTACCGACGGTTCGCGCTTCCGGTACGGTTCGGCCATCGACCAGGGCAACGACCTCATCGATCCGCCACCCTGGCGGACTCGCACGACACGCCGCAAGCTCGCGACGGCCACCACGGTGACCGTCGGGCTGGTGTCGGCCTGCGGGGCCGGGCTGATGCTGCTCGTGATCCGCCTCCTGGAGTTCACCGGTGCGCCGGCAGCGGTGGTGTGGGCTCCCTGGTACATCCCGACGATCGCAGCGGTCGTGTGGACGACGCGGCGACCGAAACCCGCAACCGTGGAGGACGGCGACGAGAGCTGGGTCATCCACTCGCTGCGGACCGCCCTCGTCGGGGTCGACACGCCGCGCCCGACACGCGTCCGGGTCACGACCGCACTGGCGTTGGGGGCTCCGATCGCCTGGTCGCTCGTGATCGTCGGCGTGCTCGCGCTCGCCGGCATCGTGTGAGCGTCTGGTGCCGGGTGCCAGGCACCTGAGTTCAGTTGGCGTACTTGCGGAGTGCGGGGCGGGCCGCACCGGCGACGTAGATGCTGCCGGCCGCGAGGATCGCGTCGTCGGCGTCGGCGTTCCGCATGGCGGCCCGGCACGCCTCGGCAACCGAGTCATGGGCGAACACCTCGTCGCAGCCGAGCTCGCGGGCGGCCCGCGCGACTTCGGCCGCGGGCACACCGCGCGGCGACGGTGCCGTGCACGCGTGGACCACGTCGAACTCGTCGGCCCGGAGAGCAGCGAGCATCTCGGCCGGGTTGCGGAGCGTCCCGACGACCAGGATCCGGCGACCCTCTGGTTGGAAGTCGTCGAAGAACACCTCAGCGCAGACGTCGGCGCCGGGCGGGTTGTGCGCCCCGTCGATGATCGCGAGCGGCTGCACGCCGAGCACCTCGAACCGGCCCGGCATCTCGACGTTGGCGAAGCCCTCGTTGACGAGCTCCTCTTCGATCGGTGATGCGAAAAACGCCTCGACCGCTGCCAGCGCCACCGACGCGTTCTCACCCTGATGGGCCCCGTGGAGCGGGACGAACACGTCGGGGTAGATCGTCGTCATCGTGCGCAGATCGAGGGAGCGACCACCGATCGCAAGGGAGTTGTCGACGGTCTCGAAGTGCTCACCCCGGATGAAGTACGACGCGCCGCCCTCTGCGAGGAAGATCTCGACGAGTTCGGGGGTGGTCTCCCCCACCACGACCGCGCTGCCCGGCTTGATGATGCCGGCCTTCTCGCGTGCGATGTCGGCGAGGGTCGGGCCTGCGAACTCGGTGTGGTCGAGCCCGATGTTGGTGATCACGGCCACCTGGGCGTCGACGATGTTGGTCGCATCCCAGCGGCCGAGCATGCCGACCTCGATCACGGCGACGTCGACCGCGACGTCGGCGAACCAGCGGAACGCGGCGGCGGTGACCGCCTCGAAGTAGGTGGGCCGGACGCCGGTGATCGCCTCGATGTCGGCGATGCCGGCGATCTGCTCGGCGAACTCCTCGTCGGTGATCGGCTCGCCGTTGCGCTTGAGGCGCTCGTTGATCCGCTCGAGGTGCGGGCTGGTGTAGGTGCCGACGGTGAGCCCTCGCGCCATGAGCAGGCGTGTGATCATCTGGACCGTCGAGCCCTTGCCGTTGGTCCCCGTGACGTGGATGACCGGCATCGCAAGGTGTGGGTCGCCCATCGCCGAGCACAGGCGCGAGATCGGCTCGACCGACGGGCTGTCAACGCGTCCTGTCTTGTCGTAGGAGGCGTGCTCGTCGAGGTACGCGAGCGCTGCGGCGAAGTCCATGGCGGTGATGGTTCGGCGGTGGTGGTTCGGCGCTGGGTCAGCTGGCGGCCCGGCGGGGGCGCGTCGAGCTGGCCTTGCGCGGCACGAGGGTGGGGTTGACCTTGTCGCGCACGGTGTCTGCGTCGATCAGGACCTTGCCGACGTCGGTGCGACCAGGGAGCTCGTACATGGTGCCGAGCAGGACCTCTTCGAGGATCGCCCGCAGCCCGCGGGCGCCGGTGCCCCGCAGCAGCGCGAGATCGGCCACGGCATCGAGGCCGTCCTGGGTGAACTCGAGTTCGACGTCTTCGAAGCTGAACACCTTCTGGTACTGCTTGACCAGTGCGTTCTTCGGCTCGGTGAGGATCTTGATCAGCGCGTCGCGGTCGAGTGAGCGCACGACTCCGACCATCGGCAGACGGCCGATGAACTCGGGGATCATGCCGAACTTGACGAGGTCTTCCGGGAGGACCTTGGCGAACATCTCACCCGCATCGCGCTCGCTCTTGGAGCGGACAGTGCCGTGGAAGCCGACACCCTGCTGGCCGACGCGCCGCTCGATGATCTGCTCGAGACCGGCGAACGCGCCACCGAGGATGAACAGCACGTTCGTCGTGTCGATCGTGATGAACTCCTGGTGCGGATGCTTGCGACCGCCCTGCGGTGGCACCGACGCCTGGGTGCCCTCGAGGATCTTCAGGAGCGCCTGCTGAACACCCTCACCCGACACGTCGCGGGTGATCGACGGGTTCTCGCTCTTGCGGGCGATCTTGTCGATCTCGTCGATGTAGACGATGCCGGTCTCGGCGCGCTTGGTGTCGAAGTCGGCGGCCTGGATGAGCTTGAGCAGGATGTTCTCGACGTCTTCGCCGACGTAGCCCGCCTCGGTGAGCGCGGTTGCGTCGGCGACGGCGAACGGCACGTTGAGCATGCGCGCCAGCGTCTGGGCGAGGTGGGTCTTGCCGCACCCGGTGGGCCCCAGCATCAAGATGTTGGACTTCTGCAGTTCGACGTCGTCGCGCCGCCCGATGCCCGAGCTCTGCTGGTATTGGATCCGCTTGTAGTGGTTGTAGACCGCGACCGACAGGATCCTCTTCGCGTCGTCCTGGCCGACGACGTAGTCGTCGAGGAACGTGCGGATCTCCCGCGGGTTGGGCAAGTGCTCGAAGGTGAGCTCACCGGTCTCGGTGAGGTCTTCCTCGATGATCTCGTTGCAGAGATCGATGCACTCGTCACAGATGTAGACGCCGGGGCCGGCGATGAGCTTCTTGACCTGCTTCTGCGATTTCCCACAGAACGAGCACTTCAAGAGCTCGCCGGTGTCACCGAACTTGGCCATGGTTCATCGCCCCCTCTCGCTCACGTTGCCCACTGGTCGGCCAGACCCTAGTCGAATGCAACGACCCGCTCAGCGGATCGCAGCCGACCGGTCGACCGAGTCGCGGGAGCTGATGACGGTGTCGATGATGCCGTACTCGAGGGCCTCGTTCGCTTCCATCACGAAGTCGCGATCGGTGTCGTTGTGGATGCGATCGATCGGCTGACCAGTGTGGTCGGCGAGGATCTGCTCGAGCAGGTCGCGCATGCGGAGGATCTCCTTGGCCGCGAGCTCGAGGTCGGTCACCTGGCCGTAACCGACCTGACCGTACGGCTGGTGCAGCAGCACTCGGCTGTGCGGCAGCGCCAGACGCTTGCCCTTGGTGCCGGCGGCCAGGAGCACAGCAGCGGCCGAGGCCGCCTGCCCCAGGCAGATCGTCGCGATGTCGTTGCGGATGAACTGCATCGTGTCGTAGATCGCGAACAGCGCCGTGATGTCACCACCGGGGCTGTTGATGTAGATGTTGATGTCCTTCTCGGGGTTCTCCGACTCGAGGTGGATCAACTGGGCGCAGATGAGCGACGCGATCTGGTCGTCGATCGGGGTCTGCAGGAAGATGATGTTGTCCTTGAGCATGCGGCTGTACAGGTCGTACGCGCGCTCGCCGCGGCTGGTCGTCTCGACGACGTTGGGGACCAGGTAGTTCTTCGCATCCAGGTTCATTCGGCGTGCTTCCCTTCGTCGTCGTGCTCGTGATCGTCGTGTTCGTGATCGTCGTGGTCAGCGTGATCGTGATCGTCGTCATGATCGTCGTCATGAGTATGGCCGAGCACGAGCTCACGATCGATCACGGTGCCCTCGTGATCCACCATCTCGACGTTGTGCAGCAGCCAGTCCATCGCCTTCGACTTGCGGATCTCGCCGAGCAGCTCGGGGACCGCATCGTTCTGCTCGTAGGCCCGACGGATGTCTTTGGCCTTCTGGCCATACTGCATCGCCATCCGGGAGTACTCCATGTCGAGCTCGTCGTCGCCGACCTCGATCCCTTCGGCGGTGGCGATCGCCCGGAGAGCCAGGTCGGCCTTGACCGCCTGCTCGGCCTGAGGGCGGGAACCCTCGAAGAACTCCTGCGGGCTCTGGCCGGTGGCCGACAGCCACGCGCCGAGGTCGATCCCCTGGGCCTGGAACTGACGGGCGAGGTTCTGGACCCGCTGCTGCATCTCGGCGTTCACCATCGGCTCGGGCACCTCGACCTCGACCAGTGCGGTCAGCGCGTCGGTGAGCTTGCCCATCACGGTCTGGCGGACCTGGTTGAGCTTGGCCTGGGTGAGGCGCTCGCGGACCGACTCGGTCCACTCGTCGACGGTGTCGTACTCGCCGGTGTTCTCTGCGACCCACTCGTCGGTGAGCTCGGGCAGCGACAACTCCTGCACGGCCTTGACGGTCACGGTGAAGTCGGCCGGCTCCTCGGTGCCCTTCGGCGTCGAGGTGAAGGTGAGCACATCGCCGGTGCTCGCCCCGGTGAGTTGCACGTCGAAATCATCGGCGACCCAGCCCTTGCCGAGCTCGTACGACCAGTCTTCGGTGTTGAGCCCGAGGACCTCCTCGCCGTCGCGGGTGGCAACGAGGTCGAGTGTCAAGTAGTCGCCTTCGCCCGCAGGACGGTCGACGTCGGCGAGCGAGCCCGTCTGGCGGAGCTCGACCTGTTGGGCTTCGTCGATCTCGTCGGCGCCGGGATGCGGCGAGTCGAGCTCGATCCGGAGACCGGCGTACCCGGGCACCGTGATCTCGGGACGGATCTCGCACTGGGCCTCGAACTCGACGGCGCCGTCATCCTGCCCGCCGGTGATCTCGATCTCCGGGGTGGCGATCAGATCGACGTCGTGCTCACGGACTGCTTTGCCGAGGTAGCGAGGAATGGCGTCGCGGAGCGCTTGCTCACGGGCGGGGCCGATGCCGATGCGGGCTTCGAGCACCCGGCGAGGTGCCTTGCCGTTGCGGAAACCTGGCAGCTTCACCTCGCGGGCGATCACACGGAACGCCTGGTCGATGTCGCGATCGAACTCCGCCTCGTCGACTTCGACGTAGACCTTGACCTTGTTCCCCTCGAGGGGTTCAACCGAAGACTTCATGAGGCGGGCAATGATACCGGGACCCCTCCCCGCCCGAGACGTGGAACGTCACGTGCGAGAACGTGCATCGCGACCGTGCCATCCGGCAGAATGGCAGGCGATGCAGTTCTGGAAGCCTCACTCGCTCGCGATCCCGCACACCGGCCAGCTCGATCTGAAGCTCGGCGACCGCGTGCGCACCACCGCCGACCTGCGTGGCGCGCCGATGGGAACCGAGGGCAAGATCATCCTGGCCAACGGGTTCAACTGGCAGCGGTACCGGGTGCTGTTCGACAACGGTGCGGAGTTGGGCGATCTCGACCATCGGCATCTCGAACCGATCGGCCGCACGGCGAAGCGCCTGGCCAAGCAGGCCAAGGTCGCAGCCCGCGGCACCTGACCCGCACGCCGAGCGCTGCTGTCACGAGTCGGTGAAGACTCGCAGCGTGCCGGCGTAGTTGGCGACCCACACCTGGCGGGTCGCGGCGTCATACGTGATCCCGACCGGATTGACGCCGGTGGGCAGCGTCTGGAGGATCTCCATGTCGGACGTCCGCACCTTGCTCATCGTGCCGTCTCGATAGTTGACGACGTAGAGGGCGGTGCCGTCGTCGCTCAGCACCAGCGACCGGGTCTCGGTGCCGGTCGAGGCGATGCCGACCTCCTGCCCGGCCTGCAGGTCGATCTTGCGAACCGAGTTCATGCGGTGGTTCGACACGTAGAGGTATCGGTCGTCGGGGCTGAGCGCGATGTGACGGGGCGTCGTGCCGGCGTCGGGCACCTCGCGCAACACCGTGAACGAGTCGAGTCCGATGACGACGATCTTGGCCTCACCCATCACGGTCACGTAGGCGACTTCCGAGTCGCGAGGGATCGCGACGCCGCGTGGGTGGCGGCCGACGTCGACGCGGGCGAGCTCGGTGTCGGTCGTGGTGTCGATGATCGACACGTCGAAACCACACCAGTTCGACACGACCAGCCGGCTGCCGTCGGGTGAGACGGCGAGATATTTCGGTACCGCCCCGGTGGCGATGACGTCGACGATCTCGAACGTCGTCGTGTCGATCTTGTAGACGTACGAGTCGTCCCAGTCGCCGCGGTCGCAGTCGTCGTCGGCGACGGGGTTCCAGCCGTCGCCGAACATCTTGTAGTTGGAGACGTAGACGAAGCGGCCGTCGGGTGTGAAGGCCGCCTCGACCGGTGAACCCTGGGCCTGCCCGCCACCTTCCACCCCGAACGCTGCGAGGTCGACGTCGTCGGCGATGCTCGCGATCTTCGTCCCGGTGCGGTCGAACACCGACACGTTGTGGCGGTACATCATGTTCTGGGCGACGAACAGACCGGTGCCGGAAGCGACGATGCTCTTGGGTTGGAGATCGTCGTCGGACACGACGAACGCCTCGACGAGGGTGCGCTCGGCTGCGGCCTTGCCGTCGTCCGGCGCGAGTGCGACCGTCGCCGGAGCGGGCAGCGTCGGAGGAGCGGTGCTGGCGGGCACGGTGGGGACAGGAGGGACGGTCGGCGGCGACGTCGCCGCGGTCGACCCGGCGGGCGATATGTCAGGCGCGCCCGCCTCGCCGACCAACTCGAGCGCCGAGCTGCCGACCGACGACGGCGTCGACGGGACGCGCTGCGCCGCCACCACGACGAGTCCGGCGGTGACGAGCACCAGCGGACCGAGGATCACGAGACGTCGATCGATCCCGGCGAGCGTAGTGAATCGACCGCTACGCTGGCGGCCCTGCCCATCCGTGCCGCACGGCCCGGATGGCAGACGGGATGTAGCGCAGCCTGGCTAGCGCACCTGCTTTGGGAGCAGGGGGTCGCGGGTTCGAATCCCGCCATCCCGACCAGATCTACCAGGCGTAATATGCTGGCCGCAGTCCACACCGGACAGCTCAGTATCAGCGATGCATCAGTCGCTCCTCCGAGTTTCGAGTGGGGAGGTCCCGACGTGGCCTGGAAGGCAACCGGTCATGCGGAGGTGGCGCGCCAGCAGCTGCCACTTGCAGCGTCAACTACCAGACAAGTCGGCCAGTGTCCGGCAAACGCCGCTTTGGTGCGGCTTCCCTACTCTGTACGCCGATCTTCTCGGTTTCACCCGATAGAAGCAGAGGATGCGCAAGGTGAGGCGATTATTCAATGCAACCGTGACTACTTGCACGTTGCTAGCGCTGCAAGCGTGCGCAACAGGTTCAAGTGGGCGTGAGTCAGTGACCTCGAGTGAAGTCACCGCGGTTGACCGGACTCCATCAACCTCTGATGCGCAGGCGGCGGTAGCAATCACAACTGCTAGCCAAGACGGCCTGACTATTCCAGACCCCGTGACGTGCGCTGCACCAGGAAGCACTTCGAGGTTCTCGATTGCGAACTTGAGTAGTAGAACGATTGGATTCACGTCGAAGGCTCTGTTGTTCGACGACTATCCAAGCCGGGAGACCGGTCGAAATGTGAGCCTCGTTGAAGGCTACGAAAGCGTGTCGAACAGTCAACCACCAGGTCTCGTTGAGTGGCCTCTCATCGCTCTGACAGACATCGAGCCCGGCTCGTCCATGTCCCTTTTGCTTGTGAGTCCGCCTGACCCTGGGCTCTGGACTCTGGTTGTCCGCACTGAGCCCATCGGGCAAGAGACTGACGGTACCGGTGACCGTGAGCTGGAGCTGGTTATGCCCTTCGCCGTATCCGCACAGTGTTAGGCGCTGATCGCGTCCGAATCGGACCGCACGCGGGTCTGATGCGCCCCCGTGTTGGCGTTACGGGGCGGTGACCGGGGCGCCGTCGACCTCGAGGGCGGCGTCGCCATCGCCGTCGCGTACGGGGCGCTCCCACTCGAACCACACGACTTTGCCTCCCGCTACGTCGTCGTCGAGACCCACCCTCGACGCGAGCGAACGGACGAGACCGAGCCCCCGTCCGGACGGTGACGCGTCGGGGGGACGTGGGCTGTGGTGAACCAGATCGCGAAAGGCTTCGGTTGCCGCCTCGTGGTTGTGGACCTCGATCCGCACGATCGGACCCTCGCGCACGGTGATGGCCACCTCGCTCCCGACATGACCGATGACGTTCGAGACGAGTTCACTCGTCATCAACAACACCTCTGACGGATCCTCGACATGGTCGGCGACCATGCGCGCCACGAAGTCACGGGCCAGCTTCACGCTGGCGTACTCGGCCGGGAGTGAGATGGAGCGATCTCCGTTGACGGCCATGATGATGAGACCCTGCCCCGGCACAGGCCAACCCAAACCTGGCTCTGCATTCCCGGGGGACGGTGCAGCCCGCGATGCCCGATCGGGTGGCCGCTCGGGCCCACCACGGGTGCGAGATAGGGATGACGTCGTCGACGACCGAGCGCGCTCACCGGCAGGCGGTCACGATTCAGAGCGCTACCGGACCGCTGGCCCTTCCACGCACCGGCGCCTCCGGCCACGATCGCTGCCCGAGTTCGAGCCCCATCGCTGCGTAGGCGTCGAGCAGCCAACCGGCCTCGACCGAGCCGAACGCACACCCTGCGAGATCGACGTGGGCGCGACGGAAGCGGGGCCCGTGACCGGCAGCCACCCCGGCGAGCACATGCGCCAATTCGTGGACGAGGGTTGCGGTGGTGAGCTGGGGCTCGGCCAGCCTCACCACAGGGGTGTCGCCAGCACGCTGGCGCGCCGACGACGAGCCGGCGCCGGCCTTGGCCCGCCGGATGTCGATCGGGCCGTGCGGCCACCAGGCGGCGCTCGTGATCGTTGCGGCGAGCCCGACCAACGAGTCGAACGGGACGATCGCCTCGTAGCTCGTGCCCTCGAACGCTGCGATCTCGGCGGCGTAGACCGCTGCCCTCCCCTCGTCGGCTTCGCTCACGCCCCCCGCCCGATCGCACGCAGGCCGCCGACCCGCGTGCGCCCGATGTCGGCGGCGCT
>JALHOG010000101.1 GCA_022843125.1 Ilumatobacteraceae bacterium
CTTCGGTGAGGTGGCTGAGCGACTCGGGAGTCTTGGAGTAGTCGTTAGCGTTCATGGAGTCCTCTGTGTCATGGTCGGTTCGGCGGAATACCCAGTAGAACGGACCACATGGTACATTCATTCCCGTGCGACGAGGTGTGCTCCTCGATGTACCGACAGTCGATATCGCCAAGCGCATGCGACAGCCGGTGATAGGCATGAGGAATAGTTGTCGATTGGAGGACCCTGAGAAGATGGACCGTGTCGTACATAATTCGGAGTTTGTCGACGATCGGCCACAACCTCCGTCTGCGGGTGGGCGTTCAGCGCAACAGCAGGACGACCCGTCGTTCTCGATCGTCGTCAACAATCAGGCCGGTGTCTTCGCTGCCACCCGCCACGGGGTCGAACTCGGTGGGGTCACGTTCATCGAGAAGGACGCCCGAATCGTGCTGCTCGAGACCTCGATCCTGCCGGACTTCCGTGGAAAGGGCCTGGGAAAGGAACTCACACGACGGGTTCTCGACCAGATCCATGCGGAGGGCAAGCAGGCTACGGTGAGGTGCCCATTCTTCCGTTTCCTTATCGAGCGCGATCCTGACTGGGCCTCGCTCCTGAACCCAGCGGATCCCAACATCGGACCTCACGATGACCTCTGAAAACACCGCCGAAGACCTGGGGCCTGAGCCCATTGGGCCCAGTTTCGAGAACACTCGATTCGATCCGGACCTTACGCCGTTCCACTATCTGGCCATGCAGATGGCCGCGCAGTTCGGCTACTCGGCCGAGTTGTCAGTCAACCGAAACCTTCTGCAGCTCCTTCGCTTGCGCGTCGCACAACTGAACCCGTGCTCGTATTGCCTAATTTTGCACGCAGCCGTCGCAACTCGCATCGGTGTTCCTTCGTGGCTCGCCGCCCATCTGCCGTCGTGGCGAGAGAGCGGGATGTTCTCGCCCGAGGAGCGAGCTGCGCTCGCATACTGTGAGGGCCTCACCTCGTTTGACCACCAGCAGTTCCCAACTCTGCACAACGAGTTGCGACGTCACTTCACCGAGCGCGAGATAGCGGAAATCGCTGCCGTGATCGTCAACATGAACGTCTGGACCCGCCTGAAGCTGGCCCAGGGCGCTACCCCAATGAGTACCCGTGACTGATCCTCCTCACCGCCGGAACCCCCGGTGCCACACCGACGAAAGTGCACAGCCATGACAAACGAAACCCACCTCACGACTGCGTTGTCGTGTCCGGGTTGCACCGCCCAGCTCACGCGATTCCAGACCGGGCTCCTGGAGGAAATAGACGCCGCAGCCGTTCGGGAGCACCTCGCTGCGTGCCCGGACTGTCGGCTGTTCGCTGACCAGATTGACCTTGTTGCCGACTTCGTCGGCGCCGGCTCCGGCGAGACCACCGACGTATCTGACAATCTCTCGAACCTGCTCGGTGACTTCGCGCACAGCACCGCCCGCCACCCACGCGACCTAAGTACCATCGTCCGCAGCCTCACTCGGTTGGCTCACAGCCTCGACGCAAACGCAGCCGACGACCTCGTCCAGCACACCCTGCTCGCAGCACTCGAAGCCGACCCGGAAGATCTGGACCCGATGGCGCTGGCACGAGATCTGACCGACCGAGCGTTCAGCGGCTCGGCCTCCACGGTGCGAAGTCTCACCGACTACGAGACGAGACGTGAGCACCGCACTCCTGACCCGGACCCAGACGGAGACACGGCGGAGCTGTTCTATCCTGACTTCTACGACAGCGGGCCCGACGTCGGACGCCACATCGAGTCGCCCAATCGGTGGGGCGAGGCGAAAACGCTGAGCCCTGACGACGATGTGCTGACCGCCGATTTGTACGGCATTGTGGACGACGCCATCGCGCGACTCCCGGATCCACTCCGCCAACTCGTGCAGTTGGTCGACATCGATGACCTGTCGGTCAGCGACGCGTCGCATGCGCTGCGCCTCGACCAGGACGATGCCGTCGACGCCCTGCATCGTGCGCGAGTCCATCTCCGCGGCGTCGTCGACAAGTTCGTCACCGTCGGACCATGATCTGCCTCCACTCCGATAGGCCCAGCTCCGGGGGATCACAACCACCCCAGCGTCGGTGCCGCCAACCTGGCTTTCGGCGTCACCGGGTTGGTCTGTGGCGATCGACCGGTCAGGCCTCGGTCGACGCCCCTTCGGCCCCGGTCACCTCTGCTGGGAGGTGGTCCCGCAGCTAGGCTGCGACGGTGACCTTGAGGGCTGCGCTGGCATCGGGAGGGCACCTTGGGTGAGGAACAGGCGTCGCGGAAGCCGCGGCGGCTGACCGCCAAGGGTGCAGCCACTCGACAGCGCATTCTGGATGCCGCTGCTGACCTCATGTACACGCAGGGGGTCGGCAGCACCAGCATCGACGACGTCATCGGCGCAAGCGGGACCGGAAAATCTCTCGTGTACGGCCATTTCCGAGACAAGAGCGAACTGGTCGAGGCGGTCGTCGAGGCCCAGATCGAGCGAGTGCTGAGCGAGCAGGCGCGTTTTCTCGAGGATCTTCGCACGATGCGTGGTCTCGATCGCTGGCGGGACCATGTGGTCGCGAGTGTGCGGGGTCCGCGGGGCGCCCACGGCTGCCCGATTGGATCGCTCGCCAGCGAACTCGCTGACCGATCGGAGACCGCTCGCCGAAAGCTCGAGCAGGCGTTCGCCGTTTGGGAGCAATGGTTTCGCGCTGGTCTGGAGCGGATGCAGCAGTCAGGCGAGCTGAGACAGGACGCGGACGTCGACGAACTTGCTGTGGGACTGATGGCTGCCGTGCAAGGCGGTTATCTACTCTCGCACGCGCGCCGTGACGGACGGAGCATGGCCTTGGCGCTCGACATGGCTCTCGGTGGCGTCCGTGCTGCGTTGGCGGAATCGCCTGAGATTCTGTGAACTGCAAGGTACGTTGATCGCCGAGTCGAGCCCGCGCGTTGGCCGTTCACGGGAGGCAGCCCGATGACCGGCGGGGCAGCCGCACTGGCGCTTCTCGCCAGCCTGGGTTACGGCACCGGCAGCGTGATGAGCCGGTCGGCAGTCAGATACTACACCGCCGCATCGGTCGCTCTTTGGGTGCAGACCGTCGGCTTAGTCGCGTTGGCGTTAGCGGCTGGCATCACGCAGCCGACACCATCAATCGCCGCCGTCGTGTGGGGCACATCGGCCGGTGCGCTGGCGGCCTGTGGGGTGTTTGCCTTCTACACCGCCTTGCAGAACGGCCCGATCTCCTTGGTGGCACCGGTCGCCGCCAGTGGCGTGGTCGTGCCCGTCGCTTGCGGCCTGCTCGTCGGAGAACAGGTGAGCGGTGCCGCGTACGTCGGCCTCGTGATCATCGCAATCGGCGTGATGATTGTCGCCAGATCGCACGCCGGGCCAACGGTAGGAGTCAATTCGACCGGAGGAGGGTTCGAGACGCTCGTGACGCCACCGGGCCGGTCTCAGGTCACCGCCGTCCACGACAACTGCAAACGATTTGCCTTCGCTTACCCGCATCGAGCGGCTGTGGTTCTCGCTGGTACGTCTGCCGCTGCCTTCGGGGTGTTTCACATCGTCCTGCGCCAGGCCGCTGCGGCGGCACACTCTGTTCCTGAATCTGCGGGGGTGGACTCGACATTGCCGTACCCCGTCGACGCCGCAGTCCTGGTCGCCTTGTCGGTCCAAACAGGTTCGCTCCTGTTCACGCTGGCTAGCGCGTCGCGTCACACGCTCCGATGCGTCACGCCGACACGGCGTCTCATCACCTATGCCGTGACGATCGGGTTGCTTGACGTTGGTGGAGACGTCATGCTGGCGTACGCCATCGCGGTTGGTCCGATCGCCCTGGTCGGTCCGCTGGGGTCGCTCGATCCAATTATTGCCGTCATCCTTGCGTCGGTGTTCTTCGGCGAGCCGCTGACACCCAAGCGAGCGATCGGTCTCGCGGCGTGCGTGGCCGGCATAGCGCTCGTGGCGGTGTGACCTGGTGCGGCGAGTTCCGACTTCCATAGTCGACTCAATTTCGCCCGGTCCCACCGTCCGGGTCTATGGACGGGGCAGGGTTAGCCAGCTCAGCCCGGAGAGGTTGGCGAGTAATTCTTGTCGGTTGCTGACGAGGACGGCGAGTACCGAGTCGCAGTGACTGCAACGCATGACCTTGCCCATTGCGGTCACAAAGCTGCGTGTGTTGGCTAGCTCGAACACCTGCCGACAGCCCGCGCAGCGTCCGGTGGCAGCGGTGATGTCGATGCCAAGGGTCTCAGCGAATGCGCCGGCGAGGGCATTTCCGTCCAGATGGCTCACGACGTTCCTCCGAATCTTTCTGTGCGGATTTGTACGGGTTCGTGGCCGAGTTGAACGAGCGATTGCGCGATCGTCTCGACGAACGGGGTCGGACCGCAGACGTAGATGCGCGGCCTTACTGATGCGGGGAAGGTCGACCGGTTGATCTCATCCCGGGTCAGCCGCCCGGGCGGACGCGTCGACCCAGAAGGGGATTCGCGTGTGTGCACGATGTTGACGTTCGTCTGTGACATGGCGGCCAGCTCCTCGCAGAAGAACGCATCGCGCGACGTCCGCACCGAGTACAGAAGCCGGAAGTCGGCGTGGTCCGCCTCTCGTTCGCGCGCCGACGCCATCGAGAACAGCGGGACAATGCCTGATCCGCCGGCGATGAGCTGGACGGGGGAACGGTCGGGATCCGAGGCAGTCCAGACGAAGTACCTTCCGAGCGGCCCGTGCACTTCGAGTTCGTCCCCCTCGGCGAGGTGGTGCGTGAGGAACGGTGAGACCTCTCCTCCCGGCAGTTCCTCGACCACGAGAACGACTTGTGTGGTGTCGCCTGATGAGGCGATCGAGTACGAGCGGGTTGCCTGGTAGCCGTCCGGCGCTGTGAGGCGGACGTCGACGTGAGCGCCGGGGTCGTTCCCGGGCCAGGTGGGAACCTCGACTTTGAGGCGGACGGCGGTATCGGTTTCCTGGCGAATGTTGGTGACGCGGCCGATGTGCCATCGGCGCTGGCTTTTGGCACTCACCAGTACCGTTCCTCCTGCCACGGGTCGCCACGGAGGTGATACCCGTTCTGTTCCCAGAAGCCGGGCTCGTCGTCGGGCATCAACCGCATGCCGCTCACCCACTTGGCACTCTTCCAGAAGTACAGGTGGGGCACGAGAAGCCTTGCTGGCCCGCCGTTCTCGGCGCTGAGAGGTTCGCCCTCGGCCTCGGTGGCGATCCACGCCTGCCCGTCGAACAGGTCGTCGAGTGCCAGGTTCGTGGTGTAGCCGCCAGTGCTCTCCACCATCACGTAGTCGTAGGTGGTGTCTACGTTCTCGAAGAGTCTCTCCACGGGAACTCCGCGCCACGGCATGTCGAGCTTCGACCAGTGGGTCACGCAGTGAATGTCGGTGACGATGTCTTCCACACCGAGGGCGTGGAGAGCGTTCCAGTCCCACCGGTGCTCAGCGCCGCTCTCGGTGATGATCGTGAAGGTCCACTCGTCCTCCGTGACGTCCGGGGTCGGGCCGGCCGTGAGTACGGGCCAATCGTCCGCGATGGTCTGGCCGGGCGGCAGCCGCGGGTGGCCGGAACCACGCTGGCCGCCGAACCCACTGTTGATCACTCCCATTTTGATCTCCTTTTATCGAGTCGGTTGTGTTCGTGTCCGGCAGCGGCAAAGCGAGGAAGACTACGAAGTCGTCACCCAAATGAGGTGACGAGTCGATTGTCTACAGATGCGGCGGCGACGTCCGAAACGGCTGCCGTTACCGAGTGAGTGGCGTTGGCACGGGCACTCGGCGACATTACCACTTGTACTGAACAGTCCACGCAGCGCTGAGTGGTGGCAAGGCATCCTCGTAGAGCGGAGGCGGGGACGCATCGCAGCTCTTGGCGCGATCCGGAACATTTCACTCGTGATCTCAACCACTCGGACCTAGATCCTGTTCTGTTGTGCCGTTCGCAGTCAAAGTTCTAGCGAGCAAGCATTCGGTACTCCGAAGTACATAAATGCATTATTCTCCAGTTCCGCCGTTGAACACCGCCCGCCACATAGTTGCAGCTGGCATGAGTTTGTCACCCAGTTCCGGAGCCAGCCCGTCGATGCTTGCCGTCGTCTAAGACCTGTCTGGGTCACCCGATGTCCTCGAAGTCGTGCGGGTACCGCGTCGCAACCGAACCGACCGAGGTCTTGGTGCGGGTTCGCGCCTCGGAATCAACCCGGTCGACTGGAAGTCCCGGGCTGGTGGTGGAATAGCCGGGGGCTCGGGACACCACCGTTCCCTCTCAGTTGGGATGTCTCTGGAGTCATCGAAGAGCTCCGCGTCGGCGCGACCACCTTCGCGGTCGGCGACGAGGTCTACGGGATGCCGTGGTTCTCGCGTCCCGCCAGCGCCTATGCCGAGTTCGTCACTGCGCCCCCTCGCCAGTTCGCAAACAAGCCACAGACACTGACCATGCAGAGGCGGCCTTTCCGCTGGCCGCTTTGACCGCGTGGCAGGTTCCTCACCGACACCGCGAAGGTTACAAACAGGCCAGCGCGTCCTTATCCACGCTGCCGCCGGTGGCGTCGGACACTTCGCCGTGCAGCTGGCCAAATACCTCGGTGCAACGGCCATCGGCACAGCAAGCTCCCGCCAGTGGCTCCGCAGTACCGGCGCCGACGAGCTCATCGTCTACACCAACACACAGTTCGGAAGCGAGCTTTCCGAAGTCGACGTGGTAGATCCCTTCGGTGACCAGTACGCACTAACGTCGGTTCGTTGTAAGTTTCTGCGATCCCGTGGGCTCCTCGTCACCGTCCCCACTGGCGTGTCACCCGCCCTGGCCGCCGCCGCTGAAGCCGATGGAGTCCGAGTGACCCGTTCCCGTCGAGCCCGACGGGCAGCACTACGAGTCGTCGCCACGATTATCGATCAAGGCGGGCTCTCTGTCGATGTGCAACACGTCACCCCCTGCCGAGGTCGCCGACGCCCACAGCGTCGGCGAAACCGACCGCACCCCCGGGAAACTCGTGCGGGACCTCACCAAATGACCGACACCCTCACTGCCGACTCCGACGCCCCGGACCGTTCCATGAAATCCGCCGCTGTCGCGCCAATCCGGCCAACGTGCCGAACTGACGGCGCTCGCCGACCCCGCCCATTTGCCCAATAGTCCACGGGGCATCGACGATTTGTGAGTCCTTCATACAGCAAAATTCGCGGGACTCACCGCGCTTATGGTGCTACCCGGCCCATTCGTCGGTGATTCCCGTCAGCCGGACCGCAGCCCTGTTTCTGCCGTGTCGTTCGCAGTAGAAGGACCTGCAGCGAGTACAATGTACGTTGAAGTACATAAGTTTCGCGATGCGTGACGTCGCGATTAGCTGTCGGTGAAGGGACTGCCATGGCCAGTGAGGGCTACCACGAGGACGCGTTGCCGGAACGCGTCAAGGATCACCACCGGGCGATCTCATCGATCATGGAGGAGTTCGAAGCCGTCGACTGGTATGAGCAGCGTGTCGAGGCCACGGAGGACGCGGATCTGGCTGCGATCCTTGCCCACAATCGCGACGAGGAGAAGGAGCACGCGGCCATGACGCTCGAGTGGCTTCGCCGGCACGATCCCAAGCTCGACGAGATGCTGCGGACGTACTTGTTCACCGAAGGATCAATCCTGGCAGTGGAGTCCGAAACAGGATGGCAGCCTGCCCCCACGTCCGACGGTTCCCTCGGTATCGGCAGCCTGAAAGCAATCGCGTCGTGAGCCACCTGCTTCGCAACGTCTCCCCACTCACTTCCGGCTCGTGGCAGGTCGTCGACGACGAAGCCCGAACCCGGTTAGCGGCACTGCTCGCAGCCCGAAAGCTGGTGGACTTCGCCGGCCCGCACGGCTGGCAACTGTCGTCGATCAACCTGGGTCGTGCGATCGACATCGTGTCGCCCGGAACCGGCCTCGTCGCCAAGCAGCGAATCGTGCAGCCGTTGATCGAGCTCCGCGCCGAGTTCACGCTGACGCACTCGGTCCTCGATGACATCGCACGCGGTGCCACGGACCCCGATCTGGACGCGCTGGCGACCGCAGTTCGAGAAATCGCGGTCGCCGAGAACACGGCGGTGTTTCACGGATACGCCGCTGGCGGCATTGTTGGCATGACCGGAGCGTCGTCGCACGCGCCGATCCCATTGGGGTCCGACTTTTCCGCGTACCCGACGGCTGTGGCCCGGGCAATGAACGCGCTCCGCAGCGCAGGAGTAGAAGGCCCCTACGGACTCGCTGTAGGTCCTGAGGTCTACCAAGGAATCGTCGAGACCGCCGGTGATGGTGGCTATCCGCTGATCAAACACCTCAACACGATTATCGGCGGACCGGTCGTTTGGTCACCGGGGGTCGACTGTGCAGTGCTCCTCAGCACGCGGGGAAGCGACTTCGTCTTCGACTCCGGCCAGGATCTGTCGATCGGCTACCTCAGCCACGACGCCACGCAAGTGCATCTGTACCTCGAGGAGAGCTTCACATTCCGCGTGGTCGAGCCCGATGCGGCGATCGCCTTAGAGCGGACGTCCGCCCTATGACCCGTCGACCCTGGGGGTAGGCGCCGTCGAAGATCGCGTCGCGAATGCGGTCGGCGGCTTAGTCGGCGAGACCTCGCCGACGGGCGGGGACGACCTTGGCCGCCGCGGTGGTCGCTCTGCTCATCAGGCGAACCCGACGCGCGGGACGGTGACATCGAGCGTGTCCTTCAACATCGCCAGGGCGGCCCCGATCGGACTTGATCGCCCGCCGCTCACTACGACCTCACCGGCCTCGCGGCAGGCGAAAGTTACGGCCTTCGCCGGTCCGACAAGTCCAAACAACGGATCGCCTGGTTCTGTTTCGGCGAGTACAACACGAACTCTGTTCGGTTCGTCTAGACGGGCCTCTCCGACCATGCGGAGCCGACGGCCGCGACGCACGGCAGCGACCGCTGCCGCGGCTGTGTCGCCAACAATCGGCTGAGCGCTGACCTCGATGTTTGCCGGATTCCAACCCCACAACGTCGCGGCCAGGAGCCGCAGCTTGGTCGCCGCGTCGGCGCCGGAAAGGTCGGCTGACGGGTCGGCCTCGGCGATGCCGCAGTGCTGCGCTTCGGCGACCGCCTCCGGCAAGCGCTGACCAACCGCCAGGCGATCGAGGATGAAGGTTACGACGCCGTTCGGACACCCGCGGATCGACTCGCAGTCGAGGCCCCTGAGCGACACGCGGGCTAGGTCGCCTGCAGGGAGTGCCGCCCCCGTCGCGCCCGAGATCCGCACTAGAGCTTTGCCAGCGCGGGCAGCAGCGTCGAGCGCTCTCCAGTGGGAGAGAAGATGGCTCTTTGTCGCCGTGACAACGTGGACCCCCAGTCGTAGGGCGGTGATTGCTTCCAGGGCGGCGTGTTCGGCGAGCGCCGGCGATGAGGGGATCGCCTGGACTAAAGCGCGGGCGCCGGTTCGCGCGATCGTCTCCTCGATCGGTGCGAGGGGACCCCAGGTGTCACGTGGCGGCACCCCGGTAGCATGGTCGAGGTCGCATTGCCCGGTGCTCGCTCGGACCGCGACGACGCGCAGGTCGACTGCGTAGCGAGCGGCGATGGCCCGACCGTGTTCGCCGAGATGTGCTGCGAACGCCTGGCCCACCCGCCCGTATCCGGAGAGGACAAGCGGTGTGTCGGCTAACACTACGGCTTCCGGCATGACCAATGTTAACACCGGACATGATAATCCTGGGCTCTCCGCTCTGGTGCCAACCGGGCGCGTGACCCCACATGTGCGCCGGTCGAATCATCGTTGCTCGACTTCCTGTTCATAGTCTGCTCCTGCTCGGAGTCAGCGTTGACGGTCCGATGCTGAAGGTGCGAGTGTGTGGCGATGAAATCTCTGCGTGATCGCGCTGAAGGGCTCCGCACTGCCGACGTTGTGGATGCAGTGGGCAGACTCCATCAGCACCGATGCTTCATGTTGGACATGGTCTCGCCGACTCCAGGCAGGCTCTTGTTTGGGCCAGCGGTCACGATCTCGTACTTCCCGAGTTGCTCCGAGCGGCTCCCGCCAGCGGAGTTCAACTTTGCCCACCTGTTCTACGAGGCGATTGGTGACGACGGCACCGGCAAGGTCCTCGTCATGGCCAGCAACGGCCATCCCGACGCATCTATGGGTGGTGGGACGAAGATGTCACGGGTGCAGAACAATCGGCTGGCAGGGATCCTGACCGACGGCCGCTTGCGCGACTTCCACGAGCTCGCTGCGTACGACTTCTCAACCTACTGCAACGGCGAGGCGCTTCGTTGGGGTGGCGACAACATCACACCATTCGAAGTGAACCGCCCCGTCGTGATCCGAGGGGTCGGGATTCAACCGGGCGACTACATTTTCGCCGATGCGTCGGGGGCGGCGTCGATTCCCGCTGCGCAGATCAGCAACGTGCTCGACGAAGCCCACCGTGTCATTGAGCAGGACGCAGCAGCGATTTCGTCGATCCGAGACGAAACGCGCAAATCACTCTCTACAGCTCCCGAGCAATAGGGCGGGTTTATTGATTGGTCGTCTGTTGCGCCGTCGCCTGTGCGAAAGCCGGTGCCGACCTCGCCTACCGGGATCTCGGGCTGTTCCGAGGTCGGTAGTTGGCCGCTCTTGAAGCTTCGTGTGGTAGATCAGATTGCTTCAGGTTTATTCGATCCATTGCGTGGGCAAGCGATGTGCTCGGGCACGGCGAAGGTCGCGTGCGTGAGCGTGGCCCGAGCGAGGGTGAAGTTGAGTTCGGCCGTCCGCGCCTGACGGTTCCGAATAGGTAGGACCGACGAGCCTGACCAGTTCGCGGCCAGGGCCGCAAACAGCTGTCGTACCGTTCCGCCGGATTAAGAGGGAGCCGGACGTGACTCTTCGACCAGGAGTCGGCCAGCACATAGTCGAGATTCAACTCGATGGCGTCCAGGCCAGCAGCCACCAATGTGACCGTAGATCTTGGGCGCATGCACCCGGCCAAGATGTCCGTGTCGACAAGGCCCATGTGCTGGCCGACGACGTGTGTGCGGTGACACCTCCGAAGCTCGAGCCGAGAACTGTCGGTGACGCTCTAAGCCGCCTTGGATGCGGAATAGGCGCCGGCGTCAGGAACGGTCAACCACGACAATGCCGCCACGAAGATCTTCCCCGCATCACGCTCGCGGATTGCGCAACGAACTCCGTGCCAACGCCTTGGTTCGCTCCGATATCAAGCACGATTGCATCCTTCAACAGCAAAAAATCCCCTGCTGTATCGACCACTCAAGAGTGAATCCACGGTTCCTACCGACATGCTGGTGTCGAAGCGCAGGACGTCAAATGGGGTTGGGATGGTCGAGGCGCAGACCCTCGGCGATGGAACGGTTGAGCGCTACCTCATTTGGTCCTCATCGGAGCGGCGTACGCTATCTGGATCGGCTCAGCCGTAGCACGCCCGCACCCCGAACGTTCCTCATTGGACGAACGGGTTGCTGCGGCACGTACGGTGTCGTCGGCCTTGAACTCGTCACACTGGAATCCCACGACCCCCACGCTGTGTAGCTCACGTGGTCGAAGGGCCCCTATCCGAGGAGGGATTGGGCGAGTTCTTCGTAGTACCCGATTTGCGTTCGAGGATGTCCCTTACCACGTGCACGTCGAGTTCGGTGTTGATAACGATCCGGAGCATCTCACGGTCGCGCGCCCGATCTCGGTCTTCGCCTCGCTGCTGGACGAGCAGTATGAGCGGCGCTAGAAACGCAGCCAGCAACGCCAACATGATTTCGAGGTAGTGGATTGTCGCACCGGGCTCATCAAAGCCGGGACTCCAGATGAGTTCGGCGGCGTACCACACGACAACCACGAGCAGGAGAAGCGTCAGGAATCCCCAGGTGCCGGTGATGGTGGCGATGCGGGAGGCAACCTCGTCGCCTCGACTCATTCCGGGGTCCATATAATTGCTGAGCATGTGACCGCATAGCGGGCACACGGCTGCTCCGTCCCCGGCGTGGGCGTCGCTGCCAGCGTCCGTGAGGTCGCCGGTGTCATCCATGTCGGCCGCTGGGCTGTTGGTCGCACCCGGACTTGCTCATGTTGCCGGGAGCTTCCAATCAGGCCGGACGAAGTGGCAG
>JALHOG010000102.1 GCA_022843125.1 Ilumatobacteraceae bacterium
CAAAGCGGGCAAACCGGTGACGGGCCGGCTCGTGAGCACGACGTCGGGGTCCGGGTTGTTCGGCAACGTCGGCCAGGCGAACTACGCGCCGGCGAAGTCGGCGATCGCCACCCTGAGCCTGGTTGCCGCGCTCGAGATGGAGCGGTACGGGGTCACGTCGAACTGCCTGTCGCCGATCGCCGCCACCAGAATGCTCGCGTCGATCGGCCGGGATGGCGGCGAGGCCGGCTGGGACCGGCTCGATGCGTCGAATGCGTCGCCCGTCGTCGCGTGGCTGTGCAGCGAGCAGGCCGGCTGGGTGACCGGGCAGATCTTCCGGGTCGACGGCAACAAGGTGATGAGCGTCGAGGGCTACCGGATCGGCAACGTGTACGAGTCGAAGAGCGGTGAGGCGGTCACCGTCGAGGAGTTGGGTGTCGGCATCCGCAAGATGTTCGGAGCGTTCCCGACCGGTCTCACCATCTCCTGAAGGCCTGGGCCTCGCCCGAACGGGGCGGCGCTGAGGCTTTGGTCTGCTGACAGAAGTGTCAGGTACCATCGCAGCGGTCACCACGGACGAATGGAGCTGGCATGACCATCGAGCGCTTTCCGGTCGAGGAAAGTCACATCCTCATGTTCGCACGGGCGATCGGCGACGAGAATCCGGTGTACACCGACCCCGGCTCGCCCGAGGCTGCCGAGTTCGGCGGCGTCATCGCGCCGCCGACGTTCACGATGGCGGGCATGCAGTTCGACCCCGACGCGTTCCTCCGGCCGAAGCTCGGCGAGCCGTGGTTCGGCTCCGCGTCCGAGCCGTCGGGCGCCACGATCGAGAGCACGGGCCGGCTGCACGCCGAGCAGCATTTCGAGTACCACCGACCGCTTGTCGCCGGTGAGATCCTTCGCGCCGAGGAGCGCCAGGGCGAGTCGTGGGCGAAGGAGTCCAAGCGTGGGGGCACGCTCCAGTTCGAAGAGATGTTCGTCGACTACGTGAGCGTCGACACCGGCGACATCGTGGTCACGGCGCGGATGGTCAGCGTGCTGCCGTCGCAGGCCGTGCAGGGTTGAGGATCGAGGAGAACGACGACATGGCACTCAGCGCTGCAACACTCGAAGTCGGCGCCACGCGCACCGAGGTCGTGCTGGAGAACATCTCCCGTACCCGGCTCGTGATGTACGCGGGCGCATCGGGGGACTACAACCCGCTGCACACCGACGAGGTCTACATCACGCAGGTCGCCGGCTATCCGACGGTCTTCGCTCACGGCATGCTCAGCATGGGTGCGACCGGCAAGCTCCTCACCGACTGGGTGGGCAACGGTCGCCTGACCAAGTACGGCGTGCGGTTCGTCAACCAGGTCTGGCCCGGTGAGACGCTCACCGCCACCGCGACCGTCGAGGCGATTCGCGAGGAAGGTGGCGTGCACTACGCCGACTTCTCGGTGACCACCGTCAACCAGGACGGCAAGCCCGTGGTCACCGGGTCGGCAACGGCGCGGCTCGACGCCTGAGCGCCGCCGAGCAGCGCGGCGCTCAGCGTTCGATCTCGTCGATCAGACCCCAGCGCAGCGCTGTCGTCGTATCGATCGAGCGGCCGGTCAGCCCCAGCGCTGCCGTTCGCTGACGCCCGATCCGGCGAGTGAGGCTCACGGTCCCACCGGCCCCCGGGATCAGACCGAGGCCCACCTCGGGCAGCGCGAACCGAGTGTCGGGGTGGGCGAGCACGCGCCCGGCGAACGCCGCCATCTCGACCCCGCCGCCGTAGGTGGCGCCGTGGGTGTGCACGACCGTGCGCTCGCGCAGCCGATGGATGAGACGGGCAGGGCTGCGCGCCAGCCGAACGCGGTGCGCGCTCGCCGGGTCGGAGCGCGACCCGAACTCGCCGAGGTCCCCCCCGCTGCAGAACGACCGACCCTCGCCGCACAGGTGGACGGTGCTGATCGACGGGTCGACGACGGCGACGGTGAGCGCCTCGGTGAGCTCGTCGCGCAGCTGCGTGCTGATCGCGTTGTGGCGGTGCGGCCGCGTGAGCGTGACCGTGAGGACGTCGCCGTCGCGGCAGGCGCTCACCGCCGGACCGCCCCGGTCGTCGGGTGTCGATGCCGCAGCCGAACGCCACGCGGCGAACTCGGCACCCGCCTGCAGCGTCGAGTACGCGGCCGATTCGGCCGCAAGACCCGCTTCGACGTCGAGCAGTGGCTGCGACCGCAGCAGCACGGCGAGCGTCGTGGCCGCGATCGGCGCCCGCTCGACAGCAGCGACGAGGTCGTCGACGTCGCCTTCGCCGACGATCACATCGGCCTCTGCCGGACCGGCCGCGCCGAACTCGTCGCCGACCCACGCCACGACCACCGGGAGCGACCCGCAGGGCGGCAGCGCGTCGGCGACACCGCGTACGAGCACCACCATGATGCCCTCGCCGATGATGCGCTCGTCGACGAACGGTGCCGAGACGAAGTGCTCGTACTCGTGGGGCGTGAGGTCGAGATGGCCGATGCCGTCAGGGTAGGACACACGCCCGCCCGTCACGCGGGCTCGCTCGCTCGCTCAAGCGCTCAACCGCTCAACTGCTGTCGCCGACCTGCTGGTGGTTGCGTTCGACCACCGCTCGCATCCGTGACCGGAGCGTGTCGCTCCCGACGCTGGTGTAACCGTGCTCGCGTGCGATCTCCCGGTGGTGGCGATGAGCGGCAGCGAGCGGCAGACCGCCGGTCTCGTCCCAGTCGCGGCGCATCGTCGCGATCATCGCCGGATCCTGCTCAGCGATCGCGGCGGCCAGCGAGATGGCGAACGGCAGGAGTTCGTCATGGGCGACGACGTGGTTCGCGAGCCCGATGCGCAGCGCGGTGTCGGCGTCGACGAAGTTGCCGGTCATCGACATCTCGCGCGCCTTCGCCATGCCGACCCGCCGGGGCAGATCGACGAGGACCGGGCCGGGGTAGACGCCGACGCGGACGTGGGTGTCGGCGAAGCGGGCGCGGTTGGACGCGACCAGGAAATCACACGCCAGGGCGACCTCGAGGCCCCCGGTGACAGCTGGGCCGTTGACCGCCGCGATGACCGGGACCGGTGAGTCGGCGACGGCATCGATGAAGCGCGGCAGATCGGCCAGACGGTCGGTACCGAGCGCCCGGAGGTCGAGCCCGGCGCAGAACGCCGGGTCGGTCCCGGTCAGGACCACACAGCCGACGTCGTCGAGTGAGGACATCGCGTCGACGAGCGCCGTGGCGAGCCCCACGTCGACCGCGTTGCGGGCGTGCGGTCGGTGCAGGGTGACGATCGCGACCCCGTCGGAACGTCGTTCGACGAGCACCGGAGTCGCGTCCGACCTCGCCGTCTTGCTCGAATCTGACACGGTCGTCAACAATAGGGTGCATGCATCTGGCATCGCTGGTCGAGATGGTCGAGTCTGGCTTCGACGAACGCGTCCTGCTGGGCGAGGGAGCCGACGCGCTGACCGGCGCTGCGATCGGCAGCACGGTGCGCTCGGGGGCGTCGACACTGTCCGGATTCAGTGCACTGGTCTACGTCGGCGAGAACCATCCGCTGCTGCCGGTCGCGCTGTTCGCGGCGGCCTGGGCGGGGATCCCGTTCGTGCCCGTGAACTATCGGCTCGAGGATCACCAGCTCAACTCGCTGGTCGCTCGGCAGCCCAACGCGTTCGTGCTCGCCGACGAGCACACCGCACCTCGGATCTCGACCGGCGCACCGGTTCACGTCTTCGACGAGTGGCTCAGGTCGTTGCCGGCCGATCCGCCCGCGATCGACCCGCCGTTCGACGACGACGAGGTCGCGATCGTCCTCTACACCAGCGGCACGACGTCGGAGCCGAAGTCGGCGCTCCTGCGCCACCGGCACCTGATGGCCTATCTGCTCGGCACGGTCGAGTTCGGTGGGGCCGCCCCCGATGAGGCGGCGCTCGTGTCGGTGCCGCCGTACCACATCGCCGGGATGGCCAACATGCTGTCGAACACGTTCGCCGGACGCCGGCTCGTGTACCTGCGGGCGTTCGAGCCGACCCACTGGCTCGAGGCGGTTCGTCGCGAGGGCATCACCAACGCGATGGTGGTCCCCACCATGCTCTCGCGCATCGTCGACGCCGTGGGCGGCAGCTCCGCCGACGTCCCCACCCTGCGGTCGCTCTCCTACGGCGGGGCGAAGGTCTCGGAGCGGGTGCTGCTGGAAGCGCTCCGCCTGTTCCCCGATACCGGATTCGTGAACGCGTACGGGTTGACCGAGACCGCATCGACGATTGCCGTGCTCGGCCCCGACGACCATCGCGCCGCGATCGCGAGTGACGACCCGCTCGTGCGTCGTCGGCTGGGCTCGGCCGGTCAAGTGCTCCCGATGGTCGAGATCGAGATCCGTGACGAGCTCGACCAACCGGTCGCCGCCGGTGAGCCGGGCATCATCTTCCTGCGCGGCGAGCAGATCTCGGGCGAGTACGCGTCGGGGAGCCTGCTCGACGATGACGGCTGGTTCTGCACTCGCGACCGGGGCTTCGTCGATGCCGAGGGGTACCTCTTCATCGAGGGCCGCGCCGACGACACCATCATTCGCGGCGGTGAGAACATCGCTCCCGCCGAGATCGAGGAGGTGCTGCTCAGGCACGCCGCGGTCGCCGAGGCCTGCGTCGTCGGCATCCCCGACGACGAATGGGGTCAGCGCATCCTCGCCGCAGTCGTCCTGCGTGAGGGCGCGTCGGTCACGGCAGCCGAACTCCAGGACGCGGTTCGCGCCGAGCTCAGGGGTTCGAAGACTCCCGAGGAGATCGTGTTCCGCGACGTCCTGCCCCACACCGAGACCGGCAAGATGCTGCGTCGGATCGTCCAGCAGGAGCTCGCAGCGGCCGCTGCACAACCGACCCCGTCCTGACTGTTCCAGTTCCGATCCAGTTCCGTTCCAGTTCCGAGGAGACTTCCCCGATGCCCATCGCACTCAAGCCCGGTACACGTTTGTTCAGCGCGGTCTGTGTCACCGAGATGATCACCGTCAAGGCGCCGGCCGGCGAGGTCGAACTCACGATCGGCGGTGCTCCGCCCGTGTCGAGCGCCGCCGAGCGCGACGGGTCGGGCAGCGTTGCCGAGGGGCACGGTGGTGGCGTCGCGATGGGCAAGCGCTACGTCGACGACGACGACACCGTCGAACTGCTCTGCACCAAGGCCGGCGACGGCGTGCCGGCGATCGGCGGGGTGGCGCTCGTGCTCAAGGAGACCAAGGCGCTGCCTGCGAGCGACTGATCCGGCGGGCCGTTCCCCGCGGCCCACTGCGCGTCCGTGTCACACCGCCATCGGTTCGCCCGGTGGCCAGAAGAGGAGTTCCATGTCCACCACGAGCCAGATCCCGTTCGACGACCGCCTCACCGCATGAGACGGATGCACTGATGTCCGATCTCGACGCAATGAACCTCACACTCCTGGTGTTCCGGGTGGCGGTGGGCGGGGTGATGATCGCCCACGGCTACAACCACATCTGGGGTGGCGGCAAGATCGCCGGTACTGCTGCGTGGTTCGAGTCGATGGGCATGCGGCCCGCCAAGGTGCAGGCGTGGCTCGCGAGCATCACCGAGCTGGGCGCCGGGGCGTTGCTGGTGCTGGGCCTGCTGACCCCGTTCGGTGCCGCCGGCGTGGTCGGCGTGATGGCGGTCGCGTGGATCACCGCCCACCGCACGAACGGCTTCTTCATCTTCCGACCCGGGCAGGGCTGGGAGTACGTGATGGTGCTGCTGGTGTGCGGGTTGGTGCTCGGGGCGATCGGCCCGGGTGCGTGGTCGCTCGATGATGCGTTCGACATCGTCGACGACCTCACGGGCGTCGGCGGTCTGCTGGTCGCTGCGCTCGCCGGTGGCGGGGGAGCGGCACTGCTGCTCGCCGCCTGCTGGCGCCCGCCGGCGTCGTCGTCCGGGAGCTGACCCAGCTCGAGCCGGAGCGGAGCGGCGAGCGATCCCCGACGACTCTCGCGGTGGGCAGCGGTCGGGCGAATCGGGCTACTCTTTCCTGTGCTGCGGACGACGGAGGGGCGACATGGGGGACCGGACGACACCGGCGGTGGGCGAGTTGGCGGGTCGCGTCGCGATCGTCACAGGATCGACCCGAGGCATCGGGCGCGCTGTTGCTGCACGCTTCGCCGCTGAGGGAGCGTCGATCATCGTCCACGGTCGCGACGAGGCGGCTGCGGCGGCGGTCGCGTCGACGATCCCCGGTGCGGTCTCGTGCGCCGGTGACATCGGTGCAGCAGGTGTGGTGGAGTCGCTCGTGTCCAAGGCCGTCGACACCTTCGGGCAGCTCGACATCGTCGTGAACAACGCCGGCGCGGCGATCGACAACTTCATCACCGGCGTGACGCCGGAGCGTTGGGACGCAAGCCTTGCGGTCAACCTGACCGGGCCATTCCATCTGCTGCGCGTCGCCACGGGTGTCATGAAGCCGAACGGCGGCGGCGTGGTGCTCAACCTGATCTCGTGGTCGGGGGAGCGCGGCAACGTCGGCCAGGTCGCCTATGCGGCCGCGAAGGCCGGTCTGCACGCGGTGACACTCAGCGCCGCGAAGGAACTCGGCAAGTTCGGGATCCGGGTCAACTCGCTGTCCCCGGCGGTGCCGACCGACATCGGCGCCGGGATGTCCGACCAACTGCGGGCGGAGGTCGCGAAGCGTCGGCCCCTGAAGATCGAGGGCACGGTCGACGACGTGGCCGAGGGTGCGCTGTTCCTGTGCAGCGACCGCGCTCGGTTCGTCACCGGCGAGACCCTGCACGTCGATGGCGGTATCCATCTCAACTGATGTGATCGGGGACCCGTCATCTCGACCATGGCAGCGCGAATCCTGCGACTAGCGGGCGTCGAATCCTTTAGATTATGGTGTTGTTTGGGGTGAGGGCGCCGAGAGGGAAACGGGTCCTGCCGTGCGGCGGGGACGTTGTTGTGATGGCGTCTTGCCTCAACGGGTTGATAACAGTACACTGAATGTTGCTCGGGGGGGCGCTCGGTCCGCCCGACCCAGAAGGGGGAATCTTCTTGCTTACCACCATGTCCTCTCGTCGACGGCTGTTCGCAGTTTCCGTCGTCGCTGCGCTCGTCCTCGCGGCGTGCGGTGGCGACGACGAGGAAACTGCGGGGGACACCGCGACTGCCGAATCGCCAGCGGTCACAACGGCCGATGCGCCCGCCACCACTGACGGCGACACTCCGGCCACGACTGCGGCCGAGACCGCGGCCGAGACTGCGGAAGACACCGCTGAAGACACCGCTCCGGCCACCACCGCAGCCGAGGCGCCGGTGGCCGACAAGTCGCCGATCCTGATCGCCGGCTCGTTCGACCTCACGGGCGTCACCGGGCGTCCCGAGCATGCAGCGGTCGTCGAGGCGTGGGCGGCGTGGATCAACGAGCGGGGTGGCATCAACGGCCATCCGGTCGAGCTCGACCTCCAGGACACCAAGGGTGACGCTGCGTTGGCGCAGACCCAGACCGAGGAACTCCTCGCGAAGAACCCGGTGCTGTACCTCCTGGCGACCCCCGGCACCGAGACCGCCCAGGGCGCGACGCTCGCCGCTTCCGGTGTCCCGATCATGGGCGTCGGGTACAACCCGTCGATCTGGGGTGGCAACATCGAGGCGTTCAAGCTGGCCTGCTCCTCCGAGGAGGGCTCGCCGCTGCCGTGCGCACTCCCCAATGCGTTCCCGATCGCCACGACGTTCGGCGCCGTGGTCGACCAGCAGGTGCTCGGCGCACTGGCGGCCGGCGCCACCAAGGGCGCCGTCGCAGCATGTGCCGAGGTCGACTCCTGCTCGGCGGCCACGCCGGTGTGGGAGGCGACCGCCGCCGCTGCCGGGCTCGAGTACGGCGGCCGCGTCCTGGTCAGCTCGACCGCCGGCGACTACTCCGCCGAGTGCATCCAGTTCATCCAGGACGGTGTCGACTTCATCCAGATCAGTGGTGGCTCGGCGCTCGGCGTGGCGTTGATGAACTCGTGCCGTGACCAGGGCTACGACGGCATCTTCGGTGCGTCGGCCGGCTCGGTCAGCGGTGAGACCATCAGGGTCGAGGGCGTCACCCTCGCCGGTGGGATCAACGGCTTCCCGTGGTGGGTCGACGACCCGCTGGTGCAGGAGTACATCGACGCGATGGAAGCAGCCGGGGTGAGCGAAGACGGGATCAATGACCCGACTGCCACCGGCCTGTGGAGCGTGCTGCAGCTGTTCGCCAAGGCGAACGCCAACCTCAGCGATGAGCCCACCGCCGCAGAGACCCTCGCGAACATGTACACCATCAAGGACGAGACGCTGGGCGGCTTGATCGCTCCGACCACGTTCACCGAGGGTGAGCCGGCGCCGGCCCGTCCGTGCTTCTGGCCGTACATCCTCGAGGGCGGCGAGTTCACCAACCCGCTCGGTGGGCTGGCCTACCAGTGCTACCCGGCCGAGTCCTGACCATTCGGTCACTCTGATCGATGGGGGGCGGGTCTCGACCCGCCCCCCATCGGATTTCTGCCCTGTCCTGTACGTCGTCGACCGGAGCCCGAACCCGTGCGTGATCTCCTGCCATTCATCGTCACCGGCCTCGTCACCGGCACGATCTACGGCTTGGCCGGCAGCGGCCTCGTCCTGACGTTCAAGACATCCGGCATCTTCAACTTCGGCCACGGTGCCGTGCTCACCGCGAGCGCGATGCTCTTCTACTTCGTGCAGGAGACCCTCGGCTGGGACTGGAAGATCGCCTTCTTCATCAGCGTGTTCGTCTTCGGACCGCTGATGGGCATCGTGATGGAGGCGGTGGCCCGCAACCTCGCACGACAGCGAACCAGCATGAAGATCGTCGGCACCGTGGGCCTCACCGTGATGGTCCCGTCCTTGTGCGTGCTGTTCTACCCAGGGAGCGCCGTGGGCATTCGGGTGGAACGCTTCCTGCCGTTCAGTGATCGGCAGCGGTACCGCTGGCAGATCCTCGACGTGAACGTCTTCGGCGATCAGCTGGTCACGGCCGCCATCGCCTTGATCGGTGTGGCCGGCCTCTATGCGATGTTCCGTTTCACGCGCATCGGCGCATCGATGCGGGCTGCCGTCGACGACCCCGATCTGCTCGCGCTGCAGGGCACCAATCCCGTCTTCGTGCGCCGCGTGGCGTGGTCGATCGGCTGCACGTTCGCGTCCCTCTCGGGCGTCCTGATCCTGCCCATCGTCGGATTGCAGGCCTTCGCACTGACGTTCCTCGCCACCTACGCGTTCGGTGCGGCGGCGATCGGCGGCTTCGCGAGCATCCCGATCACGTTCGTCGGTGGCCTCGTCGTGGGGGTCCTGCAGGACATGACCGGATTCATGGTCAACCGCAACGAGTGGAACGCGCTCGGCGGGCTCCCCGATGCACTGCCGTTCCTCGTGCTGTTCGTCGTCCTGCTCGTGCTCCCGAAGGGCACGCTCACCACACGGTCCGACGCGGAAGCGCGGCCATCGCTGCAGTGGAAGGGGCCGATCGAGCTCCGTCTCGGGTCGGGGGTCGTGGTGCTCGGCTTCCTGCTGCTCATCCCCCTTGTGGTGGGGACGAAGCTGCCCTTCTACACGTTCGGTCTGTGTACGGGCATCCTGATGCTCTCGCTGGGTCTGCTCGTGAAGACGAGCGGCCAGGTCTCGCTGTGCCACTCGGTGTTCGCCGGCATCGGCGCCGTCGCGTTCTCCCAGTTCCACGTCGACGTGGGTCTCCCGTGGCTGATCGCACTCGCGTTGGCAGCACTCGTCACGGTGCCGGTGGGCGCGCTCATCGCACTTCCTGCGATCCGGCTGAGCGGGATCTACCTCGCACTCGCCACGTTCGGCTTCGGCATCCTCGTCCAGCGGTTGTTCTACCCCCAGTCGTGGATGTACTTCACCTTCGCTGGGTCACGCAAGGTCGCGGCACCGTTCGGTTGGTCGAGCGGCGAGGCGCGCTACTACGTGATCCTCACGGCCTTCGTCGCCACCGCACTCGTCATCGTCGCGATCAACCAGTCGCGCCTCGGACGCGTGCTGCGCGGCATGTCCGACAGCCAGACCGCCGTGTCGACACTCGGGTTGTCGACCAACGTGACCAAGGTGATCGTGTTCTGCATGTCCGCGGCACTGGCCGCGGTCGCCGGCGTGATGTACGGGGTGGCACTCAACAGCATCGACGGTGGCACCCTGGTGTTCCAGCCGTTCAACTCGCTCGTCATCGTCGCAGTCCTTGCACTCGCGCCGTTCCGTGAGCCGTGGTACGCCGTCGTCGCCGCGATCACGGCGGTCATCCCCGCGTACATCGGAGGCGACAACGGGTTGTACATCCTCAACGCGCTGTTCGGGCTGTTCGCGATCCTGATCTCGCTGCGTGGAGGGCACCCGCCGATGTCGCCGAAGTTGCAGGAGGTGCTCGGGCGGCTCGGCCGGACCCGCGTGTCGACCACCCCTGCGGCTGCATCGGCGACGGCCGGCGCCGCTACCCGAGTCGCCACGTCGACGGCAGGGCTGGAGGTCGAGCACCTGTCCGTGCGCTTCGGCGGCCTGGTCGCGGTCGACGATGTCAGTCTCACGGCGCCGCTCGGCCGGATCACCGGCCTCATCGGTCCCAACGGTGCCGGCAAGACCACCACGTTCAACGCGTGCAGCGGCATCAATCGATCGATCAGCGGCCTCGTCCGACTCGACGGGGTCGATGTCACGTCGCGGCCCGCTCCGGTGCGCGCCCGCATGGGACTCGGGCGCACGTTCCAGCGCATGGAGCTGTGTGACACGCTCACCGTGTTCGACAACGTTGCGCTGGGACACGAGTCCGCGGCAGCGGGTGCGCGCGTCCTGCGCCAGATGGTGGCGCCGCCGGCCGAGCGCCGGGCAACCCTCGAGAGCGCAGCGGCTGCGCTCGAACTGTGCGGGATCGGGCGGCTCGCCGACAAGCAGGCAGGGTCGCTCTCCACCGGCGAACGCCGTCTGGTCGAGCTCGCTCGGTGTCTCGCCGGACCCTTCGATCTGCTGCTGCTCGACGAACCGTCATCAGGCCTCGATCGCGAGGAGACGGCTCGGTTCGGCGAGGTGCTGCGCACCGCTGTCGCCGAGCGTGGCTGCGGGATCCTGCTCGTCGAGCACGACATGGCGCTCGTGATGAAGGTCTGCCAGTACATCTATGTGCTCGACTTCGGGCGGATGATCTTCGAAGGCTCACCCAACGAGGTCGCCACCAGCGAGATCGTGCGGTCGGCGTATCTGGGGTCCGAGGCCCTCGAGCTCGAGGAACTGACGGAGGGCGTCTGATGACGACGACGAACACCGCGGACACGGCGAGCACGAACGGTGCCGCACAGGTCGATGTGGCCGCACTCGCACTTCGTGGAGTCACGAGCGGCTACGACCACACGACGATCCTGCGCGACGTCGACCTGGTCGTGCCCGCTGGATCGGTCACGGCGCTGCTCGGGCCGAACGGGGCGGGGAAGTCGACGCTGCTGAAGACGGTCTCGGGCCTGATCCGGCCGACGAGCGGAACCGTCGAGATCGGTGGTCAGGATGTCACCAAGCTGCCGACGTTCCGGCGCTCTCAACTCGGTCTCTGTCACGTCCCCGAGGGTCGGGGCATCTTCCGATCGCTGACGGTCCGCGAGAATCTGGAGCAGCAGGCGGCAGCCGGGCACGAGGCCGAGGCGGTGGAGCGTGCGGCCGAGGTGTTCCCGATCCTCGGGGAGCGCCTCGAGCAGAGGGCGGGCCTGCTCAGCGGCGGCCAGCAGCAGATGCTCGCGATGGCTCGCGCGTACACCACGAACCCGAAGTTGATCCTCGTCGACGAAGCGTCGCTCGGCCTCGCCCCGATCGTGGTCGACGCGATCTTCCAGTTCCTCCAGGACATCGCGTCGAAGGGCACGGCGCTGTTGATCGTCGATCAGTTCGCCGCACGTGCGCTGGCGATGGCGTCGAGCGTGTACGTGCTCAATCGCGGCGAGATGGTGTTCTCGGGCACCTCGGCGGAGTTGCTGGACGGCGATCTCTTCGCCCGCTACCTCGGCGGCGAGTGACCACACACGTTCACGTTGTGTCAGGCACAACGTGAACGTGTGATCTGAGTCGGGGTTCAGGCCGCGGCGGCGCCGAGGGTGACCGCCGCGAC
>JALHOG010000103.1 GCA_022843125.1 Ilumatobacteraceae bacterium
GTACCAGGTGGTCGGCATCTCCGATTCGGAGAGGTGAATGTGGTGCTGCGGCGTCGACATGGCACCACAACGTAGATCGCCCGCACGGGTGCAAAGAACCGAGCCCCCGCCGTGACGGAATGGGTCAGACCAACTCCGTCACGGCTCGAGCTGTGACGGAGTTGGTCTGACCCATTCCGTCACATCACCAGTTGGTGGCGATGTACTGGGTCTCCATGAACTCGTAGATGCCCTCGGTGCTGCCCTCGCGGCCGAGGCCGCTCTGCTTCATGCCGCCGAACGGTGCCGCCGGGTCGCTCACGGCGCCGCGGTTGAGGCCGATCATGCCGGCCTGGATCCGCTCGCCGATGTGGAGGCCCTTCGCGAGGTCCTGCGTGAAGACGTAGCCGGTGAGGCCCATCTCGGTGTCGTTCGCCATCCGAACCACCTCGTCGTGATCGGTGAACGAGATGATCGGCGCGACCGGCCCGAAGATCTCCTCCTGGGAGATCGTCGATCCGTGGCGCACGTCGCGCAGCACCGTGGCCGGGTAGAAGCAGCCCGCGCCCGGCCGCGGCTCGCCGCCGAGCAGGATCGACGCACCGTCCATCACGGCGCCGCGCACGAGGCCGTCGATGTCGGTGACCGCCTTCTTGTTGATCATCGGGCCGCACGTGACGCCGGCCTCGAACCCGCTGCCGACCTTCACGTTGCCCATCGCCGCCGTGAACTTCTCGGAGAACTCGTCGAGCACACCGGCCTCCACGTAGAAGCGGTTGGCAGCGGTGCAGGTCTCGGCGGAGTGACGCATCTTCGCCACCATCGCGCCCTCGACCGCGGCATCGATGTCGGCGTCGTCGAACACGATGAACGGGGCGTTGCCACCCAGCTCCATCACCGTCTTCAGCACCCGATCTGCCGCACGCCGCAGCAGCACACGACCCACCTCGGTCGAGCCGGTGAAGCTGAGCATCCGGACCGCCCGGTGATCGACGACCGCGTCGAGCCAGTCTCCGGCCGTCGACGTGGGGACGATGTTGACGAGCCCATTCGGGATCCCGGCGTCGATCAGCAGCTCACCGATCCGCAGCGCCGTGAGCGGCGTCTCCTTCGGCGGCTTGATGACCACCCCGTTGCCGGCGCCGAGTGCCGGCGCGAGCTTGCGGGTGATCATCGCCGCCGGGAAGTTCCACGGTGTGATGATCGCCACCACGCCGATCGGGTGGTGGTGGATGATCATCTTGTTCGCCCCCGACGGGGCGGTGCCGATCTCACCGCGGATGCGCACCGTCTCCTCGGCGTTCCACCGGAAGAACTCCGCCGAGTAGGCGATCTCGCCCTTGGCGTCGCCGATCGGCTTGCCGTGCTCGCGCACGATCAGCTCGGCCAGTTCGTCGGTGTGCTCGACGAGCACCTTCCAGCAGTTGCGCAGGATCTCGCTGCGCTCACGCGGTGCCGCTTTGGCCCACGCGACCTGCGCCGCTTCCGCTGCGTCGCACGCCGCGATCGCGTCGGAGGGTGTGCCGTCGGCGATCTCTGCGATCTGCTCGTCGGTGGCCGGATCGAGCACACCGATGCGGCCATCCGCCGACCCCTGCCGCCATTCCCCATCGATCAACAGTTCCGTACGCATGCCGCGGACACTAATGGTGTGAGCGATCGGTGACGGAGCCCGCGCCGCCGTATGGTGGGGACGTGGCGAAGCGGAAGCCGGCAGCACTGCAGCTCGACACCCTCGACAAGCTGGCCGTTCCGTACTTCGTGGTGACAATGGCGGCCGAGTGGTGGGTGCTGCGGCACCGTCCGAAGCGCACGCTCGGCGACATGATCGACGCCTCGCCCGACGAGCTCTCGGGCACGCAGCAGCCCGGCGACCCGCTCGTCCCCCTCGGCTTCGAGCGCCGCGACACGGTCGCCAACCTCAGCATGTTGGCGGGCAGCGTGGCGGTCGGCATCGCGCTGATGGGGCCCCACACCCGGGCCGAGCAATTCTTCCACCGGCACCGTGTGTCGAACCTCGGTAGCCGGCGCACCAAGCTCGTGACCGCCCTGGTCCTGTGGGACCTCCTGTACTACTGGGAGCACCGCTGGATGCACGAGGTGCGGCTCTTCTGGGCGCACCACGTCACGCACCACTCGAGCGAGCGCTACAACCTGTCGACCGCGCTCCGCCAGCCCTGGTCGCCGTTCCTCGTGTGGTGGGTGTTCTGGCCGATGTCGCTGCTCGGCTACGACACGGCCACCATCCGCAAGGCCGGCCAGCTCAACCTGCTCTACCAGTACTGGATCCACACCGAGGCGATCGACCGGCTGCCCGCCGCCGCCGAGCGGGTGCTCAACACCGCTTCGCACCACCGGGTCCATCACGGCGCCAACCAGCAGTACCTCGACAAGAACTACGGCGGCATCCTCATCATCTGGGACAAGCTGTTCGGCACGTTCGAGCCCGAGGTGCGCCGCGTGAAGTACGGCCTCACGAAGAACATCGGCACCCACAACCCACTGCGCATCGGCTACCACGAGTTCATCGGCATCGCACACGACGTCCGCCGCGCCGACGGGTGGCGCGATCGCTTCGGCTACGTGTTCCGGCATCCCGGGTGGAAGCCTGTCGCTCCGTGAGCGACGACGCCGACCGGTCAGGGATCATCAGCGACGAGTTCTCGGGTCGGGTCGTGCTCGTCACGGGGTCGTCGAGCGGTATCGGTGAGCAGGTCGCCCGGCGCTTCTCGGCGCTCGGTGCGACGGTTGTCGTCAACTCGTCGTCGTCGGTCGAAGCCGGGCAGCAGGTGAGCGATGCGTTACCCGGCGAGTCGTCGTACGTGCAGGCCGACATCAGCGATCCGGTCCAGTGCCAGGCCCTCGTCGACGCGGTGATCGAGCGCCATGGCCGGCTCGACGTCCTGGTGAACAACGCAGGGTGGACGCAGCGAGTCGACCACCGAGACCTCGATGCGGTCACTGACGAGATCTTCCGGCGCACGTTCGAGGTCAACGTGTTCGGCACCTGGTACCTCACGAAGGCCGCGATGCCGCACCTGAGGGAGAGCGACGACGGCAACGTCGTGACGGTCAGCTCGATCGCCGGTCTCCGACCGGTCGGGTCGTCGATCCCCTATGCGATGTCGAAGGCGGCCCTCAACCACATGACCGCCCTGCTCGCGAAGTCCCACGGGCCGGTGCGTGTGAACGCGATCGCGCCGGGCCTGGTCGCGACCCCGTGGACCGAGGAATGGCACGACCTGCACGAGAGCATCGCCAAGGTGAACCCGGTGCCGCGCGTCGCGATGCCCGACGATTGTGCCGAAGCCGTTCTGGCCCTCGTCCGCAACCGGTACGTCTCCGGTGAGGTGATGGTGGTCGACGGGGGCTTCACCCAGCGCTTCTGACGCGAGAACGGGTGCCGGCCGCGCGTCGCAGGACCACACCCCCGCAACAGCAGTTGTTTACGATGACGCGCAAGGAGGGACGACCGATGCCCAAGAACTCGAACGCGTACCACGCCTACCTGAAGCAGGTGCCCCTGTTCGCCGACCTCGACGACGACATGCTCGACGCCGTGTCGAGCAAAGCGACCGATCTCGACCTGAAGGCCGGCAGCGTGATCATGCGTGAAGGCGCCACCGCCCACGAGATGGTGATCGTGATCGAGGGGGAACTCGAGGTCACCCGCGACGGAGAGCACATCGCCGACATCGGGCCTGGGGGCTTCGCCGGCGAGATGGCGCTGATCACCCGCTCGCATCGCAACTCGACGGTGATCGCCAAGACCGACGTGGCGCTGTTGCACATCGACGGTCGCGACTTCGCCGGCATGCTGCAGGACGTGCCGCAGGTCGCAGTGAAGATGCTGCCGATCATCGTCGGCCGCTTCCAGCCACCGCCCCATCACTGACGACGAATCGGACCGCGTGTTCAGACGGGCACGGCGTGCTCGACGCGCCCGTCGGCGAAGCGCGCGAACCGCGTGCCGTCCGGGCCGTGCACGGGATCGTCCCGATCCCACGGCCACCCGCCGAAGCGTGTCCGCTGGTAGTCGTCGAACGCCTGCTGGATCTCGGCGCGGGTGTTCATCACGAACGGCCCGTGCTGCGCCACCGGCTCGCCCAGCGGGCGGGCCTGCATCATCAGGATCTCGGTGTGATGTGCTCCGGCGGTGACCGTGACCGCCCGGCCGGCGTCGACCACGGCGCCGGTGGCTCCGCCCACCGGCTCACCCTCGACCGTGATGCCGGTGCCCTCGAACACGTACAGGATGCGATTCGTGTCGGTGCCGCCCTGGGGGGCCGGCAGGGTGCACGACGCGCCGGCATCCATGGTGAGGTGCCAGATCGCGAGGTCGCTCTCGGGGTGTGAGGCCCACGACGCCGGAGGCGGAGGCGGGGGCGCGACACCGTCGAGCGGGCCGGCGATCACGGTGATCTCGACGGTGCGCCCGGCGGCGTCGGTACGCACCACCCGCGGGATGTCACGCTCCCACAGCATCGAGAAGTGCGGCTCGACCATCTTGTCGGCGGCCGACAGGTTGAGCCAGATCTGGAACAGCTCGAGGGTGTTGGGGCCATCACGGTCGAGCAGCGGCATCATCTCGGCGTGCTGGATCCCGGCGCCCGCAGTCATCCACTGGACGTCACCGCTGCCGTAGCGGGCGGCCGCACCGAGGGAGTCGCTGTGGTAGACCAGACCCTGACGCACGTAGGTGATCGTCTCGAAGCCGCGATGCGGGTGCGACGGGAAGCCGGGCACCACCTGACCGTGGTACATCCGCCACCCGTCGATGCCCTCGAAGTCGGAGCCGAGCGGTCGGCCGGCAAGCGACGCCGCCGGACCCAGCGCAGCGTTCCCGGCCGGGTAGCGGTCGAGGTGGTGGACGCAGAACAGGAACGGGTCGGCGGTGGGCCACTGGAAGCCCAGCGGCACGGTCTGGAGCACGGCGGACGACATGGATCCACGCTATTGGCAGATCCTTGCGTGCGCCCCGCAAGCGAGGGGTAGGTTCGCCGTCATGACCCTTGTGAGTGAAGCCTCTGCGATGCCCGCCGGTTCCATCCTGGGCAACCGGGTTCTGCGCACGGAGGATCCGGGTCTCCTCACGGGCGAGGCGCGATATCTCGCCGACCTGCCCTTCGTCGATCTGCTCCACGCCGTGTACGTGCGCAGCGACGTTGCCCACGGCATCCTCCGCGGCATCGACGCCGACGAGGCCCGGTCGATGCCGGGGGTTGTGGCGGTCTGGACCGCAGCCGACCTCGGCGTCGCGCCACACCAGGGCTTCGCCAAGATCCACGCCGACTTCGCCCGGCCGCCACTCGCAACCGACCGGGTGCGCTTCGTCGGGGAACCGATCGCGGTCGTGTTCGCCGAAACTCGCACCCAGGCGACCGACGCGGCCGCCACGGTGATCGCCGACATCGAACCGCTGGCCGCGTCCGTCGATCCAGAGGCCGCACTCGCGATCGACGCCGAGGTCATCTTCCCCGACCGTGGTACCAACGTCGCCGTGGTCGAGTCGCCCGACGCACCGCTCGATCTCGAATCGATCTCGGACGTCGTCATCCGCGGCCGCTACGTCAACCAGCGCGTCGCCGTGGCGTCGATGGAGACGCACGGATTCGCCGCTGCGCCGGGCGACGACGGGCGACTCCACATCTGGGCGTCCAACCAGTTCCCGCACTACGTGCGCGGCCAGGTCGCGCAGGCGCTCGGCCTGTCGAACAGCGACGTTCACCTCGTCACCCCACAGGTCGGCGGCGGGTTCGGCGGCAAGGCGGGGATCCAGCACGAGTACACCGCCGTCGCCGTCGCCGCCCAGCGCCTCGGGCGCCCCGTGATGTGGATGCCCACGCGCACCGAGGACATGCAGGGCCTGCCCCACAGTCGGGGCCAGGTGCAGTACGCCGAGCTCGGGTGCCGTCGCGACGGCACGTTCACCGGGCTGCGGGTGCGCCTCGTCGGCGATGGCGGCGCCTACCCCGGCGTCGGCGCCTCGCTCCCCGGTGGCACACGCCGGATGTCGCACGGCACGTACGCGTTCCCGGCGATCGAGTTCGACGTCGTGGTCGCCGCCACCAACACCGGCCCGATGGGCGCCTATCGTGGCGCCGGCCGCCCGGAGGCGACCGCGCTCCTCGAGCGGCTGGTCGATCAGGCGAGCCACGAGCTCGGCATCGATCCGATCGAGCTGCGCGAGCGCAACCTCCTCGCCGACGACGTGTTCCCCTTCACCACGCTGACCGGCAACGTCTACGACAGCGGGCAGTACCGGCTGCCGCTGCACACCGCGGCTGAGGCGATCGGCTATGCCGAACTGCGCCGTGAGCAGGCGGATCGTCGTGAGCGGGGTGACACGGTCCAGCTCGGGATCGGCGTCGCCTGCTACGTCGAGATCACCGCCGGAGGCGGCTCGGGTGAGTTCGGCCGCGTGCTGGTGCACGACGACGGCTCCGCCACCGTGTTCTGCGGAACCCTGTCGCACGGGCAAGGTCACCAGACCGCGTACGCGATGCTCGTCAGCGACCAGACCGGCATCCCGGTCGATCGGATCGTGCTGGTCGACGGCGACACCGACCTGGTCCGCGAGGGCGGCGGTACCGGCGGGTCGCGGTCGTTGCAGCTCGGCGGATCGGCAGTCAGCAACGCCACCACGGTCATGGTCGACAAGGCGCGTGAGCTCGCCGCCCGACTGCTCGAAGCGTCGGTCGACGACATCGTGGTCGACCGTGACGCCGGAACCGTGGGGGTGGCCGGCGTCCCGGCGCAGGCGCTCACCTGGGGCGAGCTCGCGGCGCGCGCCGGCGACGTCGACGGCGCAACGCTCGACGGCGAAGCGGTGTTCAAGGCCGACGGGCCGTCGTTCCCGTTCGGTGCCCACATCGCCGTCGCCGAGGTCGACGTCGAGACCGGCAACGCCCGGCTCGTGCGCCACGTCGCCGTCGACGACTGCGGCACGATCATCAACCCGCTGCTCGTCGAGGGCCAGCAGCACGGGGGTATCGGTTCCGGCGTCGGCCAGGCGCTGTACGAGGAGGTGCGCTTCGACAGCGACGGCAACCCGAACACGTCGAACTTCGCCGACTACGGCCTGCCGTCCGCCGCCGAGATGCCGTCGTTCGAGGTGCACTCCACGGTCACCCCCTCCCCGCGTAACCCCCTCGGCGTCAAGGGCATCGGCGAGGCCGCCACGATCGGATCGACACCCGCCATCCAGAACGCAGTGATCGACGCGGTGTCGCACCTCGGGGTTCGGCACATCGACATGCCGTGCACGCCCGAGCGGGTGTGGGAGGCGATCGAGTCGGCGCGCCGAGGCGAGCACGAACCCTGGAGCGATCCGCCGCCGGTGTTCGCGACCCTCCCGAAGGGCAGCGCCGTCGACGAGGAAGCCGCAGCCGCCGCCGACGGCATCTGACCCAGATTCTTCCCTCGCGGCTCAGCAGCGGTGGTAGCAGGTGCTACCGCCCACCACGAAACACGTCCAGGTGGTGGTCGCGTGGCGGTCGTCTGAGGGGTTCCAGTCGCCGTTCCTCCAACGGAGGTCGAGCCGAGGGAACACGTGGCGTCGTTCCGCCTGCGGCGGGAGCTGCGTGCCGTCGAGGTCGAATCGGTGGATCGACGGACGACGGCGCGACCGGTCGTCACGAGCGGTGACAGCCTCGATGTTCGTCGGATGGTCGATGGGTACGAGCAGCGACATGGCGGATCCTCTCCGGTGTTGGGACACCTCACCGGACCCGCTTGCCGCTGACGGGATACGCGACCTGAGCGTCAGCCGCGCTTCATGGGGCCGATCACCTGCTCGACGAAGCGCAGCGCCGGCTCCGGGTGGAGCGGGTGGCCGAAGTCCATGACGAACGTCGACACGCCGAGCGAGACGAGGTGGCCGAGACGATCGAGCCAGGCCTGCGAGTCGGCGTCCGACTCGGGCAGATCGCCGGCGACGGTCAGCGTGTTCTCGATCGCCGCAGGGTCGCGGCCCACCGCCTCGGCGGCGCGGTCGATGATCGAGCGCTTGCGCCGCCAATCGTCGTCGTTGCGGTACGGGCCGTTCCACAGGTCGGCTTGGCGGCCGACGATCGGGAGCCCGACCTGCTCGCCGGCGCTGCCGATCAGCACCCGCGGCACCACGTCGGGGCGCGGCGTCGCTGCCGCATCGTCGATCGAGAAGTACTCCCCGTGGAACGTCGGGTGCGCCTCGGTCCACATCAGCCGGCAGATCTGCACGACCTCCTCGAGTTGCCGCAGCCGGGTTCCTGCCGAGGGGAATTCGTACCCGTACGAGCGGTACTCGTCGTCGCGCCAGCCACCACCGATCCCGAGGATGAACCGGTTGCCCGACAACACCTGCAGCGTCGAGGCCATCTTCGCCGTGAGCGCCGGATTGCGGTAGCCGTGGCCGAGCACGTGGTGGCACAGCATCACGTTCGGGTATCTGGCCGCGAGCCACGTGAGCGTGGTCCAGCCCTCCAGGAACCCCTCCGTCTTCGCGGCGTCGAAACCGTAGAAGTGGTCGGCGATCCAGACGGAGTCGAAGTGGGGCAACGCGTGCGGGAGGATGTGTTCCTCCTGGTACATCACGATCGGTTGGAAGTCGCTCCCGGCGTGACCCGCCACCGGTGAGAGCCATCCGAAGTGCACAGGTCGCGACGTCATCGCCCCATCCTCCCCCATCCGCGCTCCCCATCTGCGCTCGGGGGTCAGGTGTCGAAGCCGACACCGAAGCGGTCGAGGAGGCGGAGCCAGGGGGTGCGCCGTCCGGTGTCGTCCTCGGTGATCAGCGAGCGCTTGGTGGTCCGCACGGCGAGCGTGCGGAGCGGCTCGGGCGGGTACGGGATCGGCGCTCGCTCCACCATGCCGAGCGCGGTGCGATCGGTGACCCGACCGTCGAGCGCCGTCAGCGCGGCGAACCGGCGCCACGCGCGTCTCGCGCGAGGGTCACCGCGCCTCGGCGGCGAGCGGCGCGAGCAGGCCCGCCGCCTTGCCGATGCCGTCGGCGGCGCGCACGCGCCGGCCGATGACGTCCATGCGGCTCCGCAGCGCCGTGTCCGCGAGCAGCCGATCGACGGCGCCGGTCAGCTCGGCGTCGTCGAACTCGTAGGTGCGCAGCCGCACGCCGAACCCGGTCTCGTCGACGCGCTGTGCGTTGTCGTACTGGTCCCAGAACAGCGGCAGGGCGATCATCGGCTTGCCGAAGTGGAAGCACTCGGTGGTCGTGTTGTTGCCGCCGTGGGTGATCACCAGGTCGACCTTCGGCAGCACGTTCGTCTGCGGAACCTGGTGGGCACCCCACATGTTGTCGGGCAGGTCGTAGGTGTCGTGGAGCGGGCCCTTGCTGACGATGAAGCGGTGCGGTGTCCGGCCGAGCACGTCGACGAGCCGCTTCATGAGGTCGACGTCGGCCGAGCCGAGCGAGCCGAGCGACAGGTAGACGAGCGCGCCGTCGGTGCCGAGCGACGACGGCACCTCGAACGGCTGGTCGGTGGTGCGCACCGACGACTCGAGGCGGTGCCAGGACGGCCCGAGGGGGCGGCGGTCGACGTAGTCGGCCTCCTCCGGATACACGTACAGGTTGAGGTGCGCCGATTCGTGGATGAACCGCAGGTCGGCGAGCGGCGGCGCACCGCAGCTCACGACCCACTCGTTGTACTCCTCCCACATCGGCCGGTGCGTCCGCTCGTACTCGGCACGGAACGCCTCCCACCCCGAACGGTCGTCGGCGGCGTATCCCGAGTAGGCGGGCGCGATGTCGTGGCCCTGCATCTCGAGCGGGTTGCACGACATGATCCGCACGAACGGCACACCGGCGGTGACGAGCGCCGGGAAGCAGTTGACGTTGTCCTCGATCACCACGTCGGGACGCTGACGCTCGATGATCTCGGTGAGCTGTGGCTGGCAGTACCGGGCTCCGTCGATCAGCGCCTGCCACGTGGGTTGGACGAACTGGGACAGTTGCTCGATCGTCGGCAGCCGGAACACCGGCGACGTGTCGCGGATGAAGTCGGTCCAGAACTGACCGGCCGACTGCTCCTCGCCGTCGCCGGTGTCCTCGGGCGGGGCGGCGAGATCGACCAGATCCTCCTCGAATCCCAACGCCTCGAGCTTGCCCGCCCACGATCGCTCGGCCGCGAACACGACCCGGTGGCCCTGCTCGCGCAGCGCGTTGCCGATGCCGATGCAGTTGTTGGTGGGCCCGTAGGCACTCTCGGGCATGAACAGGAACGTGCTCATGGGGCAGTCCTCCTGGGACGCTCGGCCCGGCGAGCGCCGGGGCTGGTCGTGCTGGTGCTGGTCGTGCTGGTGCTGGTCGTGCTGGTGCTCGCTGGGTCCCACGGGGCGGGTGGTCGGCGAGCGGGACGCCATGATCGCCGACTCCCCACCCGTACGCCATCTTGCCTCGACGAACCGGTCGTATCACCCCTGCACGTCGGAAGCATCTTGCTCGTTCCGCAACACAGGAGGCCGTCTCTTGCGCTTTCGGCCACGGAGGCTACAATCGCCGGCAGTCCGCTGACGATCCCGACCCACCGCCGACCGATCATCCCGATGTTCCAGTCGCACGTGCTCTTCCCGCACCTCACCGTCGAGAGGAGCGTCGGCGACGGCTCGCTCCCGAGAAGCGGCCGAAGGACGGTCCCGGTCGACGATCCCGCCACCGTGGAGTGCGTCCCGAGCAGCTCACGATCGTGGACGCCCACGAGGGCCGGGTCGCGGGCGAGATCGTCGACGTCACTGTCGTCGGTGGGGTCTCGCACGTCGCCGTCCGCCTCGACGGTCGGGACGATCCGATCGTCGTCGCAGGTCCCAGTTGCACCTCGCACCGCGCGGGCGAGCGCGTCGGTGTCCACGTACCGGTGGCCGACGTCGTCGTGCTACCCGGCTGACCACGGGAGACGCTCATGCGACTGATCAACCCCGCCAACGAGGCGGTGCTCGACGAGGTCCCGGACGCCTCCGACGACGCTGTCGCCGCGGCCGTGGCGCACGCTGTCGCGGCCGCCGGCGACTGGGCGGGCGCCACACCCGGCCAACGTTCCGCCGTGCTCCTGCGTCTCGCCGACCTCATCGAGGCCGACGCCGACGAGCTGAGCCGCCTCGAGGTCGAGGAGACCGGCAAGCCGTGGACGGTGATGCGAACCGGCGAGCTGCCGTTCGCGGTCGACAACCTGCGCTTCTTCGCGGGCGCGGCCCGGGCGCTCGACGGCTCGGGGGCCGGCGTGTTCTCCGCCGGTTACACGTCGATGGTGGTTCGTCGGCCGATCGGGCCGATCGCCGCGATCTGCCCGTGGAACTTCCCGCTCATCATGGCGATCTGGAAAGTCGGCGCGGCGCTGGCGGGCGGTAACACCGTCGTGCTGAAGCCGGCACCCACCACGCCGCGCTCGTCGCTGCGTCTGGCCGAGCTCGCCGACCACGCAGGGCTCCCTGCGGGTGCGCTCACCGTCGTGACCGGCGGCGCAGGCACCGGCGAGGCGCTGGTCACCGATCCGCGCATCGCCGCGGTCACCTTCACCGGATCGACGCGGACGGGCCGCCGCATCATGGCGCTCGCCGCCGACGGCCCGAAGCAGGTGTTCCTCGAACTCGGCGGAAAGGCGCCACTGCTCGTCTTCGCCGATGCCGACATCGAGAGCGCAGCCGGTGCGATCGCCCTCGCCTCGACATACAACAGCGGCCAGGACTGCACAGCGGCCACGCGCGTCTACGCAAGATCGGAAGAGCG
>JALHOG010000104.1 GCA_022843125.1 Ilumatobacteraceae bacterium
CTCCCCGAATGGCGCGGCTTGCTGAAGCTGCTGCAGGGCGTCAGCGCACTGATCGACGAGCTGGGGCCCCAGATCTTCGACGGCGAGCCGAATCGACTCGCTCAACTCGCCGCGGCAACCGGTGACCGTTCTTATCGGCAGACACACCACATCTCGCTGACCTGGAGGAAACGCCGGGAGCTTGTTCGCCAGGCGAACTGCCTGTCGCCGCTCCGCAAGCGTGCGCTGCACGATCGCCTGGCTTGCGCACTCGCCCACCAGAAGGTGTGGATAGCTAACAGCGTCGCGGCTCGTCCTCCGGGGCAAGTGCAGGGCCTCGCAGATGTCTTCTGGCGCTTCGAAGACCTCGAACACAACCTCGCAGCCATCTCGATGTGTGTACAACTCGACGGCCACCTTGCTGACCGGTCGACCGAAGAGGTTGAGCAACGAATCCGAGACCTGGATTCTGACCGCTCCAGCCTCGACCACGCAGTCGAGCTTCGGGAACTGAGCCGCTCGCTCGAAGCACTGGGCCTGGGGCACTTCCTCGACGACCTGTGCGCTCGGCAGATCCCCTCGGACCAGGTAACCGCGTGCCTATTCTGGGCGTGGCTGCACTCGCTGTACGACGAGCTCAAGTCGGCGGTCCCATCATTCGGACGCTTCTCCCGAATATCGCATGAACGATCGATAGCGCGCTTGGTGGAACTTGATCGCGAGCATCTGCGCCGGAATCAACTCCGGGTACAGCGAAGCGCGTATGAACACTTGCACCAGGCACGTGTCGAGCACCCTGAACAAGCCCAACTGATAGCGACGGAGGCAAAGAAGAAGAGCAAGCACAAGTCCATCCGAGAGTTGCTCACCGCAGCGCCCGACGTGCTCCTCTCGCTCCATCCGTGCTGGGCCATGTCACCCCTGATCGTCAGCCGCATGCTGCCGGCCGAGCAGCTCTTTGACCTGGTGATCTTCGACGAAGCCAGCCAAGTCGCGCCCCATGATGCGGTGACCTCCATCATGAGAGGGCGACAACTCGTCGTCGCCGGAGACCCGCAGCAGTTGCCACCAACCAACTTCTTCCGGAAGGTGTTCGCTGACGACGACGGCGACGAGGAAGATCTGGAGGATTTCGAATCAATCCTCGACGTACTCTCACCAAAACTGCACCAGCACATGCTCAGGTGGCACTACCGCAGCACTGATGAACGGCTCATTGCCTTCTCCAACAAGTACTTCTACAAAGACGATCTCGTTGCGTTCCCCGGGACCCAAGCGGAGAGCCCGATCTTCTTCGAAGAAGTCGACGGTCGGGCTGGGCCCGGCGCCGGCGGCATCGCGAGCGCCGAGGTCCAGCACGTGGTGCAACTCATTCTCGAGCACGCAACCGATCGGCCCAGCGAAAGCCTCGGTGTCATCGCATTGGGGGAGAAGCATGCCGACGCTATCGACATGGCCCTGCGACGGGCCCGCAAGGAACACCCAGAGACCGACTCCTTCTTCGCCGACGAGCTACCGGCAGAGCGCCGCTTCTTCGTCAAGAACCTCGAACGCGTGCAGGGCGACGAACGCGACGCCATCACCCTCAGCATCGGGCACGCCAAGGCACCCAACGGAGTCCGTTCAATGCAGTTCGGCCCCCTCAGCAAGACTGGAGGCGAACGGCGACTGAACGTGGCAATTACCAGAGCCAAACGCAGGCTCACCGTCGTTGCCTCCTTCAACGCGTTCGACATGCGCACCGACGGCAAGGCTCGCGGTGTCGAGCTGCTCCGTAAGTTCCTTGAGTACGCAGCAAATGGCCAGCGCCTCGACACGATCGGCCGGTCAACAGGCGGAGACTTAAACGCCTTCGAACGCAGCGTGCTTGACGCGATGGCGCGCAGGGGGACGCCGGTCCACCCGCAGTGGGGAGTCGGCGAATACCGGATCGACTTCGCCGTGGCGCACCCGGAACAGCCGGGTCGGATGGTGCTTGCGGTGGAAACGGACGGCGATCGCTACCATCGAGCTAGGAGCACTCGAGACCGAGACCGCCTTCGACAAAGCCACCTCGAAACACTCGGCTGGCAGTTCCAGCGGATCTGGGCCAGCGAATGGTTGAAGAACCCCGAGCAAGAGATCGAGCGGATCTACGACGCATGGTGGCAGGCTGTGACCCGAAGCGACGCTCCCATCTGTGAGCCGATCGAGCTACGAGAACCCCCAATCACGCTCAAAACGACCCACAAGCGGCCGGGCTGGAGCGGGGACCACTACCGTTCAAAGTGCGGCAAAAGGCCTCCGAACACTCCGACGACGAGCTTGTCGCGCTGTTCTCCTGGATGCTCAGCGACGGTTTGCTCGCCGATAGCGCAAGCCGCATTCAAGAAGCGCGCCACCCGCTCGACATCCGCAGGCTCTCGCCAGCGATGAGCGCTCGTCTCGACGAGGCGCTATCCACTGCCGAACACACGGCCCGGAGGCCGTCGTGACGTCGTTCCTCGACCCTCGGACACTGGACCGGCTCACCGAGATCGCCATCGACCGAGACGGCGCATTCGAGCGCACCGGACGACAACTTCAGCAGCTCCTCGAACAGGGCGGTTGGCCCGACGATGTCTACTACGACGGCAGCCCGAAGCGACAATGGCTGCGAGAGACCCTCGAAGACCAGGCCGGCAACCAGCCGGCCCTCGAGCGAATCATCTGCCGGCTGTGCGACCCGATCGAGTCAACCACACGGAAGCAGCCACATCCACGGCAAACGTGTACAACGACGCTGTGAACGACGTACTCCGCCATGAAGGGCTGATCGTTACGCAAGTTGGGGGAAGGCCGATCCTCGTCAAGCTCACGGCGAATGGGGCCTCTCCCAGTTTCGCGATGCCCACCGACCTGGATAACCGCCTTGCCGCGCTGATCGACGATCAAGACGTCGTCAAGTTCCTCGTCGAGCGTGCCGACGAGGCTCAGCGAGCCGAAAGCGCCGGCGCCTACACCCTCGCGGTGATCGGCATCGGCAGCTTCATTGAAGGACTCCTCACCGCCTTCCTCGAGACACACGATGACGAGTATCGGACCGGAAGCCTGAACATCAACGGGCGGGTCGATCCATCCGCCCCGAAGCTGTTCACCCTGATCGACGCAGCACACGCACAAGGATGGATCGAGATGGATGCCAAGGACTTTTTGCAGCAAGTCCGCCAGTACCGCAACTACATCCATCCACGCGAGCACCTCGAGAACGACGTCCGCTTCGACAGCGACAGCGTCATGCTCTGCTGGGGACCGGTACACGCCGCGGTGAAGGATCTCGAGAGCAGCCACGCCCGCATCGCCTGATCGACCACTTGCGGAGAGATGGCTGCGGAGCATCCGTCACGAGCTGTTGGACCGAACGATCAGCTGGAACGAATGTCAGCTCCGGGACCACTCGGAGTGCCTGACGCACTTCAACCAGCATCGTCGACACCGCTCGCTCCGCCAACGGGCACCAGCCGGCGACGACGTCGATGTGATTGGCTTCGCGGAACCAATCCAGCGACACCCCGTCTGCGGCGGACTCATCAACGTGTACAGCACCGCGCCAACGTCGTCACGATCACCTTCTCGACGAGTTCGTCGCTGATGCTGCGTGGCTGACCGGCCGAGGCTCGTCCAACAACCCGTCGAACCGCTTCTCGGCGAACCGGGACCGCCCATTTACCGACCGGCGTCGCGTAGCTCGCCAGCTTGGCAGCGATCGCCTCGTTCGTTGCATCCGCCGCTGCGGCGAGCACGATCCGGCAGCGCAACGCCAACGCCTGACCAGTCGTTGGGCGTCGAGCCCCCCGCTCGAGGGTCTCGCGCTCGTCATAGCTCGACACGATCCGAGCGGTCCGCCGGCCACGCAGTCCCATCAGTACCCTTCGTCCTCGATACCAACGACAACGCGGAGAACCACCGAAAATTTCGGTCGGACTACCGATGCATGATACTAGTGCTCTGGCCACGAACGTTCGCGCGTTTCAGGCGGCGGCTGGTTTCGGGCGGCCCCAGCGGCGTTGTTGTTCGCTGCGGATGCGGGCTCGGTGACGGCGTTCGGCCTCGAGCAGCTCGGGGTCTCGGGTGTGGGCGTTGCGCCAACGCAGGTAGGACCGCATCGCCCGGCCGAGGGCCGCATGGTTTGAGGTTCGCCCCTGTTGGCAGACAGGTTGGTTATGCGGCGAGGCCGTCACCGCGACGGTAGTACAGGTTTTCCCATTCGATGGGGCTGTTGTAGTTGTTCGATGAGTGCAGCCGGCGGGCGTTGAACCAGCCCTCGATCCAGCGGATCAGATCGCGGCGTGCTTCCGTCCGGGTGGCCCAGCGGCGCCGGTGGGCGAGTTCTCGTTTGAGGGTCCCGAACCAGCTCTCGGCGACGCTGTTGTCCCAGCACACCCCGGTGGCGCCCATCGACTGGGTGATGCCGTGGGTGTCGCAGAGCTGCCCGAACGCCTTGGAGGTGTAGACCGAACCACGGTCGGAATGGAACACCACCCCAGCGACGCGGCCGCCGCGGGTGGCGACGGCCATGTCGATCGCGTCGGCGACGAGCTCGACACGCATGTGGTTGGCGGCAGCCCAGCCGATGACCCGGCGGCTGTAGAGGTCGATCACCGTGGCCAGGTAGAGCCAGCCCTCACCCGTGTGCAGATAGGTGATGTCTCCGCACCACAACACGTCCGGTGCTGGCGGGTTGAACTGGCGTCCCACCAGGTCACTCGCCGCGGTGGCGGCTCTGTCCACGATGGTGGTGCGGACCTTGCGCCGGCCCGATTCGCCCTCGAGTCCGAGTTGACCCATGAGCCGGGCGACCCGCTTGTGGTTGACCTCAAAGCCCTGCTTCTGCAGCCAGCGGGTCATCCTGGGGACCCCGTAGGTCCGGCCCGACGCCTCGTAGATGGCATCGATCTCCCGGGCCAGCATCGAATCGTCGAGTTCGCGCTGGCAGCGCGGGCGACTCTGCCAGCCGTAGAACCCTGAGCGGGACACCTCCAAGGTCCGGCACATCTCCGCCACCGACCATTCGCACGCAGGATCGGCTTGGTTCTCAGCAATGAACGTGTACACCGCGATCACACGTTCTTCGGGTGCGACGCCGAGAAGTAGCCGACAGCTTTTCCCAAGATGTCCCGCTCCCGGGTCACCCGCTCCAGTTCGGCGCGTAACTCCCGGATCTCAGCACGTTCCTCAGCCGTGGGCGCCGTTCCTTCCTTGGCCTCGCGGGCCAGGCGGACCCAGTTCCCCACCGACGAGTCATGCAGACGCATCTCCCGAGCGACCCGGGCGATGTTGCCGCCCGACGCCTCCACCATGGCCACCACCTCAGCCTTGAACTCCGGGGTGAACCTACGACGAGGTCGCCCCGACCCCTTACCAGACGACATGGACACTCCCATCCGGGCCCGACGACCCTCAAGGTAGCTGTCCGTCAAACCGGGGGAACCTCAGTCGGTGTGGTCGCTGTTGGCGATGGCGAACTGCCGTAACGGCCCGAAGTGGGCCTCGATCGGGTTCGCCCATGACGCGTAGGTCGGGGTGAACACCAACTCGACCGCGTTGTCGGCGCACCAGGCCCGCAGCGTCGGGTTCTTGTGGTGGTTCAGGTTGTCCAAGATCACGTAGACCGGCTTCCGGTCATCGAGGCGACGGCGGATGGTCTTCAACGCTCGCAGCGTCGGCCGCCAACCCTTGGCAGGTTCGTTGCGGCCCCACAGCCGGTCTTCGCCGATCGAGTAGCAAGCGAAGAACTGCCGTGACCCATGCGGCTTGTGGTAGTTCGCCCGCAACCGGTCCGGCTTACCTACCGGCGCCCACGAACTGCCCGCGACCGGCCGGATGGTCAGCGGCCCGAACTCATCGAACGCGAACGTGCGGTCCCGCTCGTGTTCAAGCAGCCACTCGATCCGGGTCAGCTTCTCCTCCTTCAACGGGTCCGGGGACTCCTTCCACGTCTTGGTCCGCTGAAAGGTGATGCCCGCGGCCGCCAGGATCTGACGCAACCGTTCCCGACCGACCTGGAGGCGGCCTCCTTTCCGGGTGGCGAGGTAGCCGGCCAGCTTGCGGATCGACCAGCGGGTGAACGGCTGGCCCAACGCTGCGGGGCGGGTGGTGGCGGTCTCCACGATGACAGCGCGGTCACTCGTCGTGATCTGGCGGGGACGGCCACCCGCCCACTGAGGGTCCAACGATCGCATCCCCAGATCGTTGAACCGGTGGATCATCTCCCGCACCCGATCCGGCGAGGTCTGCACCAACCGGGCGATCACCGCAACGTCGTTGCCTCCCGCCGACGCGAGCACGACCATCGCTCGCCGCCACTTCACGATCGACCTATCGGACTTCCCGCCCCGCCGCACAATCCGCTGCAACTCACGGCCCTCGACATCGCTCAGACGCCGCACCCGAACACGCTCTGCCATCCACCGATCAAAACAGACCCCGACCAGCAAATGGTGGACACAACCCCACCAACCACCATGGTCAGAGCACTAGCCGCCGTCGACTCGCGCTTCGAGGCACTTGGCGTCGCTGCACTGTGCGTCCCGCACGTCGATGCGCCAGACCTCGACATCGGTGCGGCGCGTCAGCCTGAGTTCGCCCGCCGAGGCACTGGTGCTCGAGGACGCCGCACCGTGCCGTCCGATCTGTCGCCGAGCCGTTTCACGGGGCGATCGCGACGTCGAGCTGCTCGCCACGCTGAACGCCTGGCTCCTGCGTCACCGTTGCCGATGTTGGTGACAGTTGCCGTGGCGGCAGCGTGCACCGAGCTGGAGACACCGACGGGGCCAGCGGCCACGAGGTCCGGCCTGAGATTGGCACCGGCGCCCGACGGCGCGGCCAGGACGCCCCGACCGACCACGGCGAGAGCGGCTGCGACGACCGCTCGGCGGACCACTCGTGGGCTCGATGTGTGGGTGCGCTTGCGGCTGCTCATCGCGTTGTCCTCCGTCACTCGCCGCCCGGTGCGTCGATGGGTAGCACTACGGGGCCGGTCCCCGTTCGGGTTCTCAGCCCGCCAAGCCTGGTTCTCCGGCGCCGCTCACCACGCCGGAAGTGCACACCGGCTGTCGCCCGCCAGGCGCATGGGACCACTTTGAGCGTGTTCTCGCCAGTGTGATGGGACCACCTGTTCGCCAGTGATGGGACCACCTGTTCGCCAGTGATGGGACCACCCCCGTCGCCAGTGATGGGACCACCTTGGGGTCCGCCAGTTCGGTGTTGTCGCCGGTGAGCATCGCCGCCGTTCCTGCGACAGCTCGAGAGGCGGCGATGGCATTCCGGGAGGTTCCGATGTTCGAGGTTCGAGAGGTGTTGCGGCTGTGGCTGGGTGGTGAGGGGTTCCGGTCGATCGATCGGCTTACGAGGGTGGACCGTAAGACGGTGCGCCGCTACGTCGAGGCCGCCGTTGCGGCCGGGATCACGAAAGACGGCGAGGTCGAGCAGTTGACTGACATGGTGTTGGCCGGGGTGATCGAGATGGCGCGCCCGCAGCGCCCGGATGGTCATGGTGAGGGCTGGGCGTTGTTGGAGAAGCACCGGGCGAGGGTGATCGGCTGGCTCGACGCGGAGGTGCCAGCGGTGAAGATCCGCGAGCTCCTCGAGCGGGAGCAGGTCGTGGTGAAGGAACGCACGTTGCATCGGTTCATCGCTGAGGAACTGGGCCGGGGTCGAGGCCAGGGCCGAACGGTGCGGATCAACGATGGTGAACCGGGACACGAGCTCCAGATCGACTTCGCCAAGCTCGGTCTCATCGCCGATCCGGCGACCAGCCGCAAGCGGGTGTGCCACGCCCTGATCTTCACCGCGGTGTTCTCTCGGCACATGTTCGTGTGGCTCACCCACACCCAGACCACGGCGGATGTGATTGCAGGCTGTGAGGCCGCGTGGGGCTTCTTCGGCGGGGTGTTCAAGTGGTGATCCCTGACAACCTCACCCCGGTGGTTGTCACCGCCGACAAGCTCGAGCCACGGTTGAACCAGACCTTCGTCGAGTACGCGCAGAGCCGCGGGTTCGTGATCGACCCGGCCCGGGTGCGCACCCCGACCGACAAACCGAGGGTCGAGCGGATGGTCCAGTTCGTGCGTTCCTCGTTCTGGACCGGTGAGACCTTCGCCGATCTTGCCGATGCTCAGCGCCGCGTCGAGGTGTGGTGTCTGGGGCGTGCGGGGATGCGGATGCATGGCACCATCCAGTGCCGACCGGTCGAGCTGTTCAGGCTCGAAGAAACGCCGTTGCTGCTCCCGGGCCCGGTCGAGGTCTATGACGTGCCGATCTACGCGATCTGCAAGGTCCACCGCGATCATCACATCGAGATCGCCAAAGCCTTGTATTCCGTGCCTGGGAACCTGATCGGCACCCGCGTCGAGGTCCGCGCCGACCGGCGCACCGTGAAGATCTTCGCTCGCAGCCAGCTCGTCAAAGTCCATCCCCGTCAGGCTCCGGGGCGTCGTTCGACCGACCCTGCTGATCTGCCGACCGAACGAGCCGGTTACGCGTTGCGTGACATCGATCATCTGAAACGGCTCGCCGGCCGACACGGCGAGCACGTCGGGCTCTACGCCACGGCGCTGCTGGGCCATCCGTTGCCCTGGACGAAGATGCGCCAGGTCTACGCCCTGCTGGGCTTGGTCAAACGCTGGGGCCCCGAACGCGTCGACGCCGCCTGTCGCCGAGCCCTCGAAGCCGAGGCCATCAACGTCGGGCTCATCGGACGAATGCTGGAACGAGCCACCGAAACCGAGCAGACCACACCGCACACATCTACGGCGCCGGCGCCGGCTACTCGGTTCGCTCGTGATCCAGGCGAGTTCGACCGCAAAGAACGCAGCGCATGAACGCCGCACTCACCGTCACCCCCGAACTGAAGTCCCTGCTTCGCCGAGTGAAGCTCGGTCGTTGCCTCGACACCCTGCCCGAGCGACTCACCCTCGCCCATCAGCAGAAGCTGTCCCACCACGAGTTCCTCGAACTCCTCCTCGCTGACGAAGTCACCCGACGCGACGTGCGGTCCGCCCAGCTCAGAGCCCGCACCGCCGGCCTCGATCCGGCCATGACGTTGGACCGCTGGGACGACACCGCCCGCGTCACCTACGACCGCACCATCTGGAACGAGCTCTGCTCCCTGCGGTTTCTCGACGCTCCGAACGACGCCGTGACACTCGGACCGGTCGGCGTCGGCAAGACGTTCCTCGCCACTGCCCTCGGACACATCGCCATCCGACGAGGACGCAGCGTCCATTTCGAACGCGCTGACGTGATGCTCAAACGATTGAAGGCATCGAGGCTCGACAACAGCCACGATAGCGAAGTCCGACGCCTGCTACGCGTCGACCTCCTCATCCTCGACGACTTCGCACTGAAGGCCATGGATGCCATCGACACCGCTGAGATCTACGAGATCATCGTCGAACGGCACCGCCGAGCATCCACCCTCGTCACCTCGAACCGAGAGCCCGCCGAAATGCTCGCCCAAATGGCCGACCCGCTCCTCGCCCAATCCGCCATCGACCGGCTGCATTCCGCCGCTCACGAACTCGTCATCGAAGGCGAGTCCTACCGGCGACGACAGAAACCCGCCGCCACCATTGACGCCGACACCACCCCGCCACCATCATCACCACGCCGACGCTGACACCCCCGACCCGGTCCCATCACCCTGGCGAACCACTAATCCCATCAAGCTGGCGAGCGACATGGAGAAACTCGGATTCCAGCTCTCGAAGGTGGCCTCGCCGAAATAGGTAAACGCCTGTACTGCGCGAAGGTGAGCGGGATCTCGCCGTCATGCCGACGCTTCTCATTGTGCGTGCGGAGTCTGGCGGCGATTTGGGTCGTCAACAACCAGATCACCAAGGCGAGTCCAACCACGACTAGGTGCAAGGGCATCGTTCTTGACAAAGCTCATTTCGGCGCCAGCGCATCCACGTGCCCTCGCTCGACACGCCCCGGCCTGCTTTCCTGTAGTGGCTCCACCCCGATTGACGTCTGTCATGTGCTGTCTTCCCTATACTCGGGGACGGTCGTGCGGGGGCTGCCGGGGTGCGATATCGGTTGCGAGGCCTCGAAGGCCCATCGCTCGGCCTGCGCCCCGGTGCGAACGCCCACACCGTTGCTGGCGGCAGCTACGCGATTCTTCTCAGCGTCGTAGCGGTCGAGTACTCGCTCCTAGCGCTGGCGCATCGGCGCGATGCCACCTTCGTCGAGGGCGATGAGGGTCGATCCGCTGAGATGACGATTCTGCATGAGTCTCCATTACCGATCCGGACTGGAGAAGGAAGGGTGGCCCGCTTAAGGTTTCGCTCTCCGCGCTCTTTGTGCCCAGCTGTCGTCCAGCGCGGTGATCGGCCGGCTGGCGTTACGCAGCGGATACATCGGGTCGTCTAGCGGCGACGGCCACCGTACGCCGGCGGCCTCAAGCGTTGCACGGAATGAGGCAACTCCGCGCCGTGCCGCCTCTCCCGCAGATTGAACGACGCGGTATGCCTCGCCTCGCTGCCATCCGAGACCTATCAGGTCGAAGCCGATGTGATGTCCTAGGATCGTGTCGCCGAGGAGGGATAGGTTTTCTCGCATTCGCTCAGCGTCGACCCGCCAGCTGCGGACAAGGTCCGTACATGAAACCAACCCGAAGTGTGTCACTGCGCACGCGTCGAATAGCACGACTCGTTCTACAGAGCTATGAGATATGTCGCGCTCGTGCCAGAGTGTGACGTTCTCCAGCGTCGGGGCGACCATCGCCCGCACAAGCCGGGCCAATCCACAGAGCCGCTCCGCCTCGATTGCGTTCTGCTTGTGCGGCATCGCCGACGAGCCTTTCTGACTAGTCGTGAAGCCCTCTCGCAGCTCGCTAACTTCAGTCTGATGTCCGAGGCGGAGCTGTAGCGCGACACTCTCTACGGCCGCCATCATTCGTGCTAGTGCAGCGTCTGGCTAATCACACGCGTGTAAGTTGGGGGTTGGTTCGGGGAGGGTGTGATGTTCAAGGCTGCGCCGATCGTGTTGGACGCTGAGGCTCGGGCGGTGCTCGAGGCCAGGGTGCGAGCGTCGA
>JALHOG010000105.1 GCA_022843125.1 Ilumatobacteraceae bacterium
GCGGTCGACACCGGCACGGTCGGCACCGGCACGGTCGGCACCGGCGGGGCGTCGGCGGTCGCGGTCGGCGCACCCGTCGCCGGGCTCGCTGCCGCATCGATCCGATCGGTCGCAACGGCGCTCGCGGACGTCCGGTCCGGGGCGGGTCGGTTGGAGACGGGTGCAGCCGTCGAGGCATCGAACCCGAGTGCCGCTGCGTCGACAACGGTCACCGGCGCCGAGCGACGCTCGGTCGCTACGAGCGCTCCGATCCCGGTCACGACGACGACTGCCGCAGCACCGGCGACCAACAACGCCCGGCGCAGCGGGCCCGCGTCCCCGTTCACCGACGCGCCGGACTCGCGCATCACATGCAGTCGCCGGGCGACGGCCGCCGCGCTCGGCGGTCGGTCGCGTGGCCGCTTCGCGAGCAGTTCGGCGACCAGGTCGCGCAGCGCAACCGGAATGTCGTCGCGCATCACCGGTGCCGGGCGCTCGGTGAGGATCCGGTGGACGAGCAGCCCGACGCCACCCTCGGACGTGGTCGCCACGTCGATCGGTGGCCGTCCCGTGAGCAGGTGATAGAGGGTCGCGCCGAGGCCGTACAGGTCGGACGTTTCCGACCCTGTGCCGTCGTCGACGACTTCGGGCGCCGCGTACGCGATCGACATGGCGAGCGACCCCGTGATCGTGCGATCGTCGCCGACCGTCGCGATGCCGAAGTCGCCCAGGACGACGCCTGCGGCGACGTCAGGCGAGTCGTCCCGATCGAACGGACGCAGGAACACATTGCTCGGCTTCACGTCGCGATGGAGCACCCCGCGTTCGTGTGCAGCCGCCAGCGCGTCACTCAGGGCGATGCCGACCGCGATGACCTCATCGGTGGGCAGGGGCCCGACAGACGCCACCCGCTCGGCATAGGTGGTCGCAAGGCGAGAGCTCACCACGTACGCGTGCCCGTCCGCGACGCCGGCCTCGATCAGATCGATCACGCCGGGGACCCCGTCGAGCACCCGCAACGCAGCGCACTCCCGATCGAACCGGGCGCGAGCCGACCCGTCTGCGGGATCGGCGAGCAACATCTTGATCGCGACCGAGCGGCCCTGCTCGAGGCCGCCTCGCACGGTCGCGTGGTACACGACCGCAGAGCCGCCCGTCCCGATGATCTCGTGGAACGCGTAGCGAGCCTCGAGGGTGGGGAAGAGACAGGTCGAGGCGTCCACGGGTACGTTGCCGATGCAGTGGCGGCCGGGCGCAGCCACGTCGCTCGCCGCGATCGTAGCCGTCATCGGCGGAACGCATCAGCGGAACGCATCGGCGGTCGATCGGTGGCAGCATGACGCAGATGCGGTCGCAAGAGACATCGAGCGGGCACGCCGAACTCCCCCACCCCGGCCATCTTCGTGTCCGGTTCGCCGAGGCCGTCCACGATCTGAGCCCCGAGCGAGCGCTCACGTTCGGGCGTCGCGCCGACCTCGTCCTCGACGAGGCGAACCGCAGCTTGCATCGCGAGTTGGGGCGGATCTGGTGCGTCGATTCTCAGTGGTGGCTCGCGAACCTGGGCAGCACGATCGCGCTGGTGGTGAGCGACCTCGCCGGGCCGTCGTACGCCCGACTCGCTCCGGGCAGTTCGTTCCCGGTCCCATTCGGGCAGTGCGCGGTTGCGTGTTCGGCCGGGCGCGCCAACTACCGGATCACGCTCGAGCAGTCGCAACCCGCCGCCGTCCAGCAACGCCGCGCACCGGTCGAACGGCTCGACGCCACGGTGACGGCGTCGAGTCTCGTGTTCAACGACGAGCAGCATCGGCTGCTCGTCGCCCTCGCCCGCCACCGCCCGGTGGCAGGCCCCGATTCCCACCGGCTGCCGACCCGCCGCGAGCTCGCAGCGGAACTGGGATGGAGCCCGGCCAAAGTTGGTCGCAAGCTCGATCACCTCTGCGCCAAGCTCGCCCGCGCCGGCATCGGTGGGCTCGTCGGCACCTCGGTTGGTGCCGCGACCGACCGGCAGCGGCGCCTCGCCGAACTCGCCGTCGAGTTGGGCGTCGTGCGCCTCTCCGACGAACCGTGAGCGAACCGTGAGCGAACCGGGTCGGCCGACCCGGTGACAGCGGCGCTCGCGTCGCCCAAGATGCCTCCCGGGCGGCAATTCGGAAGGAACTCGCATGACTGCGTCATCACCATCGCCGCGTCGCGACCACATCGATCCTGCAACCACGCTGTACCGCAGGCAGGTGGCGGCCGTGGTCGCGGCCGTGTCAGCGATCGCGATCGCAGTGGGTGTGCTGTCCGGCCCGACCGCGGCCCAGCCGCCGGCGGGGTACGCATCGAACCTGGAGAAGATCCGGTCGGCGTCGGTGAGGAACACCAATCACGACGCGAGCCGAGCCCGCGACACCCCCGTCCGCGACCTCGTGCTCACCGATCACTTCGGCCCCCGGTCCGACTACCTCGGCAATCCGGCTGGCAACCCGGAGACCGCGTTCCCGGTGCTCGAGGGCGGCCAGTTCAGAGCGACCTGCGAGTTCTCGCACTTCGCCTACGACGACCCGATCGTCAAGCCCGGCCAACCGGGCGGCGCCCACCTCCACATGTTCTGGGGCAACACCGACGTCAATGCGTTCTCGACGTACGACACCCTCATCAACTCCGGGTCGAGCACGTGCAACGGCCAGGAACTCAACCGCACCGGTTACTGGGCGCCGGCGCTGTTCGACGCACGCGGCAACGTTCGGGTGCCCGAACGGATCATCGTGTACTACAAGGGCTACGGGCAGGCACGTGAGGAGTCGGTGGTGTACCCGCCGGGCGCGGCCATGGTGCAGTACGAGAACCTGCACACGATCTCGTGGAACGAGGGCGGCCTGGCCGACCCGAGCGGTGCCCCTGGGAGTGAGGCTGCATACGTGTGCTCCGACCAGTGGCGCGGGCTCCGCTCGCCGGTCTCGAACACGATCCCGGTGTGCGATGGCAGCAAGTTCTTCAACGAGTACGGCGTCAGGGACAACCCGCGAGCAACCCTCGAGATGCACGTGAAGTTCGGGAACTGCTGGAACGGGCAGGACCCGGCGAACCCCGCCAACTGGGGTCGGGCGCGCATCGGGGGTTGGTTCTACAGCGAGTGTGAATCGCGGATCACCACCCCGAACATCGAGTACATCATCCAGTACCCGCTCGAGGTCGGCGAGACGACGGCGGGCTGGTACCTGTCGTCGGACATCGACCCGGTCACCTCGCGGCTCACCGGGCCCGCCGGATCCACGCTGCACGCCGACTGGTGGGGCGGCTGGCATCCCGAGATCAATCGGATGTGGCTGGAGAACTGTGCGACGTTCCACACCACCCAACCGAGCGACTGCGGGATGGGGTATCTCACCGACGGAGGCCCCGACAGCGACAACCCGCTGCCCGGCCCTGCGTTGCGTTTCCGGCCGCAGTACACCGGGCCGATCAAGGTCAGCGCAGCGACGTTGTACAACGAGTTGTGCGGCCTGCAGCCGACGCTGTCGACCCCCGCCGCAGCGGCCAACTGCAACCCCACCGGCGCCCACCACCCGCCGGCACCCACCACCACGATCGCACCAACAACAACGGTCGCACCCACAACGACGACCGTGACGACGACCACCAGGCCACCCACCACCACGATCGCACCAACAACAACGGTCGCACCCACAACGACGACCGTGCCGACGACCACCAGGCCACCCACCACCACGATCGCACCAACAACAACGGTCGCACCGACAACGACGACCGTGCCGGCGATCCCTGCGCCGCCGAACCCATCTCCGGCGCTGACCTGCCTGGGACGGGTCCCGACGATCGTCGGCACGAACGGTCCCGACGTGCTGGTCGGCACCGCAGGTGACGACGTGATCCACGGGGGCGACGGAAACGACGTGATTCGCGGTCGCGGCGGCAACGACCTGATCTGCGGGCGCAGCGGCAACGACCGCCTCCTCGGCGGCGGCGGGAACGACCGGCTGAGCGGAGGCATCGGAGACGACCGGCTCAGCGGCGGCACCGGCCGGGACTCCTGCTCGGGCGGTTCCGGCAGCGACCGGTTCAGCAGCTGCGAGTCGCGCCCGGACGCAACGGTGCACGAGCTACGCGTGCGACCCGTCAGTTCGACTCGGACCGCCGCCAGCTGAGGTAGCCGATCATGAAGTCGTCGAACGCAACGGTGCACGAGCTACGCGTGCGACCCGTCAGTTCGACTCGGACCGCCGCCAGCTGAGGTAGCCGATCATGAAGTCGTCGAGATCGCCGTCGAACACGCCGGACACGTTGCTCGTCTCGACCTCGGTGCGCAGATCCTTCACCATCTGGTACGGCTGCATCACGTAGGACCTGATCTGGCTGCCCCAGCCCACCTGGGCCTGCTTGCCGGCGATCGCGTCGAGCTCCGACTGGTGCTCCTCCTCGATCTTCGCGACGATCATCGCCTTCAACCGGTTCATCGCCCGCTCACGGTTCTGGAGCTGGCTGCGCTCCTCCTGTGAGGCCGACACGAGACCGGTCGGCTCGTGGATGAGGCGCACCGCCGACGACGTCTTGTTGATGTGCTGGCCACCGGCGCCGGAGGCCCGGAAGACCTCCATCCGGATGTCGGACTCGTTGACGTCGATGTTCGGTGCGTCCATCACCGGCCACACCTGCACGGCAGCGAAGCTGGTCTGGCGGCGCCCCTGGTTGTCGAACGGGCTGATCCGCACGAGACGGTGGGTGCCCCGCTCGCTGGTCATGAGGCCGTACGCGTAACGGCCCGTGATGGTGAACTCGGCGGAGTTGATGCCCGCCTCGGCGCCCTCCATCTCGTAGTTCAACGTGATGTCGAACCCGCGCCGCTCCGACCATTTTGCGTACATGCGCAGCAGCATCTCGGCGAAGTCCTGGGCGTCGACGCCGCCATCCTTCGCGTTGATCTGCACGATGCAGTCGGCGGCGTCGTGCTCGCCGGTGAAGAGGCTCCGCATCTCGAGCGTGTCGAGCTGGGCGGAGATCGACGTGAGCGCGCCCTCGATCTCGGGCTCCTGACTCTCGTCATCGACCTCGCGCGCCATCTCGTGGAGCACGTCACTGTCATCGAGCTGCTGCGTCAGCCGGTCGTAGAGGTCGACGTCACCCTTGATGTTCGAGTAGTCGGTGTTGACCTGCTTGGCGCGCTCGGCGTCATCCCAGAGGTCGGGCCGGCCGATCTCGGCCTCGAGCTCGATCAGGCGATTGCGCGCCTCATCGATCTTGAGGTAGACGGCCGCCTCGCCGAGGCGGGCGCGTTGCTCGCGGAGATCGTCGGTGAAGTCACGCATGCCGTCGCCGATCGTTCAGGTAGCGCCGTGGCACTGTTTGAACTTCTTGCCCGAGCCGCAGGGGCACGGCGCGTTGCGCGGCGTCTTGTCGAACGCGTCCTTCACGACCGTGGTGGGCTTGCTGGTCGGCAGCGCCTCGGGAGCGGCCTCGGCGGGAAGGTCGCCTTCGGCGACGGCAACGGCGCGAGCTCGATCGAACCCGGTCTCGCCCGCAGTATCGTCGCTCGACGAGGTCTGCAGATTCACGACCTTCGGCTCCTGGAGCATCGGTGCCTGCTCCTGCTGGACCACCTGGACGTGCATGACGTAGCGGACGAAGTCCTGGGCGATGCCCTTCATCATCGCCCCGAACATCTGGAAGCCCTCGCGCTGCCACTCGGTCAGCGGGTCCTTCTGGCCCATCGCCCGGAGGTTGATGCCCTCCTTCAGGTAGTCCATCTCCTCGAGGTGCTCGCGCCAGCGCTGGTCGATGATCCGCAGCATCACCTGCCGCTCGACCTCGCGCATCACCTCGGCGCCCATCTCGGTCTCGCGTCGCCCGTAGTGGGCGTTGGCCTCGGCGATCACCATGTCGTAGAGCTCGTCGGTGTTGCGTGCGTTCTCGAGCTGCTCGACGGTGAGCGTGCTCGGCCAGAACAGGCCGAGTTCCTTGGCGAGCCCGTCGGTGTCCCACTCGTCGGTCGCCGCCGACTGACAATGGGTCTCGATCAGCGCATCGACGGCGTCGGCCATGTACTCCATCGCTGCGGCCCGCAGATCTTCGCCTTCGAGGATCTGGTCGCGCCGCATGTAGATGACACGACGCTGCTCGTTCATCACCTCGTCGTACTTGAGGACGTTCTTGCGGATCTCGCCGTTCTTCTGCTCGACCGTGGTCTGCGCGCGCTCGATCGCCTTCGTGACCATCTTCGCCTCGATCGCCTCGTCCTCCTCGAAGCGGCCCATCGCCCACTGGAGCGCGCCGGTCGCGAAGAGGCGCATGAGCTCGTCGTCGAGGCTCAGGTAGAAGCGGCTCTCGCCCGGATCGCCCTGGCGACCAGAGCGGCCGCGGAGCTGGTTGTCGATGCGGCGCGACTCGTGGCGTTCCGAGCCGATCACGTACAGACCGCCGGCCTCGCGAACCTGGTCGCCCTCGGCGCGGCACTGCACCTTGTATTCGGCGAGCAGCTCGTCGTAGCGGGCGAGCGCCTTCGAGCGCTCCTCACGCCAGTCTTCCGGCATCTCGGCCAGCGGACGCGGCATCGCGAAGTCGTCGACCAGCAGATCGGGCGCGAAGCCCTCCTTCAGGACGTCCTGCCTGGCGAGCAGCTCGGGATTGCCGCCGAGGAGGATGTCGACACCTCGACCGGCCATGTTGGTGGCCACGGTGACCGCACCGAGGCGCCCGGCCTGGGCAACGATCTCGGCCTCTCGGGTGTGCTGCTTCGCGTTGAGGACCTCATGTGGGATCCCACGCTGGCGCATCAGCCGCGACAGCACTTCGGACTTCTCGACGCTGACCGTGCCGACCAGCACCGGCTGCCCCTTCTCGTGGCGATCGACGATGTCTTCGATGATCGCACCGAACTTGCCGATCTCGCCCTTGTAGATCAGATCGGCTTGATCGGCACGCAATGTCGGCTTGTTGGTCGGGATCGGGACGACACCGAGCTCATAGGTGTTCATCAGCTCAGCCGACTCGGTGGCAGCGGTACCGGTCATGCCGGCGAGCTTGTCGTACATGCGGAAGTAGTTCTGGAGGGTGATCGTCGCGAGGGTCTGGTTCTCCTCTTTGATCTTCACGCCCTCCTTCGCCTCGACCGCCTGGTGGATGCCCTCCGACCAGCGCCGACCCTCGAGGATGCGCCCGGTGAACTCGTCGACGATCTTCACCTCACCGCCCTGGACGATGTAGTCCTTGTCGCGGCGATACAGCTCCTTGGCCTTCAGGGCCACGGTGAACTGGTGGACGAGGTTGGCCGACACGTCGTCATAGAGGTTGTCGACTCCGAGCGCCGCCTCGACCCGATCGATGCCTTCCTCCAGCGGGACGACGACACGCTTGTCCTCTTCGACCTCGTAGTCGACGCCGCGCTGGAGCGTCCGGACGATCGAGGCGAAGCGGTAGTAGAGCTTGGCGGCCTCGCCGACGCGCCCCGAGATGATCAGCGGGGTGCGGGCCTCGTCGATGAGGATCGAGTCGACCTCGTCGACGATGCAGAAGCTGTGACCCCGTTGCACCTTCGCGTCGAGGCGTTGCGCCATGTTGTCGCGCAGGTAGTCGAAACCGAACTCGTTGTTCGTGCCGTACGTGATGTCGGCGGCGTAGTTGCGCCGCTTCTCCTCGGGCCGATCCTTGAAGCCAGGGATGATCAGCCCGACCTCGAGGCCGAGCCACTTGTGGATCCGCCCCATCCACTCGGCATGGAAGCGTGCGAGGTAGTCGTTCACGGTGACCAGGTGAACGCCCTGACCTCCGAGCGCGTTGAGGTACGCGGGCAGGGTCGACACGAGGGTCTTGCCCTCACCGGTCTTCATCTCGGCGACCCAGCCGAAGTGGAGCGCTGCGCCACCCATCATCTGCACGTCGAAGTGACGCTGACCGATCGCACGATCGGCGGCTTCGCGCATGACTGCGAACGCCTCGATCAAGATGTCGTCGAGGGTCGCACCGTTGGCGATGCGCTGCTGGAACTCGGGCGTCTTCGCCCTCAGCTCGTCGTCGGACAGCTTGCGCAGCTCGGACTCGAACGCGTTGATGTCGGGCACGATTGCCTGCAACGCCTTGAGTTTCTTGCCCTCCCCGGCGCGGAGGATCTTGTCGAGGATGCTCATGAGCGGGGCTCCTGCCTGGCCGGCCGGGCGGACACGAGAGCCACGACCGACGTTGGTGTGCGGGGTTGCTGACCCCGAGATCGAATGCACATGCGGTTGCCCAGACTACCGCTGCACACGTCGGGCCAGCCGCGACCGACCCTGCATCGCGCCCTAGCCTGAGCCGGTGAGCGGGCATCACGAGCCGATCGATGCGGGGCCGCCAGGGCCGGTGGAACGTCGACCCAACCAGACGGGGCTCCCTGGCGTGTCACCTTCGATGTACGCGCTCTCGGCACACGACTCGTCGGACGCGCCGACGCGGCCCAACCCGAGCGCGCAACCCCAGGCCGACGTGCTCGCCCTCCGCCCCGAGAACGACTTCGAAGCACTCTTCGCCGCCCATTACGAACGACTCGTGCGCACGCTGAGCCTCGTGGCGGGCGACGCCGAGGCCGCGGCAGATGCAGTCCAGGAGGCCTTCGTGAAGGCGCACCTGCGCTGGCGGACGGTCAGCGGGTACGACGATCCGATCGGCTGGGTCCGCCGGGTCGCGATCAACCAGATCCGTGACGGCCACCGGCGCCGCGCTCGCAAAGACCGCGCGCTGCTGCGGCTCGCCAGCCGCGACCAGGCGGTGAGCGCCCCCGTCGAGATCGACGAGTTCGACCGCCTGTTGGCGACCCTGCCCAAGCAGCAGCGGGCTGCGACCGCCCTGTTCTACGTCGACGGCCTCTCCGTGGCCGAGATCGCCGTTGCGCTCGACCTCGCCGAGGGTTCGGTCAAGTCGCACCTGCACGACGCCCGTCGCCGGCTCCGCCCGGTGCTCGAGCGGGAGGCGGCTGCAGCCGACGGCCGCACGATGCCGACCACACGCCCCAGCACATCTGAATGGGAACGACCATCATGAGCGACTTCGACGACTTCGACGACGAACTGGCCTCCGCGCTGCGGGCTCGGTCGGCCGGGCCCGGACGATCGGTCTCGGCAGCCCACGACCTGGTGCTCCGACGTGCGACCACCGTGCGCCGCCGCCGGGCAGCGATGGCCGGGAGCGGCATGGCCGCCGTGGCCCTCGTCGGCATCCTGCTCCTGCCCCGCGGCGGCGACGGCGAGATCGGTTCCGCCGCCACCCCGCCATCGGTCGGCCCGACGTCGACCACCGTGGCGGGTGTGCCGGTCACGACGAACGCGCCCACATCCTCGACGTCGGTCACCGCTCCCGGGGCGCCGGACACGACGGTGTCGACGCCGGCGACGAGTGCGCCGGCTCTCGGGGCGGCCACGACGACCATTGGCGGCGCGAGCACGACCGCTGCGAGCACCACTGCGGCACCGCGCACGACCGTCACGGCGGTCACGACGACGACCCAGCCGGCGGCCACCACGACCACGCAACCGGCCACGTCGTCCACCGCTGCGACCACGTCGAGCACGTCGAGCACGTCCAGCACCTCGACCACCGTGGCGCAGCCAGGCGTCGCTCCCTTCGCGCGCACCTACGACTCGGCGGGCGGTTCGATCTCGGTGACCTGGAACGGCACGTCATTGTCGCTCGATGCGGTGACGCCCGCCCCCGAGCATCAGGCCGAGGTCGAAGACAGCGGCGGGACGCGAGTCCGGGTCCGGTTCGACGGTCCATCCGAGTCCCGGATCGAGATCCGTGTCGAGGACGGCGAGGTCGAGGTCGACATCGACTGACCCTGGAACCGGCGGGTGGCGAGACCCTCGGGTCCAGAGAATTTCACCCCTCCGAGCGCAGTGCCCACGCACCGCGTTCTTCGGGTACCGATCGACCGGATCGCAGCGGGATCGACATGATCGAGCCGGTTTCGGCACGTTCCAGAGGAGCTACCGTCTGGGCGGAGGCCGCTATGCACCGCACCGCAACCGTCGTGATCATCGCCACCGTCGTGGTGGTCGGGACACTCCTCGCGAGCGCGTTCGTGCGAGATCGATCAGATCGGGTCACCATCGCGTCCCCCGGTCGCCCTGCGGCGGCAGCCGAGCCGTCGCCGACATCGTCGCCGTCCAGCAGCCGTGCGTCGTGGAACGATCTCCTCGGCGGCAGCGAGCGTGAGGGCGAGTCGGGACCGGCCACGACGGAGCCGGATGCCGACACCGATGTACCCGTGATCTCCGCAACAGCGAATCCGGTCACCTCGGCGGACGGCACGCTGGCGTCGACCACCGTCACGACCCGCCCCACCCATCGGCGCACCACGACGACCACCTCGACCACGTTGGCCGGCGACATGCCGCCGGTCACTGCGGCGCCGCCGACAACGGTCGCATCGCAGGTCCCGGTCACCCCAACGAGTCCGCCCTCGTTCGTGGTCCCGACGACGATCCCAGGAGTCGCGACGACCTCGAGCACGACGACCACCGTGCCGCCTGTCGTGTCCACGAGTCCGTCGACGACCTCGACGACCACGACCACGACCACGACCACGACCACGACCACCACCACGACGACCACCGATCCTCCGCCGCCCCCGATCGACGAAGCGGATCCCTTGCCGTTCGTCGATTTCTGACGCCCACCCAGGCGCGGCACCCTCGAACGGTCGCCCCCGAGCGACGGGCACCCCAACCCCGGCGGCCCCTGTGTCGTGTCACCTCCGACTCGACACGACCAGGAGGACGAGACTCGTGACCACTTCGTTGACCGGCGGTATCCGCCGATTTCTCAGGAACCGCACTGCGGTCATGGCTGCTGCAGCCACCGGCTTCCTGCTCGGCGCAGCCGGGTTCGCTGCCGCCGACGGCCTCGGTAGTGGCGATGACGCCAGCGCCTCATCGACCACCGGGGTGACCGTGCCCAGCACCACCGGCGTCACCGTGCCCAGCACCACCCCGAGCAGCAGCACCACC
>JALHOG010000106.1 GCA_022843125.1 Ilumatobacteraceae bacterium
CGTGGTGTCGAACTGGAGGCCCGGATCGGCGCACTCCCACGACGCCTGGGCGATGTCGCGCCACAGGTCACGGGCCCGGATCGTGCGGAGCACTTCCCCGGTGGTGACGGCCTTGAGGCCCCAGTCGGCATCTTCGACGACCGCCTGCATGAACTCGTCGGTGACGCGCACCGAGTTGTTCGCGTTCTGGTACTGGATGGAGAACGAGTCGGAGCCGTCGAGGTCCATGTCGAAGCCGGCATCGCGCAACACGCGCGCCTTGCGCTCCTCTTTGACCTTGCACCAGATGAACTCCTCGACATCGGGGTGATCGACGTCGAGGATGACCATCTTCGCGGCGCGGCGGGTCTTGCCGCCCGACTTGATCGTGCCGGCCGACGCATCGGCGCCACGCATGAAGCTGACCGGCCCCGAGGCGGTGCCGCCCCCCTCGAGGGGTTCGTAGCTGGAGCGGATCTTCGACAGGTTGACGCCCGAGCCCGAGCCGCCCTTGAAGATCACGCCCTCTTCGCGGTACCAGTTGAGGATCGAGTTCATCTTGTCGTCGACCGACAGGATGAAGCAGGCGCTCGCCTGCTGGGGCACGCCCTTGACGCCGATGTTAAACCACACCGGGCTGTTGAATGCAGCGCGCTGGGTGACGAGGATGTACTTCAGCTCCGCCTCGAACGCCTGGGCCTCGTCCTCGTCGGCGAAGTAGCCGCCTTCGCGACCCCACGTGGTGATCGTGTTGACGACCCGGTCGATGACCTGGCGCAGCGAGGTCTCACGCTCGGGCGTGCCGAGCGTCCCCCGGAAATACTTCTGGGCGACGATGTTCGTCGAGTTGACCGACCACGTGGTGGGGAACTCGACGCCGAGCTGCTCGAACGCAACCGACCCGTCCTTCCAGTTGGTGATCCTCGCGTCGCGGCGGTCCCAGACGACCTCGTCGTACGGGTTCACCCCCGGCGATGTGAACAAGCGCCCCAGACCGATACGGCCGTTGGCGGGGCGACCGGTGGCGGACAGTCGATCAGGCGCCAGTGACATGAGGGTTCCCTTCCCAGTTGAGCTGAAATTCTACCGACGGGCTAGCGGCACAAGATGTGGTTCCTGTGTCACAGGTTCGAGCACCCCCGCCACAATCTCTTGTGGTCGACCCGCCGGGGCGTCGTATTACATCACTGTAGTTACAGCGTTGTCAACGTTCATCGCATCGACCTCGCGGATAACGCCGGGACCAGCCGCGACGCGCGACCGGCGTGACCCGTCGGGAGTGACCGCGGGCAGCGCGACACACAGGTTCAGAGCCCCTCAGCCCCAGTGCGGACGTCGCCCGAGCGCATTCCCAACCGCTCGACGCCGCCACTGCCTCGTCCGTGTGTCGCGCCGCCTCCGGCACGAGGTGCCACCATACGGAGGCACCCTTGTGGAACGGAAGGGGACAACCGTGTGAATTGACGGGGGTTTCGGCCGCGAACCTGTGGGTGACCATGTGGACACCACCCTGCGTGAGAGTTCGGACGGTGGGCGCCACCACGGCGCCGTCCGATCGGGTTCGCACGATGCCGCGACCGCACGACGGACCGTCCGACGATCGACGCAGCAGCCTGGCAGGATCGACACCGATGAGCGACACATCCGACCGCCCCGCACTCCGACGGCTGCACCCGGCGCCGGCCGGCCCGACGACCGTGGCCGAGGCCTACACGGCCGAACGACCCGCCCCGGCCGGGCGCCCCTGGGTCGGGCTGTGCATGGTGGCGAGCCTCGACGGCTCGGTCGCGGTCGACGGCTCGTCGGGCGGGTTGGGCAACCCGAACGACCTCGACGTGCTCATCACATTGCGGGCGATCGCCGACGTGATCGTGGTGGGAGCGGGCACGGCCAGCGGTGAGGGCTACGGCCCGCCACGCAAACCGGGCCAACGCATCGCCGTTGCCACCAACCGTGGCTCGATCGACCTCGACAGCCCGCTGTTCACGTCGGGCGCCGGGTTCGTGCTCGCTCCGCACGGCGCCGACATCGACGAAGACCGCGTCGAGGTGCTCCGGGCGGGCCACGGCCGGCTCGACCTGCGCGCGGCGATCGAACGGCTCCACGAGGTGGTGCCCGATGTCGGGTACGTCCAGGCAGAGGGCGGCCCGACACTCAACGCCGCCTTGGCCACGGCCGATCTGCTCGACGAACTCGACCTCACGCTGTCGCCACGGTTCGTCGGCGCCGACGGGCCGCGTCTCGTGAACGGGGGCGACCAGGTCGACCACCGCTTCGAGCTCGCCCACCTCCTGCTCGACGACGACGGGTTCGTCTTCGGCCGCTGGCTCCGGCAGCGCTGACGTCGAGCGAACGAGACGATCAGGCCGGAGCGGTGCCGAGCTTGCTGAGCAGCTCGAGTTCGCGGTGGAAATCGGCCGCCGCGTCGAAGTTCTTGTAGACCGACGCGAACCGCAGGTACGCCACCTCATCGAGCACCCGCAACCGGTCGAGCACGGCGAGACCGATCCGGCTGGAGTTGACCTCGCCACCGGCCAATCGCAGTTCGTCTTCGACATCGAGCGCGAGCTGGACGATCTGCTCGTCGGTGACCGAACGGCCCTTCGTGGCCGAGCGCACGCCGAACACGATCTTGTCGCGGTCGAACGGCTGCGTGGACCCGTCGGACTTCGCGACGACCAGCGGGACCTCCTCGACACGCTCGAACGTGGTGAACCGGTACGAGCACGACAGGCACTGGCGGCGACGCCGCACCGATGCGCCCTCTTCCGCCAGACGCGAGTCGACGACCTTCGTGTCGTCGGCGTGGCAGGAGGGGCAATGCACCCCGCCACACTACCGACGGCACCTCAGGGCAGGACGACGGTCTGGCCGGCCCGGATCGACGCGCCACCGTTGGCATCGACGAGGGCGTCGACGTAGCGACTGATCGCCACGGTCCCCCGGTGCTCGGCTGCGATCGACCAGAGGGTGTCGCCCGGACGGACGGTGACGGTCTGGACGATGGCCGGCCGGCTCGTCGTGGCGGAGGCAGGTTCGCCACCGGAGCCGGCCAGCACATCGTGGGTGGCCACCGCACCGACGGCCACGAACAGAGCGCTCGTGATGCCGACGACCGCACGGCGGCGACGGTAGGTGGCAGCGGACGGGGCGCGGCGGGCGCCGTACCGGTGATCGCTGATCTGGATTGCTGCCGTCATCTCGACTCCCAACACATCGGACTGCACTGCACGTTCTCGTGACCTCCGCAGGGCTGCTCGTTCGATCGAACAGCCGTACGGACGAACAGTTGTACCCCGAACGATCGTTCGACGTCAAGCCCTCGATCGAACATCTGTCCGGGAACAGGTGATCGACCGCGCGTTCCGCGTTCGACGCGTCCCGATCCGAACAGATGTTTGACTCTCGCACCGAACGCCCGTACGATGACGCCATGGCCGACAAGCGGATCACTGCCCGTCAACGAGAAATCCTCGAGTTCATCGAGTCACAGACGCGGGATCGGGGCTATCCACCCTCGGTCCGCGAGATCGGCGAGGCGGTTGGCCTCACCTCTCCGTCCACCGTGCACAGCCACCTCAACACGCTGACCCGGCTCGGCTACCTGCGACGTGACCCCACCAAGCCGCGTGCCATCGAGGTCCGGTGGGATCCCAACTCCGGTGCCGTGATGGAGCGCCGTCCGGTGCGCCACGTGCCGCTGCTCGGCGACGTCGCAGCAGGAACCGACGTGCTCGCTCAAGAAAACGTCGAGGAGTTGCTGCCGGTCCCGCTCGACTTCACGGGCGAGGGTGAGCTCTTCATGCTGCGGGTCCGCGGCGAGTCGATGATCGAGCTCGGCATTCTCGACGGCGACTTCGTGATCGCCGTGCAACAACCCACGGCCAAGAAGGGCGACATCGTCGTTGCGGGGATCCCCGGCAACGAAGCGACCGTCAAGAGCTACGACGCTCGCGACGGCAAGGTCGTCCTCGTCCCGGCCAACTCGACGATGGAGCCGATGGTGTTCGACACCGACGACGTCACCATCTACGGGCGGGTCGTCACGGTGATGCGCCGACTCTGAGTCAGGTGGCCGCCCGCCGCCACCCCACCCGTCACCCCGGTGGCGGGGGCGGCAGGACCGGCCTGGGCTCGGGCGCACGCGGCGCCGGAGGCGGCACGGGTGTCTCCGACGACACCGGAGACTGGCCGACCGCAGGCGGCTGCCACGACGGTGCTGGCAGGCCGGCACCACGCTCACGAGCCGGTAGCGGCGGCGGTGGCGGTGTCAGCACGGCCGGCACGTCCGGTTGGTGCGGATTGATCGGCATCCGCGGGATCGTCGGTGCCGCCGGCGGCCACTCGGCCACCGGGTCGGAACGTTGCCCCCAGCCAGGTCCGTCAGGCGTCGATGGCGTCGCCGCCTTGCGTGACCGGCGTCCGGCGAGCACCAGCAACAGCAGGCCGAGGAGCACCCCGACCGCGCCGACGATCACGGCCGTGCTGCGCATCTCGCTCACGCCCTCGTCGGGGTCACGACCGACCGCTGCGACCACGCGCACGTCGTCGGCGGTGACGGCGAGCTCGTACAGACCGGGCTCGGTGATCTCGAAACGTTGCACCGAGGTACCGGCGAAGCCGCCCGAGTCGTACGAGATCGAGGCGTCGGCCACTGTCGTCAGCGACGTCGGGCCACTCAGCACGACGGCGAACTGTTCGCCCGGCGTCGCCGCCGGCGTGCACCCGTCGGTGGGTTCGAAGCCGCCCGCGTCGAGCTCCTCGTAGACGTAGTACGTGCCGGTCGACTGGAAGTCGAGCGTGGTGGTGCATCCACCGGCGGCGCGTGCGAACCGCTCGACCGCCGTGCTCGGTCGCTGCGTCGCGAGGTAGAACAGCACCCCTGCGCCGATCAACCCGGCCACGAGGAGGAGGAAGCCGAACGCGGCCGCCGTGCCCCTCCCCCGCGATCTTCCCGTTTTGCTCGCCATCAGACGCTCCTCATACCGAGCCGGGCTGCGACGAGTTCGATCCGATCGTCCGGCTGTACCACCGCCACGCGAACGTAACCGGCGCCGGCCGCTCCGTAGAACTCGCCGGGGCTGATGAGGGTCCCGGCGTCGCGTGCGAGGCGCTCGGTGAAGGCCCAGGCATCGTCGACGGGGAACCACAGATAGAAGCCACCGGCGGGCAGCGACACCTCGACGCCGCCCCACGCCGAGAGGGTCGTGGCCATGGCGTCGAGCCGTGCGTGGTAGCGCGCCCGCTGCTGCTCCACGTGCACGTCGTCGTCGAGCGCCGCCACCGCCGCCGCCTGGGCGGGGCCCGGCACCATCATCCCCACGTGCTTGCGGACCTCGCGCAGGTAGTCGACGAGTTCGGCGTCACCGGCGTAGAAGCCGACGCGTGTGCCGGCGAGGTTCGAACGCTTCGACAGCGAGTGGACGGCGACGACGCCGTCGAGGCCGTGCTCGAGGATCGTGCGGCCTCGGCTGTGCCAGGTGAACTCGACGTAGCACTCGTCGGAGAACACCGGGACGCTGTGCGCACGCCCCCACGCAGCGGCCGCCTCGAGATCGTCGAGGGCACCGGTTGGGTTGCTCGGACTGTTCACCCAGAGCGCGAGCGCACGTGCCGCGTCGGCAGGGTCGATGGCAGCGAGGTCGAGACCGCCAGCCGGGCCGAACGGCACGGCGACAGCCCGGCACCCGGCGAGGATTGCGCCCATCTCGTAGGTCGGATACGCGATCGCCGGGTAGAGCACGGTGTCTCGGTCGGGCCGCCGGAGGCGGAGCCACTGCGGCAGGGTGGCGACGAACTCCTTCGTGCCGACGCACGCCCCGATCTGGGCGGTCGGCACGTCGACACCGAAGCGACGACCCATCCAGCGCTGGGCGGCGCCGAGCAACGCCGGGGTACCGACGCTCGGCGGGTAGCCACGCTCGGCGTTCGACGAGGACAGGGCCTGGACGACGGCCGCCGGGGGCGGATCGCAGGGCGTGCCGATCGAGAGATCGATCAACCCACCGTCGAACGCTTCGGCCAGCGGCTTGAAACGGTCGATCCGCTCGTACGGGTACGGGGGTGGGACGAACGGCGCGAGATCGACCATGCGGCGCCCAGCCTACGCAGGTCAGTCGACGACGAATTCGGCCAGTCGGCCCTTGCTCGCATCGGCGAGGCGCGCCCGCACCACGAACCCGGCGTCGGTCTCGCCGATCGAGACCACCTCACCCTCGCGATGCACCGAGGCGAGGATGTCGCCGCGCTCGTACGGGATCGCGAGCTCGACGATCGCCGTCAGCGCGCGGAGCCGATCGCTGAGCACACGGAGGAAGTCGTCGATGCCGTCGCCGGTGGCAGCGCTCACCGCGACCGAGCCGGGGTGATCCTCCATGAGGAGCTTCGCTTCGTCGGGGACGAGGTCGAACTTGTTGAACACGAGCAGCTCGGGCACGGCAGCGGCGTCGATCTCGTCGAGCACGGTGCGCACGGCGTTGATCTGCCCCTGTGGGTCGGCGACGCTGGAGTCGACCACGTGGACGAGGTAGTCGGCGCGTGCCGCCACCTCGAGCGTGCCCTTGAACGCCTCGACCAGCCCGTGCGGCAGGTTGCGCACGAAGCCGACCGTGTCGCTCAGCAGGACCGGCTCACCGCCGGGTAGCGAGAGGCGTCGCGTGGTCGGATCGAGCGTTGCGAAGAGACGATCCTCGACGAGCACGCCGGCGTCGGTGAGACGGTTGAGCAGCGACGACTTGCCGGCGTTGGTGTAGCCGACGATCGCGACGTTCGCGAGCCCGCTGCGCCCGCGGCTCTTGCGCTGCAGCGAGCGGGTGTCGGCCAGTTGGCGCAGATCGCCTTCGAGCTTCGTGATCCGCCGCATGATCCGCCGCCGGTCGACCTCGAGCTTGGTCTCGCCGCCGCCGAATCGTGCCCCGACACCACCGCGCTGCTGAGAGAGGTTCGCGTTCTTGCCGCGCCGCAATCGCGGCAGCCGGTAGCGCAGGAGCGCCAACTCGACCTGCGCCTTGCCCTCGAGCGTGTGGGCGTTCTGGCCGAAGATGTCGAGGATCACCGCAGTGCGGTCGATCGCGGTGCGGCCGAGCACCTTCTCGAGGTTGTACTGCTGGGCGGGGGCGAGCTCGTTGTCGAACACCACGGTGTCGGCATCGAACGCGAGGCAGATCTGCTTGAGCTCCTCGACCTTGCCCTTGCCGATGTACCACGTGTGATCGGGCGATTCGCGGCGCTGCACCATCCGGGCGACGACGTCGGCGCCGGCGGTGTCGACGAGCAGCTCCAGCTCGTCGAGGCTCGCGTCGACTGCAGCCTCGTCGACCCCTTGCAGCCCGACCGCGACGAGCACGATCTTCTCCCGGACCGTGCGGTCGATCAGCGTGCTGCCGAGCGCTTCCTGGTACGGGGTGAGGTTCGACGTGTTCAACCGTTCTCCGCTCCGCCGTGGCGCATCACACGACGATCTCGATGGTGGCGACGTACGTGGCGGGCCCGGTGAGGGTGACCCTGCCGGGTGCCGGTGCGTCGAGGGTCACTGTGGCATGCCCGCCATCCATGTGCACCACCAGTTTCCCATCCTGCGGCGTCGCCAACCCCCAACGGGCCGCCGCGAACGCCGAGGCGCATGCACCCGTGCCGCACGCTTCGGTGATGCCGGCCCCGCGCTCGTGGACCCGCATGCGGATCTCGTGCCGCTGCTCGCCCGGTTCGACGATCTCGAGGTTGACGTCGGGCACCTTCCGGCCCAGCGCCAGCAGGTCGACGACGGCGATGTCGTCGACGCCGACCACACTGTGCGGGTTGCCGAGGCTCAGGTGCGCAACGGGCCGATCGGGCTCACAGCCGAGCGCATCCCAGCCGGTCGGCTCATCGAGCGGCTCGACGGGTCCCATGTCGACCGTGGCGAGGATCGTGTCGCTGCGATCGGTCACGTCGAGCGAGACGGTCCGGTCTCCGGCATCGGTGAGGATGCGCTGCGGGTCGAGATCACCGCGCCGAGCGGCCAGCGCCTGAGCGAAGCATCGAATCCCGTTGCCGCTCATCTCGGCCCGACTCCCGTCGGCGTTGTAGAGCCACATGCGCGCTGCGTATCCCGGCTCGCTCTCGCCGACCAGCAGCCCGTCGGCGCCCACTCCACGCCTGCGGTCGCAGAGCCGCTGAGCGAGCGCCGGGAGATCGGCCACCGCCACCTCGGGGTGGAACGCCACGAGGAAGTCGTTGCCGAGACCGTGGTGCTTGGTGAGCGTGAGTGTCGTCATGAGGTGCTCTCGTCGAAGGCGGCGAGCACCGCCGGCACCGCTTCGGCGACCGGGTCGTGCTCGACGTCCACCCAGCGTACGCGTGGGTCACGCTGGAACCATCGGAGCTGGCGGACTGCGAACTGCCGGGTGCGGACGACGATCTGTTCGACGGCGGCATCGAGCGAACTGTCACCCCGGAGATGGGCGGCGAGCTCCTTGTAGCCGAGGGCTTGAGCGGCCGTGCGCGACAGGCCTTGGCCGGCGAGCAGCTCGGTCACCTCGTCGAGGAGGCCGGCGCCCATCATCTCGTGCACTCGCTGCTCGATCCGGGCCGCCTGAATGGCCCGATCCCACCGCAGCCCCACCTGGACTACCGGGGAGGGCGGATAGGCGTCGAGACCGGGTCCGAACGAGCTGAAGCGGCGCCCGCTCCCCTCGCACACCTCGAGGGCCCGCACGACTCGGCGCGTGTTCGTCGGCTCCATCTTCGCCGCTGCCTCGGGGTCGACGTCAGCGAGCCGGGCGAACAGCCGCTCGGGGCCGAGCTCGTCGGCCTCCGTGGCGAGCCGGGTCCGGATCTCGGGCCACTCCCCCGGCAGGTCGAGTTCGTCGATCACCGCCCGGTGATAGAGGCCCGTGCCACCGACGAGGATCGCCCGCCGATCGCGGGCAGCGAGGTCGTTGATCACCCGCTCGTAGGCACGGCCGAACTCGGCGACGGTGAACTCGACCGAGGACTCGACCAGGTCGAGCAGGTGATGAGCGACCTTGGCCCGTTCGCCGGCTGTCGGTTTCGCGGTGCCGATGTCCATGCCGCGGTACACCTGCATCGAATCGATCGAGATCAGCTCGACGTCACCGAGCTGCTCGGCCACCGCCATCGCCACCGCCGACTTGCCCGACGCCGTCGGGCCGACGACGGCGATCGGGGGGCGTCCCCCGCTCACATTCGGCTCACAGTGCGGCGACGGGGATCCGGACCTTGTGGGCCGGTTCGGCCACCAGCTCGACGAAGCGACCGTCGAGGTGATGCGGGGCGCCGCGCGTGATCTCGACCAGGGCGTAGCTGCCCGTGCGCAGCGAGTGCGGCGGTGCGAAGTGGACGAGCTTGTTCTGGCGGGTGCGGCCGCTGACCACGGCGGGGTTCTTCTTCGACGGGCCTTCGACGATGACCTCCTCGACCCGCCCGACACGCGCCTCGTGCTTGAGGAGTGCCGACCGCTCGACCACGATGCGGAGTCGGGCGAACCGATCGCTCGCGACGGCAGGGTCGACGAAGTCGGCTTCCATCTCGGCGGCCTCGGTGCCCGGGCGCGGCGAGAAGATGAACATGTAGGCGTAGTCGTACTCGGCAGCGGCGGCGACCTCGAGCGTGCGCTCGAAGTCGTCGTCGGTCTCCCCCGGGAAGCCGACGATGATGTCGGTCGACACGGCCAGATCGGGCACGGCTGCGCGGGCCTGGGCGAGCCGCTCGAGATAGCGCTCGGCGCTGTACCCGCGGTGCATCAGCGCCAGCACACGGTCGCTGCCGGACTGGAGCGGATAGTGCAGGTGCTCGCACACTGCACCAGTCGAGCCCATCGCGGCGAACGTCTCGGGACGCATGTCTTTCGGGTGCGGGCTGGTGAACCGCACGCGCCGGATGCCGTCGACCGCACCGACGTCGCGGAGCAGATCGGCGAACAGCGGCCGGAGGCGGGCGGTGTCGTCGCCGGCCTGGCGGGCGGCGAGCTGGATGTCGCGTCCGTATGAGTTGACGTTCTGGCCGAGCAGGGTGACCTCGGTGACACCGTCGGCGGCGAGCTGACGCACCTCGGCCAACACGTCGTCGTACGGGCGGCTCATCTCTGCGCCGCGCACCGCAGGCACGATGCAGAACGCGCAGTTGTTGTCGCAACCGATCTGGATCGTGACCCACGCGTTGTAGCTCGTCTCACGACGCGCCGGCAGCGCCGACGGGAACATCGCGTGGTCGTCGACCACGGCCTCCTCGAGGATCTCGACGAGCGGTCGGGTTCGGCCCTGTGCCTCGTGCAGGAGTTCGGCGGCGCGATGCACGTTGTGGGTGCCCATCACCACGTCGGCCCACGGCGCCTTCGACGCCACGACGTCGCGGTCCTTCTGGGCCAGGCAGCCCGACACGACGATCTGGCGGCCCTCCTTCGCGTCCTTCCACGGACGAAGATGACCGAGGTTGCCGTACAGCTTGTTGTCGGCGTTCTCGCGGATGCAGCACGTGTTGAGCACGACGACGTCGGCGTCGGCCTCCGATTCGGCGCGCACCATCCCGTCGGCTTCGAGCAGGCCGGCGATGCGCTCGGAATCGTGCTCGTTCATCTGGCACCCGTAGGTGCGCACGACGTAGCTGCGGGTCACGCCGGCCAAGGCTACCGGTCGAAAATTTCTCCGGGGAAAGTGAAAGGTCGTCCGACGGTGCGCCTCTCTGCTGTCGATGGGCACGACGCCCATCCCGACTGAGGAGGACGACATGCACACCGAACTGAACACCACGAGCACCAGCCAGCAGCGGAGCAGCGCGATCCGCGCCCGCTGGGCCGCCGTCGGCGCCGCCGTC
>JALHOG010000107.1 GCA_022843125.1 Ilumatobacteraceae bacterium
GGGTGGTGGATGCCGCGTGGTCCGATCACGACGGCGCACGCGATGTGGTCGATCGTGATCGGGGTGCTCGCCGGTGCGGCGGTGGGCGTCGCGTCGAGGTCGCGGTGGGCGATACTCGCAGCGCCCGTGCTGTTTGCCGCGGTGTTCGAACTGGTCCGGTTGGGCACCGACGGCCCGACGGTCGACGGCTTCCACCTCAGCACCTACGGCGTGCTGGCCTTCGTGGTCGGCCGCGGGTTCCACGCGCTGGTCTCCCTCCTGCCGATGATGTGGGGCGCGGTGCTCGGGGCGGGGATCGCTCGCCGACGCGACGCGTCGCACATCACCGACTCGCCGTCGACCGCGACGTCGATGGCGCGTCGCGTCGCGGTCGGTGGACGTCGCGCGGTCGCGGTGGTGGCCGGCATCGGCCTCGTCGCCTTCTCGGTCGCGCTGCTCCGGCCGGCGTCGACCGATGCGATCGTCGATGCCGAAGGGCGCGAGATCGCGGGCAGCATCGCCGAGCTCACCACCGTCGAGATCAACGGCCACGAGCTGTCGATGATGATCCGCGGTCACAGCACCGACAACCCGGTGCTGCTCTTCCTGGCTGGCGGGCCCGGCGGGTCCGAGCTCGGTGCGATGCGCAACCACCTCGCGGACCTCGAGCGCCACGTCACCGTGGTGACGTGGGACCAGCGCGGCACCGGCACGTCGTACGGCGAGCTCGACCCGGTGTCGACGCTCACCGTCGACGCCGCCGTCGCCGACGCGCTCGCCGTGACCGACCACCTCCGTGAGCGGTTCGGCCAGGACCGGATCTACCTCGTCGGCCAGTCGTGGGGCACGGTCCTCGGGGTGCTCGCCGTCCAGCAGGCGCCCGAGAAGTACGCCGCGTTCGTCGGTACCGGCCAGATGGTCAGCCCCGTCGCGACCGACCGCATCTTCTACGACGACACGCTCGCGTGGGCGCGGAGCAACGGTGACGACGGGCTCGTCGACGACCTGGTCGCGATCGGACCGCCGCCGTACGAGTCGATCCTCGACTACGAGACGGCGCTGTCGTACGAACACGAGGTCTATCCGTACGATCACAGCGCGAACTCCGAAGGCGAGGGCGGGTTCTCCGAGAACTTCCTCGTCGACGAGTACCGGTTGATCGACCAGGTGCACCTGCTCGCCGGGTTCATGGAGACGTTCAACGTGCTCTACCCGCAGCTGCAGGACATCGACTTCCGCGACACGGCGACCGAGTTCGACGTGCCGATGTTCTTCGTCCAGGGCGCCCACGAGGCCGGCGGGCGAGCCGAGCCGTTCGCCGAGTGGTACCCGCTGATCGACGCACCGATCAAGGACCTGACCGTGCTCGACACGTCCGGTCACCGGCCGCTGTTCGAGCAGCCCGGCGAGTTCACCACCTACATGGTCGACACCGTCCTCGCACGAACGGGCGATCGATGAACGCCCGGCTCATCCCACTCGCACACACCCCATCCGCACCAACCCACCCGGGTCCGCGCCCGACGTCCAGGGAGGCAACACCATGACCCAGACCGAATCCCGTCCGAACGCGGTGCCACGTGCACGTTCGGTGTCGTCGCCGGCCGCGGTCGTCACCGGCGGTTACCACGTGCGCGTCGAGCACCTCACGAAGATCTACGACGGCAACGCCGTCGTCGACGACCTGACCTTCACGGTTCCGCCCGGCCGCGTCACCGGCTTCCTCGGGCCGAACGGATCCGGGAAGTCGACGACGATGAAAGTCATGCTCGGCCTCGCCGCAGCCGACCGCGGCGGTGCGACGATCGGCGGACACCGCTACCGCGACCTGCCCGACCCGGCCCGGACCGTCGGCGCGGTGATCGAGTCGGACGCGTTCCACCCCGGTCGCAGCGGTCGCAACCACCTCCGGATCCTCGCCGACGCCACCGGGATCCCGCAGGCCCGCGTCGACCAGATCCTCGACGAGGTCGGGCTCGCCGGCGCGGTGAACCGCCGGGCGGGTGCCTACTCGCTCGGCATGCGCCAACGGCTCGGGTTGGCCGCCGCGCTGCTCGGCGAACCGCCGGTGCTGATCCTCGACGAACCGGGCAACGGACTCGACCCGCAGGGGATCCGCGCCCTGCGCGACCTGCTGCGCGCACATGCGGCGAAGGGCGGCACCGTGTTCGTGTCGAGCCACCTGCTGTCGGAGGTGGAGCACCTCGCCGACGACGTGATCGTCATCAACCAGGGGCGTCTCATCACCCAGGGTTCGCTCGCCGAGCTGCAACAGGGCGCGACGCTCGTGCGATGCGATGATCCGCGGCGGCTCGCACCGGTGCTCGTGAGCGCCGGTGCCAGCGTCGAACGCCACGGCTCCGACGAGCTGGTAGTGCGCGGGATGCCGATCGACGAGGTCGGCGAGCGCGCCTTCACCAGCGGGATCCCGCTGCACGAGCTGTCGGCGCGCGCCGGCTCGCTCGAGGAGCTGTTCATCACCTGGACCTCGGACGCGCCGCGCACGGCGCGCACGGGCATCCAGCCGATCACCACGGAGATCGATCAGTCATGACCATCATCAGCACCACGACGAGTCCGACCACCACCGCAACCACCGCGATGCGGCGGCTCGTGCGGGCCGAGCTCCGCAAGCTCACCACCACCAAGATGCCGCTCGTGTTCGTCGCGGTGCTCGCTGCGATCGCAGCGATCAACGCGCTCGCCGTGATCGCCGGCACCGACATGGACGGGAGCAAGGCGTTCATCGCGACCGAGGACGACCAGCGCTCGCTGATGGCGTTCGCCGCCAACGCGTTCATGGGCGCCGGCCTGTTCGGCGCCGTCGCCGTGGCGCGTGAGTACGGCCACCACACCGTGGTCCCGACCTTCCTCGCCTCACCTCGCCGGCACCGCGCCGTGATCGCCCAGCTCATCGCGGTCGCGCTCGGCGGACTCGTCCTCAGCGTGATCGGCGCGGGCATGACGGTGACCGCCGTCGCGTTGTCGCTGCCCACCACCGAGTACGGCTTCCTGGTGTCGGTCGAACACGTCGTCCGCATCGTGGCTGCCGCGGGCTTCGCGGGTGCCGCCGGTGCGGTGCTCGGCGCCGGCATCGGGTCGGTCGTCCGCAACGTCGGTGGCGCGGTCGCGGCCGCGGTGCTCGTGCTGATCGTGGCGCCGCCGCTGGTGATCCAGCTCGCGAACGGCACGAGTTCGTGGATGCCGAACGCGCTCGCCAACACCCTCTCGGGCGTCACCGCCGACGTCGCCCTCGGGGCGTCGGTCGCCGGGCTCGCCGCCTGGGCGATCGTCCCCGCGCTGATCGGACTGGTGGCGGTGCAGCGGCGCGACGTCGCCTAGTGCGTGTCCTGTGGATGATCGGAGCCGGGGCACTTGACGACCCGGCAGGGCGCCTCCGCGCGGCCCGAGAAGTGGTGTTAGCACGCTGGGCGCAGCGGGTGGGCCGATGGCACGGTTGACGCCATGTACGCCGACTCCCTGTCTCTGGGTCAGCAACGCGCCGTGCCGACACCGATCACCCGACGTCCGAGCGCCCTGCTGGTGGTGCTTTGCGTGGTGTTGTCGTCGCTCATCGTCGTGCCAGCGGTGCGGAACGGAGTCGCTGATGCGGCCGGTGTCCCGCTCCTGGTCACGACGGTCACCGACGACTTCGGTGACCTGATCGCCGGCGATGGCCAGTGCGAGAGCTTCGACGCAAACGGACCCACGGGGTTCTGCTCGCTCCGTGCCGCGATCGAAGAGACGAACGCGACCTCCGATGCCGACGAGATCACCTTCGATGGAAGCCTCGCAGGTCAGATCATCTCGGTCCGTTCGCCCTTGCCGAGCATCGTCCGTCCGCTGACGATCGATGCGACGTCGTTCGGACAGGACCGCGGCCCGGGCGTTCCACCGTTGCCCGGGCTGACGATCAGTGGTGCGTCGCTCACCGTGGCCACCTGCCCGCCCGACGTTCGCATCGGGCGCGGTCGCGCGGAAGACGGTGTCGGTCTGCAGAGCGAGGGGGCGCGCGTCGAGCTCCTGGGGTTGGCGATCGTCGACTTCCCGTGCTCGTCCGTGGTCGATGTGGCGTCGACGGGCTCGGTCTTCCAGCGACTCCGGCTGGGCGCTTCGAGCCCCACGGCCCCACCGGTCCAGAACGGCCTCATGGTCAAGACGTCGAACAACGTGCTGATCGGCGGGGACAACAACACCGACGGAAATATCGTCGTCGGTGCGGTCAACGCCGGCATCCTCGTCGGCGACGCTGCCGAGTCGCCGGCGATCAGATCCAATCTCGTCGGCACCCTCGACGGCACCTCCCCCTTCAAGCCGGTGTCGGCGGTCTCGTCGGCGCAAGCGGGAATCGCGGTGCTGGCCACCGACGGGCCGCGGGTCACGGGTGGTGCATCTCTCGAGAACCCTGCTCGGAACGTGACGATCTCGGGCAACGTGGTCGGTGGCCTGGGCGGTGCCGGCGTCTACGTCGAAGGGGACGTCTTCGGGCTGGTCGTCGAGGACAACCTCCTCGGAGTCGGCAACGACCTCGCCGCCCGTCTCGACATCGGAACGGGCATCGCGTTGAACGCCGGCGCGAGGACGGCGCCGCAGCGGGATTACGTTCTCGTCACCTCGCAGATCCGTGACAACCAGATCGGGTTCGCGGCCGTCGGCGTGGAGCTGTCGGGCATCGGCGTGCGCAACACCGTCGTGCGCGGCAACGGCATCGGTACCACCAACATCGAGGCGGCGCCGTCGGCGTCTCCGGTGTTCGGCGGTCTCGTCGGGGTGCTCGTTCGCAACGGTGCCAGCCAGAACTACATCGGCGTGCAACGCGGCCAGGCGGTCCCGACGACCTGTGGCGACAGCACGCTGTGCAACCGCATCGCCGGGATGACCGTTGCCGGTGTCTGGATCGGTGACGGAGCGCCGCTGCGCACCGACGCCACGGCAGGCACCGGTAACCAGGTGCGCGGCAACCGGATCTGGCGGACCACCGGCCTGGGCGTCGACCTCGGGCCGCTCGGTGTGTCGCCGAACGACGGCACCGACACCTCGCTCGACGCCGACACCGGCGCGAACTCGATGATCAACGCGCCGGTCGCCGTGGCGCTCGGCATTCGCGACGTCGGAACCGGCCGCGCCGTGAGTGGCCTGCTGATGGGCGACACGACCGACGTCACGATCGACGTCTACGAGGTACCTGCGACGCAGATGACCGGACGTGTGCTCCGCAGCGGGTCGACGTTCGACTTTGCGAGCCAGGCGTGGACCATCCCCAACGGTGGGGCTGCGAGCCCGGCCGCATACCTCAACCCGGTGCGCTGGGTGGGCACCGTCGCCGCGGCCGACATCGACACCAGGAGCCGTCGATGGAGCATCGAGATCCCTGACCCGCCGGCGGGCGCCCCGAACCAACCCGCCGGCGGTGTCTCGTACGTCGCCACGGTCACCGATGCCGCCGGCAACACGTCGGAGACGTCGGCTGCGTGCATCGGCAACGTCTCGGGCCATGCGACCGCGCCGAGCGACGAGTGGTTCGCCGACCGCGACCGCGATGCGCTGTGCGACGACTGGGAAGCCTGGGGTCTCGACATCGACCGCAACGGCACCGACGACTCGAATCTCCGCTCGACGGGTGCGACACCCGGCACCCGTCGCGATGCCTACATCGAGATCGACCGGGTGTCGAACGAGGCGATCGCCGACGCCAACGCGTTTCGGACGCTCGTCGACACCCGCGCCGTTCAGCAGGTGGTGCAGGCCTGGGCGGCTGCGCCTGCGAACCCCCGAGTCCCGGCAGCCGGCGCCGGCATCACGCTGCATGCCAGCCCACAGCGCAACTCGGCGGACCAATACGACGACTCGATCGACGATCCCACCGGTGCGCTCTCGAAGGTGAGAGTTCGCGCGCCCGGAGTTCCTGGACTCAACCCTGTGCTCGGCACGCCGCTGGACGAGATCCGCTTCGGTGCCGACTCGTCGAGGTACTGCGGCGGCTACCTCGGTACCGCCGCGGATCGTGCCGCGACCGACTGCGTGGCCCGCCGTCTCGCCGTCCTCGCCACCAGCCGCTACGTGCTTTTCGCCAACAAGGTCGAGGTGAGTGACGTGAGCGGGCTGACGCGCTACGGCGGCGACGCCGCCGTCGTAGCGCTCGGCGGCTTCACCGACAAGGAAGCGGCCATTGGGGGCGGTGCCGGAAACGGCGCATGCGTCTCGAACGTCGACTGCTGGGCCAATGTCCAGGCGGGCACCCTGATGCACGAACTCGGGCATGCCTTCGGACTCCGTCACGGCGGCGCCGACGACATCAAGTACAAGCCGAACCACCTGTCGGTGATGAACTACTCGTATCAACACCTCGACAAGGCGCATACGCGACCGCTCGACTACAGCCGCAGCGCATCGGTACTCACGCTGCCCTACGACGAGAGCGTCGGCATCCCGAAGGCCGGGCTGAGCCCGGCGACCCTGGCCGATCTCGCCCGCTGGCCGGTGGCGTGGACCTACCAGATGCTCGACACGGTCGACGTGCCCGGCTTGCCGGTGCCGGTGCCGATTGGGACGGTGTGCGGCTGGGCGTGGCTCCCTCGGGCTGACGGGCGGATCCCGTGGGATGGTGACAACACCACGTTCGAGACCGCACGCACCGTCGACATCAGCAACAACACGCCTGGCTGCAGCCTGCCGAACTTCATGCCGCTCGTGTCGGTGACCGAGTGGGACCGCCTCGACTTCGATTTCCGCGACGCACAGCCCGACGACGAACCGCAGGGCGGCGCCATGGTGGCGGAAGCACCCACCACGCTGTCGACGTTCGCCGTCAGCGATTCCGACGGCGACGGCGTGCTCAATCCCGTCGACAACTGCCCGGTGAGTGCGAATGCCGATCAGGCGGACGGCGACCGCGACGGTGTCGGTGACGCGTGCGAACCGACGAACATCGCTGATCTGGGCATCGCGATCCGGCCGCTCACGGTCGGCACCCCGCTGCCGAACTCGACCGTGCAGTTCGAGGTGTCGGTGCTCAACCGGGGCCCGGCGACCGCGACCAACGTGTCGATCCAACTGCAGCGCCTCGGTCTGATGTCATCGATCTCCGGCACGACGTCACGCGGCACCTTCAACTCGACCACCGGGCGATGGGCGATCGGCTCGATCCCGGTCAACGACATCGTCACCCTGATCTTCACCGCCACCCTCGGATCGGGCGGCGCCTTGCGCGCCTTTCCCGCCACCCTCGACCAGATCGATCCGAACACGTCGATCGGCGTGCCAGGCCCGGGTACCGCCGCCATCGTGTACGGCAACGGCCCCGGCCCTCGCGCGACGTGGCCGAACGACACCTCGTTCGAGGTGCCGACGCCGAATCCGACGCCGATCGAGCCGGACGACGAGTTCTGGTGCCCGATCGATGACGAGCTGTCGCCGAACTCCTACGACGGCGACACCTGCTACAACGTCTCGCCGCCCGTACAGACCTCGTCGAACCCGGCGATGGCGATCAACCCCACGAACAACTCGCAGGGACCCGGTCGGCTGGCCACCTTCCTGGTCAACGTCGCGTCGCAGGCGAACGTCATCGCAATCGGCATGAACGACATCAGCAACGGCCTCGTGCAGATCACGCTGCCGCCCAACAGCCGGTTCGTGTCGGCGGTGGTGATCCAGGACGGGCTCGCCCGTACCGGACGTTCCACGGTCTCGTCCGACGGCCGCACGTGGAGGCTGCCGCAGACGTACCGCGGCATCGCGACGATTGCCATCACGGTCGAACCGACCGACTCGTCGCCGCTGTCGATGTCGGCGACCCTCCTCCGGTTCAACGGCCGCCCGTCGACGTTGTCGGGCTCGGCGGTCATGGGCGTCGCAAGCGACCCACGGCCGTCGAACGACGATCCCTCCACGCCGGTCGAGATCAGTCCTTCGGGCACCGGGGCCAGCGCAGGCTCCGCGCCGGCGGTCGATCTCGCCACGGCCTCCACCCTCGCCGCCGGCGAGCTCACCGGCCTGCCACGCATGAATCGTGAGGCCGTGTGGTACCGCCTGACCGCGCCCGCGACCGGTCTGGTCACGTTCCGGCCATTCGTGTTCCCCGCGACCGGCATCGGCGCCGGTGGTCGCAATCGCAACGTCGCCATCCGCATCACCGTGGAAGGTAATCCGACCCCGGTGTTCGACGGGTTCGAACCGTTCAACGGGGTACCGCCGCTCGTCGTCGCTCCCGGCGCCGTGGTCACCGTTGCGGTGTACGCCGTCCCGTTCAACTGCTGCAGCAGCTTCGACATACCGCCACGGATCCGCCTCGATTGGACGTTCACGCCGAAGCCGGCGGGTGACGACTTCGCATCCCCGATCGTGATCGCCCAGCCTTCTGCGCCGGGCAACGTCACCCGGATGGTCGTCAACACGCGGTTCTCGACCATCGAGCCGAACGAGCCCTTCCTCACCGGTCCTCCGGGTGGCGGCACGGTGTGGGGTCGCTACACGGCCGCTGCGAACGTCGTCGTCGATGTCGCTCTCGAACGCACCGCACGGCTCGAGCTGTTCACCGGGGCGTCGATCGGCACCCTCACGCCGCTCTCGTCGCCGGTGTCACTGGCAGCCGGCGAGTCGGTGTACGTCCGTCTCGGGTCCGGTCTCCCACGCGGTCCGATCGACGCAGTGGCGGTGCTCACGATCGATCCTGACGCCGACCTCGACGGCGCCCCCGATCGAACCGACCTGTGCCCGACGGTGCCCGATCCGGACCAGGGCGACGCCGACAGCGACGGCGTCGGCGATGCGTGCGACCCGAGCTTCTCGCCAGGGGTGGACAGCGACGGTGACAGCTGGCCCGACACCGTCGACGTGTGCCCCGACGAATTCGACCCCCTGCAGACCGGTGGCCAGTGCGACATCTCGAACCCTTCCCGGTTCATCGACGTCGGTTCGTTCAACGTGCCCCAGGATCTGAGTGAAGGCGCGATCGTTGCGCCGTTCGCACGAACGACCTACGCGATCGACAACGGCGCCGGTACCCAGACCTGGTTCACGGCACCGATCTCGCGGCCTGCCGGCACGTCCCCCGACGACTTCGAAGCCGGGGCCTCCCAATGGTTCCTCGTCGTCGTCGATCCCGACCAGTCCGTGCTGATCGACACCCAACCCTCGCTCGACGTACCCGATCCTCACGCCCGGCTGTGGCGCTTGAACACCGACGCCCGCGGCCGCTTCACGTTCCGCTCGGTGGCGTCGGACACCGCCGACCAGATCGGTCTCACACCCTCCGACCGACGCCAGCGATTCCTCGTCGAGGTCTACTCGCCCACCTCGACCACCGGTTCGTACAACCTCGCGATCAGCTACAGCTCGGGCGTCGACGGTCCGCCCGTGGTGACGGACCGGCCGTACTTCCGCACCGAGCCGGGCGAGCCGATCGACATCGACGTCCTCGCCTCGGTCACCGATCCCGAAGGTGGCGCCCTGCGGATCGACCCGGGCTCGTTGCAGGGCTTCGGCGTCGTCTGTCTACCCGACATCTGCCGGCTCGCCTCCGCCGAGTCGTTCGAACGGTCATCATTCCAGGTCGATGTCCTCGATCCGCTCGATCAGCGCGTCACTGTCACGGTCGACATCGAGGTGCTCGATCCGCAGCCGAACGTCAGGTCCTTCACGACGCCGAACGGGTCGGTCGTGGTCACCGTCAACCTCGGCACGACCATTCGGTCGTTGGCGGTCCGCCCGCCCGCACCCGCAGATCCTCCGACGACACTGCGCACCGCGCCCTGGGGTGTGATCGAACTGGGACTCGATGCCGTGTTCGGGTCGACCGACGTCCGGGTGAGCGGCCCTGGCACGTTCGCGGACACCGCTCCGCTCTTCGTCATCCCCGCCGCAGACCCGAACGATCCAGAGGTTCGTGTGTGGGAGCCTGTCGGCGACGCCGGCACGTTCGACGGTCGTCGATCGACGACGTCGTTCTCGGTCGTCGACAACTCGGAACGCGACCTCGACGGTGTATCCCGGCGCGTCGACGTGCAGTTCCTGACGTTCGATCCCGTGCCGTCGCAACTCGGAGCGTTGCCCGAGGTACCGGTCGGTCAGAGCATCGTCGTGACGCCGGCCGGCCTCGCCGTCGACACGGCCGGCGTGCCGTTGTCGTTCGTGCGCTGCCCGAGTTCGCCGCTCGCGATCATCGAGGTGGTGGATGACGGCTGCCGGGTCACCGGGCTGAACGTCGGCGAGGACTCGCTGACCTTCGAGGTGATCGATGGTCCGCTGTCGACGACCCAACTGGCCGCCAGCCTCCGGGTGATCGCGTCGACTCCGCCGACCACGACGGTGCCGCCGACCACGACGACGACGACGGTGCCGCCGACCACGACGACGACGGTGCCGCCGACCACGACGACGACGACGGTGCCGCCGACCACGACGACGACGGTGCCGCCGACCACGACGACGACGACGGTGCCGCCGACCACGACGACGACGACGGTGCCGCCGACCACGACGAC
>JALHOG010000108.1 GCA_022843125.1 Ilumatobacteraceae bacterium
CATCGCCACGCCCGGCGCTCAGGCAGCCACGGTGTCGGCCCCGGCGGCTCGCCTCGAGCCGGAGTGCGCGCTCGAGTACGAGGCGGCGCCCGGCGACTCGTGGTATCGCATCGCCGATGCCGCCGGCATCACCGTCGACGAATTGCTCGACGCGAACCTCGCCGAGCTCGACGCACCGATCTACCCCGGCGACGAGATCTGTCTGCCTGAAGGGGCAACGATGCCGGCGCCGCCGAGTACCACGACCACACCGGTCGCCCCGTCCACCACGTCGGCCCCGTCCACCACCCTCGCTCCGACCACGGTGGCCCCGTCGACGACCACCCCGTCGGCGCCGTCAGCGCTGGCGTCGCCCGACGAGGTCCAGCGGCTGATCCGGGAGATCTGGCCCGACGAGCTCGAAGAAAAGGCGCTGCAGGTCGCCTGGCGCGAAAGCAACTACAAGGCCAACGCGTACAACGGCTGGTGCTGCTACGGCGTCTTCCAGCTCTACTGGACGGTGCACCGCAGCTGGTTGGACGACTTCGGCATCAACTCGACGGCCGATCTCTACGACGCCCGCAAGAACATCACCGCCGCCTACGCCCTGTACCAGCGGGCAGGCGGCTGGGGCCCCTGGGGCGGCTGATCGCCAATCGGGTTCCCTTTCGCCGGTCGGTCCCGTACACTTGCGAGCCGTTGCGCCCGTAGCTCAATGGATAGAGCATCTGACTACGGATCAGAAGGTTAGGAGTTCGAGTCTCTTCGGGCGCGCTGATCGGATCTGGTGAACTACCAGGTCTGAAGCACTTCGAGGGCCCCGCCGATGAGGCGGGGCCCTCGCACGTTCTCGTGCCGTCCTCGCGCCGAACCCTGCATGGCGGTGGAGTGGCGCGCAGCGACACACTCCGATCCGTGCGGTGGGGCGCCGGGCGGTGACGATGACCGGATGCAACTCCGCTTGATCCGGAACGCGACGCTGCGATTGCGCTACGGGGGTGTCGATCTGTTGATCGATCCGATGCTCGGCGTCCGCCACGCCATCCGGCCGATGGGCGACTCGACCGAGCGCAACCCGACCGTCGATCTCCCGTGCTCGTGCGACGAGGTGCTCGCCGGTGTCGATGCCGTGCTCGTCTCCCACCTTCACCCTGACCACTTCGACGAGGCAGCGTTCGGCGTGGTCCCGCGCCACGTGCCGGTGTTCTGCCAGTCCGGCGACGGGGGGCAACTGACCGGTGCTGGGTTCGACGTGACCGAACTGCACGGTCCGACGCGGATGGGCGACGTGGAGATCGTGCCGATCGCCGGCCGCCACGGTTCCGGTGCGGTGCTCGAGCGGATGGGGTCGGTGATCGGGTTCGCATTCACCGCGCCCGGCGAGCCCACTGTGTACTGGGCCGGTGACACGGTGCTGTGCGATCCGGTGCGCGACCACCTCGACCGGCACCGGCCCGATGTCGTCATCACCCACTCCGGGGGCGCCACGGCAGCGGGGACGCGAATACTCATGGATGCGGCCGAGACCGTCACGGTGTCCGAGCTCGCCCCCGGTGCCGTCGTGGTCGCAGTCCACCTCGAAGCGGTCGCTCATGCACCGGTCACCCGCGAGGAGGTACGGGCGCGCGCACGCGAGGCCGGAATCGACGACCACCGCCTTCTGATCCCGGCCGACGGCGAGACCGTCATCATCGAGTGCTCGTGACGACCGCACGAAGCCGCTCATGAGCCGCAATCTGCGTACCTACACCGCCGTCGTGTTCGGGTTCGAGCACGTCGTACGACAGGTCGGCGACCGTTGGGACGCGCCGACGCCGTGCGCCGAGTGGGACATCCGTCAGGTGACGGGGCACACGATCGGGGTGATCTCGAACGTGGCAGCCCGCACCGGTGTCGGCGTCATCGTCGACCAGTTCGGTGACGCCGCAGTGCTCGCCGGCGACGACCCGCTCGCGTCGCTCCGGGCGGCACGCAATCGCTACCTCGAGGCCACCGATCGCCCCGGCGCCCTCGCCACCCCGGTGATGAGCCGCCTCGGCAACATGACGCTCGATCGCTACATCGCCGTCATGGCGTGCGACACACTCGTGCACACGTGGGATCTGCGCGTGGCGCTCGACCTCCCGATCGCCCTCGAACCGACCCTCGTCCGCTTCGTGCGCGACGAGTACCGAATCAGGGACGAAGCCACCATGCGCGGCCCAGCGATGTACGCAGCTCCGCTCCCGCAACACCTCGACGCAGACCTCGACGCAGACCTCGACGCAGACCTCGAGGAGGTCCTCGCGTACACTGGTCGTACGTCCTGCTGATCGGCCGGAGCGGTGCTCATCGAGCCTGCTCGTTGTGCACGCTGGGTGACTTCCGGCTCGCTGGGGCGACGTGATGACGTCGTTCTCCAAAACTTTTGTGTAGATATCTTCAGTTCTGCAGATCGCGTGCCGATAGGGATGCATGCGAATCCTTCGACGAGCATCGCTGGTGTTGAGCCTGACGCTCATCGTTGCGATCGCGGTCGGGTTCTACGGCCGTCGTTCCGAGGTCGCCCAGGCTCGCGACCTCGGTATCACGACGGCAGCCGAGCTCGGAGCGTCGCAGATGCGTTCGATCGTCAACGCCATCGAGATCACCGCCAGTGCCGGATCCGACCCCCGTGCGGTCACGGCTGCACTGACCACCAACCAGCCCTCGCTCGGCGTCTGCTCCGTCAGCGCCACCAGCGTCGTGTGTGACGGGGACGGGCCGGCCCCCGCTCCCGCGATCATCGCCGAACATCGCACCGCCCGTTCGTCCGGCGTGGTGCTGCCCGAAACCCTGACCGTGACGCCGTACGAACGCTCGATCACGATCGACGTCGACGGGCCCGAGGTGTCGGTCATCGCCGTGATGCCGTACGACGCCATCAGCAACCGTGGCGAGATCGAAGTCTGGGCAACGGCCTACCTGCCGGGCGGCGTCCTGCCCGATGGGGTGTTCACGGTCGCCAACGGGGTTCGCCAGATGGCCACGACCGTCTCGGACGTCCGCGGGGTCTTCGTCGTCGCCCAAGCTCCCGACGAGATTCCGCTCCCCACCGACGAGCGCAACTTCTACATGTTGATCTTCGTGCTCGCCGTCGTGTTGCTCGGGCTCGCCGTCGCCACGCTCGTCATCGAGCAGCGCAGCCTCGTCGAGCGCGCCAGCCGCGACCCGCTGACCAAGCTGCCCAACCGCAGCGAGTTCGAGGTGTGCGCGGCCGAGGCGATCGCCACCGCCGAGCGACAGGGCACGAGCCTGTGCCTCCTGCTGTTCGACCTGGACGGGTTCAAGCTGGTCAACGACACGTACGGCCACTACGCCGGCGACGAGATGCTCAAGGTGGTCGGGAGTCGACTCCGCAAGGCCGTTCGTGACGATGACATCGTGGCCCGGTGGGGTGGCGACGAATTCGTGGTCGTCCTCCCCGGCGTCGGTGACGCCCAGATGGCGATGCGCAGGGCGACACAGCTCGCCGAGCAGGTCTCGGGTCGCACCCGCCTCGAGGGCGTCGCCGAATCGCTGCGGGTGAAGGTATCGGTCGGCATCGCACTGTGGCCGAAGCACGGGCCAGAGCTCGACCGCCTCGTCGAGGCCGCCGACCACGCGATGTACCAGGCGAAGCGCGACGGCGAGGTGTACCGCATCGCCGACGACATCGTCCCGGTCGACCCGACGTACCTCGCCATCTGACAGGCCAGCAGGCCATCGGGTGCTGGCCGGCGCGTACGCTCTGCACGTGACCGCCGCGCCGCTCGTCCGCCAACCGCTCACCGACAAGCTCGCCGGCTTCGGCACGACGATCTTCGCCGAGATGTCCGCGCTCGCGGTCGCCACGGGGGCGATCAACCTCGGCCAGGGCTTCCCCGACACCGACGGCCCCCGGGAGGTCCTGGATGCCGCGGTCGATGCGATCCGCAGCGGTGTGAACCAGTACCCGCCGGGGCCGGGCACGCCCGCCCTCCGGCACGCGATCGCCGATCACCAGCGGCGCTTCTACGGGCTCGAGCACGATCCCGACCGCGAGGTCCTCGTCACCACCGGCGCCACCGAGGCGCTCGCCGGCGCCCTCCTCGGGATGCTCGACACCGGCGACGAAGTGGTCGTCTTCGAGCCGATGTACGACAGCTACCAGGCATGCATCGCGCTCGCCGGCGCCGTCGCCAGGCCGGTGGTGCTCCGGCCCGGTGTGGGGCCCGAGGGCCAGTACGGGTACGACCCAGACGAGCTGCGCGCCGCGTTCTCGGCCCGCACGAAGCTCGTCCTCGTCAACACGCCGCACAACCCGACGGGCAAGGTGTTCACTCGTGCCGAGCTGATCGAGATCGGTGAGCTCGCGAGCGAGTTCGACTCGATCGTCGTGACCGACGAGGTCTACGAGCACCTCGTGTTCTCGGGCGCCGAGCACGTCCCGATGGCGACGCTGCCCGGGATGGCCGACCGCACCCTCACCATCTCGTCGGGCGGCAAGACGTTCAACACCACCGGCTGGAAGATCGGCTGGGTGTCCGGGCCCGCACCGCTCGTCGACGCCACGAAGACGGCCAAGCAGTTCCTCACCTACGTCAGCGGTGCACCGTTCCAACCGGCGATCGCCGTGGGACTCGGACTGCCCGACGCATTCTTCACCGGGTTGGCGGCCGACCTCGAGGCCAAGCGTGACCGGCTCGTCGCCGGTCTCGTGACCGCCGGCTTCACCACCTTCACGCCCGAGGCGACCTACTTCACCACGGTCGACATCCGCCCGCTCGCGCCCGACGGTGACGGCTACGCGTTCTGCCGGTCGATGCCCGAGCGGATCGGCATCGTCGCGATCCCGAACCAGGTGTTCTACGCCAACCAGGAGCACGGGCGTCACCTCGTTCGGTTCGCGTGCTGCAAGCGGCTCGAGGTGATCGACGACGCCGTCGAGCGGCTCGCCCGGCTGTCGTCGTGATCCGGAGATGAAGGAGTTGATGCGATGACCAGCCTGCGGATCGCCGCCGTCCAGCACGACATCGTCTGGAACGATCGCGACGCCAACTTCGAACGGCTCGCCCCGATGATCCGGGGTGCGGTCACGTCGGGGGCGGGGTTGGTGCTGCTCACCGAGACGTTCTCGACCGGGTTCGGGTTCGGCACCGACGGCTTCGAGGCCGAACCCACCGGCGGTGTGTCGTCGCAGTTCCTCGCCGCGCAGGCGCGCGAGCACGGGGTGTGGGTGGGCGGCTCGTGCCCCGAGATCCACCCCGATGCGCCGGCCGATGACCAGCGGCCGTCGAACTGCTTCGTGCTCGCCGGACCCGACGGCACCCAGCACCGCTACCGCAAGATCCACCCCTTCTCACACGCCGGCGAGGAGCGGTTCGTCCGGGCCGGTGACCAGCTCGTCACCGTCGACGTCGACGGGTTCCGGGTGTCGATGTTCGTCTGCTACGACCTGCGCTTCGCCGACGAGTTCTGGCAGCTCGCACCCGACACCGACATCTACCTGGTGCCGGCGAACTGGCCGGAGAAGCGCCGCGAGCACTGGATCGCGCTGCTGCAGGCGCGCGCGATCGAGAACCAGGCGTACGTGGTCGGCGTGAACCGGGTGGGGCGGGCCGCGAGCGAGGGCGGCACGCTCGAGTACTCGGGCGACTCGCGCATCGTCGACCCGCTCGGTCAGCTGCTCGCCACCGCGAGCCGCACCGAGTCGATCCTGCTCGCGGACATCTCCAGCGACCACGTCGCCGAGACGCGCTCCCACTTCCGCTTCCTCCAGGACCGCCGCTGATCACGCGAGCGCGTGACGGAACGAGCTCACGGCGAGGCCGAGGAACACGATGCCGGCGGTGGTGCGGAGCGCGACGAACGTGCCGGGACGCGCGAGCCGATCGCGCAGGGCTCCGGCGGTCAGGGCGTAGCCGCCGTAGATCACGACGGTGAGCGCGCTGAACACGAGCCCGAGCCCGAGCGCCGCGAGGTTGCGGCGGTCGTCCGGGAGGAACTGGGGCAGGAAGGCGAGGAAGAACAGCGCGCCTTTCGGGTTGAGCAGGCTCGTCACCACGCCGCGCTGGAACGGTTCACGCAACGCCACCGCGTCGGGCGCCGCGTCATGCCGACGGCGCAGTTGCTGCACGCCCGCCCAGGCGAGGTAGGTGCCGCCGAGGAGCTCGATGGTGACCATCGCGTCGGGTGAGCGGGCGAGCACGATGGCGAGGCCGAGCGCGGCGAGCGCAGCGTGCACCAGATAGCCGCACGACATCCCGGCGACGGCTGCGAGCCCGGCCCTGCGCCCGCTCGCGAGCGAGGTGGCCAGTGCCAGCAGCACGTCGGCTCCGGGCGTGGCGATGATCAGGATCGCGGCGATGAGATAGGCCTCCACGCCGACGACGGTACGGAATCATCGCCGGGACGGATCGGGCAACGTTTGGAGCGCTGTGCCGCTGGGGTGCACGATCATCCCGTGGACGACATCGATCGCCGGATCATCTCCAGTCTCGAAGCCAACGCGCGCATGACGATGTACGAGCTGGGTGACGTCGTGGGCCTGTCGTCGTCCGCGGCACACCGGCGGGTGAAGGCACTCGAGGAGCGCGGCGTGATCACGGGCTACCGCGCCGTCGTCGATCCGGCGGTGGTCGGCCGAGGGTTCGAGGTGTACGTGACGGTCCTGCTCGAGCGCACCGCGCCCGAGGCGGTCGACCGGTTCGAGGCGGCGCTCGCCGGGATCGATGCGGTCGTGTCGTGCCACCGCATGTTCGGCGAGATCGACTACCTGCTCCTCGTGGCGGTGGAGGATCGCGCCGCGTACGAGCGGCTCTGGGCCGAGCGCCTCGCCGCGCTCCCCGGTACCGCCCGCGTCTCGTCCCAGATGACGATGAAGATGGTCAAGCGCTGAGGATCGCCGCCGCGGTCAGTTGCGGTGGAGCGGGCCCAGGGTCGTCGTGGGCTCGTCGCTCACATAGCGGCGGATGCGGACGTCGTCGACGTACCAGCCGCCGGCGCCGAGCGTGCCGGCGCGGAGCCCGGCCGAACCGGCGCTCGTGCCGCCGCTGTGCACGGTGGGACCGATCACCTGCACTCCGTCGATCCAGGCCGAGCTCCGCCCGAGTTCGTCGGTGCGGATCTCGACACGCGTCCACGTCGACGGTGACACCGAGGCGCCGCTGCCGGCGTCGACGGTGCGCCCGCCGACCGACCTGGTGGCGAGGTCGACGGCGCCGCCGCTCGAACCGAGCTCGCGCTGCTCCACGGGCGACCGGCCGGTGTTGGTGCCTCCCGCGATGTTGCTCGTCGCGGGTGCGGTCACGTACCACCACGACTCGAACGCGAGGCCCGGTTCGTCGAGCCCGGTGACCGTCGTCCATGCCTCGGCATCGGCGGTCGCCGCCGGTGCCGCGAGCGATCCGGAGCCCGAGCGCACCACGGCGGAGCTCGCGGCCCACGTGCCGGGCGCGGCGAGTTGGACCTCGCCCACGGAGACGAATCGTGCCGGATCGCTGACGTTGAGGTACGCCGTCTCGATCCACGCCGCCGATCGTGCGGTGTGCGCGAGCTCGACGACGTCGACCGAACCGACGAGCCCACCCGACGCGTCCGCGGCGTTGCCGACCACGAGCGGGGCTGCGAGATCGGTGGCCAGGGCCCCGCTTGCTGCCGCCTGTGCCACCTCGCCGCCGTCGACGTAGAGGCGCACCGTGGTGCCGTCCCAGGTCGCCGCGACCTGGTGCCAGTCGCCGATCGTCAGGGCCCCGCCCTCCACCGAGACCTGGGCGCCGCCGATGTCGAACTTCGCGACGGCCTCCCCGGTCGCGTCGTCGATGGACAACTCGTAGATCGCGCCACCGGCGGCGCGCTTGGAGATCACTCGTGGCGCAGTGGCCGTGGCGTCGAGGCGCACCCAGGCCGACAGCGTGATCGCCCCCGATGTCAGGTCGGTCGCCGGCCCGACCAGTCGCTCGTCGCCACCGTCGAAGGTGATCCCGGTTCCGGCGGCACCCGGTCCGCTCGCCGGTGTGCCACCGGCGCTGCGGAGATCGGTCCGCCGTCCCGACCGGTCGAGCACGGTGGCGCCCGCCGAGGCGGTGTACGCACGCGAGAACTCCGAGGTCGAGCCGTACGCGCCGGCCCCGAGATCCTCGGTGATCGTGGCGGTGACGACGTCGCCGGGCGCGCCCGCGAAGCGGGTCGTGAACGTCTGCACGCCGCCGGCGTGACTGATCGCGACGGCGTGCACGAACGTCTCGCCCTCGCCGTACCCGGTGGGGCCGGCACCGGACGGGTTGGTGAAGAACTCCACCCGGTAGCTCCCAGCAGGCACGTCGAGGTTGTAGGTGACGTCGACGCGCCCGTTGCTCGTCGACGCCGAGGTGATCACGGGGAAGTTGAGCAGGTCGTTGGCGCCGGTGTCGACGTCGCCGGCGTCGTTGACCGTCACGCCGTCGGCGGCGAGATCGACACCGGTCCAGCTGTTGCCCCAGATGCGGTTGCCGAGCAACGAGGCCGTGGTCGAACCCTGGACCACGATGGCGCTCACGCGGCCCGTGATGCGATTCGCGGCACCGGGATCGACGCCCCCGACGACGACCGTTGCGCCGCCGAAGACGTGGACGCCTGCATAGCCGCCGGGCGAGGGCATCCCGCCGATGCCGAAACCGAACTCGTTACCCCGGACGACGGTTGCGGTGATCGTCGAACCGGTCACCCACACCCCGGTCCAGGCGTACCCGCTGGCCGTGTCGTTCGAGAAGAGGTTGCGGTCGCCGGGGGCCGTTCCGCCGATCCGGTTGCCGGCACTCCCGCCGCCGATCCCGACGCCGGCGTTGACGCCGTCACCGGCAGCGGTCCCGTCCGCACGGACACCGAAGTAGTTGCCGGCGATCACGTTGTCCGACGAGCCCCAGGCGATGATCGCGTCGCTGGCCTCGTTGTCCCATCCGGTGAACGAGATCCCGCGGATCTCCGAGCCGCTCGAGCCTGCGCCGAGGACCAGCCCGTCCCAGTCATCGGTCACCGAATCCGATGCACCGGACAACTGGATGGCGAGCCTGCCGTTCATCGGGTTCGGTGCCTGGGCCGTGTTGATGGTGGTGCCCGGCTGGGTGGTGCCGTCGATGGTCACGGGAACCAGGATCGGCGGCAGCCGGTTGCCGGCCGCCGGGGTGATCGTCCAGGTACCCGCCGAGTGGTTGGGATCGCTGGTGGGGATCCCGAACGTGATGGCCCCTCCCCCGAGCGCGTTCGCTTCCGCGATGGCGGCTCGGAGCGTGCACTCCGGCAGACCTTCGGAGTTCGTGGCGCCCGTCCGGCATCGCCCGTCCCCGACGTTTGCGTCGGCGATGTCTGCAGTCGAGTTCACGACCATCGGAGCACGTTCGAGGTCGAGGATGTAGACGGCGCCGCGGTCGGGGCCGCCGTCGTCGTCGTAGCGTGCGCTGACGGCGAGGTTCAGAGCGCCATCGCCGTCGAGATCGCCCAGTGAGCTGATGCCCCGCCCGAAGTGGTCGAAGGTGTCGAGCGGGCCGGTGAGGCCACCGGTCGTGGCGCTGAACTTGTCGGCGCCGACGATCGTTCCGTCCGCAGCGAGCCGGAGGAGATGGACGGCACCTGCATTCCATGCGCCGTCGGTATCGCCCCGGGCGCCGACGGCGAGATCGGGCGTTCCGTTGCCGTCGAGGTCGCCGACCCCGGCGACGGCGCTCCCGAGCCAATCATGATCGTCGAGCGCGGCTGCGAGGGGCCCGGCGGTCGCCGACAGCTTCTGTTCGGCCCTGACGGTGCCGTCGGCGTTCAGGAGCAGCACGTACGCAGCCCCACGGTCGGTGCCGCCGTCGTCGTCCCGCGGCGCGCCCACGGCAAGGTCGCCGATGCCGTCCCCGTCGAGATCGCCGATCCCGGCGATGTCGTGGCCGAACTCGTCGAGGTCGTCGAGGACACCGGTGAGGCCGCCGGCGGTGTCGCTGATCTTCTGCTCGGCGCGGACAGTGCCGTCCGCGTTCAGGAACAGGACGTACGCAGCCCCACGGTCGGTGCCGCCGTCGTCGTCCCAGCGGGCACCCACGGCGAGGTCGGGCGTGCCGTCGCCGTCGAGGTCGCCGAGGCCCGACAACGACGACCCGAACCGGTCGTAGTCGTCGAGGGTGGCGACGAGTCCACCAGTGGTGTCACTGATCTTCTGGTGGGCCTTGACGGTGCCGTCTCGTTCGAGGAACAGGATCCACACGGCGCCACGCCCTGGACCGCCGTCGACGTCGGTCCATGTGCCGACGGCGATGTCGGTGACACCGTCACCGTCGACGTCACCAAGGGTGGCGATGCCGTGGCCGAACTCGTCGACGTCGTCGAGGACGCCGGTGAAGCCGCCGGCCGTGTCGCTGATCTTCTGCTCGTCGCGGACGGTGCCGTCGGCGTTCATGAACAGCACGTACACCGCACCCCGGCTGGTACCGCCGTCGTCGTCCTCCGGCACGCCGACGGCGAGGTCGT
>JALHOG010000109.1 GCA_022843125.1 Ilumatobacteraceae bacterium
GAGGGTCGATTCGTCGAGCAGATCCACCCCGGCGACCACCGACTCCACTGGACCGAGAGCGATCAGCGCGACGTGCTCGGCACGCCGTACCGCTACGTGCGCCCCGATGGCGCAATTGTCTGGTTGCGCGACCACGTGGTCCAGGAGCACAACGACCGCCGCCCGATCGTGCGCGGCGTGACGATCGACGTCACCACGACCCGCTCGCAGGAGATCCAGCTCGTCCAGCACCAGGAGATCGTCCAGCGGATGGCGGCGACCACGCTGGTGCTCGCGCCCGGACCGATGGCCGACCAGCGGATCGTCCACGTCGTCGACTCGATCCACCTCGGGGTGGCAGGGTCGGAGGGCCGGACCTTCAGCGAGGTGTTCCCCGACCTCGCTCAGGACGGCGAGGTCATGACGGCGATTGCCAACCCCGCTGGCGTCGAGCGGATCGGACCGGTGCGGCTCATCGACGCAGTCGAGCGGTTCGTCGAGCTGGAAGTCTTCCCGATCTCCGACGACGGCACCGCCGTGCTCATCAGCGACGTCACCGATCGTGAGCTGGCCGAGCGGACGATCCGCCGCCAGGCCCACTACGACGACCTCACCGGACTCCCGAACCGGGTCACGTTCATGGAGTTGCTCGGTCGTCGCAGCCAGTCCGGCGAACCGACTGCGGTGCTCCTCATCGACCTCAACCGGTTCAAGGAGGTCAACGACACGCTCGGCCACCTGAGCGGCGACGCATTCCTGCGCGCGCTCGGCAGTCGCATGCAACAGCTCGCCACGAAGTGGCAGTGTTCGGTCGCGCGACTCGGCGGCGACGAGTTCGCGTTCGTGTTGCCCTTCGGTGATCGGAGCGAGGTGGTGGCCCTGACCGAGGCCGTGCTCGCCGAGTGTCGCGAACCGGTCGAGATCCTCGGGTCGGGCGTGGCGAGCGGCGCGAGCATCGGCGTGGCGCTGTCGCCCGACGACGCGCTCACCCCTGAGGCGCTACTGCGGTGCGCCGACCTCGCGATGTACGAGGCCAAGACCAATCGGCGCGGGGTGCGGTGGTTCGACCCGACGCTCGATCGTCGTTCCGACGACATCGACACCCTTCGGCGGCTGCCCGCGGCCATGAGCGACGGCGAGTTGGTGATGTACTTCCAGCCGGCGGTCAGCCTGCGCTCCGGGCGAGTCACCGGGTGTGAGGCGCTCGTGCGCTGGCAGCACCCGACGCGCGGTCTCCTCACACCCGTCGCGTTCCTCGACCTGATCGGCGTCGCCGGACTCAGCAACCAGCTGACGTCGATCGCGATCGAGCAGGCGACCGCGGCGATGGTGGCGCTCGGTCCGGACATCGTCGTGTCGCTCAACCTGAACGCCCACGAACTCCGCAGCCCCGACCTCATCGCCCAGTTCGGGCGAGCGATCGAGCGGCATGGCGTCAACCCACGCAAGCTGCTCGTGGAGATCACCGAGGAGCACCTCCTCGACCCGACGGGTGTCGTCGCTGCCACAATGCACGAGCTCGCCGCACTCGGTGTGTGGATCGCCGTCGACGACTTCGGCACCGGGTATTCGTCGCTGACGCATCTCCGGTCGCTTCCCCTGTCGCACCTCAAGATCGACCGCCAGTTCGTGACGGGGGTCATCGAGGAAGAGCACGACGCCGTGATCGTTCGGGCTGTGACCGACCTCGCGCACAACCTCGGCCTCCGGGTGACCGCCGAGGGGGTCGAGACCGCTGAGATCGCGGCAGAGCTGGCCCGGATCGGGTGCGACTACGGACAGGGATACCTCTGGTCACAACCGGTCCCGCTCGACGAGTTGCTCACCAGCGAGCTGTTCGCGAAGCGCACCGCCATCTCCGGCTGACAGGACCGGGCGGCGCAGCCGCCAGGGCACGCGGCGAGCCATTTCCGCGCAGCAGTGTGAACTGAACATGGCTTCGGATACATGAGCTAAGGTTCGTGAATCGGCGGACCACGGTAGGTGTCTGCCGCGAGGAGGCCGAGATGACCGACGTCGACGGGGTCCAGACCATTGAGTTGCCGAGCGGGCGAGCCTTCCACGTCGGACGGTCGCGGTGGGACGGCCCGCTCGACGCCGAGGAGTTGGCGTACTGCAGGGCCAACGGCATCGAGGTCGGCTACGACCCGGCTCAGGTCGGCTGGGTCGTGATGACGAACGACGGCGATGAGCACGCTCGACCGCCCGAGGAGCCCGATGTGCACGCGGAGGTCGAACGCGCCGCCACCGAGCTCGCACTGCAGGTCGCCGGTGCCACGCGCGGCGGAGGCGCGTTCGACGTCGTCCCGGCGATCCGCGCTGTCGAGACGCGACTGCTGGCTGATCTCGATCTGCACCTCGCCGACCGACTCCACTGGCTCCTCACCCACCGCGTGATGACCGCCGTCGACGGGGCCGGCACTCCCCCAGCGCCGGGCTCGGCCGACGACGTGTCGTTCCGCGCCTGGGATGAGAGCGATGTCCAGCTCCACCGGGCGCTGCTCGACGACGAGCAGGTGTGGGAGCACCTCCCTGATGCGTATCCCACCCCCTACACCGACGAGACGTCGCTGGCACTGATCGCCGTGTCGAACGCGCGGGCAGGCCACGACGTCGTCGCCGTCGCGATCGACGGCGCGGTGGTCGGGCAGTGCCTCCTACGGATCGAGCCCGAACGGGCGGGGCCTACAGCCGGCGAAGTCGCCTACTGGCTCGGGAGCGCGTTCTGGGGGCAGGGGATGATGGGCCGAGTGCTACCGCGCTTCGTCGGTCGCTGCTTCGAATTGCACGACGTCGACATCCTCCATGCCTGGATCAGGCCGGACAATGCTGCGTCGCTCCGTGTCGCCGAGCGCGTCGGGTTCCGACGCGACCCGTTCGTCCGAGAGGAAGAGCTCGCCCGAGCCACCGGCCGCGCCGGCTTCGAGCGCTGGGCGCTCCACCGGCCGCGAGAGAGCGTGTGATCAGCCTGCGGCGGCTGCGGCGAACCCGGCGTCGAGGTCGGCCATGATGTCGGCGATCGACTCGAGACCGACGCTCAGACGGATCTGACCCGGCGACACGCCCGACGCTGCCTGCTCCTCGGCGGAGAGCTGACTGTGGGTCGTCTTCGACGGCTGGATCACGAGGCTGCGTACGTCACCGATGTTGGCGACATGGCTGTGCAGCGTGAGCGCTTCGACGAAACGCTTCCCGGCCTCGGCCCCACCGGCGATGTCGAACGCGATGATCGAGCCGAAGCCCTTGCCGCCGCCGTACACGCGGGTGCGCTCGTGCCACGGGCTCGACTCGAGCCCGGCGTACGACACGTTCTCGACCTGCGCGTGCGCCGCCAGGTACTCGCCGACCAGCTGTGCGTTCGACCAGTGACGCTCCATCCGCAGGCTGAGCGTCTCGAGGCCCTGGAGGATCAGGAACGCATTGAACGGCGAGATCGCCATCCCGAGATCGCGGAGGAGCTGGACGCGGGCCTTGAGGATGAACGACCCGTGCCCGAGCGCCGGCCAGTAGGCGAGGCCGTGGTAGCTGGGATCCGGATCGGTGAAGTTCGGGAAGCGACCCGAGGCTCCGTAGTCGAACGTGCCACCGTCGATGATCGCCCCGCCGATCGACGTGCCGTGACCACCCATGAACTTGGTGAGCGAGTGGACGACGATGTCGGCGCCCCACTTGAGCGGCTGCACGAGGTAGGGCGTGGGAACCGTGTTGTCGACGATGAACGGGATGCCGTTCGCGTGCGCCACGTCGGCGATGCCCTCGATGTCGAGGAAGTTGTTGCGCGGGTTGGCGAGCACCTCGCCGTAGAAGGCCTTGGTGTTCGGCTGGATGGCCGAGCGCCACGCCCCGAGATCGTCGGGGTCGTCGACGAAGGTGACGGTGATGCCCATCTTCGGCAACGTGTAGTGGAGCAGGTTGTACGTGCCGCCGTAGAGCGACGCCGAGGCCACCACGTGGTCGCCCGACTCGCACAGCGTGAGGATCGCGAGCGTCTCGGCAGCCTGGCCGGACGACACGGCGAGCGTGCCGGGGAGGCCGATCGCCGTGATGCAGCCGCCTTCCAGCGCGTTGACCCGCGCCTCGAGCGCGCCCTGCGTCGGGTTCATGATGCGGGTGTAGATGTTGCCGACCTCGGCGAGCGCGAACAGGTTCGCGGCGTGGTCGGTGTCGCGGAACTCGTACGACGTCGTCTGGTAGATCGGCACCGCTCGGGCACCGGTGGCCGGATCGGGATCTCCCCCGACGTGGATCTGCTTGGTCTCGAAACCCCAGTTGTCGCTCATCGGAGCGAGACACTACGCCGACAAAACCCGACTCCACAAGTCGGGATTGCGTTCATGTGACGGAGTGGGTCAGACCAACTCCGTCACAGCCGGGCCGTGACGGAGTTGGTCTGACCCATACCGTCACATCTCAGATGAGGCCGAGGTCCTTGACGGCGTCGCGCTCGCCGACGAGCTCGGCGGCGGTGGCATCGATCTTGGCGCGGCTGAACTCGTCGATCTCGAGACCCTGCACGATCTCGTAGTTGCCGTCCTTGCAGACGCACGGGAAGCTCGAGATGATCCCCTCGGGCACGCCGTAGCTGCCATCGCTCGGGATGCCCATCGACACCCAGTCACCCTCGGGCGTACCGAGCGACCACGAGCGGATGTGGTCGACCGCGGCATTGGCGGCCGACGCCGCCGACGAGGCACCGCGGGCCTTGATGATCGCACCGCCGCGCGTCGCGACCGTCGGGATGTACTCGCTCTCGTACCAGGCGTGATCGCCCACCGCCTCGTGGGCGTTCTTCCCGCCGACCTCGGCGTGGAACAGGTCGGGGTACTGGGTGTTGGAGTGGTTCCCCCAGATCGTCATCTTCTTCACGTCGTTGACCGACACACCGAGCTTGGCGGCGAGCTGCGAGATCGCACGGTTGTGGTCGAGACGGGTCATCGCGGTGAAACGGCCGGGGTCGAGCTCGGTTGCGTTGCTCATCGCGATCAGGGCGTTGGTGTTGGCCGGGTTGCCGACCACGAGGACCTTCACATCACGCTTGGCCGATCGCGACAGCGCCTGCCCCTGCGGCTTGAAGATGCCGCCGTTGGCCGACAGCAGATCGGCGCGGTCCATGCCGTCCTTGCGGGGCATCGCGCCGACGAGGAGGGCGACGTCGGCATCACCGAACGCCACATCGGCATCATCGGTGCACACGACCTCGGTGAGCAACGGGAAGGCGCAGTCGTCGAGCTCCATCTTGACGCCGTTGAGCGCTCCGAGCGCAGGGGTGATCTCGAGCAGTTGCAGCGCCACCGGCGTGTCGGGGCCGAGCATCGACCCCGAAGCGATGCGGAACAGGAGGGAGTAGCCGATCTGGCCGGCAGCGCCGGTCACAGCAACGCGCACAGGAGTCGTCATGACTGCGAGCGTATGCCCGCGCCCGACACCCGACCAAGCCGCCCGGTCACCGGCCGGTGAGGTCGCCGATGAGGTCGGCGTAGTACCGCTGCCCGTCGCTCGAGAGATGGATGCCGTCGGAGGCGAAGCAGTTGCCAGGGCACGTGTTCGACAGCGAGCTCCAGTCGATCAGGATGATGTTGTCTCCGGGCGTGTCGCGGGCAGCGAGCAGCGCGTTGTTGTTCGCCGTCCACGGGCGGTTCGCGCGCACGTTGAGCATGATCACGTTCGGCACGTTGCTGAGCGGCGCGAGGAGCGCATCGAGCGTCTCCTTCTCGAACGGGCCGTTGGTGCCGAGATGGATGATCACCACGTTGTCGAACACGCCGGCCTCGGCCAATTGCCCCATCACGGGGACCATGTCGATCATCTGGCGGTTCTGCTCGGCGAACACGGTGTACCCCCGCTCGCTCAGCACGCCGGCCGCGCCGAGCATCACCGAGTCGCCGATGGCGAGGAAGTTGACCGGGCCCGACGGCAGCGTCGTGGTGGTCGTCGTGGTGGTGCTCGAGGTCGTGGTGGTCGAATCGGGGACCACGCCCGGTACCGAGGGCAGGGTGGTCGCGGGCGGTGTGGTCGGCTGGGGCGCCGTTGCCTCGCCACCGGCCGCGCTGCTGCCGAGCAGGTCGTCCAGCGAGGCGGTGCTGTCGGCGCCCTCTTCCAGGCTGACCGCCACCGCGTTGGCCTGCACGTCGGCGAGGCCGAGTCGGATGATCCCGACCGACAGCAGCAGGATCGCAGCGATCGAGACCAGTCGCATGGAGAGGAACAGCGGTGGCGCGGCGCGGTAGCGGAGGTCGCTCCAGCGCGCCATGAACTCCCGGCGGCGGATGGGCGTCTCGACCAGTCGGTACGACAGCTCGGTGATCACACCGGTGAGCACCATGGCGACGACGAACTCCGGCAGCGTCAACGAGTTGCCGGCCACCTCGCGGATGATCTGGTAGATCGGCCAGTGGTACAGGTAGAGCCCGTACGAGCGGGTGCCCACCCACAGCAGCGGACGCACGGCGAGCACCTGCGATGTGAGGGTGTACCGGTGTGTGACCGCGGCGATCACGAGCAGTGTGGCGATCCCCGTGAGGAAGAAGCCGCCGCGGAACAGCAGCGCGTCGGGACCCGACGGGGTCGACACGTGGACGAACCACATCTGCAGGCCCAGGATGATCACGCCGATCAACGCCGCCACGTCGAGCATTCGGGCCCGGTCGCGCAACGGCCCCCGCATGATCGCCCGCGGCCGCCACAGCATCGCGAACGCCGCGCCGAGCAGCAGTCCGCTCGACCGGGTGATCGTCGACAGGTAGAGGAAGTCGGACTTCGCGATGCACCGCTCGCCGATCGTCCAGTAGGCGCCCGGCGTGGTCTGGCAGTCGATCACGCGGCCGCCCTGGAACAGCAGGGCGGTGGCGATCGTGACGGCGAGCGCAGCGATGATCAGCCACCGGGCGGTCATCGCGAGCCGGCGCGTGCCGCCGCGGCGGAGCATGAGCATCATCGCCAGCGGCCACACCAGGTAGAACTGCTCTTCGACCGCGAGGCTCCACAGGTGGCGGAGCGGCACGAAGTCGTTGACCGAGGTGTATCCCTGGCCGACCCAGATCTGGTACCAGTTCGCGCCGTACAGCAGTGCGCTCACGAGGTCGCCGCGAAGGTTCCCGAGCTCGGCCGACCGGAACACCATCGTGTACGACAGCAGCAGGAACAGCATGACAAACAACGCCGGCAACAACCGCCGCGCACGTCGCACCCAGAAGCCGACCAGGTCGACGCGGCCCGATTGCTCCCGCTCGGCCATCAGCAGCAGTGTGATCAGGTAGCCGCTGATCACGAAGAACACCTCGACCCCGAGGAAGCCACCCGCAAGCCAGCTGCTGCTGGCGTGGTAGACCATCACGGCCACCACCGCGATCGCCCGCATCCCGTCGAGCCCCGGCAGGTACGGGACGGCGCTGAGCTGCTGCCCCTGGCGCGGGACGCGCGAGTCGATGAGCGTGGCTTCGGCCATTCCCACCAGTATCGCGGCCCGCGGACCCGATTCGGTGTTCATCCACGAGCCGGCCCTACGCTCGCCGCCATGTCGGATCCCGGGTCGGACCCCGTCCTGCACGCTGCCACCACCACCGGACACCCGTTCGAGGTGGTCCCCTGCGACCCGGCGCTGGCCGATACAGCCGAGTTCTGCGCCACCTACGGCTACACGCTCGACCAGTCGGCGAACGCGATCCTGGTGGTCGGCAAGGGCGAACCGCGGGTGTACGCGGTGTGCCTCGTGCTCGCCACGACACGCCTCGACGTCAACGGGGCGGTGCGACGGCGCCTCGGTGTGAAGAAGGCGAGCTTTGCGTCCCCCGACGAAACGATCGAGCTCACGGGTATGCAGATCGGCGGTGTCACGCCCTACGGGCTCCCCGCCGGCCTACCGCTCTGGATCGACAGCCGGATCATCGGCTGCGAGCAGGTGATCGTCGGCGGCGGCAGCCGCGATCGCAAGCTGCTGGTGCCACCGGGGAGCCTCGCCGCCCTCCCCTCGGCCGAGGTCGTCGACGACCTCGCCAAGCTCGTCGACCCTGGATGAGTCAGTGACGGAAGTGGCGTTCGTTGGTGAACACCATGGCGATGCCGTGCTCGTTGGCCGCCTGGACGACCTCCTCGTCGCGCACGCTGCCCCCGGGCTGGATGACGGCCTCGATGCCTGCCTCGGCGGCCGCGTCGAGGCCGTCACGGAACGGGAAGAAGGCATCGCTCGCGCACACCCCGCCCGAGGCGCGTCCGGCGGCCCTGGCCGCGGCGATGCGTGACGAGTCGAGGCGGTTCTGCTGGCCGGCACCGATGCCGAACGCCTGGCGATCCTTCGCGTAGACGATCGCGTTGCTGCTGACCGCCGCGCACACCTGCCAGGCGAACACGAGGTCGTCCCACTGCTCGTCGGTGGGCTGGGCACGGGTGACCACCTGCCAACCGCTGCGATCGAGTGAGACGTGGTCGGGCTGCTGGACGATGAATCCGCCGTCGAGCGGCTTGAGGTCGAACCGCCAGGTGCCTGGCGCGCTCGCCTCGATCACCCTCATGTTCTTCTTCGCGAGCAGCGCCTCGAGCGCATCGGGCTCGAACCCGGGCGCCACCACCACTTCGGTGAAGATGTCGGACAGCGGCTCGGCCATCGCGACCGTGACCGGCCGATTGACGGCGACGATGCCCCCGAACGCGCTGATCGGGTCGCACGCGTTGGCCCTGACGTACGCGTCGGCGATGTCGGAACCGACCGCGACACCGCACGGGTTGGCGTGCTTGACGATCACGCAGGCCGGCTCGTCGAAGTCGTTGACGAGCCCCCAGGCGGCCTCGGTGTCGTAGAGGTTCAGGTAGCTGAGCGCCTTGCCGCCGTGCTGGACCATCGAGTCCCACCAGCCGGCAGCGCCGGCGAACCGGTACCGGGCGCCGAGCTGATGCGGGTTCTCGCCGTACCGCAGGATCTCCGCCCGTTCGAGCGCTACGTGGATCGTGCGCGGGAGCGGCTCGGGTTCGGGTTCGGTCTGGTCGAACCAGGTGACGATCGCAGCGTCGTACGCGGCGGTATGGGCGAACGCGTCGCGGGCGAGGCGACGCCGGGTCGCCAGCGAGATCTCCCCGGTGGCACGGATCTCGCCGGCGACCGTCGCGTAGTCGGTGGGGTCGACCACCACGGCGACGTGGGCGTGGTTCTTCGCCGAGGCGCGCACCATCGCCGGTCCGCCGATGTCGATCAGCTCGATACCGGGGTTCGACGTGAACGGGTAGAGGTTGACGACGACGAGGGCGATCGGCTCGATGCCGTACTCGGCCATGTCGGCGACGTGGCCGGGGTTGGTCGGATCGGCGAGCAGGCCGCCGTGGACCTTCGGGTGCAAGGTCACCACGCGGTGATCGAGGATCGCCGGCACGCCGGTGATGTCGGCCACATCGGTGACCGGCACCCCCCGCTCGGCGATCACCTTCGCGGTCCCTCCGCTCGACACGATCGTCCAGCCGAGTTCGTGGAGTGTCGCTGCAAGCTCGACGATCCCGGACTTGTCGTACACGGACAGCAAAGCGATGGGCACGCCAGCGACCGTAGCGAGTCGGTGTCACACGCCGGAACCGCTTGAACGAAATGATCAGGGCACCCTGCCAGGTGTGAGTAGCGTCGGAGCACCGCGACCTTGGAGGTAGCCAACGTGAAGCGTCAGATCACCGTCGCCAACCTGGTGATGCTCGCTGGCGGCGCGGTCACGTTCCTGTTCTCGTGGTTCCGGTTCTACGGGTTCGAGGACTTCGTCGGCGAGGACGCCGGTTGGAACGCGTGGAGCGGCAACGGGGCGGCGTTCGTCTCGACCGTGCCGGCGATCCTCGGGCTCGTGATGGTGGTCTGGGTGGCGCTCGAACTGCTCGGCGTCAAGCTCCCGAGGACCGTCCTCACGTACGACCACGCCCAGTTGAAGGCGACGTGGGGCATCTCGGCGGCCGGGCTGATGCTGGCGTGGATCAGCGCCAACGAGGGCAAGACGTTCGGCTTCTGGATGATGTTCGTCGGCTCGTTCGCGATGGCGGTCGGCGCCGTACTCGGCCTGCTCGGCAAGGGCACCGACCTGGTCGACCTCCCCGACATCCCCAAGGTCGACCTCCCCCACTTCGGCCACGCCACCCCCGGCGCCCCGGTCACCCCGGCCCCGCCGTCCGAGCCACCCGCGCCCCCGGCTCCGTCCGCGCCACCGTCGCCGCCCGCGCCGCCTGCACCGGTGGCACCGCCTGCACCGCCTGCACCG
>JALHOG010000110.1 GCA_022843125.1 Ilumatobacteraceae bacterium
GTGGTCGGCGGCGCGAGGGTGGTCGGCGGCGCGAGGGTGGTCGGCGGCGCGAGCGTGGTCGGCGGCGCGAGCGTGGTCGGCGGTGCCAGCGTCGTCGGCGGTGCCACGGTGACCGGCGTCGGGGTCGCCGGTGCCGGAACGATCGCGAACCCGACCGTGTCGGAGTTGTCGGGCATCTGTTGACGGTCGGTGGTTCCCCAGGGGCAGCTCAGTGAACCGGAGGCGCAGAGGTCACCTTCGACGTCGGACGTGACGCTCGTGATGCGTGCCCCGATCGCATTGGGGTACGAGCCCTTCGTCTGGAACGTGGTCGTGATCGGCGCGCCGGCGTCGACCCGGAGTGTCACCACGTACGCAGCCATGCCCGCCGGTGGCAGCGACCCGGTGATCGCGAACGGAACCCGGCGGGTCACGGCGTCCATGCCCGGGTAGTTGATCGCGCCGAGGTTCGGGTGGTTGGTGGGTGTCGTGCTGGCGGCTACCGAGACGAGTGTGGTACCTGGCGGGAGTTGGAGATGACCGGCCAGGCCGCTCACGGCGGTCGTCCCCTCGTTGTAGACCTGCAGCACGAACGACGGTCGATCACCGATGGCGCACGCGCGATTGAGGGGCTCGGTGGTGCGGGAACAGTTCGAGGTGCCGACCGAGCCGGTCGGCTTGACGAACGAGATGCGGCTCGACACGTCGACACGGTTCGCCGGCATGGGCCGGGTGGTGGGCACGGGGTATCCGCCCGGCCAGTCCGGGAGGAGGCCGACGTCGAGGCGCGGGTTGCGCGAGGCGACGGCGGTCGCCACGACGTTTTGGTACGACACGGCGAAGTCCTGATCCGGACCGGGCCCGGCGGCGCACGTGAGGCTGTTGCACTGCGACCGATACCAGCCGGTGAGCACCTGGATGCGTTCCTTGTCGACGATCTTCAGCGACCACGCACCCGACGCGTTGGTGACGGTCGTCGCATTTCTCGATTGCACCACGACGCCGGGTACGCCCACCTCGCCCGCGTCACGGGCGCCGTTGTTGTTGGCGTCGCGATAGACGACACCGGACGCCGTGCCGCTGACGGCTCCCTGGGCGGCGCTGAAACCGATGGCCCCAGCGATGACGGTGATGCTCGCCGCTGCGAGCAGCGACCGGCGGACGGCCTTGATGAGGTGCATTGTTCGACTTCCTGGGGGCCTCGTGTCGGAACCGCCCGCTCGCAGTGCCGACAGGTTGGTGGATGGGCACCTCACTGTCGGAACCAGTGGCCGAACACTTGATGACATTTCGTCGAACCTTTGCGAACAGGCGACGATGTTGACACGGAGCGTGGTACTGCAAACTCTCGGAGTGTCACCCGTTCGGGTCGGCGACCCGTCGATCGCGCCCAGGACCTGGTGTTCAGGCTTGATCAGGCCGAGACAAAGCTGGCCACGCTGCGTGGTGGCCGGTAGCCCGATCAGCGGCTCAGGGCAGCTGTCCGTGGACGACCGGCGCCCCGACCAGTTCCCAACCGGCCGACGAGCGCAGGACCGCACTCCCGACCGGCAGGTCGATCACCGGGGTGTCGGCGAGCTGGTGGGCGCGGTCGAGTTGATCGGCCGGCCACGACTCCGGTGCCGGGATCACGGCGATGCCACCCACGAGACCGAGGCCGATCGCGAACCCTCCGCCGCGGGGATCACTCATCGGATCGCAGAGCGCGGCGGCACTCGCACCGGAAGCGATCACGATGCCGCCACGGACGAGTACATCCGTGATCGCCGCGAAGAGCGGCGTGTCCTTCAGCGCGCTGCGCAGGTGGATACCCGAGTCGCCGGCCAGGAAGACGGCCGGCGCGGCAGCCACGACGGCAGCCGCTTCCTCGTCGGCCTGGGAGCGGGTCAGCACCATCAGGGGCTCGACATCGACACCGATCCGACCGCCCCAGGCGAGCGCAGCGTCGATCAGCGTCTGAGGCTGCTCGTACGCATCCGCGGTCGGGAGTACCACGATCCGGTCGATCCCGGCGAGCACACGCCGATCCAGATCGTCGTTGGCCGAGAACGGCCCGCCGCCCTGGAGCACGATCACACCCGGAGTTCCAACCGTCGCTGCGTCCGCCACAGCAGCGATGGTACTGCCGACGCCCGTCGCGATCGGCGGTCGGGCCGACGCGCCGCGACGCCGGGACGCGGGCCACCTAGAGGGCACGTAGAGGGGCTTGCCGAAGTTACCGGTGGGTAACTACGGTGGGGGTATGGCAGGCATCAGGACAGTCGGTGTCGTCGGGTCGGGCATCATGGGCGGTGGTCTGGCCGAAGTCGCGGCGCGCAGCGGCTACGACGTGATCCTCCGCTCACGCAGCGCAGTGGCCGGCGACGAGGCGATCCAGGCGATCGATCGCGGCCTTGCGCGCCAGGAGGCCAAGGGGCGGCTCGAACCCGGCCAACGATCCGCCATCGTCGGCCGGATCAGCACCACGACCGACCTCGCCGCGTTCGAACGGTGCGATCTCGTCATCGAGAGCGTGATCGAAGATCTGGCGGTGAAGCGTGAACTGTTCGCCGAACTCGACCGGTGTCTGGCCCCGGACGCCGTGCTCGCCACCAACACGTCGACCCTGCCCGTCGTCGAGCTCGCGATGGCGACCGCACACCCGAATCGCGTGTGCGGCATCCACTTCTTCAACCCGGCGCCCATCATGCAGCTCGTCGAGGTGGTGCGCCCGATCACCGCTGACGACGACACGATCGATCGGGCGGTCGCGTTCGCCGAGTCGTGCGGGAAGCAGCCCATCACGGTTGCCGACCACGCCGGGTTCGTGGTCAATGCGCTGCTGTTCCCGTACCTCAACAACGCGATCCGCATGCTGGAGCGCGGAACGGCCGACCTCGAGTCGATCGACGCTGCGATGACGGGCGGCTGCGGGTTCCCGATGGGGCCGTTCGCGCTCCTCGATCTCGTCGGGCTCGACACCTCGCTCGCCATCCTCGACGCCCTGTACGACGAGTTCCGCGACCCCAACTACGCGGCGATACCCCTCCTGCGCCGCAAGGTCAGTGCCGGGCACCTCGGCCGCAAGTCGGGCCGTGGCTTCTTCGCCTACTGATCGACAGCTCATGCAGGTGCGCGCCGTGACACGATGGCCTGATGAGCGAGGGCCCGACCGCTGCGGCGCGCGGAGCGTGGCGTCACCTTCCACCGATCGAACCGCCACCGTCTCGGTGGGCGATGCCGACCGCCGGGCCGATCGACAGCAGCGACATCGTCGCGGTCGGCGCCGACCTCGAACCCGGCACACTCCTCGCTGCCTACCGATCGGGGCTGTTCCCGATGCCGTTCGACCGACGCCGGATCGCCTGGTTCTCGCCCGATCCGCGCGGCATCCTGCCGCTCGACGGGCTGCGCTCCACGAGGTCGCTGCGGCGGAGCGTGCGCCGCTTCGACGTCCGGTTCGATACAGCGTTCCGCCAGGTGATGGAGGCCTGCGGTGACCCGCGTCGGCCGGGTGGCTGGATCAACCGCAGTTTCCTCGATGCGTACGGCTACCTCCACGACCTCGGATGGGCGCACTCGGTCGAGGTCATCGACCGTGACGACGGGAGCCTCGTCGGTGGGCTGTACGGCGTGCGCATCGACGGCTTCTTCGCCGGTGAGTCCATGTTCCACCGAGCCACGGACGCGTCGAAGGTCGCGCTGGTGCATCTCGTGGAGTGGCTGCGCGACACCGGCGGCGAGTTGCTCGACGTGCAGTGGACGACCCCGCACCTGGTGTCGCTCGGAGCGATCGACGTGCCACGCGACCACTATCTCGAGCTGTTGGCCGGAGCGATCGCCAGTGCGCCGGAGACGCCCGGCGATGCGGCAGAGGGAGAATGACCCAGTGCCGGTGGGCCGCCACCCACCGGCACCGAGATCGATGCCGACCGTTGTCCCAGATGCCGGTAGGAGTTCCCACCACGATGTTTCGCGTGTCCCGGCGCCGGTCGGACACACTGCTATCGACCCCGGGTGGCGCCGACTTGAGCACTTCTTCGCAGGAACACCCGACCCGGAGCCGTGGGAGGCACGATGACCGCAGACGCGCCGAAGCCAGCACGCGACCAGCCGTGGATGATGCGGACGTACTCCGGTCACTCCACGGCGCACGCCTCGAACGAGCTGTACCGCACCAACCTCACGAAGGGGCAGACCGGGCTCTCGATCGCCTTCGATCTGCCGACGCAGACCGGCTACGACCCCGATTCCGTCATGGCGCGCGGCGAGGTTGGCAAGGTCGGCGTCCCCGTGGTGCACCTCGGCCACATGCGCACCCTGCTCGACGGCATCCCGCAGGACCGGATGAACACGTCGATGACCATCAATGCCTCGGCGTCGTGGTTGCTGGCGCTCTACGTCGCACTCGCCGACGAGCACGGGGTGCCGTCCTCCGAGCTGCGCGGTACCACCCAGAACGACATCGTCAAGGAGTACCTGTCACGGGGCACGTACATCTTCCCGCCGGCGCCGTCGCGCCGGCTGATCGTCGACATGATCGCGTGGTGCGCCGAGCACGCTCCCTCGTGGAACCCGATGAACGTGTGCTCGTACCACCTGCAGGAAGCGGGGGCGACCCCGGTCCAGGAGATCGCCTACTCGATGGCGACGGCGATCGGCGTGCTCGACGCGGTGCGCGACTCGGGTCAGGTGTCCGAGGAGCGGTTCGGACAAGTCTTCGGGTCGATCTCGTTCTTCGTGAACGCCGGCATCCGGTTCGTCGAGGAGGTCTGCAAGCTGCGCGCGATGACCGAGATGTGGGACCGGATCGGTCTCGAACGGTACGGCGTGGATGATCCGAAGCAGCGGCGGTTCCGGTACGGCGTGCAGGTGAACTCGCTCGGCCTCACCGAAGCGCAGCCCGAGAACAACGTGCAGCGGATCGTGCTCGAGATGCTCGGGGTGACGCTGTCGAAGCGGGCACGAGCGCGTTCGATCCAGCTGCCGGCGTGGAACGAGGCGCTCGGCCTGCCCACGCCGTGGGATCAGCAGTGGTCGTTGCGGATGCAACAGGTGATGGCGTTCGAGAGCGACCTGCTGGAGTACGGCGACATCTTCGACGGCTCGCACGTGATCGAGGCGAAGACGACGGAGCTGCGCGACGCCGCCCAGGCAGAGCTCGACGAGGTGCTGTCGCTCGGCGGTGCGTTCGAAGCCGTCGAGACGCTGAAGTCGCGGCTGGTCGGATCAATGGCCGCGCGAACCCGACGCATCGAGACGGGCGAGCAGGTCGTCGTGGGTGTGAACGCCTACACCGAAGCTGCTGACTCGCCGCTCGGTGGTGACGGGGCGATCCTCACCGTCGATCCGGCGGTCGGCGAGGAGATGATCGCCGACGTGCGGGCCTGGCGGTCGGTACGCGACCAGGCTGCGGTGGACGCGGCGCTCGCCGAGCTGCGTCGCGTCGCTGCGAGTGACGAGAACGTGATGCCGGCCACGATCGCGCTGGCGAAGGCGGGAGGCACCACCGGCGAGTGGGGCGCGGCGATGCGTGACGTGTTCGGTGAGTACCGGGCACCCACGGGTGTCGCCGGCGCGTCGGGCGGCACCACCGGTGGGCTCTCGGCGGTGGCCGAGCGGATGCGGGCGAGGGCCGCCGGGCCGGTGCGACTGCTGGTCGCCAAGCCCGGCCTCGACGGGCACTCGAACGGCGCCGAGCAGATCGCGGTCGCCGCACGCGACGCCGGGATGGAGGTCATCTATTCCGGCATCCGGCTCACGCTCGACCAGATCGTGGCGTCGGCGCGCGACGAGGATCCGGACGTGATCGGGTTGTCGATCCTGTCGGGGTCGCACATGGAGCTGGTGCCCGACCTGATCGGCAAGCTGCGTGCGGAGGGCATCCACACACCGGTGGTGGTCGGCGGCATCATCCCCGAAGACGACCGCCTGAGGCTCGAGGCGGCGGGCGTCGCCAAGGTGTACACCCCCAAGGACTTCCAGCTCGCCACGATCATGTCCGACATCGCCGACATCGCCGACATCGCCGACATCGCCGGCTGACCGCCACCGGCGGTTGACGATCGTGTGCGCCCGCGACCGGGCGCGAACGTCTCGGGCACCACCGGCTCCTGAGGATCTCGTCCGCATCGTCGCGGTGCGCGGCATCATGCCGCGTCGGGTCGTCGTCGTCGGTGCTGGTCGTGGTCGTCGTGCTCGTCACGTTCGGTGAGGATGTCGGGGCGGGTGGTGGCGTGGATGTGGCCGTCGGGTCGGGTGATGGTGACGGTGCGGTCTGGCGCGAGGTGGAGGGTCCAGCCGCCTTCGTGGACGAGGTGGTGATGCCGGCTGCAGAGCGGCAGGAGATTCGCGAGGTCGGTCGCTCCGCCGTGTTCGAACCAGTCGATGTGGTGGATTTCGCAGCGGTCGAACGCGACGTCGCAGCCGTGGTGGGCGCAGCTGCGGTAGATGGTGCGCAGTGCGCGACGTTGGGCGCGCGTCGCGGTGCGGTGGGTGCGTCCGACATTGATCGGGACGCCGTCCTGACCGAGGATGACGGGGGTGATGAACCCGTTGCACAGCGCACGACGAACGCTTTCGGGTGGGACGGGGATCCCGTCACCGGTTTCGCAGATCGAGTGAGCATGGAGCCGACGAGTTTGGGCGGTGTCGTGGTCGACGACGTAGGTGACGTCGGCCTCGAGTGGTCGTTCGCGGTCGTGGCCGCCGGCCACCAACCGGCCGAGGGCTTCGGCGGCGAGCCGGTCGCGCTGGTAGCGCCGTTCGAGGAACTCGGGGTCGCCGGCGCGTTCACCCGCCGCGATCATCGCCGCGATCTCGCGGTCGATGGCGCTGAAGATCTGGTTGGCGAGTTCCGGATGGAACGCCAAGCGGCCTTCGGTCATCCCGGTCGCGCGGTTGATTTTCCGGCGGAGGTAGGTGTCGTTGCGTTGTTGCCTGTTGCGTGAGATCCCGTGATCGCGCTCGAGGCGGCGGATCCGGTCGCGGCACACCCGCGTGAACTCTTCTGGTGTCTTCGATGACGCAGCCGCCAACAGCGACTCCTCCTGCTCGAGCAGCTCGGCCTTGATCGTGTCGTCGAGCCCGGTGGTGGCGTTCGCGAGGGCGTCGACGTGTTCGGCGCCGATCTTCCCGTTCTCCAACGCATCGGCGAACGACGGCGCGTCATCCAACGCCTTGGAGCGCCGCTCACGACGCCGCCCCTCGGCAGCTGACACCCCGCCGACCGAACCGTGGAGATCGCTGACCGCGGTCGCCGCCGGCCCTGAGGCCCCAGGTGTGACGGTGGACAGCTCACGCATCCGTGACGAGATCCGCGCCTCGACCGCATCCAACCAGCCGCGGGTGCGCCGCACGTCGCGCAACAGGTCGATGCACACAGCGGTGTCGGCCGCGGCGAGGTCGGCTACGTCGAGGGCCTCGACCGCTGCGATCACCGACACGTTGCTCATGGGAACCATCATGACAGGGGGGTGTAACAGCCATCTCGATCACCAGTTCCCCCCACTCGACGCGCAACCGTGTGGAGCAGGACCTCGTCGTCGGGGCAGCCACCGTCGACGAGGCGGGGTCCGGACCGCCGCCGATCACACCACAACCGACGATCGGGCCAGTCGCGCCGGCCGCCTACGGTGGGCGTGTGTTCGTGAAGGTGTGCGGGGTCATGACGCCCGCGGACGCCGCGGCGGCAGCGGCGGCGGGCGTCGACGCGATCGGACTCAACGTGGTGCCGACCTCGCGCCGATGCATCGACGTCACGACCGCCAGGGCGATCCTCGCCGTGGTCCCCGATCACGTCATGACGGTCGGCGTCTTCCGCGACCACACCGCCGACCAGGTGATCACGCTCACCGGCGAGCTGGGTCTCGACGCGGCCCAGTTGCACGGAGACGAACCACCCGAGACGACCGCTGCCGTCGCACGCGAGGTCGGCACGGTGATCAAGGTCGTGGCGGCCGGCAGCCCGGCGATCGGTCGGGTCCACGAGCACGGTGCCGACATCGTGATCGTCGACGCGCCCACACCGGGCGGCGGGGTGCCGTTCGATTGGGACGTCGTCGGCGACCTCGCCACACGGTGCCGGCTCGTGCTCGCCGGTGGCCTGCGACCCGACACCGTCGCCGAGGCGATCCGCCGGGTGCGACCCTGGGGTGTGGACGTTGCCTCGGGCGTCGAGGACCGACACGGCCGCAAGGACCGGGACGCGATGGTCCGTTTCGTGAGCACGGCTCAGGCGGCCGCGAATCGCCACACGGCATGAGCGTCGCCGGACCGCTCGGCGTGATGCTGTCGGTGGTCGTCGCGGCAGACGCAGCCATCGAGTGCCTTCCGGCACCGACATCCAGCGAGGTGATCAGTTGACCGTGACCCGCTCGGACCTCGTCGACGACGTGGTACGCATCGAGTGGGAGTCGGGTCGTCTCGACTGCTCGCCGATCGGTGGACGGACAGCCGTCGCGGGCGTGGCCGCGGCGCTGATCGTCGGGACAACGGCGGGTGTCGCCATCGTGCGACGGAGGCGCCGAGCGGCGATGCCTCGCCGTGACCGGCCGGTCAGACGGTGACTTCGGCGCGCTGGGAGTCGATCCACTGTTCGAGGGCTGAGCCGCTCTCGAAGCTGGTGATCAGCGCGTAGCGGGGGGCGCCGCCGTTGTGCACGACGACGTGCCAGAGGCGCTGGGTGTCGACGACGAAGCGGGCGCCCTTGGTCAGTGGCACGCGCCGCTCGGTGGCGGGGTCGGGCAGACCGTCGGGTCCGTTGTCCATCAGCAGCATGTAGCTGTCGGGATTGTCGGTGAGCTCGACCCACGAGCGCACGACCCACCCCTCACCGTCGGGGTTGAAGCGGTTGTTGTCGTCGCGGTGGATCGACCGGATCGCCTGCTCGCGGTCCTGCGGCTCGAGCTTGATGATGCGGACACGGCCGAAGTTGGCGCCGACCGAGGTGACGTAGTCGCGCAGCGTCGGTGCGATCGACGCGTTCGACGTCCAGAGCGCGTCCTTGTCGGTCTTGCCCTTGTCCCAGAAGCCGCGGCAGTCGAGCTCGCCGTCGGCCGATGCGATCGGTGCGAAGTTGGTGTCGCCGCCCGACTTCCAGTCCATGTACTCGAGCGACTCCCACTCCGACGGCGGCACCACCGTGGGCATCGGTGCGAGTTCGACGACCCCGGAGTCGTCGAGCACCGGCATGCGGTAGTGGTCGGTGTGCAGGGGGATCTGCACGCTCCAGTGTTCCTGCGTGGGCCAGAAGCTCATGAGCGCGAGTCTAGGAACGAGCGGGAACGCGATTCAGGGCACTTGGTCACATGACACCCGTGTGATTCGGCGTCAGGGCGCGCTGGTCGACGGACCGCTGGTCGGCGGCAAGGTCAGGTCGAGTCGGACGTCGTTCGGGATCTCGAGCAGCTGGCCGATCTGGATGACCTCGGTGGTCAGCGCGTTGAGTTCCATGATCGCGCTGACCGGCACCGAATAGCTCCGTGCGATGTCGCTCAGGTTGTCGCCCGGCTTGACCTCGTAGAAGATGCGGCGACTGTCGGGGGTGGTCGTGGTCGTGGTGGTGGTCGTGGTCGTCTTGATCGGCGGCAGTGTGGCGAGGGCGTCGTCGGTCGCGCCTCCGCACGCAGCCACCAGGCCGCCGAGTGCGACCACCACGAGGAAGAGCTCTCGGCGCATGTCGAACGGGATCGTAGGCGAGCCGGTGTCGCGTCGGCGAGCGTGACCCCAACGCGTGAGGATCTCGCGGACCATGTCCGCGAGCAGTTCACGCGTTCGCTGAGGTGGCGATGAGCGTGTCGACGATGGCGGCGCTGCGAAGCACCGAGGGCAGACCGCCGCCCGGGTGCGTCGACCCGCCGACCAGATAGGTGCCGGTGACGGGGCCCACGTTCGACGGGCGCTGCAGCGCCGATTCGGTCGAGTCGGATGACGAGCCGTGGAGCGCGCCACCGATCGCCCGGTAGCGAGCGTCGAAGTCGGCGGGCAGCAACGTGCGCGTGAACTCGATCCGATCGCGGATGTCGTACCCGCGCTCGGCGATCCGGTTGAGGACGGCCGCCGTCATCAGCTTGCGGTCGATACCGATCGCCGACGGCAGTTGCACGAACAGGTACCAGTTCTCGGCGTCGATCGGCGCCATCGAGGGATCGGTCACCGACGAGACGACTGCGGTGATCGTGGGGTC
>JALHOG010000111.1 GCA_022843125.1 Ilumatobacteraceae bacterium
GGGCCTGCGAGCGGCCTTCCAACACGACAGCAGTGATGATCAGCCGGGCCTTGGACACCCAGCCGACCCTTGCCTATGACGCGCGACATCCCTTGCCTATGTCCTGAGACAACACACCCTCATCCGCTCGAAAGCCCTGGCAGACCGCCGCTCGGACGGTCTGAACAGGGCCTTTCTGTTTCGGTGGGCTTTGCCACTGTTGACCAGTATTGGCCAGTGTTGGCCGCTGTTTGCCGGATGCAGCCCCCGTGGAGCCCTCGGCAGCACCGTCGGGTCAGCCTCAGCAGTGCGTCGGTACTGGCCTTTGCTCTGCCGCATCTCGAACCGCATTGCGACGGCCTTGCCTTCAGCGGGGGCCCCTCAAAGCAGCGCAAGATTGGAGATCGCTCCCGTGTGACCGATCTCGGCGGCACGCCGCCACCACGCCTCGGCACCGTCACCACCTTCTACGACACCCTGCTCGTGGCGCAGCTCCCCCAGGTTGCACATCGCAGCGGCCTCGCCGAGCTCGGCGGCACGCCGATACCACGCCTCGGCACCGTCACCACCCTCGACCACACCCTGCCGCTTGCGCAGCACCCCCAGGTTGCACATCCCACCCGAGTCGCCGAGCTCGGCGGCACGCCGAGACCACGCCTCGGCACCGTCACCACCCTCGACCACACCCTGCCCGTCGCGCAGCACCCCCAGGTTGCACATCCCACCCGAGTCGCCGAGCTCGGCGGCACGCCGCCACCATGCCTCGGCACCGTCACCACCCTCGACCACACCCTGCTCGTCGCGCAGCACCCCCAGGTTGCACATCCCACCCGAGTCGCCGAGCTCGGCGGCACGCCGCCACCACGCCTCGGCACCGTCACCACCCTCGACCACACCCTGCCCGTCGCGCAGCCACCCCAGGTTGAACATCGCACCCGGGTGACCGAGCTCGACAGCACACCGATACCACGCCTCGGCACCTGACGAGGTTCCGCCCGTTGTCGTACGTCGTGGCGGTCCACGAACCGCCACAGTTGAACGCAAGCTGAAAGGCCGGACGGGCGCCGGCGGCGGACAAGGGCGCTGCGGTGTGCACAGCCAACGCTGTGCTCGCGAGTGCTAACGGGAAGCAGAGCAGAACGCGGATCCTCGGGTCGGGGCGTGTGGCGCCGATCGATGCACCCGCACTCCACGGTGATCTGGCCTGGCGATCGACGACTCCGCGTAGCCACCGCACCGTTCGGCGACGGAACATCGCCGGCCGCCAGCCATCTGCGCCTCTGCCGTTGCGCGTCGCCGCGCGTATCTGAACCTGAACTTCCCGTGAGAGGGACCCGATGAGTGGTCCAGTTGTTATGCGGCTCGGGGTTGGTTGATGGTCCACTCGGCCGCGAACTCGGCGGGCGCTAGCCCGTCGTGGGCGGAGTCGGGTCGGTTGACGTTGTAATCGATTCTCCAGTCCTCGATGAGCACGCGGGCTTCGAGCAGGTTGTCGAAGTGGCGGCCGTTGAGGAACTCGTCGCGGGAGCGGCCGTTGAAGCTCTCGATCCACGCGTTCTGCCACGGACAGCCCGATCTGTCATGACCCCTGTCCAGGAAACCGGGTCACGTTCAGGGGTCCGGCGAAGTACCGGCGCGGTTCCTATCGCTCGAACTCAGATCTCTCTGGGCAGACGACGTCCTCTGAGCACACGGCGAGCACGATGTCGTCCTCACACTGCTCACGGAATTCAGGACGATCTGTGGTGGTCCGATAGGTGATGCAGATGCCGCTGATGCCGGTCGGGACGTCGAGCTCGCCGACGCGGACTCCGACGAACACGGCGATCGTGTTGAATCGCTCACTCTCGTCGTTGTCCTCCTCGGCGGGCTTCAAGACGAAGCCCTCGAGCGGATGCTCGGTTCCCGGCGGATAGCGATCGGGTTGCGAGATCGGCGGGAAACCGTCACGGCCGGTGGTCACCCAGAGCACACGCTCCTCGTCTGCGATCGTCGCTCCGAGCACCGTCACGTCACCCCACGTCCGTTCGACCCGGGCCGACACCAACTCGACGGGAGCGCCCGAAGCGTTCTTCACCAACAGCCCACCGTGTGACATGACACCGTCCAGTGGGCGGGGATGGCTCGCTAGCTCTGCGTCGAACGCGAACTCGAGAGCATCGCCGCGTGACCCTGATGACGATGTGGTCGAACACCCGGCAAGCAGAACAATGAGTACGCCGGTCAATCGCGTCCGATGTCGAGTCACATCACGTATCCCATGACGTCCACGACGGCGTGGGTATTGACCGTGGAGTACAGACATATTTGTCCGTTGCTGCCGGTCCTAGCGAAGACGTTGCCAGCCTGTGCCGAGTTCGGGTCTGCGAAAACGCTGAGAACCGTCGCGTCGTTGCGCGTACGCCCGCACGGGTAGACAGAAATGGAACCGGCAGCCGCAGGACTGACTGCCGAGACCGTCACGAAGACGCTCATCGGGTTGAATGGCACGCCGTCTCGGTTGACAACTGTCACTGGCCGCGCGACGCCGGCCTGGAGCGCTGTGCTCGAGCGAGAATCGAATGCTCTGAAGGGGGCGATTGGCGCAGTGGACGTAGTCGACCCCATAGATCCCAACACGTCGACTAGCACGTCCGTCGCCGCGCTTGTATACACACACAAGTCGCCGCCGGAGCTGAGTGCGACCATTGTCGAGTTGGCCACAACATCGCTCGCTCGGTAGTTTACCGTCGAAGTCGCCGGCAGGGTACCGCAGTTGTATGCCGTGAGGAAGCCTGCGGTCGAGGGGTGAACAGCGGTCAGGTTCACGAAGACACCCTCGGGTGTGGCAGGCAGACCGTACCGTCCACCGAGTGGAACCCGGATGACTTTACCGGCGTGAGCTCTGACGTCCAAACGCGAATCGTACGCGCGCGCAGGCGTGACTCCGCGAAACGCGCTCTGACTCGCATACTTACCCGGTACAATCGCCGCGATGTCGACGGTCGCGTGTGTAGGAGCGAGAGCGTAAAGGCACAGTCTGCCGGAGCTATCGAGTTCGACAAACGTACCGTTGGTGGTGCTTCGCCCCGCCAAGTAGTTGACGTTGGACGTCGGCGGCCGAGACGTTCCGCACTTGTATGCGGTCAAGAAGCCATTCCCGGTTGATGAGTACGATGTGATATTCGCGAACACACCGGAGATGCTGTCACCAATGCCTCCGACCCCGTGCACTTGAATCACACTAACGGATCCCGCAGCGAGACGTGAACCGGCTCCCGAGTTGAAGACCCGTACTGGTGTGGTGGCGACCACATCTGAAAGCTCACCAACTTGCAGTGGCTGGAAGGAAATGTCCTGCCCGTTGCCACACAGATTCATCACCCTTCCCGGCACAGCGCTATAGGTGATCCCCCACTCCGCTGAGGAATCATAGCCCTGCGTAACACCGACTTGTGCACCGAGTATCGCCGCACTGAGGCCCGTGGACGTGCTATAGGTTCTAGACCTTGCAGCCTGAAGCGAGCCAGTGATCTCAATAGAGAATGTTGGCCGAATGCACTCCCATGTCTGTGCGGATGAGGTCTTCACGAATCCAAGCCCGCCAGTCCATGTTCTCGGAATATACTCCTGTTCCGGAAGGTTATACCAGATATCGGGCTCAATGAGGTGATTGTTTAGGTCCGGGCACTGGTTTCGCAAGCGGTCATACCTAATTTCCTTCCGAAGTCGCATTTCGCCGTTGATTGAGGGAAAGTCGATTGTCGATATGTCTAGGCTCGCGGAACTCGTCAGGGACCTCTGCCCCGACACCGCCACTCCTCCGCCGACCAGGTTCGCAACCGATCCCGTTGTGGTCCTGCTGTGGTTTTTGATGTAACCGCGAACACGCGCGTTCTTTGTTACCCGGACTTCGCCGATGTTCAGCCACCTCAAAGTGTTCGAGTCTTGGTATCGAAACATAGAGAACATGTATGGCTGCGAGCCGCACGATCCGAACGGTGCGGCCCGTGCGAAGCGTATGCCTTGAGGACCTGCCAATATCTCGCTGGATGTCGCGTCGACAGATTCAGCCACCGACTCGGCACCGCGAAGCAGCAGGTCGTCCGGCATCGGCTCGATGACGAGCGGCATTTCATAGTTGGCAATCGTCGAGGCACTGAGTTCTTCTGCCGCAGCAGAGATTTTCGAGCTGGCAACCGATTCGCCTGAGTCGATCAGAGCGTCTATGTCGGCTTTCAAGTCCACGGCGTACACGGCAGGAAGCCAGGATGAGTCTGTCGGGGCGCGTGCTTCAGGCGCGAGTTGTTGGGCTTCGAGCAATCTCGCATGTCCCCTTTCGAATGAAGCGAAACCCGCAAGGTGCTCGTCAACAACTACGACGGCGAAGTCGAACGTTCCGACCTCGGTAGCCAACTGCGCGACGTCATCGAGCGCAGCGACGTCAAGCTGCAGTGCAAGTTGTTTTGCCGACGCAGGGATGGTCCCGACGGAGACCAGCTGATCTGGCAACTGTTTACCTGAGTCGGCCGGCCGAGGCCGGAGGACAAGCTTGTAGGCTACATCGCGTGTTGGCCCCCTCCATTCGATTGGTAGGGTCACGAGTGGCGTACCGGGCGACGCTGTGTCGGCGAGTCCTACGCCGAGCTCCCTCCGCATGGTGGCTGCCGTCTCGTCGGCACTCGAGCTGCTACCCAACTTCTCCGATGCGGACGCGCTGGGCTCCGGGCTCCAATAGGAGTAAGAGGCGGCAAGCACGGTCGCGGCGAGGACAGCTAACAGATTGCGGCGCATCCCGGCAACCTAACCCTTCTAGAATGATCTTTCAAGAGGTTGCTCGACTGCAGCATGCAGTTCACGTGCCCCATGACGCGCCGTGCCGGGGGTGGCAAGCGACAGCATCCTTGACATCAGGGTGCCAGCAGGCACGATGTGACAGGTGGCCTTCCCCGCGCAGGCGGGGGTGCCCCGACTGCTTCGCCGGCAGTATCCCGGCTATGCGGGCCACCGGCAGGACGGGGTCGGCGATGATCGTCGATCCCGTCCGCTGACCGGCCCGTGTCAGCGTTCGTCTGAGGTGAAGGTTCCTGCCGACCCGTTGCAGTGTGCCAGAGGACCGTGATGACCATGGGCTGTTTGGACAAGGCTTGCATGACGTGTACGGATGGTGTCGAGGTGGTTCGGCAGTGACGTTCCGGTCATGGGTGCAACAGTGAGCGAACCGAGCTGCGTTGCCAACGGGACGTTACGGCCAACATTGCGGTCACTCTTTCGGCGTTGAAAGTTGGGCTGCGATCAGCGGGGGCGGGGAGTCGCCCACAGCGGACAGGACCGTGGATGGTCTGCACTTCACGAGCCACCCCCGACGCGATGAGAGGGTCGACCGGGACCCCGTCGTGGTGCGATGTCGAGCGATTGAACCCAGCGGCTTCGATGGGAACCTCACCGCCGACTCGCTGGCCCTACCTCAGGGATGAGCGGAAGATCATGCCGCCTGTGTGGCGACGCGCCGGGTGTAGCGGCCGCTCCCCGCGTTGACCAGTAGCCCGGCGGCAACCGCGTCCGTGATCCAGCCTTGCCATGACTCCGGGGTGACACGCTGCGGGTGCGCGAACACGGTCCGGATCCTTGCGCAGATCTCCTCATCTACGGTCGGTGTATCGGTGGAACTCCACCGATGACGCCTTGCCGCCCCGTACAAGACATTGAGAGTCGTTCCTGTGGCCGCGCTGATCGTCTTCATGTCAACGCCCTGACGGAACATGGCCCGCGCTTGTTCGTGCTGGTACGGGACAGCGAGTTTTCGAAACCGCGTGTAAGCAACCGTCGCATCGGTTGCCCGTCCTGGTTCGAAGAGTTCGCTGACGATGTCCAGGATCATGCTCCGGAGGTTGTCGACGGTGTCCGGGTCAAGGAACGTTCCCGAAGCATCGGTGAGGACAACCGTCAGTTGTCCTCGACCGATCGCAGCATCGACGAAGTTGTTGCTTCGACGGCGACGTGCGGTCGAAGCGCGAGCATGACCTCAGCAATCCGTGCTCGCGGGTCGACCATGATCTGTTCGTTTGTTTCGTTTACCGCTAGGGTGCGTTGTGTGAGCACGTTGACGAGCGAGGAACGCGACCGGGTGCGCCGAGCCATCGACCGGGCAGGCGGGCACCTCCGCGTCACCACCGCCGACGGCACCGTGCTCGACCTGCCTGAACCCGTCGAGCGGGCTCTCGTCGAAGTCCTCCAAGCGGCGGCCGACGGCGATCGGCCCCTCGTCGTTCGCTCTCCGGAGGATCTGACGACCGAACAGGCAGCGGCCGTACTCGGCGTGTCACGACCCACCGTCGTCCGCCTCATCGACACCGGCAAACTCCCCGCCCGAATGGTCGGCACCCACCGCCGAGTCGCACTCGGCGACGTGCTCGCCCACCGACACGCATCAACGCAGCGACGCCACGACGCGCTCGACCAGATGACACGCCAAGCCGAAGACCTCGGGCTGTACGACTGACCGATGCCGCCCCCCGTTGCGGCACTCGACGCCGACGTCCTCGTGCCGATCATCGTCTGCGATTTCCTGCTGACCGCTTTCGACCTCGGCCTGTACGAACCCGCCGCGTCGGCAACCGCGCTCGACGAGGTCGAGCGCGCGCTGAGCAACGACTTCCCCAACCTCACCGCCGACGCCGTGCGGTATCGCGTCGACGCCATGCGCGACGCGCTCGCCGACCACGTGATCGACGCCGACCCCAGCGACGCACCGGACGCGATCAACGCAAAGGATCGCCACGTGGTCGCCGCGGCATTGGTGGGCGAGGCCGCAGTCCTGGTGTCGAACGACAACGCCCTCCGTCAACAAGTCAACGGCGCCGGGATGGCACTGCGAGCGGTCACGCTCGACGACTTCGGCCTCGAGCTGTGGGAGCGATCAGCCGACGGCGTCACGAAGCCGTCGACGCACTCGTGACCAAGCGGCTACGCCCACCCGTCACTCGCGAGGCGATGCTGGCAAAGCTCGCCAACCCATTCCCCCGCATGATCGCGGCGAGCGCCGATTGACCGGGAGTGGCGCCAACCAACGGCGGAGCTGAACACCAGGTCGTGCCCAGAACGTCGTCTCCTCGTGGTGCCGATCGCCGCCGTACTGGCGGTGTTCAGACTCGCTGCGCCCGCACATGCGACCGACTGCTCCGTGCGAGCGCAGTACCAGGGCGAAGGTTGGTTCGCTGCGTACATGGGTTATGGGCTCGAGCTGATCGGCGACGGCAACTGCTTCGAGGACAACGGTCACTACTTGATCGTCACGGTCTGGTGCGGCGAGGTCGCCGTGGTCGAAGTCACGGCGTAATCGCACAGCCGCCGCGGCGGCCGGTTCAGCTGCCGTCGCGGAGGGACTCGATGGCCGAGTGCTCGACGTGGATGCCGTCGAAACGGCCGCGGAGGCCGTCGCCGGTAGGGCTCTGGACCATCAGCGCGACGGTGGGGGTACCGGTCCCCGGTGCTGGGCAGTACCGGATCAGGTCCCACGGGGCGTCGGGTGACGTCCGGGCGTGCAGCGCGATCGACCGCTCGTCGACGGTGGCGCGGAGCCAGCACCGCGCGCCGGTCATCATCTCGTGGTTGCAGTCGTCGGACGCGTCCGCGGTGCGCACGGTGACGAGGCGGATGCGACCGTCGGGCGACAGCTCGACCGCGAACTTCAGCCAGTGCGTGTCGTCGTAGTGGACGAACATCGCGACTGCATCGAACGTCGCGGCGAGGTCGGCGTCGACGCCGCACGACACCGTGAACGGCAGCGGGCCGGTCTCGACGACAGCACCCGGCGCCGACGACGTCGTCGACCCGGTCCGCGGGTCGACGAACCAGTCGCTGATCGGCCCGGCCCCGAACTCCAGGACCCCGTCCCGCTCGACGGCGTCGATCCCCGGTGTTCCCAGCCACTGAAGCATGCCATCACCCTTCACCGGACGGACGACCTCCGTCAACTCCTCTCGGCGTCCTCCTGGGCCTCGCCGAGCGCGCAGACGTCGGCGCCGGCGGAGCCAGGCACCAGGTGACCGACGGTGTGAGTCACCGCGTGCGTCGTGGGTACCGTGCCGATGGTGATCCGGTCCGTCGTCCAGGTGCTCGCAGCGACCGGCATGCTCGGCGTCGGGGTGGCGCTGTTGCTCGACGCCCGCCTGGGTGCCGACGGGTACGCCATGCTGATCGACGGCCTGTCCATCCGGACCGGTTGGGAGTTCGTCATCGTCAACACCGCGGTCAGCGCGCTGTTCGTGGGAGCGGCGTGGTTGCGCGGCGTCACCCCGGGGTTCGGCACGATCGCGCTCCCGGTCGTGGTCGGCGCTGTCGTGTCGCTGCTCGCGCCGCACCTCCCCGAACCGGACGCCATGGGGGCGCGGATCGCGGAGTTCGTCGTCGCGTTCGCGCTGGTCTGTCTCGGCGTCGCCGCGTACCTGGCCGCGGACAGCGGGGCAGGCCCGACCGAGGCCGCGGCGCTCGCGTTCGACCCGCCGCTCCCCTTCCGATGGAGCTACTCGGGCGTGCAGATCATCAGCGGATCGATCGGCTGGTGGTGCGGCGCCGACCTCGGCCTCGGCACGGTGGCGGTCGTCGTGTTGATCGGCCCGGTCGTCGCCCGCCTCATGCCGTGGTTCCGGCCGGCTCCGGCGACCGCACCGGGCTGAACGCGCGCCGGCTCAACCGCCCCAGGAGTTCGGGCTCCAGCCGCGGCGTAGGCCGAACGCGATGCGGACACGGCTGTTCGTCGTGTCGGAGTAGGCGACGACCGGATCCCCGTTGGCCGACAGCGTGATCGAGATGTCGTTGCCGGCGACGAACCCGGTGCCGTCGACGAATGCGGTCGACTCGTCGCCGCCTGTGCACGCCGGGTCGTTGCACTCGGTCACGAGCACGTCGGTCGTCAGGCTCGTCTGGTGAGCGATGATCGGGTTGCCCTCCGGCGACAGCACCATGTCGAGGTACCACCCGTCGCTGTCGGGCGTCTGCAGCGTGCTCGTCGGCTCGCTACCACCGGTGCACGCGATGTCGTCGCAGCGCGTGACCGCGATGTTGCCGGTGTTCAGGTCGAAGTGGGCGATCGTCGGGCGGCCGTCCACGCCGATCTGGATCGCGGTGAAGTTGCCGTCGCTCCCTGGGGCGTCGCGGGCCGTGGTCGTTGTCTCGTCGCCACCGGCACAGGCGGGGTCGTTGCAGTGGGTCACCATGAGCGCCTGCGTCGTGCCGTTGTGGAAGGCGAGGATCGGAAGGCCGTCGGTGCCGATCGCGATCGACAGGTAGTAGCCGACGTCCTGGGCACCGCCGGAGAACACGAGGCTGTCGGTCTCGCCGAACCCCGTGCACTGGGGGTCGTTGCAGTGCACCACGCGCACGTCGCCGTTCGTGGCGTCGCGGAACGCGACGACCGGGGCCCCACTGGTGCCGATCGCGATCGCCGGGTACTGCGCGAGCACCGTGGTGCTGAACCTGGCGGTGCCCGAGAACGACGAGCAGTCGGGCGTGGCGCAGTGCGTGATGTGGAGCGCGTTGCCGGCGGCCCAGCCGTGGGCGAACACCGGGAGCCCGTCGCTCCCGATCGTCACCGACGGCTGCAGGCCCGCCGGGTACGAAGCCCACTGGTTGGCGTCCTCGTTGCCGCCGCGACAGAGCGCGTCGTTGCAGTGCAGCGTGACCGGATAGAGGAAGCCGGCGTCGTTGCGGGTGATCACCATCGGCAGGCCGTCGACCCCGATCGTCACGTCGACGCCACCAGCGGTCACCGCGTTGGTGAAGGTCGTGAAGCCCGGCGACGCCGACCAGATACGCCGCCCGAACGCTGCAGCGCCGGGAGCGCCGTCCTGGCCCGGTGCACCGGCAGCGCCCGGGGCGCCGGTGGCCCCGGTCGCACCCGTCGCGCCCCTC
>JALHOG010000112.1 GCA_022843125.1 Ilumatobacteraceae bacterium
GAAGTCGTCTCGGTCGGCGCTGCGTTCGTGCTGTCACGTCGCCGCCTCAGATACGCCGCACTTCCCTTGGTCGCGCTGCTGGCACTGATCGCCATGGTCCCGGTCCTCGCTTGGCTGCCATCTGACTGACGATCGTCACCCGGTTCGAACGGACCTACCACCAACGCCACCGACAAGCGGGTCGGCACTCGCTACGGCCACGCCCAGGTGGTCCTCATCCTGCGAGTCGCCCCGATACGGGAAGTGGCATGCCACGACCGACAGGCCACCAGGCAACTCGAGTGTCACCTGGCCGTGGTGGAGCGCGAAACCTGCTGCCTCGTACTCGTCGGCGAGCCGGCCGCGGAACGGTTTGTCGTGGTTGCCGACCAGGAGGTGCTTGTGCCCAACCAGATGCTTTGGCGATCGCGAGTGTCTCGTCGAGGCGTCCCATCGCCAGGTCCCCGAGCACCCAGACCTCGTCGTCGGCCGCGACCACGGTGTTCCACGCTGCCACGAGGGCCGCGTTCATCTGGCCGACATCGGCGAACGGTCGGTCGGAGTACGCGATCACGTTCGTGTGACGAAGTGGAGGTCGGAGGTGAAGAACCTGGTCATCATGAGCTCCCTGCCGTCACGGATCGCCCCAGTGTGATGAGCGATCGCCCGTGCCGCGGAGCAGGTTTCTGTCACCCCCGTTGACGGTGGCGTCACCGACTGACGTCGACGCGTTCGAGAAGGTTGCGCGTGTAGCTGACCATGACTCGAGCGACGGCGTCGCCGCCGACGATCGGGGACAGGGCCTCGATTGCGAGCCTGATCCCCGGTGACCGAGGTGTGGCGAAGAGGGTGCGTAGGTACCCGATCGCTCCTGCGGTCACCGCCTCGCACCGCTCGTCGCCGCAGACCTGGGCCATGCGCGCCCACATCTCCTCGACGTCGTATGCGTCGTAGAGCCGGAAGATGTCGCCGGCGTCCTTCGGGAGCAGGCGGTGCGGTTTGTCGAGTCGCTCGCCGAGCTTGATGGCCTTCGCGACCAGCAGTGCGGCGGGCCCGGCAACCTTCACCACGGCAGATCGCCGGTCGAGCGGGTCCAGTGCGCGGATCTCGATCGGGTCGAAGTCGACCAGAGCGCCTTCGACGCCGACGGTCTTCTGGGCGGCGGTCTTGCCGTGGCCGCGGGGAAGCCGAGCCCCGCGTCGGCCGGCGGCCGGCGCGATGTGCTCCGGCACGATCAGGTCGACTGGGATCGTCACGTCGGGCTCGCCGGGGCGCGTGAGCGTGCGGTGCCAGATGCCCGGTTGCCCGCTGAACGCAAAGCCGGCGCTCTCCATGGCCTCGGCGAGCAGCGGTGTGTCGGCGAGGCGGCCGGGGTCGAACGCGAGGTCGGCGTCGGTGGTGAAGGGCTGGTATCCGGGGAGGCGGTCGATGGTGCGGAGGTAGACGGCCTGTGCGCCGACGAGGACGAAGGCGTCGAGGTGTGGCTGGAGCCCGGCGAGTGCGTCGAGCAGCACGCGGCGTGCGTCGACGTACTCGCGGGCTGGCTCGGTCATGGCAGTGCGGCGGGTTCGGACAGCGACGGTGCTTGCCACTTGGGGGCACGTTTGCGCATCCAGTCGAGGAGCGCTTCGCCTTCCTGGGGCATGCGCCCGAAGCCGGTGAGGCAGTCGACCGCGACTTGGCAGAGCGAGGCGAAGGTCAGCCCGTCTCGTTCCCAGGTGCGATCGAACACGATGTCATCGTAAGGAAGGGCTGTGACAACGTTCCCGCCGGTTCGTGTGGGGAGGAGTCGCAGGGTGCCGGCGAGGCGTTCGGGGTCGTCGGTGTAGACGACCGCGATCGTCGGAGGCGCGACTGACACGATGCGGTTGGCGGCGAACGATCCGGTGACGGCCCACCGGCGCGCCCTCGACGACGACAGGTCGCGCAGGAACTGCTCGGGCCCAGCAGTTGCGACCCAGGTCGAGGTCTCGTTGTCGTCGGGCAGTCGGTAGGTGCTGGCGATCTGGCGGATCATCGCCTCCCAGTCGACGCGTTCGATCGGTTGGCGTGGCTGGCGCTCGATCAGCAGCTCATCGGCCAAGCCGGTCAACAACCGCGAGAGGTAGCCGGCGTCGACGTCGAGCGCAGTGGACAGCTCGGTGAGCCCGTACGGCGGCAGCACCTCGGCGAGCGTGCGCTCGACCGCCCACGCCCGTGGGCCGCGCAGGTTCACCTTGGGCTCGCGACGCGGTTCCGGGTCGTTCGCCGCACCGATGGCTCTGATCGCCAGGCCAGGTTCGTCGAGTGCCACGAAGACGTTGCCGGTGGTGTCGGCGTAGCTCAGACCGGACTCCTCGAGGATCGATCGGGTGCGCGGGCTGAGCCAGTCCGCGATCACGACGGTCGGCTCGTCGACGGCGATCTGCCCGGCGGCGCGGGTGTCGAGCCGCTTGCGGACAACCGCTCGCACGTCGGCAGATCGGCCGTCGGGAGCGAGGAACCGGACGATGCCGCCGTCGGTGGTGCGCGCCTCGACGGAGGATCGCCAACGCGGTGGAAGGCTGCCGGCGATCCGTTCGCCCGCGACTGTGAGCAGCGTGCGAATCGCTTGAGGGGTCGGTCGGCGAGGCATGACAGTGTGGCGCTCCAGCGGAGGTCTCCAGTGTCGCGCGACTTGCTCAGATTGGCAACTTGCTTTGTGCAGGCAAGTTGCTGGTTCAGGCAGAACTTCCAATGGTTCTTCTCATGAACCAGGTGCCACGCAATCGTCAACGCTCGACGCCGCCGCGTGCCACATCGCCGCTCGACCGCGCAAGGGGTCGGGGGTCGGGGCCCGGCACGAACTCCAATCCGCTCCGGGCGCGGCACCGTGCGGCCGAGTGTCTCTACTTGACTGAGCCGGCCATGAGGCCTCGGACGAAGTACTTGCCGAGAACGATGTAGACGATGGCGGTTGGGAGCGCCGCAATCAGGGCTCCGGACATCACTGCGTTCCACTGCACGGAGAAGTTTCCGGACAGGTTGTTGAGAGCGACGGTGATCGGCTGCTTCGACGGGTCGGGTATCACAGTGATGCCGAAGATGAAGTCGTTCCAGATGTTCGTGAACTGAAAGATCAGGGCCACGATGAACCCCGGGACCGACAGCGGGAGTATGAGTCGTCGGAAGACTTGCCAGGTGGATGCGCCATCGACGCGGCCAGCTTCGAGGATCGAGTCGGGGATCTGGCGGTAGTAGTTCCTGAAGATGAGCATCGTGATCGGGATGCCGTAGATGACGTGGACGAGGACGAGGCCGCTGAGGGATCCGTAGAGACCGATGAGCTGGAGGAATCGCACGATCGGGATCAGGACGACTTGGTAGGGGATGAACATGCCGAGGAGCAGGGCCGCGAACACGAAGTTGCTCCCGCGGAACGGGAGCTTGGCGAACACGAACCCGTTCAGTGCGCCGATGATCGACGACAGGATGGCCGCGGGGAAGACGACGAGCAGGCTGTTCTTGAAGTTCGGTGCGAGCGCTTCCCATGCTTCCTTCGGGCCGCTCAGGTTGAGGGACTCCGGAAGCTGCCACATGAAGATCGCGTCGGCTTGTGCGGCTGGCTTGAGCGCGGCCATGACCATCACGTAGACGGGAGCGAGGAAGAAGATGGCGAACACGACCAAGATCGCCATGCCCACTTTCGAGCCTTGATCGACCATGCCGCTGGACTTCGTGTTCATGGTCGTTCTCGCAGGCTTCGTTGGAGGTACGGAATGACGACGATGGCGACGAGCAACAACATCACCATCGAGGCAGCGGCGCCGGTGTTGAACTCGAGCGCTCGGAAGGTCTGTTCGAAGACATAGATCCCGGGTACGTCGGTGGCGAAGCCGGGGCCGCGCCCGGACATCGCGAGCACGAGGTCGAAGCTCTTGAGACTGACGTGTCCCAGGATGACGAGCACGGTGACGATCATCGGCCGCAGGTGAGGCAGGGCGATGTAGCGGTAGTACTGGCGGGTGGTTGCGCCGTCGAGCGCGGCTGCTTCGGCCAGTTCGTCAGGGATCGTCGAGAGTCCGGCCAGGAAGATCGCCATGGCGAACCCGGCGAGTTGCCAGGATGCTGCGATCACGACCGGGATCAATGCCAAGGGGATCCCGAGCCTGGCCTGGATGAAGTCGTCACCAGGGAGCACGGCGTTGAACGGTCCGGAGATGTCGCCGACGACGTCGGGATCGGTGATCCACTGCGGCCGAACACCGATGCCGATCTTCTCGAGGAGGAGGTTCACCCCGGCCGAGGGCGTGAAGATCCACCGCCAGACCACACCGGTCACGATGAAGGACAACGCGTACGGGAACAGGAAGATGCTGCGGAAGAAGCCGCGTCCACGCAATGCGTGGTGGACCAGGATCGCCAGCAGCATGCCGATGGCTACAGCCGCGGTGAGGAACAAGACGGTGAAGACGACGATGTTGCGAAGATCGGACTGGAAACGTACCGATCTGAACATCTCGTCGTACGAGCCGAACAGCGGGTCCTGCGTGTCGAGGTTGACCCCGATTCCCTCCCAACGCGACACCGACACGCGTGCTGTGTATGCAATGAACCCGTAGACGAAGAGACCGAGCATCAGGATCGTGGGCGCGAGCACCACGATCCGAAAGCCGTGGCGGCCCCAGAAGCCAGGGCGGAACATCCGGCGATGGCGCGGTGACCGGTTCGGCAAGGTGTCGTTGAGTGTCGGTGCAGTGACTGTCATCAGTGTCCTTCACGTGAAACGTGAGCGAGGGGGGTGAGACCCCATCCGGCGGTACTCAGCCGGATGGGGTCCCTGAACCGCTAGCTGCTGGCGAGGGATTGAATGAAGGAGTCGACGTCCTGGGTCTGCACGAACGTCGTGATGGCCTCGGACAACGCTGTCTGGAACTGCGGATCGCCGTGATGGACGATCGAGAGCGCCGTCGGATCGACGGCCAAGTCAGCCGTTGCGCCCTGCTGGTATGGCGGCAGAGACGACACGTCCACATCGCTGCGTACAGGGCTCGAACCCTTGAAACGGTTGAACTCCAGCTGAGCCTCGGGTTGCCCGATCGCCGCCATCCACACCTTGACGGCATCCCAGTTCGGTGTGTCTTTGGCGGCGACGAACGCGTCGACGACCAGCATGAACTCTCCGTCGGTTCCGGGGTGGTTGACGTAGCCGAAGTCGGTGCCGTCAGCGGCACCCGCGTTGAGGAGTTCGCCGTAGGCCCAGTCGCCCATGCTGTTGAACGCGCACTGTCCCTCCGCGAGTCGCAGAATGGCTTGGTTCCAGGTCAACGCGCTGGAGTCCGGATCGACGTACGGGAGCATTCGAGCGAAGTAGTCGGCCGCTTCACGAACCTCGGGATCATCCCAGGAGCGCTCACCGTCGCGCAGCGCCGCCCAACCCTCGGTGCCGACCACACCGAGCAACGTGTTCTCGAACAGCTGGTCGACGGCGAACGCATCCTTCGCTCCGAGGCAGAGCGGGATGATGCCCGCCGCGTCCAACGTTCCGAGGTCGGTGATGAACTGGTCCAGGCCGTACTCACCGTCCGGAATGGCGACCCCTGCCTGTTCGAGCAGCGCTGAGTTGTACCAGAGGTTGTTGCCTCTGTGGGCGCCGGTCGGGACGGCGTAGATCTCGCCGTCCGAACTCAACGAGTCGATCAAGCCTGCCGGCATGACGTCGCCAAAGCCCTGCTCGTCGAAGACCTCGGTGACCGGCCTGATCTGGTCCGCCTCGAGGTACGGGGCCATACGTCCACCCGGACCCGCCTGCCATGTGTCAGGGGCGTCGTTGCCTTGCACGCGAGTGGCCAGCACAGCCTGAGCATTGGCGCCACCGCCGCCGGCGACCGCGCCGTTCACGATCTCGACGCCGGGCGCCGCCGCCGAGAAGGCACCCAACAGCGCCTGCAGCGCACTGTCCTCCGATCCCGATGTCCACCACGAGAACACCTCGAGCTCGCCGCTCAGGTCCGACGTTGCGGCCGAATCGGCTGGCGGCGCGTCGGTGGCCTCCGTGTCGTCGCTCTGTGCCTCGCTCTGTGCCTCGCTCGTCGCCGGCTCTGCGGTGTCGGCGTCGTCATCGCCGCACGCCGTTGCGATCAGGCCGAGTGCGACGACGCTGGCCACGGCGCGTTGTAGGTGTCGTGTTCTCTTCATTGGGTTCCCCCTTCTGGGTGGTTTGGAATTGGTGAGCGCTTCCGGCCAGGCGCTGCGATGCGGCGCGACCCCGAACCGGTTACGACGCGGCGTCCGCAAGACCGAGTGCCTGCCGCCCGTACTCGTTGAGATCGTCGAGGTGGAATCGGTTGTCCCAGAGGCGCTCGTAGTGCTCCTCCGGAAAGTCGTCGGGGCTCGACCCTGTGCGGAATGCTTCGAGCGCAGTTGCCGCGTACACCTCGTTGCGTGAACACCACGGCGCAGCTGGGATGTACATCACGTTGCCCCACCCCTGCTGGTCCGTGACCGAGGCGACGCCGTGGATCATGTCGCCGTGCCACCACACCGAGTCGCCGGCTTGCACATCGGGAAGTCCGCTCACGCCCTCGAGCAGGACGCTGTGCCAGCGGTCCGTGACCGGGAAGGTCTTGCTGACCGTGACACCGCACATGTCGTCGTCGGGGACATCGTCCAACAGCGGCCGTAACAGGAGGTAGGCGATCGCTTCCGGAATCGGAACGCTGCGCAGGACGCCCTGGTCAGCCTGCATGTCGGAGAGTGCGGTCCAGCCCTGGAACGTCCGAAACGCCGAGGTCATGGTCGTGCCGGGGTACTGCGATCCCTCTGTGCGGTACGCCGCATCCCAGGGATCGAACTGCTCGATCGAGCCGTCGAAGACGTGCCGGAACGCCTGCTGATACTCCGCCTTCATCCAGAGATCGAGCGTTCCAGCGTCGATGTGGTTGCCCAAGCCGGCCGATGTCGTGCCCTCTGGGCGGCGTCGCACACGGTCGGGATAGAACGCACTTCGTTCGGGATCGAACCACTGTGAGCCCTCGGACTCGCAGCGCCACATCGAGTTGAGAAGCCGCTGCACGGTCGCCATCCGCTCGCTCTGGCGCGCCTCCATCTGGGCGTGCGACCAGTAGATGGGAAAGATCTCCGGCTTGGAACCGACGGTCGCAAAGAAGTCGTCGCCTGGGCCGCGGTAGATCTCGTCGAACCGGTTGGAATCGAGGTAGTCGACGAGCGAGCGATCCCACGACAGCGCCTGCTCGCGTGCGAAGTGACCACGGACAACGAGGCATCCGCGGCGTCGCACGAGATCGCGTACGGCGCCCGAGATCGTCCCCGACGCAATCTCGCTGTAGTCGACCGACGGCCAGGCTGTCCCGTGGGCGGCGTTCGCCGCTCGAACCTCCGTGACACGATCCGCGATCAAGGCCTCGATCTCGCCGAAGACCTCCTCGACGCTTCGGCCGGACGCGGCGATGCGTCGACGCAACGCCTGCTTGATCTCCCGGACTGCCGAGCGCTCATCGGCCGGGGGTAGCTGCCAGGCAGGTAGAGACGGCAACTCACTCATCTCGTCGTCCAACTCCCTCGTCGCCCTCTGGTAATCACTCCTTACCAGATCGTTCCGGGGACTGTACGCCATGGACATCCGGAAAGGCAAGAGTCCTAACTATTGGCTCCGACGCCACCAAATAGGATGGAAGCCGTGAGCGAACCCAAGCCGAGTCTCGAACTGCTCCGCGGCCTCACCGACGAGCACGTGCTGCGAGCGTTCATGTCCGAACCGCAGCTCACGCGAGCACAAGTCGCCGCGCTCACTCAGATCTCCAAGCCGACCGTCAGCCACAGCGTTCGTCGGTTGACGGAAGCCGGCCTGCTCCGTGACACCGGCGCTCGAACCACCGGACGCGGAGCGGTCGGCAGCTACTTCGCGCTTTCCGGCGACGTTGGCTCTGCGCTGGCCGTCAGCATCCAACCCGAAGGCATCATCGCCGAGGTCGTGGATGCGCTGGGCAACGTGAGCGCGTCGGTGATGAAACCCGTCGAACGATCAGCGACAGGCGCCAAGGTGACGCGGCTACTGACCGAAGTGTGCGTCGACGCGATCGCGCAAGCAGGCACGACCATCGCGCTGGCAGCGGTCAGTGCCGCCGATCCCGTCGAGCGAACCACGGGGCGGCTGCTCGAACTCCCTGATGCGGCATTCCTGGTCGGCAACGTCGACCCGGTCACGGCCCTCGAACCGCTCGTCGCCGGTCCCGTCCTCGTCGACAACGACGTGAACTGGGCAGCCCGAGCCGAGCGCGCATCATCGTCCTCGCCCATGGACAACTTCGCCTACCTGTTCCTCGGTGAAGGACTTGGATGCGCGGTCGTCTCCGACGGTGAAGTCAGGCGAGGCCATCGCGGTCTGGCGGGCGAGATCTCGCACGTCACCGCCACCGGTCCTCGACAGCGAGCCATGCCGTTCACACACGTGTTCAAGGAGCTCGACCTCCGCCACCCCGGTGAGAACGCCATCAACGTCGCGCAGCTCATCGCCCGCACCACCGGCGGAACGAATCGAGCCGTTCGTACACGCAGCACGATCGCGTCCGCCGTCGTGGACGTGCTGTCCGCTCTCATCTCGCTCACAGAACCAGAGTTCGTCATCATCGGCGGACCTTGGGGCAGTGCGAGTCATGTGTTTGCCGCAATCGACGACACGTTCCGCCAAGCCGTTCGAAACGCCCCACTCAGAACAGCGTCGATCACCGACAACGCCCCTCTCGCCGGCGCACGACGGCACGCAACCGAGGCTCTCCAGGACGACCTGATCTCCAGACATCGACTGGCCTGAGAACACCAGTCCGGGTCTGCCCCCACAGCGTTGACAGTTGGTTGCGAGTGACAGCGCGGGTCCGCAGTGCCGCCGGTTCGCACCGGGTGCCTCGCGCGGAGCGGGCCGAGTCGGGCGCGGACGGGGCGGTAGTGTGCGGTCATGAGGGCTGATCTCGTCGAACGCTTTCGAGGGCGCTGGGTCGCGCTCGATGAGGCCGGCGATGTGGTCGCGGACGCCGGCGAGCTCGGAACCATGCTCGAGCACCTCGAGTCAGCAGGTCTCCACGCCGACACCATTCAACGTGTCCCGGCGGCTGACGACCTGTTGTTCGTCGGGCTCAGCTGACGATTGCTGCGATGCCGAGAGCGTGGGCGTATCCACACAAGACTTCGGTGAGCCCGTGCACGTCGATGGCTCCGCGGTGCTCCGCCCGGTCGTGCCGCTGATCATCGCCGACGCGATGCTCGCCGTGCTCGGCGTCGTGGATTCCGGGTCGCCGGTCTCCGTCGCCAACGCCGACTTGTTCGCTCCTCTCGGCATCGACGTCGACCGGGACGAGCCAGCGTATGGGATCCCGCTGAGCGTCGGCAGTGAGCTGTGACCGATCTTGACCAGGCTGGTGGACCGACACCGGCGAAACCGGCCCGTCCGACGAGGCGGGCTGCAGTGTTGTTGTCTGTTGCCTGCACGGCTGTTGCTGGCGTCCTGTTCTTTCCGCTGAGCACTGCACTGGCAGTTGCAGCGGGCGCCAGCTTGTTCGGTCAGCCTGAACGAGGCCCGGACGAGTGGTGGTTCCCGTACGCGATGGCCGTCTTCGTTGCCGTCGAAGTCGTCTCGGTCGGCGCTGCGTTCGTGCTGTCACGTCGCCGCCTCAGATACGCCGCACTTCCCTTGGTCGCGCTGCTGGCACTGATCG
>JALHOG010000113.1 GCA_022843125.1 Ilumatobacteraceae bacterium
CAGCGCCAAGTCAACCACGGGTCGCTTCGTGGCGGGACTGGTGGACCCCAAGCCACCCGGCACGCTCGGTGGGGCATTCGGCAAGAAGCGGTCCGATGACGAGACGAAGGCGCTCAAGTCGTACGTGGTGGCGTGGGACAACGTGGCGACGCTGTCGGACGAAGGAGCCGACTTCCTGTCCCGGCTCGTGACGGGCGACCTGATCGAACGGCGCATGTTGTACAGCGACGCCGAGGTCGTCACCATCCAGTACCGACGCACCGGTGTCGTCACCGGCGTGACGGTGCCCCGAGGCCTGAAGCCCGACACGCTCGCCCGCTTCGTCATGGTGTCCCTCCCGCGGCTGCCGGAGGCGGAACGAGCCACCGAGGCCGAGATGGAGGAGCAGTGGCAACGGGTGCAGCCCCGAGCACTGGCCGGTGTGTACGACCTCGCCGTCCAGATGCTCGCCGGGCTGCACCGTGCGAAGAACCCCAAGGGGCTCCGCATGGCCGACTATGCGCAGGCGCTGTGGGCGATTGACCCAGCGCTGTACCGCGCCTATGCCGACAACCTCCGCACGGCTCGGGCGGACATGGCCGCAGAGGATCCGTTCCTCGTGACGCTGGTCGAGTGGCTGCGTACCTGCGAAGGCCAGACGTGGGAAGGCACCCCTGAGGAGGCTCGCCAGGAGGCCGGGTCCCTCGTGTCCGACCCGCGTCGTCAATGGTGGCCGAGGAATGCCAAGTCGTTCTCCGACCAGGTGACCTGGAGGGTGGAGTTGCTGCGTGCCGTCGGCGTGACCGTGAGCGAACGGCGCAGCAACGGCAAGAACCTCAAGCGTTTCACGTTGGAATAGCCGCACGGTGCGACCCTTGCGACCCTGCAAACAGGGTCGCAGGATGTATTCCTGCGACCCTCTGCGACCCTCTGCGACCCTGTGTGCGACCCTGTGTCGGGAGAACGAAGCCGCAGCTAGTGGGTGGTGAAGGGGCCGAACAGGGTCGCAAGGGTCGCACGAAACGGGTACTTCTACTCGGACTGTTTGAGAAGAAGGAAAGAAACAGGAAGTAGAGAAGTGGAATAGGAGCCTTTAGCTATAGCCCCGCTCGGTGCAACCCTTGCGACCCTGTATCTACCCCATTCCGACGGCTGCCGCTGCTGGTTCGCCCCAGCCACCACCCAGCCTGACCCATCCCCCGAAACACCAGGTAGAACGCTTTCGTTCGACACGGCGTCGTACACCTCATGGACGTCTGTTCAATACCCCATGGTCAGCCGTACCCCATATCCCTCGTGGCTCGGGCGGTGCGACCCACTGCCGTACCCCACGAACCGCTGAAAGAGTACCGCTTCGGCACCGAACACCCCGACATGGCGCATATCAGTACCGCTTCCAGCGAAAGCGGTACTAAAGTAGTTGCGATGACAACTATCGCCCCTCCCACCAACAAGGGACTCCGCTTCCCAGCCGAGCCATTGACTCGTAACGAGACGGCACGATTGCTGGCCGCTGTGCCCACCCGCAGCACCAGCGGACTTCGCCTCCGTGCTCTCATCGCCGTCATGTACGGCGCAGGGCTCCGAGTGCAGGAAGCGCTCGACCTCATGCCTCGGGACGTGGACGGCTGCACGCTTCGGGTCCGCGCAGGGAAGGGCGGCAAGACCATGACGGTGAGCATCGACCCGGCGAGCTGCGAGCTGCTGGGCCGGTGGATGGATCGCCGGGACGGGCTCGGCCTCACCGGACGGCAGCGGGTGTTCGCCACGTACAGCGCCAACAACTTCGGCCAACCGATGGACCCGCGCTACGTCCGTTCCGCTCTGGCCCGTCACGGCGAGAAGGCAGGGATCGAGAAGCGTGTGCACCCGCACGGGCTCCGCCACTCGCTCGCCTTCCAGCTCTACACCGACGGCGTGCCGCTCAACGAGATTCGTCGGCAGCTACGCCACAGCAGCCTGGCCGGAACGCAGCACTACATCGACCACATCTGCCCGAGCACCGACGTCGCCGCCGTCATGGCCGCTCGCCCCGACTGGACGAAGGCGCTCTAGGCCTCGGGGCTCACAGCACCACCGGCCCACGGCATCGAGTCCGGGAGAAGGGAGGAGAGGCGGTGCTCCGGCCCGCCTGTCGGCGTCAGCTGACTCGCGATAGGACGCCCGAACTGTCACGGCGCCACACCCGATTCCCAGCATCGCGGAACTCACAGCCAGCGCCGACCGGGAATCGATGCTCTGGAGCCGGTTCGGTGTTGGTCGGGATCTTGAACCTGGACAGCTCGGCTTCAATCAATCGCTGTTGTGGCGCAACAGTGCCGATTGGGCAGTCGACGGTGCTTCCGTCGCTCAGCGTCAGGGTTGCGACGCACGAGTAGGCGGGCGCGTCGCTCGTATTGCTCCAACGCAGCACGCAGGCGTCTGCTCCCATGGTGACCTGCCGTCGCTCGATCCATACGAACACGTGCTCCGCTTGATACTGCACTCGCGCAGCTTCCTGGGAGGAGCGCTCTTCGCGGATGGCGTCGGCGGACCGTCGCTGTTCCAGCAAGGTGTAGGCGAGCGCCAGCGCCGTGACGGTGCCGGGGACCCACTCGGATAGCGGACCGATCGCCGTGCGTGGTCCGTACACCACGAACGCCGCGACGATCCCAGCCCCGCACCCAACGACGAACAGGCCAACGACGACCAGGAACAGGTTCGTGTGATCATCCAACCATTGCTTCACTTTCATCGTCACCACCGCTCGGTGCGTGGCCCCTCGAACACGTCTGTGTTCTCGGCAGCAGCGGCAGCTGCGATCTTCTCGGCTGCCTCTCGCATCGGCAGGCTGTCGCCGATCGTCAACCCGGACCGTGCGGCGAGCAGTGGGCTCACTTGCCTCAGGGCCTCGAACGTCGTGCCGTGGGCGATGGGGATGACCCGATCCGTGGCGAGCAGCGCGGACAGTTCCTGGTCGGCAACTCCCTGGTTGGCGAGGCTCTGGAACAGCGCCGGGGTCACGAGCACGATGCCAACACGCGACATCGCCAGGCCCCTGTCGATCTCCCGCAGGAGCGACTTGCCGAGGCCGACTTCGGTTTCACTGAACCAGACGGTTGCGCCGCTGGCGATCAACGCGTCGTACAACTCCTTTGCTGCGCCGAGTCGGTCGTCCCAGGCGTGACAAAGGAAGAGGTCGCGATGCTGGGGGTGGATCCGCGCCTGCACAGCGGCAGTGCGGGCGACGGGCTCGAACGTGCGCCACTCACTGGGCGAGTACGACACGGTCCCACCGGTGCGCAGGCGTCGTGAGCCACCGCCCCCACTGCTCGACGATCGTCCGCTCGTGCCGACGCTTGAGGACGATCCGGTGGAGTACGTCGGCCGTGAGGTGTAGGAGTAGGAACGGCGTGACTTGTACCTGCACACGGGGCATCTCGCTTCCGCGGCCGCGCTGTGGTGACCTTCAACTGGGGCTGTGCATCTTGCCATGCCGCCAACTGTACCAAGCGGGTGTGACATCTAGAACGTGTGTTCGATCGAGCTAGTACGGTTGGCCAACCCCACCGAACCGGAGGCACGAACCATGCGCAACATCCGCGCAACCCGCAAGCCCAACGGCACGGCAACTGGCGCACAACTTGCGTCCCTCGCCTGCTCCGTCGGCCTGGTCACCAAGAACGAGCAAGGCAGGAAGGTGTTCCTGTCCTGGCTCGCCAAGGACCCCACGGCAGCGCAGAAGGCGCTGTTCGACCGAGTCGAGGCGAACAACCGAGTCGCCGCGTCCGGTGCGAAGGCGACCAAGAAGGTCGCCAAGGACTACCCCAGCAACTGGCTCCGAGCGGCAGGCGTCCGCAACCACCCCTCCGCCCGTCGTGGCCGCATCACGGAAGCGGGCGACTGATGTACGCCATGCCGGCATACCGCCGCTTCGTCAACGACTTCCGCGATCCCCGCATCATTCCTGCCGTCGACGCTCCCGAGATCGCCGCCTTGGAGGCGGAGCGGGCTCGGCTCGTCGCCGCTCTGGAGGAAGCCGAGAGTGGTGGTGCGTACTTCGACGAGGCCACCTACATCGCACAGCGGGCGAAGGCGCTCCGTGAAGGCACCGAGCTGCCGCCCGAGCCCCCAACCGCTGCCGAGCGGCAGGCCGCCCACGAGCAGCGCAGCCGCAACGTGGCAGCGGCCACGGATGCGCTGTTGAACTTCGGTGACGTCGTGTGCCGGACGGTCGAGGCGCACCCCGAGTGGCGGGACGAGGCACGAGCGAAGGTTGCCGCAGCGCGGGCCGAAGCCGACGCCGCGATGGCGCAGGCGCAGGCTGCCGCTCGCCGGGCCGAGGAGGCACAGAATCTCGTGCAGCACCTGGAGCGCACCGCCGCCGACGAGCTCTACCCGTCCACTTCCGGTCCGCAGGATCAGGAAGATCTCGTGTGGGACATCGCTGACCCATACGTGCGGGACTTGATGGCCCGCAGCCGCACAGGCGCCGCCATCTAGATCGCAGCGCTGCCGGTTGGGTACTCCTGGTTCGGGTGTCTGACACCCCAACCGGCAGCGCTGCCCACCTTGCGACGTGCGTTTCTGCCTTTTCGCACGTCGCAGAACCCCCGAGCCGGAGTACAGGACGGCTCGGGGGTTCATAGAGCGACGCCCCCGAGCCGTGCGGCTCGGGGGTTCTGTCTACTTCCACACGGCGTCGAGCCGGGACGGGTCGAACCGGTTGCCCCGCTTGGTTGGCTTGTTGACGTAGACGGCCTGGAGCACCCGCTCGGCAGCCGCTCGACGCCGGTCGTCGTCCATCGCCTCCCATACACCACCGTCGAGCGCTTCGGGAGCGGAGAGGGCCGTCTCGGCTAGCAGGGCGTCCCGCTCGGCCACCACCGGCACGAGCGACTCCTCCAGCTTCGACACGTTGCCGAAGGCCGTCGTCGCCGAGATGCCCTTGTTCCGGTACGCCGCCATGACGTCTTCGATCATCGCGTTCATGTCGTCGATGTGGGCGTTGAGCTCGGCCAGCCGGGCGTCGGTTCCGGCTGGCGTGGTCTGGGCGGCGACCAACTCGCTGCGTGCCACGATGCGCTCCCCCACCCAGGTGTCGACGCCTGGGCCGCTCGCCGTGTTGGAGCACTTGGGTGTGTCGCAGCGGTAGAAGTGGCTGTCGCCGACCTTGTTGCCGTACATGACGCCGTTGCACACGGCGCACCGCAGCAGGCCCGTCATCATGTAGCGGCGAGCGTTCCGGCGCGGCACCACGGAGCGGTGGTCGGGCTTGCTGGTCAGCGCCTGCACGAGCGCCAGGTGGGTGGCATGGTCGATGATCGGCTCCCACTGGCCCCGCACCGGCTGGCCTTGCTTGTCGAGCACGATCGGCGGCACCAGCGACCACGCCGAGCCACCGACGCGATGTGTACGCCAGCCCGCCAACCGAGGCGACCGCAACACCTGCAACAGCACCCCACCCGACCACGGCTTGCCCGTCACGGTGCGCACGCCTGCGTCGTTCCAGCGCTTCACGATCGTGGCGAGTCGTACCCCAGCCAGCACGTCGGTTGCGGCCTGCCGCAGCAACCCAGCCTCGTACTCGTTCAAGGTGGCCCGATCAGCCTGCCACCCGAACGGACGCCGCCCACCCACGGGCTTGCCGTTCTGGGCGTTCTCGAGGTGCTTGCGGGCCACTCGCTCGGCGGTCCGTTCGGCCTCGGCCGAATCCACCGAGGCCTTGATCCGGGCGACCATCCGCCCGTCGGCAGTGGACAGGTCGTCCTCACCGCTCACCACAGTGAGCACCCGCACGCCGTGGCGCTCGTGCAGCGCGATGAGGTCCTCCAGCTCCCGCAGGCGCCGAGTGAGTCGGCTGTTGCTGTACGCCAGGACGACACGGATGCGGCCGGAGCGTGCGTCCTCCAACAGCCGCTCGTACTCGGGGCGCCGCTTCTTCCGGCTGCGGTCGCTGGCGCCGATGTCGTTGTCGATGTAGACGTCGGCTACGACAAGGCCATGGCGCTCGGCGAGTACGCGACAATCTTGTTCCTGGCGGGCAACGCCGAGCCCGTCACCGTCGCCATCGTGGGAGATACGGCAGTAGATGCCTGCATTTGACATCGCCTCAACCCTACCCCATAATCAACAACTGCGCTACGACCAGCAAAGTTGCTGACCAAGTGAAGCGATGAGCCTGGCCCTCCACCCCGAAGCCGACGCCGTCCTGGACGAGCACCCGTTCGCCGTCGTGATCGGCATGTTGCTCGACCAGCAGTACGGCATCGAGCACGCCTTCCGTGGTGGGTGGAAGGTGCTGAGCCGGTTCGGCACGCTCGACCCCGCTGCCATCGCCGCTGCCGACCCTGAGGAGTTCCGGGTGCTGTGCTCCGAGCCTCCAGCCATCCACCGCTACCCGAGCGCGATGGCCGGGCGCATGCAGGCGCTCGCCGCTCACGTCGTCGAGAAGTACGACGGCGACGTGACCCGGCTATGGACCGAGCCGACCACCGGCGCGGAGTTGTTCCGCCGAGTGAACGAGCTGCCTGGCTTCGGCGAGCGGAAGTCGCAGATCTTCGTGGCGCTCCTCGGCAAGCAGTTCGGCGTGCGCCCCCGAGGCTGGAAGCAGGCCGCAGGTGACTTCGCGCTGGACGGCTACCGGTCCGTGGCCGACGTCGTGGACGCCGACAGCTTGCGGAAGGTGCGCGAGCTGAGGCAGGCCGCGAAGGAGAGCGACTCGTGATGGGCTATCTCTCCCCGCCTAATCGGCGGATGGGCTAGGCTGGTGGTTAGTTAGAGCGTGCCAACTGCCTTCGGGCAGGGCCCAGGATGCGAAAGATCGTCCAGGGCTTGGCGTGAGGCTTGGGGGCAATCCCGCCCGAGGAAACCAGCAGGTCACGACCTGCACGTTTCCGAAGGAGCCGCTCGATGAGCAAAGCCAAGTCGCCCGTCCACGCCGCAGGGATGCACCTTGCTGGCGTCCGCAGAATGGGCACCGCACAACAGATCAAGGAAGCCGAGCACGCCTTGGCGACGGCATACCTCGAGCGGGCAGTCGACGAAGCCATCGCGGCAGGCGTCGATGCACCAACTCGCCGTCGCCTCGCCAAGATGCTCATCGCTGGCGAGGCCCAGCAATGAGCCTCAAGAAGTGGTTGACCGAGAACCACATCGACGCGAACACGCCCGTGGGCGACCTGGCTCGGGAGATCGCGTCGGACGACAACTTCCCCGAGGGTGGCCGCCGAGCCGTGCTGGCGTACCTCACCAACCTGGGGGCCGATGCGGCGGTCTTCGACGCGGTCGAGAGGGCGTGCGCCCTGGCCGGTGTGGAGGACGGCGACTACGACGAGCCGCCCGCCGTCCACGAGTTCGTGGTGTGGCTGATGCAGCAAGGCAACCCGGTGTTCGCGACGTTCGCCGCCACCTACGGCGACATCTTCCCGGCAACGGGAAGTCGGGAGGCTCTGCGTGCGGTGCTGGTCGACCACGTCGGCGAGGACGACATCTTGAACCTGACGTGCTTCGACGTCGCCTGGGCGCAGTTCCGGCCGAAGTGCGAAGTGCCCCACTGCAACCATCCGGTCGGCCAGCGCATGTCGCTGTGCGCCGTCCACGCTCCGCTACAGGACCTGCTGTGAGTGCGGCAAACGGGCGAGCCCCGGAGGACTCGCCCGTCACCACCACACCACCTACCGCCAAGCAGGAGTTCGAGGTGAACGGTAGCCCGGAGGGGATGGTCGCCTACGGGAGAAAGCAGACGCACTTCTGGGACCCGCAAGGGCCGATGACGTGGGCGTCGTTCGTAGGTGCCTGGCTCGGCATCGGCAAACCCAAGAACTTCAAGGACTGCGGCTCGTTCGTCCTCGGTGAGTTGCAGGTGACGACCGGCAGCCAGGCGAAGAACGGTGGGCCGGACTGCACCGGGCTACACCGCAACGCCCGAGCGGTCGTCTCCCGGTGGGCGCTGGCGCTCGACGCCGACTCCGCATCGCAGTCCTTCGCCGCCGATGCAGCCGTCGAACTTGGCTGCGCCTTGGCGGCGTACACGACGTGGTCCCACACGCCGGAGAAGCCCCGCTGGAGGCTGCTCGCACCCCTTTCCCGACCGGTCGACAGCGCCGAGTACTACCTCATCGCAATGGCGGTCATGGCAGCGCTCGGGGAGGAGCAGTTCGACCGAGGATCCAGGGAGGCGTGGCGGCTGATGCACCGGCCGTCGACACGTGGTGACGGCTCGTACGAGAAGTTGGTGGTGAAGGGCGACCCACTCGACGTCGACGTGTGGCTGGCACGTGCCGCCGAACTGGAACTGTCGCCGCCACCAGCAGAGCCCCCACCGCACGACGACGACAGCCCCATGTACGCCGACCTAGACGCCGACGAGCAGGAACGGCTCGACCGCTACTTCCAGGCTGCCCGTGCCCGCGAACTGGAGAAGCTGGACAACCTCCCGTACCCATGGTCCGAGAACAGCTACTGGGACGAAACCACCTTCAAGGTGGCGTGCAACCTGCGCGAGTTCGCCAACAGCAACTGGTGCAACTACACGCTCGACGAGGCCTACCAGGACCTGCTCGACCACGCTCCGTCCGACGACGTGTGGGGCGAAGACGACCACATCGAGAAGTGGGAGTCTGCCGAGGCGTGTGCGGGTGGCAAGGCACGGCAAATGCCCGAGCGTCGTGGGTGCGATCCGGCCGACGACTTCGACGACGACGACAAGGAACCGGAGGGCGAGAAGAAGATCGCGCTCTCGGTCAAGCTGCGCAGGCACGTCGAGGAGCACTACGACGTGTTCCCGGCAGGCCACGACGGGCGCATCTTCGCCCAACCCAAGGATGGTGGTCGGGCCGAGTTGCTGTCGGGGCCGTTCGTGGTGCGGGCAGCCGGCAAGTTGGGCGACGAAGCCGCAGGCCTGTCCACGAGTGCCAAGGAGGCTGCGGCCGTGCTGTGCGCTCGGGCTGCGAACCTTGAGCCCCGAACGCTCGCGTTGCGGGTGCACTACGACGGCCATCGCATCGTGGTCGACCTGGCGCAGCGGGGCAACACCCGGTGCGTCATCGTGACGAAGGACGGCTGGAAGGTGGCCGATGTGCCTCCGCCCGACGTCGTGTTCCAAGTTGCCGGGGATGCGCTGCCCGACCCCGAGCGTGGCGGCTCGCTGGAGGAGTTGAGGGAGCTGCTGCGCTGGCAGGAGGACGACGAACGCTGGCTGCTCGTGAAGGGCTGGCTACCGGCGTCGTTGCTGGCGACGCTGCCCCGCCCCATGCTCGGGCTGTTCGGGCAGGAAGGCAGCGCCAAGTCAACCACGGGTCGCTTCGTGGCGGGACTGGTGGACCCCAAGCCACCCGGCACGCTCGGTGGGGCATTCGGCAAGAAGCGGTCCGATGACGAGACGAAGGCGCTCAAGGCGTACTTGGGGGCGTGGGACAACGTGG
>JALHOG010000114.1 GCA_022843125.1 Ilumatobacteraceae bacterium
GGCACGCTCTGACAGCGGAAACATTGGAGGTTTGTGGAGTGAGCGTCACCTCGGGAGCGATCGAGAGCATTCGCGAGATGATCAGCTCGGGTGAGCTGGGTCCGGGTGACCGGCTCCCCCCAGAGCACGAGCTGGCCGAACGCCTCGGCGTGTCGCGTGGCTCGCTCCGCGAAGCGGTGCGGGCGCTGTCGCAGATCAACGTCCTCGACGTCCGCCGCGGCGACGGCACGTACGTCACCAGCCTCGCCCCGAGCGAGCTGCTCGCCGGCATGGTGTTCGCGATGGAACTCCTCCAGTCACAGGGACTCGAGGAGGTGCTCGAGGTGCGCCGCATGATCCTGCCGGCGTCGGCCGCGATCGCCGCCCAGCGCGCCACCCGCCGTCAGCTCGACGCGATGCACGACGTCGTCGATCGGCTCGAGACCGAAACCGATCCCGACGAGATCGAGAAGCTCAACCGCCGGTTCACGGCGCTGCTCGGCGACGCCACCGGCAACGAGACGCTCAGCTCGATCCTGCGGGCGCTCCACCTGCGCGGCCAGCACGTCCGGCGCGCGTGGCTCACGGCCGATCCGGTCCGCCGCGATGTCGCGTTCGCGCATCAGCGGATGCTGCTCGAGGCGATCGAACGGGGTGACGCCGAGATGGCCCAGGCGATCTCCAACGTGCAGATCGACGAGCGGCAGCGCTTCATCGACCAGCTCCGCAACCGCACGCCTGCCGCTCCTGCGACCGGCATGTGACCCCCTCGGATCCGCCCCAACGCCATCCGTACCGGTGGGTGATCTTCGGTGCGATGTGCAACGTGTACTTCGCGTTCGGGATCATCCTGCTCGCGATCCCGCCGATGGCGACGGCGGTGCGCGCCGACCTCGGCGTCAGCCGGAGCGTGCTCGGGTTCGCACTCGGCGCATGGGCGCTGCTGTACATCGTCACGGCCACACCAGCCGGACGCATCATCGACCGGATCGGCGTCCGGCGAGCGATCACCATCGGCTCGTTGCTGATCGCCACGTCGGCGACCGTTCAGTCGGTCGCACAGAACGCGGCGATGTTGTGGTTGGCGATCGGGATCATCGGTGTCGGCGGGCCGCTGATCTCGCTCTCCGCGCCGAAGCTGGTCGGTGACTGGTTCACCGACGGGCGCGAGCGGGCCAAGGCGGTCGGCTTCTACACCTCGGCACCGGCGATCGGGGGCCTCTTCGCGTTGGCGCTCACGAACTCGGTGCTCGTCCCCGTCTTCGGCGGTTGGCGCGAGGTGCTCGCCTTCGAGGCGGCGCTCAACCTGATGGCGGCGGCGACGTGGTGGATCGTGAGCCGGCGTGCGCCGAGCGCGCCGGGCGCAGGCCCTGTCGCCGCGGCGCGGCTGCCCGCGTGGGCGGCGTCGAAGGCCCTCATCGCTGCACCGGGTGTTCGCCTCGCGATGCTGCTCGGGATCGGCGCGTTCTTCATCACCCAGGGTCTCGCAGCCTGGCTGCCCGACATGCTCGAGGAGCACAGCGGGCTGTCGAGTGCGTCGGCGTCGAACTGGGCGGCGGCGTCACTCGCGATCGGCATCGTGGCCCGCCTGGCGGTGCCGGGGCTCGCCCGCCCCGAACGTCGGTCGCTCGTGCTCCACGCCGTGATGGCGGCGCTCGCCGTCGCGATGGTCGTGATGGCGTTCGGCCCCACGGGCTCCCACGTGCCGGCGGCACTGGTGATCGGACTCCGGTCGACGTTGAACTCGCTCGTGATCCTGGTGCTGATGGAGGCCGACCAGGTCACGTCCGCGAACGCCGGACTCGCCTACGGCCTCTGGTTCTCGGCCGTCGAGGTGGGTGGCGCGTCCGGTCCACCGATCGTCGGCGCCTTCGGTGACGCCGACGTCGGCTACACCGGCGCACTCGTCGCCATGGCGGCGATGCTCGCCGTGATGATGTACGTCCTGTTCCGCTCCGATCGCGCCGTCCGAACCGCGCGCTTCGCCGCGTGAGCGACCCATCCCCTACCGGCCACCACGACACGACACACGAGGTACAGCATGGATTTCGATCAGAACGCACGGACACGAGAGCTGCGCGAGCGGCTCGAGGCGTTCATGGACGAGCACATCTACCCGAACGAGGCGCGCTTCTTCCGCGAGTCGGTCGAGCTCGGCCCGTGGGCGGTGTGGCCGGTGGTCGAGGAGCTCAAGCCGCTCGCGCGTGAGGCGGGGTTGTGGAACCTGTTCCTCCCCGAGAGCGAGCACGGTGCCGGGCTCACGAACCTCGAGTACGCGCCGCTGTGCGAGGTGATGGGCCGGTCGCACCTCGCCCCCGAGGTGTTCAACTGCTCCGCGCCCGACACCGGCAACATGGAGGTGCTCGCCCGCTACGGCACGCCCGAGCAGCAGGAGCGGTGGCTCGTGCCGTTGCTCGCCGGCGAGATCCGGTCGTCGTTCGCGATGACCGAACCCGCAGTGGCATCGAGCGACGCGACCAACATCGAGAGCTCGATCATCCGTGACGGCGACGAGTACGTGATCAACGGGCGCAAGTGGTACACCACCAACGCCACCAGCCCGCGCTGCGAGATCATCATCTTCATGGGGAAGTCGGACCCGACCAACCCCGACCGCCACCGCCAGCAGTCGATGATCCTCGTCCCGAAGGACACGCCGGGCGTCGAGGTGATCCGGCCGCTGCCGGTGTTCAACTTCTACGGGATGCCCGACCGGGCGTCGGAGGTCCAGTTCACCGACGTCCGCGTGCCCGCGTCGAACATGCTGCTCGGCGAAGGGCGCGGCTTCGAGATCGCGCAGGGCCGGCTCGGCCCGGGCCGCATCCACCACTGCATGCGCCTGATCGGCCTCGCCGAACGGGCGCTCGAGATGATGTGCCGCCGCACCCAGCAGCGGGTGGCGTTCGGCAAGCCGGTCTCCGACCAGACCGTGACGCTCGAGCGGATCGCGGAGTCGCGGATCATGATCGAGCAGACCCGCCTGCTGACGTTGAAGACCGCGGCGATGATGGACACGGTTGGCAACAAGGAGGCGCGCCGGGAGATCGCGATGATCAAGATCGCTGCGCCGAACATGGCGTGCCAGGTGGTCGACTGGGCGATCCAGGCGTTCGGCGGTGCCGGGACGAACAACGACTACGGCCTCGCCGCGATGTACGCGACGGCGCGGCTGCTGCGGCTCGCCGACGGACCCGACGAGGTGCACCGCAACCAGCTCGGCCGGCTCGAGATCAAGCGCCACGCCGACAAGGGCCCGATCGAACCGATCATGGAGTACGCCCCGACCTGGCCCGACTGGTGAGCCGGGCCAGGCGTCGCGCCGATATCAGCCGGCGATGACGTCGACGGCGACGGTCGGTCTCGACACGAGGAGGCCGTCGACGCCGCGGTCGAGCAGCATCCGGTAGAACGACGCCTCCTCCTGGGTGGTGGTGTCGTCCATCCACACCCACACGTCGAAGCCCTCGGCCTGGGCGCGAGCGATCACGTCGGGGGTGAGCACCTCGACACCCTCGTAGAACGGCGGCACCTGGAAGACCACATCGGTGGGCGCGAACTCGACCGGTGCGCCGGTGTACCACGCGACCAGCGTGTCGAGTGCCGGGCTGGTCGCGACGTCGGGTGCGAGTGCGTGGAAGGCGGCGATTACGGCGGCGTCGAACGACACGACGATCACCGACTCGGTGCGGCCGAGCGCCATGATCTCGTCGGCGAGCACCTGGGCGGCGCGGGCGGCGCGTTCGAGGTCGGGCTCACCGTCGGCTGTGCGCTGGACCTTGAGCTCGACGTCGAGCACGTGATCGGGGAACGCCTCGGCGACCGCGCGGAACGTCTCGATCCGGAAGTCGTCGGGGCCGTAGCCCGGTGGCGCCGGCCGGTCCGCGGTGCGGATGCCGCGGAGCTCGTAGGCATCGGCGGGAAGTGACTGATCGGACCAGGTGCCGGGTACGAACCAGTGCGCGTTGTCGAGCGCCGCCAGCTCGGCGTAGGTGAGGTCGCGGACGGCGCCGGTGGTCTCGGTGGTGCGGTCGACCGTGTCGTCGTGGTGGACGACGAGCACGTCGTCGGCGGTGAGCATCACGTCCATCTCGAGCACGTCGGTGCCGGCGAGCGCGGCTTCGGTGAACGCGTACATGGTGGAGTGCGGGGCCTCGAAGTCGCCGCCGGCGTGGGCGATCACGAGCGGCCGGTCGAGCGCGAGCAGGTCGCTCACCGTCGCTGCGCCGGGCGCCGGCACACCGTCGATCGCACGCGGTGCAGTCGTCGGCGGTGCAGTCGTCGGCGGCGCGGTCGGCGGCGCGGTGGGCGGCGCAGTGGTTGCGACCGTCGCGGGTGCGACCGTCGACGGTGCCGCCGTCGTCGGTGTCGTCGTCGTCGGCGTCGTCGTCGGCGCAGAATCGGTCGCGTCGTCGTCGCCGCCACCGCATGCGGCGAGGGCGACGAGCACGACGACCACGGGTGCGACGAACACGTGTCGAGAGGTCACGGCACGGACAGTACGACACCGCGCGACCGGCCTCGCATCGGCCGCAGGTCCGACTCGGAGTTCATCCTTCCGGGGGAATCGAATAGCTCGCCGGGCGGAGGTCAGGACGGGTGCTCGTTCGTACCGTCGGGCCATGCGACGCTCACTCCCCACCACCCTCGCACTCGCCTTCGCGCTCACCGCGTGCTCGTCCGGCTCCGATGACGCCGATGGCTCCGACCCGCCCGCTGCCACTGCGAGCAGCACCACCGCTCCGGCCGCGACGACAGCCGCGCCGACGGTTCCACCCGCGACCACGCCAGCGACCACGAGCGGTCCGGTGACGACTGCGCCCGCCGATGCGGCGTCCGGCTCGATCGACTGGGCCCCGTGCGACGACGACTCCGGGCTCGAGTGCGGCACGCTCGCGGTGCCGGTCGACCACGCCGACCCCGACGGCGAACGGATCGATCTTGCGCTGGTGAGGCAGCCGGCGACGGGTGACCCAGCCGACCGGATCGGGTCGCTCGTGATCAACCCGGGCGGACCGGGCGGGTCTGGCGTCGAGGCGGTGAACAGCCTGCGGGTCACGATCCCGGCGGAGGTGACCGAGCGTTTCGACCTGGTCGGGTTCGATCCCCGCGGGGTGGGTGCCAGTTCGCCTGTCGAATGTGATCTCGTCCGCGACGACGGTGTCGAGCTCGTCGCCGCCGGCGACCGGGCGACGTGGGAGGCGCAGCTCGCCAGGCTCGAGCCGCAGCTCGCCACGTGCAGCGCTGAGCCCGAGTCGTTGCTCGCCGCGGTCGGCACGAACAACGCGGCGCGCGATCTCGACCTCATCCGCGAGGCGGTCGGTGACGAGCAGCTGACCTTCCTCGGGTTCTCGTACGGCTCCCGCCTGGGCGCCACCTACGCCGAGCTGTTCCCCGAGCGCGTGCGGGCGCTCGTGCTCGACGGCGCGTTGAAGCCGTCGACCGATCTCCGTGCGATCTTCGACGAGCAGGCCGGTGGCTTCGACCGCGCGTTCGGCAACTTCGCCGATGCGTGCGATGCCGACCCCGACTGCCTGCTGCGCGAGATCGGCCCCACCCGTGACGTGGTGGCGGCGCTGCGCGAGGAGATCGTCGAGATCGGGAGCTTCACCACCGACGACCCGGCGCGTGTGCTCACCGCCGGCGAGTTCGACCTCGGGATCATCGCCGCGCTCTACAGCAAGGCGTCGTGGCCGTTCCTCGCGCAGGGCCTCTACCTCGCCGAGACGAACGCCGACGGCACGCTGCTGCAGGTGCTCGGCGACAGCTTCCTCGGCCGGCGCGCCGACGGCAGCTACTCGAACCTGTCGGAGTCGAACGCGTTCATCAACTGTGCCGACGACCCGGGCCGGCTGACTGTCGACGAGGCGTGGGCGCGCGCCGACGCGCTCGGCGCTCGGTCGGAGCAGTTCGGCACGCGCCTGCGGGCCACCACGGGATGCCTGGGCCTGCCCGACCCGGTCGACCCGCTCGTGCTCGGGCCCGCGGAGGGCGCACCGCCGATCCTGGTGATCGGCACCACCGGCGACCCGGCGACACCGTACGAGTGGGCGATCGAGCTGGCCGAGTTCCTCGACTCGGGCGTGCTGTACACGGTGGAGGCCGAGGGGCACACCGCCTACACCAGCGCCCAGTGCGCGAACGATGTCGTCAACGCCTACCTGATCGACCTCGTCGTGCCCGAGCCGGGTGCGTCGTGCACCGAGAACGCCGCGGCCGACTTCTTCCCGCCGATCGGGTCGACGCCCGTCGAGCAGCTCGTCGCGTTCTTCGACTGCCTCGCCGGGGAGGGCGTCGACGTCGGCGAGCCGGTCACGGTGGCCGACGTGCTCACCGACCCCACCGGCGAGACGCTCATCACCCGCGTCGACCTCGACGACCCCGCCACCGGCGAGGCGATCGCCGCCTGCCAGGACCTCCTCCCCACCTGACCGTCCCTACCTGACCGGCGGTGGTCGTGCCTGCCCGGAACTATATCTGACAGATATAGTTCCGGGCATGGCGCGTGGTGCACAGACGGAAATGGCGGTGCTCGGGGCCCTCGGTGTGATGCCGATGACCGGGTATGCGTTGCGGCAGGCGATCCTCGACGTGCTCGGGCACTTCTGGAGCGAGTCGTTCGGCCAGATCTACCCGACGCTGTCGAACCTCGAGCGTGACGGCCTCGTCGTCCGGCTCGGCTCCGAGCGTTCGACCCCGTACTCGATCACCGACGCCGGGCTCGAACGGTTGCGGGCGCTGCTCGCCGAGCCGGTACAGCAGGTCCCACCCCGCAACGGGCTGCTGCTCCGGCTGTTCTTCGGCCGCCAGCTCGGCGCTGACGCGTGCCGCCGGTTGGTGCTCGACGCACGCGCCGAGGCCGAGCAGCAGCTGGCGGGGTTCGATGCGATCCGGGCCGAGATCGCCTCGGAACCCGAGACCGACGTCGATCATCCGTACTGGCTGCTGACGATCTCGGCAGGGGAGCACGCCGCCCGCGCCACGATCGCCTGGGCCGACGAGTGCCTCGCCGAGCTCGACCGGATCGGGGCCGCATCGTGAGCATCGCACGTGTCGAGGATCGACTCCAGGCTGTCGTCGAACGGGCCGGACGCGACCGGCAGCTCACCGGCATCGTCGCCGCGGTCGAGCACCCGGCGAGCCGGCTGGCGTGGACCGGAGCGCACGGCGAGTGCCGGCCCGACACCGAGTTCTTCGTCGCCAGCACCACCAAGCTGCACACCACCGCGATCGTGCTGCGTCTCGCGGAGCGCGGCATGCTGCGCCTCGACGACCGGCTGGTCGACGTGCTCGACGGCAGTGTCGATGGCGCTGTCGGGGGCGGCATCGACCGCCTCCACGTGATCAGCGGGGTCGACCGCACCCATGAGATCACCGTGCGCCACCTCATGTCGCAGACGTCCGGTCTGGCCGACTACTTCCAGGGCACGCTGCCCGACGGGCCGAGTCTGGAGCGCACGCTCACGTCGGGCATCGACCGGGGGTGGACGGCAGCCGAGTCGATCGAGCTGGCCCGCCGGATCGGCGCCGCCTTCCCGCCCGGGCATCGCCGCAAGGCGCTCTACTCCGACACCAACTACCAGCTGCTCGGCATGGTGATCGAGACGGTGCTCGGCGCACCGTACGCCGAGGCGGTGCAGCGCGAGATCGCCGAACCGCTCGGGCTCACGCACACGCGTGTGTACACCGACCCGACCGACACGTCGCCGCTCCCGCTCCGCTATGGCGATCGTGCGCTGCCGATCCCGATGGCGATGGTGGGCTTCGGACCGGACGGCGGCATCGTCTCGACCGCCGGGGAGCTGATGACGTTCGTGCGCGCGTTCTTCGAAGGCGGGCTGTTCGAGCGCGGAACGATCGGGCAGCTGCAGGACTACCGCCGGATCTTCTTCCCGCTGCAGTACGGCGTCGGCTTCGCCCGCTTCGCGATGCCGCGACTGCTCGGCGGCGAGGAGCTGATCGGCCACTCCGGCCTCTCCGGCGCGTTCGCGTTCCTCGCGCCCGGCCCGGGTGTGTACGTCACGGGCACCGTCAACAACATCGCCAAACCCGGCCGCCCCTTCCGCCTGATGCAACGCCTCGTCCGCGCCGCCCGCTGAGCGGAGAGGGCGATCGACGTTCGCGTGCGATCACGGCGACGCCGGGCGGCCACCGGCGACGCGTCGCGGATCCGCCGGGTGGGAAGCTTTCATGCGTTGTGACGTACGAGGAGTTCGTGGCGAGCGACGGGCCGCGGTTGCGCGCCGCGCTCGTGGCCGCGTACGGGCCGCAGGTCGGCCTCGACGCCGCAGCGGACGCGCTGGCGTACGGGTGGGAGCACTGGCAGCGGCTCGGCCGCATGGCCAACCCGGCCGGTTACCTCTACCGGGTGGGGCAGACCGCGGCGCGGCGCAGCCGACGGCCGCAGCAGTTCCTGCCTGCGCCCGCTCCGGCGGAGCTCCCCGAGATCGAGCCGATGCTCGTGCCGGCGCTCGAACGGCTGACGGCGTCGCAGCGCGTCGTCGTGATGCTCGTGCACGGCTTCGGCTACCCGCAGGCCGAGGTCGCCGAGCTGCTCGGCGTCTCGCCGTCCACCGTGAACGCGACGCTCCGCCGGGCGCTCGCCCACCTGCAACAGCTGATGGAGGTCGACGTCCATGATCGCTGACATCGAGGACCAGCTCGCCGCGTACTCGTCGTGGCTGGAGGACCGGACGGGCGTCGCGTTGACGCCGAGCACCCTCCGGGATCCGGACGCGATGGAGACCCCGGGCGAGGCGTGGCCCGAGGAGCGCCGGCCACGCAGTCGCGCCGTCGCGCGGCTGGCCGCCGTGGCAGCGGTGGCAGCCGGCGTGATCGCGATCGCGGCGGTCGTC
>JALHOG010000115.1 GCA_022843125.1 Ilumatobacteraceae bacterium
CAGGACGTCGGCGAGCAGCAGGCCGACACCGGAGCCGGCATCGACGACGGCCACGTCGGGGACCCAGCCCCCCGCCACCAGCCCACCGAGGGCTCGTGCTGCACCCCGGGCCCAGGCCAGGGCCTCGGGGGGCCACGGCCCGACGGCGCCAGCGACGGCGGAGGGCAGGGGCAACGGACGCAGCTCGTGGGCGATGACGCCGGCGGGGAGTGCGACCGCGCCCGTGCCCACGACGGCCGCCTGCACGCCGGGGGTCGATGCCGCGACCTCGAGCAGGCCGGCCCACGGGTCGACGTGCACCGCCGCCGGCGGAGGCACGACGAGGAGCCGGAACGGCCGCTTCAGTTCCACCGGTTCCCGGTCCCGAGCCCGTCGATCACGCGCATCACCCGTTCCGTCTCCGACCTGCTGCACCGGGGACCGATCCCTGCGGCGAGGAGGCCGCGGTGGTGCGGCGTCAGCCTACGGGCGACCGAGGGTGTCCCCACCCTCCCGGGTGACTCCCTCTCCCTCCGTGCATGCCGGTCGGAACACTCCGGCGCAGAACGTGGCCGACGTCACGAATGTCCACTAGCTTTCGCCTCCGACCACACCAACGCCGCGCCGGCGGGAGCCGAGCGCGCATGCAACGACGTGGCGGGCCGCGTTCCGGCCGCCACATGGGAGTTCGGGATGGCTGCCTCCGGTTCGATCCTCGGCAACTCGGTGCTGCGGCGGGAGGACCCCGCGCTCATCACCGGTGCCGGCAAGTACTTCGACGACCTGCGCTTCGACGGGATGGTGCACATCCACTTCGTGCGCTCGACCGTCGCCCACGGCAAGATCACCTCGATCGACACGAGCGAGGCCGAGACCATGCCGGGCGTCCGGAAGGTCTACACGGCTGCCAACATCGGCGTCGGCGACTTCCAGGGCTTCCCGATGATGCCGCCGGCCCTGAACCGGCCGGTCATCGCCCGTGACACCGTCCGCTTCGTGGGTGACATCGTCGCCGCCGTCGTCGCCGACACCAAGGCCCAGGCGGTCGACGCCGGCGAGGCCGTGGTCGTCGACTACGACATCCTCCCGGCCCTGCCCTCCGCCACCGCGGCGCTCGCGCCCGGCGCGCCGGTGCTGTTCCCCGAGCACGGGTCGAACATCTGCTTCGCCACCGAGCTGGGCACCGACACCGACCCGCTCGAGGGTGCCGATGCCGTCGGCAAGGTGAAGATGGTGTCGCAGCGCCTCGCCGGTGCGCCCATGGAGAACAACGGTGTGGTCGCCGTCCCCAACGAGCCGGTCGCCGGCGGGCTCACCACGTGGGTCTCCCACCAGGCACCCCACGCCGCGCACGGCGCCATGGCCCCGATGCTCGGCCTCGAGCCCGAGCAGCTGCGGGTGGTCTGCCCGTGGGTCGGCGGTGGCTTCGGCCCCAAGGCCGCCGTGTACGTCGAGTACATCCTCGCCGGCAAGGCCGCCCTCGACCTCGGCGTGCCGGTCAAGTGGACCGAGAGCCGCTCGGAGGACATGGTCTCCCTCGTGCACGGTCGCGACTACGTGATCGAGGCCGAGATGGGCATCCGCAAGGACGGCACCTTCACCGGGCTCAAGGCGAACGTGGTCGCCGACGCCGGTGCCTACCCCGCGATCGGCGCCATCCTGCCGATGCTCACCCAGCTGATGTCGCAGGGTGTGTACGCCCTCCCGAAGATCAACTTCCGGGCCGTCACCGCGATCACCAACACGACGACCATCGGCGCCTACCGCGGGGCCGGTCGTCCCGAGGCGACGCAGATGCTCGAGCGGGTGATCGACTGCGCGGCCGCCGAGATCGGCATGGACCCCGCCGAGGTGCGGTTCAAGAACTTCCTGCCCGAGTTCAGCTCGCCGATGACCACCCTCACCGGCGCCGAGTACGACTCGGCCAACTACGCCCTGCCGCTGCACGAGGTGCTCAAGGCCGCTGGCTACGAGGACCTGCGGGCCGAGCAGCAGCGTCGCCGTGACGCCGGCGACGCGAAGCTGCTGGGCATCGGGGTCTCGGCCTATGTCGAGATCACCGCCCCGGTCGGCCTGCACGCCGAGTTCGGCAAGGTCGAGGTCCACCCCGATGGCACCGCCACGATGTACGTGGGCACGTCGGTCCACGGCCAGGGCCACCTCACCGCCTTCTCGATGATCGCCTCGGACATCCTCGGGATCCCGATGGAGAAGATCAACCTGGTCAACTCCGACACCGCGACGGTCAAGCAGGGTGCCGGCACCATGGGCTCCCGTTCGCTGCAGACGGCCGGTTCCGCAGTGCACGTCGCCTCCAACGAGGTGCTCGGCAAGGCAAAACAGCTCGCCGCCCACCTGCTCGAGGCCAACGTCTCCGACATCGTCAAGGCCGACGCCGGCGACGGTCTGCAGGTCGCCGGTGTGCCCGCGAAGATGCTGTCGTGGGCCGAGCTGGCCACCGCGGCGAACGACGCCGCGAAGCTGCCCGAGGGCATGGAGGCGGGGCTCGTGCACGAGCTCGTCTTCGACGAGGGCAACTCGACGTTCCCCTTCGGTGCCCACGTCGCCGTGGTCGAGGTCGACCGGGAGACCGGCAAGGTCAAGCTGCTGCGTCACGTGGCGGTCGACGACTGTGGCCGGATCCTCAACCCGATGCTGGTCGCCGGCCAGCAGCACGGCGGGATCGCCCAGGGCGCGGCGCAGGCGCTGTTCGAGCACGTCCAGTACGACGCCGACGGCAACCCGATCACGTCGAACCTGATGGACTACGCGGTCCCCTCGGCGGCCGAGCTGCCGAGCTTCGAGACCAGCAACACCCAGACCGACTCCCCCCGCAACCCCCTCGGGGCCAAGGGCATCGGCGAGTCGGGCACGATCGGCTCGACCCCGGCGATCCACAACGCGGTGGTCGATGCGCTGAGCCACCTCGGCGTCCGCCACGTCGACATGCCCTGCACCGCCCAGCGCGTGTGGGAAGCCATCCAGTCCGTCTGATCGGCTGACCACTCCCGAAGGGTTCTCCGGTGCCCGCTCCGCCTCGGCGGGGCGGGCACCGCCGCGTCCGGACTGCGACGATCGGCCGGCGCGCGCATTACAGGTTGCTATGCTGATCGCATGGCGCAACTGGTGGCCCGACTGGACGACGAGCTCTGTCGCGCCGTCGACGCACTCGTGACCGAGGGCGTCGTCGCCAGTCGCTCGGAGGCGGTCCGGCGCGGGCTCGAGCATCTCGTCGAGGAGCACCGTCGACGACGGATCGGCGAACAGATCGTCGCAGGGTACGTCGATCATCCACAGTCCGATGACGAGGTGGCCTGGTCCGACGAAGCGACCCGGGCGATGATCGCCGAGGAACCCTGGTGACACCCCGCCAGGGCGACATCTGGTGGGCCGAGAGCGAGGACAAGCGCCGGCCCGTGCTCGTCGTGACCCGCACCGAGGCCGTGCCCGTGCTCACGACCATCATCGTCGCCCCGGTCACACGAACGGTACGACAGATTCCCACCGAGGTCCCGTTGGGCCCGCCGAACGGACTGCTCGTCGACTGCGTGGCGTCGTTCGACAACCTGCAGCCCATCCGGCGAACGTTCCTCACCGATCGCGTCGGCGGCCTCCAACGGGAGCAGGCCGACGAGATCTGTCGAGCGTTGCGGGCCCTCGCCGACTGCTGACGTGACGCGGGTCCCTCCGGCGACGGACCCGCATCAACCCTCGCAGGCCACGGCGAACGCGAGCGCAGCGCAGACTTCCGCCATGCGGACTGGGGAGAGCGTCGTGATGTACGTCGTCAGATGTGCCTTGCGGACGACGGTCACGTTGTCCAACGTCACCACGCAATCGACGGGCATGCCGTCCTCCGCGCCGAGGGCGACCTCCGTCGGGATACCTCGGGCCGTTCTCGTAGCAGGCACGGCAAGCACCGAGTGGAGCACCTCGATGCCTTCGTCGCGGGTGAGCACGAGATAAGGGCGCCGGGACTCCTCCGGCGCCTCGTGCCACCAGATCTCTCCCCGAACTACCACGACCGGCCCGCAGCCCGTTCCTCGGCGTCGAGCCGGGCATGCACCTCACGGCGTGCCCGCTCCCCCGCCTCCCCGACGTCACCCCACTCGTCCGGCGCACCCTGTGGGATGCGCCGGTAACCGTCGACGTAGCGCGCCACGGCAGCCTGGTGCGACGACCGTTCGAGGTACTCGCTGACCGCCTGGCGGATCAGCGCGGAGCGTGACATCGAGGCGCGAGCCGCCTCGGCATCGAGCCGAGCGAGCAACTCGTCGGAGAGTTGCACCATGGTCTGCGTGCGAGCCATAGCCCAATGGTAGGCCAATGGCCCGCGCCTCGAGGCCGCAACCTGGGCGCGCCGCCCGCTCACACCGATAGGGCTTAGGACTTCCGTCCCGCGTGCCGATGTTCACGCCGGAGCGTTCGCCCGCCAGCGAGCACTCCCCAGGAGAGATCGCACGTCCGCCGGCCCCCGAAAGAGCGGGGACCCGCAGAGGAGGCACGGGATGGCAGCCACGTACCTGAGCCCGGGGGTGTACGTCGAGGAGGTCCCGTCCGGGTCCTCGACGCTCACCGCTGGAGCGACCGCGATTGCGGCGTTCGTCGGGTTCACCGCTACTGGTCCGAAGGATGACCCCAGCGACCCCGACGGCCTGAAGCCCCGGTTGGTCACGAGCTGGGCCGAGTTCGAGTCGCTCTACGGCGGCTTCACGCCGGGGGCCATGCTCCCCCACAGCGTCTATGGCTGGTTCCAGAACGGCGGATCGGTCTGCTACATCGTCCGCATCCCCCACACCAAGCCCTCGGAAGAGCCGGGCCAGCTCGCGCTGCCCGCCGTCGACCGCGCGCTCGGTGACCTGTTCGAGATCAGCTCGATCGGCCCGGCCGACGGCATCGCCGTCGCCGTGTCGGTCAACACGCCCGAAGACGACGGCAGCGGTGAGGACGGCGATGCAGCGCAGCCGACCTTCGACCTGACCGTCCTCAAGAACGGCGTCCCGGTCGAGACCTACAGCGGCCTCGTCGTGACCGACGGCCCGACCAACGTCGCCACGGCGACCGCGACCTCGGAGTACGTGAAGATCGCGGTCAAGGAGGCCATCCCGGCCGACATCGACCCGCTCCTCGCCATGCCGAAGACCGGTCAGTACTCGTTGGTTCCGGCCGCACCGGAGCCGATCACGGTCAAGACGCCGGCCTTCGCCGGTTCCGAGACCGCCCGCCGCGGCATCAACGGCCTCGTCATCGCCGAGGACGTCACCATGGTGTTGGTCCCCGACCTCATCACCGCCGCCCGCAAGGAAGACGGCTCGGTCGACCTCGGCATGTGGAAGGCCGTACAGACTGCGCTCATCAGCCACTGCGAGCAGCAGGCGAACCGGATGGCCGTCCTCGACGCGCCCCCCGGAATGGGCATCCAGGACATCAAGGAATGGCGCTCGCAGGTCGCCATGTACGACTCGGCGTTCGCCGCGATGTACTACCCCTGGGTCAAGGTGTCGAACCCGGTCCCGACCAACGGCGACGAGGAGATCCTCATCCCGCCGTCGGGCCACGTCGCCGGCCTCTGGGCCCGCACCGATGAGACCCGTGGCGTGTGGAAGGCCCCGGCCAACGACACGTTGCGCGGTGTGCTCGATGTCGAGCGCAACATCACCAAGGCCGAGCAGGGCCTGTTGAACCCGATCGGGATCAACTGCATCCGCCCCTTCGGCACCCGCGGCATCCGCGTGTGGGGCGCCCGCACGCTGTCGTCGAACACCGACTGGACCTACATCAACGTCCGCCGGCTGTTCAACATGGTCGAGACCACGATCATGGACGGCACGCAGTGGGTCGTGTTCGAACCCAACGACATGAAGCTGTGGGAAGGCGTGAAGCGCACGGTCAACGCGTTCCTGCGTGGGCTGTGGCGTGACGGCGCCCTCTTCGGCGCTTCGCCGGAGCAGGCGTTCTTCGTCAAGTGCGACGCCGAGACGAACCCGCCGGATTCCATCGACCAGGGCAAGTTGGTCGTCGAGGTCGGCATCGCCCCGGTGAAGCCCGCCGAGTTCGTGATCTTCCGCATCAGCCAGTTCAAGGACAACGCCGCCTGAGCCGGCGGGACGCAGCAGGAGACTGATCGAGCGACATGGCAGAGAATCACGACGTCGAGTTCCTCGGCTCCCAGTTCGCCCTCGAGGTGGAAGGAGTCGAGTTGGCCCGGTTCACGGAGATCGCGGGCCTCTCGTGGGAGACCGAGGTTGTCGAGTACAAGGACACCCTCAAGAACGGCAAGGTCGTCATCCGCAAGCGGCCCGGCCAGACCAAGTACGGCGACATCATGCTCAAGCGTGGTCTCTCCGGCGACCGGGCGCTCGGCACCTGGTACCAGACCGTGCTCGACGGCAAGGTGGAGCGCAAGAACGGCTCCGTCGTCGTCTACGACATGGCCGGCACCGAACTCGACCGCTGGAACTTCGAGCGTGGGTGGCCGTCGAAGTGGTCCGCATCCGATCTCAACGCCGGCAGTGACGACGTGATGATCGAAGAGCTGACCATCGCGATCGAATACCTCGAGCGCAAGAAGTAATAGGCGATGCGCGGGCTGCAGACATCGTTCGAACTGTTCCTCCCCAAGGGCTTCGTCGACGACGACGGCTACGTCCATCGTGACGTGACCATGCGTCTGGCGACGGCTCGGGACGAGCTGGAACCGTTGCGGGACCCCCGGGTGCGCGACGCCGAGGACCCGTTCCTCACGCTCGTCGTGCTCGGCCGGGTACTCGCCCGGATCGGGCCGTTCGAGGACATCACCGCGGACGACGTCTGCAGCCTGTTCGCTGCAGATCTGGCCTACCTCCAGGACTGCTACAGCGCGGTCAACTTCGGCACGACCGCCGAGATCGCCGAGATCGTCGCTGACGCCGACGCCCGCCGGGCCGAAGCGATCGCCGAGGCCGAGGCCGAGGCCGCCGACCTCGCCGCGGAGGCCGATGCCGCCGACATCGGCGGGGCCGATGCGGCCGACGCCGACTCCGACGACGAGAACGGCGCCGGGCAGGGCGACGGACTCGACGACACCATCGATGCCGACCTCCTCGCTGCGGCGCTGCAGGCACGCTTCGGCGACGACCTAGAGCGTGCGGATGCGGACGGCTCGGGCGAGACCGAGGCGGGCGAGGCGTTCGACCTCGACGCCGGAGACGCCGATGCCGATGCCGATGCCGACGACGAGGACGAGGACGAGGTCGCACCGGTGGTCACCGTGCCGAGCCGTCGTCGCCACATCGAAGAAGTCGGCGTGCGCAGTGCCTGAGCTCTGCATCACCTGAGCCTGGCAGCAACTGAGCAATGCGCAGACCGGGTGGCCTGATGTCGGCCACCCGGGGTTCGTACCGATCGGGTCGTAAGTGGGTGAGCGGGCATGAAGCGATACCCCGAGGGGGCCTTGTGGGAGGAGATCGCCTACCTGGCGTACCACCTCCACTGGGACATGGAGCAACTGCTCGATCTCGAGCATCGTGATCGGGCACGTCTGATCCGCACCGTCGCCGATCTCAACCGCCGGTCGCTGGCGACCTCGGTCCAAGCGTCGATCGAGGCGTATCGCCATGCCGACTGACCCGCCGAAGCCAGCCGCGGCCAAGCCCGCGGCGGCGAAGCCCGCACCTGCCAAGCCCGCCGCCGCGAAACCGGCCCCGGCCAAGGCCGCACCGGCGAAGAATCCCTCCGCAGCCAAGCCGGCTCCCGCGGCCAAGAAGCCGCCGGCCAAGAAGCCGCCCGCCAAGGGCGCCTCGGCCGACAGCCAGTTCGAGAAGGCCGGCGCGACCGCCGCGACGTTCGTGGTCGAGGTCGACGGCGTCGAGATCGGTCGGTTCTCGGAGATCTCGGGCCTCCAGGTCGACGTGCAGGTCGAGGAGTACGCCGAGGGCGGCGAGCAGGGATTCGTGCACAAGCTGCCGGGCCGGCTCACCTGGCCGAACCTCGTGCTGAAGCGCGGGGTCACCAACGACGACAACCTGTTCGGTTGGGTGCAGGAGGCTGCCGGCGACGGCTTCGTGAAGGCGAAGGGCAAGACCGTCCGCCGCACCGCCGGCATCACGCTGATGGGAGCCGACGGGACCCGCCTCCGCACGTGGCGGGTGGTCGATGCGCTGCCCGTGCGGTGGTCCGGTCCGACGCTGGCGTCCGCCTCGTCGGAGTTGCCCGAGGAAGAGCTCGAGATCGCGCACCATGGCTTCCGCTCCGCGAAGCCGTAGCCGCCGGGGGCGTTGGCCCGGTCTCGTCGGGGCCCGAGCCCTGGGGTTCGCGCGCCTGCTCGGCACCGCTCGACCGGTGCGGAGAGCATCGATCTTCGCCACACCCGTCGCGCTCGACGCCGTGCGGCGCGCCGAGCTGTTCGTCTGGCGCCACCGTCGCGACGAGCTCCAGGACCCCGCCGACGACGGGTTCGACGGCGAGATCGGTGACGCCAACGCCGACATGTTCGGGCCGAGCGACGACACCGTGCGACCGCTCCCCCGCTCGTTGCCGGTCATCACCGCCGGCTCCGACCTCCGCCCGACGACCGTCGACAGCACCGGCCGGCGCGACGCCCCAGCACGCGGCGACGCAGGACGTGGCGACGCCACCGGTCGAGGCGACGCTGCGGCGCGGGGGGTGCCTCGCGGCCTGCGCGCCGGGATCGCCCGCCGAGCCCTGTCCGCAGCGTCCGCCGTCTCCGTTCCGCCGACCGCAGCGACCTCGCACGTGACCGCCGCGATCGATGCCGCGCCGTCGCCTCGTGCGGCGACGGCCACGCCGGCGCCGCAACGCGCCGTCGGCCCATCGGCTGGGCGCGTGGCACCGACCTTC
>JALHOG010000116.1 GCA_022843125.1 Ilumatobacteraceae bacterium
GTGGCTCGGCACTGCGTCCGAGCGCGCCGTCGAGCGCCTCGCGCTGCAACGACGTCAGGGCCTCCAGATCGACCGCCTCCCAGTGGTCGATGAGCTGCGCGAGCCCGGCCCAGGTCAGGGGTTGCTCCACCGCCGTCGCTGCGGGGCGCACCACGAGGCCGTCGCGGTCGGCCCCACCGGCCGCCACGGCCGCCACGGCCGCCACGGCCGCGTCGAGCAGGGCGGTCTTGCCCATGCCGGGCGCACCGACGAGCTCGACGGCCGACGCATTGGGCCGCGCATCGTCGAGCCAGCGCGCCAGCCGATCGATGTCACGCCCGCGGCCGATCAGCTCCCGCTCCACCTCCCGGATGGTAGGCGCCCAGCCGGCCGGTGACTCATCCATTTGGAAGGCTGCGTTCTGCTGTCACGAACGTTTGATCTCGCAGGACGAGATGCTTGCGTACATGTAGATATCTTTATATAGTGCGACCATGGCGATCTCGTCGGAAGCGATGCTGGACGTGCTGCGGGCGGTCGGAGAAGAGACGCGCCTGCGGATCGTCGCGCTGCTCCAGCACGGTGAACTGAACGTCTCCGACCTCACCGACATCCTCGGGCAGTCCCAACCGCGCATCTCACGGCACCTCAAGCTCCTCGCAGAGGCCGGCGTGGTCGACAAGCACCGCGAGGGAACGTGGGCGTTCTTCGACCTCGTCGCCACCGGCCCGATCGCCGACGTGATGGCAGGCGTGCTCGCCCGCATCGACACCCACGACCCGGCGATCGCCGCCGACCTCGACCGCCTCCAGATCGTGCGCAGCCGCCGCACCGCGAGCGCCCAGGAGTACTTCGCCCGGATCGCGCCGAGCTGGGACGAGGAGCGCTCGCTCCACGCCGCCGACGCCGAGGTCGAGTCGGCGATCGTCGAACTGGTCGGGACGGGCCACCGCAGCCTCCTCGACGTCGGGACCGGCACCGGCCGCATGCTGCAGGTGCTCGGGCACGGGGTCGAGCGGGCGATCGGGCTCGACAGCAGCCACTCGATGCTCGCCGTCGCCCGCGCCAACCTCGAGCGCGCCGAGGTTCGCGGCGTCGACCTCCGCCAGGGTGACGTGTACAGCCCGCCGTTCGAGCGCAACTCGTTCGACCTCGTCGTCATCCACCAGGTGCTGCACTTCCTCGACGACCCGGCACGCGCGCTGCGCGAGGCCGCCAGGCTGCTCACGCCCGGCGGCCGCCTCCTGATCGTCGACTTCGCGCCGCACACGCTCGAGTTCCTCCGCACCGAGCACGCCCATCGGCGGCTCGGCTTCCGGACCGACACCGTGACGGCCTGGCTCGACCAGAGCGGGCTCGACGTCGAGGTCAGCCGCACGCTGGCCCCGCCGGCGAGCGACGACGGCGCCGAGCGGTTGACCGTGTCGCTCTGGCTCGGCCGCGACCGCCGCCCGGCCGGCAGCACGACCAGCAGCACGACCAGCAGCACGACCAGCGGACCTTCCCCCACACGATCGGAGCCACGATGAGCACCCCCCTCACCGTGTCGTTCGAGGTCTTCCCCCCGAAGACCGTCGACGGCCTCACCCAACTCACCGCGACCGTCGAGCGGCTCACCGCCGCCGCGCCGAGCTTCGTGTCGGTCACCTACGGCGCCGGCGGCACCGATCGCGAACGAAGCTTCGACGCCATCCGGGCCGTGCGCTCGGTCGGCGTCGAGGTCGCCGGACACCTCACCTGCGTCGGCCAATCGATCGCCGACGTTCACGCCGTCGTCGACCAGTACGAGGCCCTCGGCGTCAGCCAGATCGTGGCGCTCCGGGGAGACCCGCCCGGCGGAGTCGACGCCCGGTACTCGGCACATCCCGACGGGTACCACCGCACCGCCGACCTCGTCGGCGCCGTCGCCGGCCGCTTCGATGTATCGGTCTCGGCCTATCCCGAGCGGCACCCCCAGTCACCTTCGCTCGACCACGACCTCGACGTCCTCGCCGACAAGGTGGCCTCCGGCGCCCGCCGCGCGGTGACCCAGATGTTCTTCGAGAACCGCGACTTCGTCGCCTACTGCGACGCGGTGCGCGCCCGGCGGCTCGCGGTCGACGTGGTGCCGGGCATCTTCCCGATCCACTCGTTCCCGGCCGTGTCCCGCTTCGCCGCGAGGTGCGGGGCGGCGATGCCTGCCGCGATCGCGTCCCGGTTCGCCGGACTCGACGACGACCCCTGCGCCACCCATGAGGTGGCGGCCGATGTGGCCGCCGAGCAGATCACCGAGCTCGTCGCGCACGGCGTCCGTCACGTGCACCTCTACACGCTCAACCGAGCCGAGCTCGCCCTTGCCGTGTGTGAGCGGCTCGGCCTCGTCGAATCGGTGACCGCCCGATGAGCGCTCCGCACCCACTGCGTGCAGCCGCCGCCGAGCGAATCCTGGTGCTCGACGGGGCGAGCGGTACCGAGATCCAACGCCTCGGGCTCGACGAGGACGACCTGCGTGGCCATCGATTCTGCGACCACGCTTCATCGCTCGCCGGCAACAACGATCTGCTCATCCTCACCCAGCCGGATGCGGTTCGCGAGCTGCACGCCAACTACGTCACTGCCGGCGCCGACATCATCACCACGAACACCTTCTCGTCGACCACCGTCGCACAGCGCGAGTACGGCCTCGACGACCCTTCGCTCGTCCACGAGCTCAACGTCGCGGGAGCCCGCCTCGCGCGTGAGGCGGTCGACGCCGCCTCGCGCGTGGATGGGCGTCCACGTTGGGTCGCCGGCGCGATCGGCCCCACCAACGTCACCCTCTCGCTGTCACCGAAGGTCGAGGACCCGGCGTACCGGGCGATGACGTTCCGGCAGATCGCCGACGCGTACCGCCAGCAGATCGCCGGCCTCGTCGAGGGCGGCGCCGACCTGCTGCTGATCGAGACGATCTTCGACACCCTCAACGCCAAGGCCGCGATCTGGGCGGCGCGGCGTCACGCCGCCGACACCGGCGTCACCACGCAGCTGATGATCTCCGGCACGATCACCGACAGGTCGGGTCGCACGCTCTCGGGGCAGACGGTCGGTGCGTTCTGGCAGTCGGTCCGACACGCCGAACCGCTGACGGTCGGTTTGAACTGCGCGCTCGGCGGCGCCGACATGCGCCCGTACATCCAGGAGCTCGCCGGCCTCGCCGACACGCTCGTCTGCGCCTACCCGAACGCCGGTCTGCCGAACGCGCTCGGTTGCTACGACGAGACGCCCGAGCAGACTGCGGCGATCCTCGGCGATTTCGCGCGGTCTGGCTTCGTCAACGTCGTCGGTGGGTGCTGCGGCACCACGCCGGCCCACATCGCAGCGATCGCCGACGCGGTCGCGGGCGTCACCCCCCGGCGCCCGGTCGAGCGTCGGCGATCGCTGCAGCTGTCGGGCCTCGAACCGTTCGCGCTCACCGATGACATCCCGTTCGTCAACGTCGGCGAGCGCACCAACGTCACCGGCTCGGCGAAGTTCCGCCGTCTCATCAAGAACGGGGAGTTCGCCGAGGCGCTCGATGTGGCCCGAGACCAGGTCGAGAACGGCGCCCAGATCATCGACGTCAACATGGACGAGGGCCTGCTCGACTCGCGCGAGGCGATGGTGACGTTCCTCAACCTGATCGCCGCCGAACCCGACATCGCGCGGGTGCCGGTGATGATCGACTCGTCGAAGTTCGACGTGATCGAGGCCGGGCTCGAGTGTGTCCAGGGCAAAGCGGTCGTCAACTCGATCTCGATGAAGGAGGGCGTCGAGCCGTTCCTGCGCCAGGCGCGGGTGTGCCGCGACCACGGTGCCGCCGTGATCGTGATGGCGTTCGACGAGCAGGGCCAGGCCGACACCGCAGCGCGCAAGGTCGAGATCTGCACGCGTGCGTTCGAGCTGCTCACCACCGAGCTCGGGTTCCCAGCCGAAGACATCATCTTCGACCCGAACATCTTCGCAGTCGCCACCGGCATCGCCGAGCACGACCGCTACGGGCTCGACTTCATCGAGGCCACCGCCGAGCTGCGTGAGCGGTTCCCGCTGTCGCACGTGTCGGGCGGCGTGTCGAACCTGTCGTTCGCGTTCCGCGGCAACGAGCCGGTGCGCGAGGCGATGCACTCGGTGTTCCTGTTCCACGCGATCCAGCGCGGCATGCGGATGGGCATCGTCAACGCCGGCCAGCTCGCCGTGTACGAGCAGATCGACCCGGAGTTGCGCGAGCTGTGCGAGGACGTCGTGCTCGCCCGTCGCGCCGACGCCGCAGAGCGATTGCTCGACGCAGCGACGCAGTGGGTCGGCGACGGTTCCGGCACCGAGCGCGAGCGCGTCGGCCTCGAGTGGCGCGACTGGGACGTCGACAAGCGCCTCGAACACGCGCTGGTGAACGGCATCACCGAGTTCATCGAGGACGACGTCGAGGAGGCGCGCGTGCGCGCCGGCTCGCCGGTGTCGGTGATCGAGGGCCCGCTGATGGACGGCATGAACGTCGTCGGTGACCTGTTCGGCTCCGGAAAGATGTTCCTCCCGCAGGTGGTGAAGTCGGCCCGCGTGATGAAGCAGGCGGTCGCCTACCTCACCCCGTTCCTCGAGACCGAGCGCGAGGCGATGATCGCCGCCGGCGGCGTCGACACGGGCACCAGCACCAATGGCACCGTCGTGCTCGCCACCGTGAAGGGTGACGTCCACGACATCGGCAAGAACATCGTGGGCGTCGTGCTCGGATGCGCCAACTACGAGATCATCGACCTCGGCGTGATGGTCCACGCACAGACGATTCTCGATGTCGCCCGCGAGCGCGACGCCCAGATCATCGGCCTCTCGGGCCTGATCACGCCGTCGCTCGACGAGATGGTCAATGTCGCGTCCGAGATGCAGCGCCAGGGGTTCACGGTTCCGCTGCTGGTGGGCGGCGCCACCACGAGCCGGATCCACACCGCGCTGCGAGTGACACCCGCCTACTCCAACGGGCCGGTGGTCCATGTCGCCGACGCATCCCGGGCGGCGGGCGTGATCTCGAAGCTGCTGAGCGACGACACCGCCGGCCGCGCCGAGTTCCTCACCGATCTCGACACCGAGTACGCCCGGGTGATCGAGGCACACGAGCGCGCCGAGGTCGAACGCAATCGGCTCACCATCGCCGCCGCCCGGGCGAACGCGGGCGACTACTCGTTCGATGCCCGGACCGTCATCGCACCGACCTTCACCGGTGTTCGCACTGTCGACGAGATCGACCTCGCCACGCTCGCCGAGCACATCGACTGGACCCCGTTCTTCCACGCCTGGGGTCTGCGCGGCCGCTGGCCGTCGATCCTCGACGACGCCACCCTGGGCGAGGCTGCCCGCCCGCTGTGGGACGACGCACGGCGGATGCTCGATCAGATCATCAGCGAGCAGTGGTTCGCGCCGCAGGCCGTCGTCGGGTTCTGGGAGGCGCACCGTGACGAGGATGACATCGTGCTCCCTGCGGCCCGTCACCGGTTCCACGGTCTGCGCCAGCAGTTGCAGCGCCGGGACGGCAAGCCGAACCTGTCGATCGCCGACTTCGTCGCACCTGCGAACGCCGCCGTGACCGACCACATCGGTGCCTTCGTCGTGACCGCCGGGCCGGAGGAGATCGCGATCGCAGAGCGCTTCGAGGCGGCCAACGACGACTACTCGTCGATCCTCGTCAAGGCGCTCGCCGACCGCTTCGCCGAGGCCACCGCCGAGTGGATGCACTGCCGGGTGCGGCGCGAGCTGTGGGGCTACGCCCCCGACGAGCCGTTCACCCCCGCCGAGCTGATCGGCGAGCCGTACCGCGGCATCCGCCCAGCCCCCGGCTACCCGGCGCAGCCCGACCACAGCGAGAAGGTCACCCTGTTCGAACTGCTGGAAGCCGAGCAGCGCGTGGGCGTGACACTGACCGAGAGCTACGCGATGTGGCCGGGCTCGTCGGTGAGCGGGCTGTACCTCGCCCACCCGGAGAGCCACTACTTCGCGGTCGGCCGCGTCCAGCGCGACCAGGTCGAGCACTACGCCGAGCGCAAGGGCATCACCCTCGACCGCGCCGAACACCTCCTCGGCCAGTCGTTGGCCTACACCCCGTGACGGAGTTGGTCTGACCCATTCCGTCACTTGACTTCTTATCGAAAAACAATCATATTGTTCTTCGATAAGACTCGAGGAGGTCGGGCGTGGGCGCCAACAACGACAGCAGCAACAGCAACAGCACGACGAGCAGGTCGGCGAGATGGACACGCTGGACCAGGATCTCGGCAGCCACGTTCTTCCAGGCGTTGGCGGTCATCGGGATCGCCGCCGCCGCCGGGTTCATCGTGCACACCGCATGGGAGGTGTTCGCGGGCACCGAGCTGTCCGACCCCGTGCCGGTCTCCTTCGAGGCCGACGAGATCGGCATCGAACTACCGGCCGGCGTCGAGATCGTCGAGGTCGACGCGCAGTTGACCGGCCCGGCTGCGCTCGGATGGCGAGCCGTGTGGGGTCTCGCGAACGTGATCCCGGCCGGTCTCGCGATCGCTGCGTTCTGGGTCCTGTACCGGGTGCTCGGCGACGCCGACGATCCGTTCACCACGGCGAACGTGCGGCGGTTCCAGGCACTCGCGTGGATCGCCACCGGGTTCCTCGCTGTGAGTGCCGTGCGGGGCCCGATCGAGATGGAACTCCAGCACTCGCTCGGGCTCGACGTGTTGGACGCCGAGCTCGCCTTCACCCCACCGCTGGTCATCTCCATCCTGGCGTGGGCATTCGCCGACATCTGGCGGCGCGGTGTGGCGCTGCGCAACGAGCAGGAGCTGACGATCTGATGCCGCCGACCAGAGACGACGACGTCCCGCACGGGATCACCGTCCACCTCGACGAACTGCTCACCGAGCGCGGCATCACGATGACTGCCCTCGCCGAGCGCGTCGGGATCACGCTCGCCAACATGTCGATCCTGAAGACCGGCAAGGCGCGTGCGATCCGCTTCAGCACGTTGTCGGCGATCTGCGCCGAGCTCGACTGCCAGCCCGGCGACATCCTCCGCTTCGACCCGTGACGGAATGGGTCAGACCAACTTCGTCACGGCTCGAGCCGTGACGGAGTTGGTCTGACCCATTCCGTCACGCAGGTTCAGGCGATCACGGGGACGTTCGCCATCGCCTTGGCGATGACCTCGTCGGGCAGGTCGTAGTCGACCATGTCACCGGCGAGGTACTTCTCGTAGCTGGCGAGATCGAGGTGGCCGTGGCCGCAGAGCGCCGTGAGGATCACCTTCTCCTCGCCGGTCTCCTTGCACGCCAGCGCCTCGCGGATCGTGGCGGCGATCGCATGCGTCGGCTCGGGGGCCGGCACGATGCCCTCGGTGCGAGCGAACGTGAGCGCTCCGGCGAAGCACTCGCGCTGCGGGATCGCGATCGCCTCGGCGAGCCCGAGCTCGTAGATGTGCGACACGAGCGGGCTCATACCGTGGTAGCGCAGGCCGCCGGCGTGGATCGGCTCGGGGATGAAGTCGTGGCCGAGCGTGTGCATCTTCATCAGCGGCGTCATACCGGCGGTGTCGCCGAAGTCGTAGCGGTACTCGCCCTTGGTCAGGGTCGGGCAGGCGGCCGGCTCGACGCAGCGGATCGTCGGGTTCATCTTCCCGGCGAGCTTCTCGCGCAGGAACGGGAACGCGAGCCCGCCGAAGTTCGAACCACCGCCGGTGCAACCGACGATCACGTCGGGCACGTCGCCGACCTTGGCGAGCTGCAGGAGCGCCTCCTCGCCGATGATCGTCTGGTGCAGCAGCACGTGGTTGAGCACCGAACCGAGCGCGTACCGGGCGTTCGGGTCGGCCACGCACGCCGCAACGGCTTCGGAGATCGCGATGCCGAGCGAACCAGGGTGGTCGACGTGGTCTGCCAGCAGAGCTCGGCCGTACTCGGTCGCGTTCGACGGGCTGGAGTGCACCGTGGCACCCCACACCTGCATCATCGTGCGGCGGTACGGCTTCTGCCGATACGACGCCGCGACCATCCAGATCTCGCACTCCATCCCGTACTGGGCGGTGGCGAACGCGAGCGCGCTGCCCCACTGGCCGGCACCCGTCTCGGTGGTGAGCCGGGTGACGCCCTCGGCGTGGTTGTAGTACGCCTGCGGGACCGACGTGTTCGGCTTGTGGGACCCGGCGGGGCTGACGCCCTCGTACTTGTAGTAGATGCGCGCCGGCGTGCCGAGCGCCTGCTCGAGCCGGGTGGCCCGGAACAGCGGGCTCGGGCGCCACAGCCGGTAGACGTCGAGCACTTCACCGGGAATGTCGATGTAGCGCTGGGTCGACACCTCCTGCTCGATGAGCGCCATCGGGAACAGCGGTGCCAGGTCGTCGGGCCCGACGGGCTCCATCGTGCCCGGGTGGAGCGGGGGCGGCGGCGGTGCCGGCAGATCGGCGATGACGTTGTACCAGGTGGTCGGCATCTCCGATTCGGAGAGGTGAATGTGGTGCTGCGGCGTCGACATGGCACCACAACGTAGATCGCCCGCACGGGTGCAAAGAACCGAGCCCCCGCCGTGACGGGCTGGGTGTGAACAAAAACGGCACCGCCC
>JALHOG010000117.1 GCA_022843125.1 Ilumatobacteraceae bacterium
GTCTTGGACAGAGCAGCGGCCAGCAACGATTCCTGCTGTCCGAGTAGTTCGGTCTTGATCGTGTCGTCGAGGCCGGTGGTGGCGTTGGCGAGTGCGTCGACGTGTTCGGCGCCGATCTTGCCGGTTTCGAGCGCGTCGGCGAACGACGGCGCGTCATCCAGCGTCTTGGAGCGTCGTTCCTTGCGTCGCCCCTCGGCGGCGGACACGCCGCCGACCGCGCCGTGGAGATCGCTCACTGCGGTCGCGGCCGGCCCCGAGGCACCAGGCGTGACGGTGGACAGGTCGCGCATGCGTGACGAGATCCGCGCCTCGACCGCATCCAACCAGCCCCGCGTCCGTCGGACGTCGCGCAACAACGAGATGCACACGGCGGTGTCAGCGCTCGCGAGGTCGGCCCCATCGAGGGCCTCGACCGCTGCGATCACCGACACGTTGCTCATGGGGACCATCATGACAGGGGGGTGTAACAGTCATCTCGATCACCAGTTCTGCGCCCTGACCAGGGGTTTCGTCGAGTTCGTTCGCGAAGCCGGTACCTCGGCACGCCCCGTCGGGGCGCAGATCGCCGGCTCGGCGCGCCGTTATCGGTGGCGATGCGCATGTTCTGGGCGCGACGAAGTGCGCATTCGGCGCCCGCCGTTGCGCATGAAGCTGCCGAGTGTGTGATGCGGGGTGCGAGGCGCTGGTCGAACTGCTCATCCCGATGTGACGCCAGTCGCTACCGGGCGTTCATGAACGACACCGTGCGAACGAGATGCGCAGTCAGTAGTCGCCTGCGTGGAGGCAACTTCATTGAGCACGTTGTGGCGTCAGCACATCGCGGAGGCGGGTGCAACGCTGGAAGGGTGTCGGTGCTTTCCGGAGTGTGGCAATGCAGCCGAGGGTGACCAACAGCGTGATGACTGAAGAGTTCGAGGCGTTCGTACGTGTCGACGGTGAGCGTCTTCGTCGTGTCCTGGTCGCCCGGTACGGGGTAGATGTTGGATGTGATGCCGCTGCGGCGGCATTGGCGTGGGCGTGGGAGCACTGGGACCGGCTCAGTGGCATGGCGAATCCGGCGGGATACCTCTACCGCGTCGGGCAGACCCACGCCCGACGCGCATTGGACCGGGCCCACCTGGTCACGTTTCCGGTCGAACGATTGGCTCCGTCGGACGATGCGTCGGGGCCTGACGCCAACCTTGCGGCGGCGCTGAAGGCGCTGCCCGAGCGACAACGCGTGGCAGTGCTGATGGTCCACGCCTACGGCTGGACCCCGAGCGAGGTCGCACAGATCACTGGAACCCCGGCAGTCACGATTCGATCTCACCTTCGCCGCGGGCTGCGGCAACTTCACAGCAGTCTCTCGAAAGGAACTCAGCGATGAGCCGCACGGCAAACCTCGAGGTTCGCCTCGCCGCGTACCGGAGCACCCTCGACTCGGCGATTGCCGAGCGGTCCGCCACCGACACGTCGAAACTCGACGACATCGTCGAGTTGGACGTCGAACCGATGGGTTCGCGCCGCCGACCCGGTCGTTCGGGTCTACTGGTCGGCGCCGCCGGATTGGTCATCGTCGGCGGGCTGGCGACCGTCCTCGAGTTGCGCGACCGACCGGCTGATGACCCTTCCAGCCCAGCGTCGTCGATGCCCACACCACGAGCGACCAACGTGGAAGAGACGGCCGACACGGTGACCGAGGGCACGAGTGCTCCGGCCAACACCGCTCCTGCGTCGACGATCGCAGGAAGCGGAACGACCCCGCGATGCCCGGCCGACACCGGGACCGTCCCGACCGGCACGCTGTACCTCGGCGGGCCGCCATCGGCACAGAACCTCGCCGCGACCGGATTCATCTTCTCGCTGCCGAGCGGGCCGCCAGTCGTCGACATCGCGCTGCAAGCCATTGCGATGCCCGTCCTCGGTCTCGAATGCAGCGTCGACGCAGTCTCAACGTTGGATCCGGACGTGATCACTGTGAACGTCGAGCCGCCGGCCACCCCACGACCGATGAAGCTCACGGTGACTGTCGCCGAACGCGACGGAACTGCCGGAGCGGTCGCGATCGAAGGGAGCACACAGTTCGAGACTGGCTCAACGGATCTTCGGCTCACCTCTTCGATCCCCGACGACGCTGCCAGGCTGCAAGTCCGGTTCAAGAAGGGCGAGGACGTCTGGGAACTCACCGTTGCGCCAACCGACACAGCCAGCATTGCGCTCGAGGTACCCGACGGTGAGACGGATCGCTTCCCCAGCGATCCGGTCGACTGGGTGCTCTTCACCGTGCTCGATGAACAGGGAAGAGTCCTGGACGCAGGAGGACGAGTAACAGGGGTCTGACGGCGAGCCACGTGCAAACCGCCAGCGCCGAGAGCGACACAGAACGCGCGGTACCGAACGACGACAGCCGCCACCGAGGCGTGCGCACCGAACAGCGCATCGGGTCGGGCAAGACAGCGATAGTGGGCGCTCGGCGTCTGATGCTCCAAGCGGGTGCGCAAGGTGTCTCGCGCACCTCGCCGTGACAGCGGGGCGGCGGGTCAGCCGCCGATGGCGCCCAGCCGGTCGTGGTTCCTTCAGGCAACCGCGTTGAGTCGGGTGCCTCCGAGTCGCTCGTAGAACGGTACGACGTCGTCGTCGCAGACGAGGTCGATCATGTAGCACGACCGGAGACGTTCCAGCAACGCTGTCACCATCTGCCCGCCGATACCTCGGCCTTGATGCCCGGGCAGTACCTCGACGAGTGGGATGTAGGCGGCGAATCGCCGGTCCGTGATTGCGGTTGCGAACCCGACGACCAAGCCGTCGGCGGTCGTACACACGACGACCTCATCAGCCGAACGCACGATCTCCAGCCGCTCGTCGGGGGAAGGCGGGTTCGGCCAGCCCACGAAGAAGCCGAGGAGGTCGTCGCTGCGCAGCCCATCTGTACCTGCTGAGAAGACCACGGCGTCCACGCACCGAGTCTCCCAGACTCTGCCGGGCACCACGGATGTGTCCGTACCTGCAGAACGCTCAGCGCAGAGCGACGGCCGACGCCACCCCGCGACGCGCGCTCCGACCGGCGCAATGGGCGCGCTCGAGTCAGCATTCGGGGCAGCTCGCACCTGGGCGAGCGGTCAGAGCGTGTTGTCCGCGAGGAAGGTGGTGAGCGTCGATGTGAGGTCGTCGAGGTCGAGCGAGTTGAGTTCGTGTCCGGCGTCGGGGAGTACGTGGAGTCGTGCGCCGCGAATCGAGTTGGCGAGGGCGTGGCCGTTGGGAAGTGGGAGGATCGGGTCGAGCGCACCGTGGATCACGAGGGTTGGCTGCGTGATGTCACGAGTGGCATCGGTCCAGTCGTGTCTGGCGGTGACGCTGCTGTGGTTGAAGGCGCTGGCCATCGTGGAGGCGCGTGCGATGTCGGCGCGCACGCGCTGGCGCGTTGCCGCCTCATCGAAGCGTTCAGGGGTGCCGGCGCTGAGCCGGCCGATCTCCACCAGGAACCGCTCGACATCGCCAGCGTTGTGCCAGTCGAGGTCGGCGAACGTCGAGAAGTGGGCCAGGAAGCGGTCGTCGATTCCCGGGAGCGTGCCCGGTTCGACGCCGAGAGGTTCGGATGCGATCAGGGTCAGGGTCGCAACGCGATTGCGGTGTGTGACGGCGACGATCTGCGAGATGTAGCCGCCGAGGGACATGCCCACGAGGTGCGCCCGTTCGAACTCGAGAGCGTCCATGATGCTGACAAGGTCGTCGGCCAGGTCCTCGGCGCTGTAGGTCGCCTCGCCCGGGTCCCGGGTGGTGGATCGTCCGGTGTCGCGGTGGTCATAGCGCACGACGAAGAACCCGTGGTCTGCGATCGTCGTGCACCACGATTCGGGCCACCACAGCATCGATGCTGTAGCGCCCATGACCAGTACGACCGGCGGGTCGAGCCGGCTGCCGAACGTCTCGACGGCCAGAACTCCTTCGGCCGTGGACACGTCGAGGGACTCGTGGAGCATCGTTCAATGATGGCCAACACCGGCGGCCGACCCAAACGGCTTCCGCTCCACGCTGCGCCACGCTGCGCCGTGCGCGTCCGTTCAGTCCACCCGTGGCGCAGTGCACCGCTCCGGGGTCAGTGCTCGATCGCCCTGCCGACCTTCGGATGCTCGCGGAGGAACACGGGCTCGGAGGTGGTCTCGAGCTCGCGGGCGTAGCGGTGGCCGGCGTACACGGCGGTGGCGATCGTGCCGGGAGCGATGCAGTCGCCGATGCGGGTCACACTGCTGCGGTCCGAGAGCGAGCTCCACAGCGTGTCGTTCGGCAGGCGAGCCGTGACGAGCACGAGCGACCCCGCGGCGACCACCGTCTCGCGCTCGGTGTAGCCGCACTCGAGCGACACCTCACCGCCGTCGAAGCCGACCACGGTCTTGGCCGTCTCGACCGTGATCCCGAGCTGCATGAGCCGTGACTGGATGCGGAACTGCTCGTCGGTGTGGTTCGTCCACGTCGCGACTTCGTTCGCCGGGGTGACGTACGTGACCGTGGCCCCCGAGCGTGCGAGCTGTTCGGCGATCACGCTCGCCATGTAGTAGTGGTCGTCGTCGAACACGACGACGTCGCCGGTCGGGGTGGCGCCGTCGAGGATGTCGTCGGGGGTCAGCACGCCCGGCAGCTCCCATCCCTCGATCGGCTCGTCGAGCGCCCGACCGATCCCGTCGCGCCGCCACCGCGACCCGGTCGCGAGGCACACGTGGTCGGCGCCGAACGCCAGGATCTGTGCCTCGTCGATCTCGCTCTCCAGGTAGCACTCGACGTTGGGCAGCTTGTCGATCTGCGTCGTCCGGTAGTCGACGACGCGACGCCATTCGGCCAGGCCGGGCAAGCCCGCCTCGCGAGCCACACGGCCACCGAGTTGCCGCGTGGCCTCGGTGAGCACCACGTCGTACCCGCGCTTGCCCAGCCACGTCGCGGCCTCCAGCCCCGCCGGGCCGCCGCCGACCACGAGCACCGACGCCGCGGAGACCTTCGGGGCGATCCGTTCGGGGTGCCACCCCTTGCGGTACTCCTCGCCCATCGTCGGGTTCTGGGTGCAGCGAATCGGGGTGTGGGTCTGGTCGCCCGTGTAGCAGATGTTGCAGCCGATGCACTCGCGGATCTCGTCCTCACGGCCGTCGCGGATCTTCGCCGGGAGGAACGGATCGGCGATCGAGGGCCGGGCGGCGCCGATCAGGTCGACCACACCGTCGCGCACCATCCGCCGCATCATCTCGGGCGACGTGAACCGACCGACGCTGACGACCGGCTTCGTGGTGGCCTGCTTCACCCAGGCGATGCTCGACTCGAGTCCGCCCTGCTGCACGAACCGCGACGTCCCCATCTCTTCCGTGTAGTCGTCGACGGTCACGTCCCACAGGTCGGGGAGTTCGGCGAGCCGGCCGAGCACCTCCTGCGCCTCGTCGCCGGGCCCGGCGGCGAAGCGCACCGCGACGGCGCACGTGTCGCCGACCTCGTCCTTGGTGTCCTCGATCAGCTCGCGCAGGAGCCGCATCCGGTTCTCGAGCGGGCCGCCGTACTCGTCGCGCCGCGTGTTCGACGGGTCGAGGAACTGGTGCAGCAGGTACCAGTGGCAGGCGTAGACGTAGACGATGTCGAACCCGGCCGCCTTTGCCCGCCGTGCTCCGTCGCGGTGCCACCGGCGCAGCTCGGCGATGTCGTCGCGATCGAGGGCGCGGGTCTGCACCGGGTCGTACACGCCGGCGGGTCGGCTCATCGGACCGACCGGCATCTCGCGCGAGTAGTGGTTCGCGCTTGACGCGCCGCCGTGCCACAGCTCGATCGCGGCGAGCGATCCGTGCGCGTGCACCTTGTCGGTCATGAGCGCCAACGCGTCGATGTCGTCGTCGTCCCAGATCGCATGGCTGGGGAACGGCTCGTCGTCGGAGGTGCGGTGGTACGAGGTGTACTCGGTCGACACGACGCCCCACCCGCCCTCCGCCTTGACGCCGCGCATCTCGGCGACCGTGCGGGGCCGCCGGTACCCCATCCCCGTGCAGTGCGGCACCTGGTAGAAGCGGTTCGGCGCGACGACCGGCCCGATGGGCACCGGCTCGAACAGCACGTCGTAGCGCGGATCGCGTCCGGAACTCATCGTTGCCATCGTCCTCCCGGTGCACGCGTCGTCGCTCCGCGCGACGTCGGCATGGCCGGGGACTGTAGGCAAGCCGACTCGACAACGCAAGCGAATCGAGCCGATCGAATCGAAATCCGTCGAGGTTTCGCCTTATCGCCTCGATATCCGCTGTCGGCGGGAGCAGTTCAGCGCGGTGTTGCGTACATGCCGCGCAGTACCCGCATCGCGATGGCGACCAGCTCGTCGTCGGATCGCTCGGCGAGTTCGTCGGCCGCCGAGCCGGCGTTGAACCCGAGCAGGATCGGCGCACCGGTGTACGCAGCCATGTTGTACCACTCGGCGAACCACCGCTGCGGCGTGCCGATGTGACCGAGCCGCTCCGCGCGGCGGTCCCAGAACACGTCGTCGAAGCGCAGGTACAGCTTGTCGAGCAGGCCCATCCCGAGCCGCTCGATCGCGGCCGTACGGTCGGGTTCCAGCGGCGGGTCGAACTCGATGTCGCCCGACTTCAACACGCCGAGCGGCACGGTGACGACGACGGCATCGGCCTCGCGACGCTCGGCGCCGACCACCGCGACACCGGTCGCCGTCGTCTCGACCCGCTCCACGACGAAACCGAACTCGATCTCGAACCCTCCGAGTAGCGGCTCGAACACCTGCGCGTACCCCTGCGGGAACAACGCATCTCCGCCGCGCAGGTCGCTGCCCTCCTCGTCGAAGTTCGGATGCAGCCACTCGACGTCGGCTCCGTACTCGTGCTCGATCGTCACGACGTCGAGGAAGTGGCGCGGTCGGGCGCGCCGCCCGACCACCTGCCCGGCGTCGTCGCGCACGACCCAGTTCGAATAGTCGGTGGGAGCGAGTGGCGCACCGGCGGTGCGAGCGAGCTTCGTGAGCGGGTTGCGGCGCACGCCGTGGATCCACGATGCGCCGAGATCGAGCTGCAGGCCCCAGTGCTCGGCGGTCCAGACCCGCCCGCCGATGCGTTCCCGCGCCTCGACGACGGTCACGTCGAGACCGGCGGTCGCCAGCTTTCTCGCCGCGCCCAGACCGGCTGCGCCCGCTCCGATCACGATCACGGAACCGGCTCCGCTGGCGATGACCGTGCGCGCCGCCTTCCGGCCCGACTTGAGCGCGCCGTGCACGGTGGCCGGGTACTCGGGATGCACCGCCTCGCCGGCGAAGAAGCGTGGCGGCGCCGGCCGGCCGAGCGCGGCACGGTCGGCCGGGGATGCGCCGACAGCCAGGTGGGAGTACGAGCCGCGGGCGAACCGGTCGTGACGCCAGCGGGTGACGATCGCGTCGATCGGATCGGGAATCGTGCCCATGGCCACCTCGTTCGGATTGATGGCACGGCAGTCGCCGAAGTGCCGAACAACATCAGAATCGCTTGCGTCAAGGCCCCGTAGACTCGGAATCAGTTGCGACCTTGCCGCTGCAATGGTACAACGGTTCCGTCAACGAACACGGGGCACCCAGGGGGAGGACTCATCGTGTTGATTCCAGCCGGCGGCGACGCCATGGCGATGCTCGACGACATCGACAAACGGATCATCGCCGAACTCCAGGTCGATGGCCGGATGCCGTTCAGCACCCTGGCCCCGCTCGTCGGCCTCTCCGACGCCGCCACGCGTCAACGGGTCAACCGCCTGATCGAGCGGCGGGTGATCTCGATCGTGGCGCTCACCGATGCGCTCGCGCTCGGGTTCGGGTTCCAGGCGATGGTGGGCGTCAACGTCGCCGGCGATCCGACCGAGGTGACCGCGGCGCTCGAGCCGGTGCCCGAGGTGACCTACATCGTGATCACGGCCGGTCGGTACAACCTGTTGATCGAGCTGGTCTGCGTCGACGCCGAGCACCTGCTCAGGCTCACCACGATGATCAGCCAGCTCCCGGGCGTGACGGGAACCGAGACCATGACGTTCCTCCGGATGGTCAAGGTCAAGTACGACTGGGGCGCACGATGACCGACGGGGATGACGCCGTGAGCGCAGCGATCGAGATCCGCGGCGTCACCAAGCGCTTCGGCGACGTCGTCGCCGTGCGCGACATGGACCTGACGATCGCAGACGGCGAGTTCTTCGCCCTGCTCGGTCCGTCCGGGTGTGGCAAGACCACGACGCTGCGGATGATCGCCGGTCTCGAACTG
>JALHOG010000118.1 GCA_022843125.1 Ilumatobacteraceae bacterium
CAACGTCATCATCGACACCGTCGCGAACACGACCAACGCCACCAAGGCCATCACCACAACGAACGGCAACCGAACCGCCACCCGAACGTTCTTCAAATACTCCTGCACGACTTCTCTCCAACCGTGTTCGATGGGTCCGGTGTTAGACCCGAGAACACACCGTCTGTGACAGCGTTGTCAGCGCCGCCTGGTTGGGGGATGATCGCGCACTGCGCGGCGTGAAACCCTCGTTTGGGGGTGTCGTCGATAGACGGGCGTCGGGGTGTTCGCGGCGCGGTCAGCTCGGCGCCGGCAACGAGTGCTGACCCTCGGTCCAGAACTGCCAGTCGGCGCGGACCACACCGGCGAGCAACGCGACGGCCTCGTCGCGAGCGGGCGTCGCGAGGGCCAGTTCGATCGCCGACTGCAGCCGCCGCACGAGGAAACGCAACACCTCGTCGAGGCGGTCGACGTGATTGGCGGCGCCGGCCGAACACTGTTCGACCAGCAGCAGCGGGTGCGGTGTCAGCCGATCGGGCGAGAAGTTCACGAAGAAGTGAGTGTGATTGGGCCGGGAATGGGCCCAGGCGAGCATCTGCTCAGCGGTTCGAGCGCTCCAGTGGGCCGGGCCGGGCAGCGGGACGCTGGCGGTGAGGAGATCGCTGCAGATCTGTTGCCAGAGTCTGGAGACGAACGTACGCATGGGTGAGGTGTGGTAGCCCACGGTGCTCGCGGAGTAGTGCGTGCGGGTCGCGAGCGACCGGACGGTCATCGCGTCGATGCCCGACTCGCCGATGATGTCGAGTCCGGCGGCGACGAGCGTCGCCGTGACGGCGTCTGAACGGGGTCGGCCCATGCGATTGTCGGTCGTATACTTTTTTTGCACTGTCAGCGTCCCAAGTTCCACTAGGCGTGACGGAGCGTAGTAAATCAAGGCCGAACGCACGTAATATAACGGTGTTGTTTGAGCGTTTCGTCCATTTTTCGGACGTCGTCCCGATACGCCTTCAGCTGTCGGCGCGCATGCCGCGCTCGAGCGCAGCGATGAATGTGTCGACTCGCCGTCGGATGTCGCGCCCGAGATACCAGCGGCCCACTCGCTCCATCAACGGAGCGAGCAGTGCCGGCCGGCACGTGAAGTTGTAGCGAAACGTCACGGTGCAGCCGGTGCCGCTCGCGTGCTCGTCGAACCGCCAGGCGCCGCTGAAGGTGCGGAAGAACCAGGGCCCCTCGACCATCTTCATGCCGACGCGGCGATGCGGCTGGAAGGTGAGGTACTGCGTGACCATGACGAGCCCACGCCGGTCCTTGCTCCACGTGCGCACCCCCACTCCGGGTGCCTCGGCCCCGTCGAGGAATCGCTGGGCTTTGAGGAACGGATCCCAGTCGAACCGACGCGCATGCGACATCGAGAGATCGAATGCCTCTGCGGCGCTGGCAGTGGTGGGGGCAGCGTGTTCGACGATCATGCCAGCGGGTGCGGTTGGGCGCAGGCCCACGGTACTTCGCCGGCGTGCACGGCGGGAGCCGGCGAGCGGCGTCTGACGTCATCGCTGGCCAAAGCGCTTGCGGTCGTCCCGTGATCGCAGGTCACGGTCGGGACCGTTTACCGACCAACGCGGCGCGTCGATCCCGTCCACAGCGACAACCGTGTCTCAAGTAGCTACACTTGGCTGCATGAAGGTAGCTACATCAACACGGATCGAGGTCGGTGTGCGCGACCTCAAGAACAACCTCAGTCGCTACCTCGATCAGGTCGAGGCAGGCGTCGAGGTCGTCGTGACCGACCGCGGTCGGCCGATCGCCCGCCTCAACGGCATGACGGACGAGTCGAACGACAAGCTCGCGGCGCTGATCGAAGCCGGCCTGGTTCGACCACCGACGTCGAAGGTGCGCCAACGTCCGGTGCCGTTGCGCTCGTCGGGCTCCGTCAGCGAGTTGGTGGCCGAGCAACGTCAGTGATCACCTACGTCGACACGTCCACGCTCATCAAACTGCTGATCGAAGAAGTCGGCACCGCTGAGGCCGCCGCGATCTGGGACGAGCCTGACGTGCTGGCCACGGTCAGGGTTGCTCACGTCGAGGCCCGCGCAGCGCTCGCAGCAGCACAGCGACAGCGCCGGATTTCCAATGCCGTGTTCCGGAGCGCGGTCGCCGGTCTGGAGATGCTGTGGTCACAGGTGTCCGTGGTCGAGATCGACGACGATCTGATGCGATTGGCCGGCGATCTGGCCACGACGCACGGCCTGCGTGGGTACGACGCCGTGCATCTCGCAGCAGCGCACGCCGTCGGTGCCGCAGTGTTCAGCAGCGCCGATCGTCGCCTGTGCGAAGCAGCGAGCTCCGAAGGTTTCCACGTCGCCAACCCGACCGACGCAGCCTCGCAAGCGGGTTGGGACTGAGCCGACCGTCGAAGTCTCACGTGGGAGCTGTCGTTCTGCGCTTCCCGAGGCGGTGGGACAGATAGCGCCGAGCGGCAGATCGGGCGCGCTCTCAGAGCGCAATCGATCGGTATCGCCGCGCCAGCTCAACGACGAGTTCGGGCGTCAGCTCGTCGTCGGGCAGACCTCGGCTCAGCGGGTGCGCGTCCGGCCAGAAGATGAGGTCGGACGCCTGAGGGTCAGGCACGAGCGACTCGAACTCGGCAACCAGCGAATCGACTTCCTCAACCGTCGTGTAGTCGCCCGCGTAGATTCTCCGAACCAGTTCGACGGCTCGATCCCGCTCGACCACGGGCGCATAGTGCCCGATATCGGCGCGGTTCGCAACGACTACGGCAGCGCAGATCGATTCATCTGCGCGCGCAGGTTGGGCGGCGTTGGCCGCGGCCATCTGTGCGCCGTTGTCGCCAGGGACTGTCGGTAGCGGCAGATGGACACTCGATCGTCAGCCTCATCGAGTGTGCTGGGCGTCTTTCACAGAGGATGACCCGCGTGGTGCACTGAACCGTTGCGTTTCGTTACGGTGGTCGCTGTGACAGTCCCCGGGAAGGGTGGGCGGCCACGGAAGTGGCGGTCGGATGCCGACCGCGTGCGTGCCTACCGCGCCCGGCAGCGCGGTGAGCGCGAGCCGGTGACGTTCGACGTCGCGCTCACCGATGGCGACGAGCTCGCGCTGGCGATCGAGCGCGGTCGGCAGCTGCAGGCCGAACTCGCCAATGCGGTTGCGGCGCTCGCCGAGCTCGACGCCGCGCTGCAGTCCGAACGTCGTCGGCACGTGGCGACCAAGCGCAAACTCGAGCGAGCGCGTGCGGACCTCGAGGGTCACCGAGCGGCCGAGGATCGCCGGCTCGACGAGTTGCGAGCGGTGCACGGCGAGCTGGAGGCCCTGAGGTCGGACCGGCTGCGCTCCGGGCAGGACACTGCCGGTCCAAACCGTGCGGCTCGCCGCCAGGCAGCGAAGCAGGAGCGGTCGCGGTAACGGAGGCAGGTGAGCCCCAACGGAACGAAACGATTCCGTGCACCCTGCGGGTAATGACATGTGAAGGACTCCCTCATCGCCGTTACGACCGTCGCCTCTCCGTCGGGGCGCATTCCCGTCGCACGAGCCGGCTGACCCCGTACTCCGGCGTGAGCGTGAGTCCCATGCCAGACCCGGTGAGCGTCGACGTTGCCCTGCGGCCGCTGCTCGTCGACGCAAAGCAGGCAGCGCGGCTGCTGGGCATCGGTCGGACCACGCTCTACGAGCTGATCCACGCCGACGCGATCTCGCCACTGCACATCGGTCGGTGCGTCAGGTTCGCAGTCACCGACCTCGAGGCGTTCGTCGCCAACGGCTGCGTGGCCGTGCCCAGCTCTCGCCCGCTGCCGAAGCCGGCTCCGGCCGCCTCGCAGCCGCGGTCCCACCGCCGGCCGCGCTCGGGTCGTCCCGCACTTCAACTCTTCGATCCGACCGACTGACGCCGGCTGAGTCGGTCAGGTCGAGTCGGTGAGCTCGGCAGCCCGGGCGGCGGGGTTCTCGAGGTTCGCCGCGCATCACCGGAGACCTGTTGACTCGCCGCACACTCCTGCGTTTGCGTTCGGGTCAATCTTCGAGTCGGCGTGCGGTCACGAATCCCGGCAGTTCGATGTTCTGGCCTCCGTCGTTGCCACCGCGGGAGCCGGGGCCAACCTGGATCTCCACCGTCATGCCGTCGGTCCCGCAGCCGAGCAGGCCGTGATCAAGCCAGGACGGGAAGCATCCGGTTTCGATCAGCGGTACGCCGGACGCGTCGACCAAGGTGTGCCGCGACTCGCTCACCTCACCCGACACGAGGTCGATCTCGTGCATCACGATGACCGGGATCGTGAAGTCCGGGGGATCGAACTCGAAGCGATACGCCCACACGGTGTCGCCGGAACCCGACACGGTCCAGCCACGGTCGTCGTCGAGTTCGACACTGAAGCGGGGGGAACCGTCGAGCGCCACGACGTCGACCCACTCGGCGGTATTGACACTCATCTTGAGCGCGATCGCGTCGTCACCGAGGACGCCTGAGCTCGGCCCTTCCTCCCAGCCGCCGATCGATCCGAGGTCGGTCTCGGCTCGTGTGGCGAGGTCGACGAGCAGCAGGCGCACGTCGGCGTCGTCCGGGTTCGGTTGCGTGCCCGTCGACACGAGCATCGTGGGTTCGCCGTCGACGAACCCGACGTCGAGCAACTCCCCGTACCAGCCCTCACGTGGCGTCCACCGCTCACTGCCGTCGACGGTGACGATGGAAATCTCGTCGAGGTCGACGAGGCCGGATGTCGATCGCTGATGCACTACGAAACGACCGATCAACAACGCCCGACCTTCGGCCGGCCCGGCGATTCCGACGGCGCTCCACTGCACCTTGTCCGTGCTGAGCAACACGCCGTCCGGCGTCGCCGCCACGAAACCCGCTGCGCTGATCGGATCCTCGCCCGGTGTGATCGGACCCGTTCCCGGCGTCGGCGCGCTGCTGATCGGCGTGGTTGCGGGGACAGCACTCGGCGGCGCTGAAGGAGCCGACGATGGTGTTGTGGTCACCGCAGTGCTGGTGGCCGCGTCGGGGTCGGGGCTCGGGCTCGTCGACGGGGCGATCGGTGGTGGGGCGACGGTGTCTGGATCGGTGACGACCGCACCTGGGCCGCCGTCACGAACGAGGGCGGTGGCGACGATCGCTCCGACGATGAGGAGGACTGCTGCCACCGAAGCGAGCCACCGTCTCGCCGACTCGGTGGAGTTCGTCGTCGCAGCCAACGGTTTCGGCTCAGGAGCCGCCGCGACCAGTTCGGCGATCGCGCTGCGAATCACGTCGTCGGTTCGATCGTGCGTCATCGAAGTAGCTCCTCGAGTCGGCGACGGGCGGCCGCGAGCTCGCGCTGCACCGTTCGTGCGGTGAGGCCCAGCTCAGTGGCGATGTCGCCGGGGGTACGGTCCTGCCAGAAGGTGAAGAACACGATCGCACGCTGGCGCGGACTCAGCGACCGGACCGCGGCCAACACCTCCGGCCGCACGGAGGGCGCGTCGACTCGCTCGAGCGGAGCCGTCCGTTCCTCGCGCCGCCGACGGCGCTCCAGCGCGCGGCCCTGTTGGCGTGCCTCGTTGAGCACTGCACGAAACAGATAGGCACGTCGTTCACGGACCGCCGGCCAGTCGCGACGCTCGAACACGCGGGCGACCGTTTCCGCCACGACATCGTCAGCGGCCGAGGGCCCGACCAACACGGTCGCGAAACGGACCAGCTCGGCAGCATGGAGCGCGTACAGCTCGCCATCCGACAGGTCGCCGTCGTCGGCCTCGGTGCACACCTTGAGGATCATCCAGCACTGAGATGCCGCCGGTGGCACCCGAGCGACACGACAAGCCGAACGCATCTCCGCCGAAGTCCGCTTCGGTCGCTCGGCCCTCGCCGCGAGGGCGCCCGATCTCCACAACCGGGAGGTCTCGGTCGGAGACGCTGACGAGGTGGCGCCGGGTCTCCGCGGCGGAGCGGGCGTCCGCGTCGTCGAGCGAGTCGATCCGACGCTTCCATCCGCCCGACTGACCTGGCCGAAGCGATCACGCCGAGTCGGTGAACTCGGCAGCCAGGTCGGCGGCATCGTCGAAGTTGGTCACGAACCGTCGGGCGGGGTGGATCGGATCGTCGAGGATGGGTCGCATGGCAGCGCGGACTCGCTTGCGGTCCTTGGCGGTGAGCTCGGTCCGATCGATGCTGTCGTGATCGACGGTGGTCGCGAGCGAGAGCAGGAACACGAAGTCGCCCTGGTGCTTGTGTCGCTCGTCTCGCGAGAGCGACACGATCTCCTGCGCGCCGGCGGCCTTCGCGACGATCGCTCCGAGCAGTGAGGGGCAGTGGACGGTGGTCGACCCGGTGACCCAGTCGACGGTGACGAGTCGCCGGCGGGTGATGGCTTGCGTCGTCCCCGGGGCTTGCACGGCACGGCCCGGCGGAATCGTCGTAGCGTGTCCGGCGAGGCCTTCTGGCGCCAGGAGATCGATGGTCGCGTCGCCGCGCACGAAGCGCGTGACGTCGTCGGGCGACGACAGGACCGTGAAGCCGATGTCGACCAGCGTTCGCGCGACGGCTCCCATCGCCCGGCGGCCAGCGCCTCGGACGTCGACCACGACGTCGCCGTCGTCGGTCACCCTCGGCGGATCGACGCCTGCGAGCGCGGCATGGATCGCGACCATCTGTCCGCCGACGACCACCCACTCGTCGATCGGGACTCGTTCGGCGAGTTGTGCGATCGCCTCCCAGGTCGCTCGGCCCTGTGCCGTGAGTTGCCCGATCTCGGCGACACGAGGGCTCATGTTCGGCCCGCCCTGAGGAGGTGGCGGAGGATCTCTGCGGCGGAGCGGGCGTCGCCGTCGTCGAGCGCGTCGATCGCAGCGACGAGCGGCGGGGCGATTCGATCGTGCAGGATCCACACGTCTGGGGAAACGACGCGGACGATCACGTTCGGGTCCGCGCCGTCGTCGCGCAGTCGATGGTCGACGACGAGCTGGTCGAGGTCGTCGCCGGAGGCATAGACCGGGTGCGGGTCGCCGGGTCGAACCGGCGCACCGTGATGCTGGCCGGCGTCGGCGCCCGACAGCACCACGCGCTGGTCGACCAGCAGCGCCGCGAGGCGATTGGGGACCACCCGGTACGCGTGCCGGGTGGCACGTCGGCGGCCGACGATCGCCAGGTGGCGGGCTGCTTCGAGCGCCTCGCGCTCGTTGCCGGCAGCCTCCAGCCGGGCGGACTCCCGTGCGATGCGCGCCCATGCACTGCTCGCCGACAGCGGCCGGCCGCGCTCGGGTCGAAGCTCGCGGTACTCGCTGACGCTGTCCTCGTCGATCAGGAGGGCGTTCCCGAAGCGGCTAGCGCGGAGGTCGCCCTGGCGCACGAGGCGTGAGATCTGCATGCGCGAGACGCCGAGCGCTTCGGCTGCTTGCTGCGCACTGAACGACATCGGCACCTCCTTCGAGAGAAAACGTTACGATCCTAACGTATTGCGCGGACAGCCTCAACCGCCTCCCGACGCGTCGGGGAGGACCGCAGGGACGTCGAGGATGCTGGCGGCACGCTTCGCCGTGGCCCTGTCGCGTTCTGCGTGGGACCGCACGTAGCCGGCGGTCGTCGTGGCGGAGCGGTGGCCGACGTGGCGAGCGATGTCGTCGAGCGCGACGCCGTGCTCGCTCATCGCCGTCACGACCGTGCGCCGGCCAACGTGGGTGCCGAGGCCCATTGTGTCGATGCCCAGCGTCGCAGCCCTCGATCGCACGAGCTTGTCGACGTGCTGGCGGGCGACGATCCCGCCGTCGGCGGTGGTGAACACGAGGTCGACCCGCTGGTCAGAGCGTTGGTGGCGGACCTCGCCGGTCCGCCGCGAACACATCAGCGGAACGGGAGGTGTGTTGTCTCAGGACATAGGCAAGGGATGTCGCGCGTCATAGGCAAGGGTCGGCTGGGTGTCCAAGGCCCGGCTGATCATCACTGCTGTCGTGTTGGAAGGCCGCTCGCAGGCCCA
>JALHOG010000119.1 GCA_022843125.1 Ilumatobacteraceae bacterium
GGGCCTGGACGCGCCCGCCGAGGCCGTTGTCGGCGACGGCGCCCGCGATCGCGCCGGTGCCGGCCCCGGTGCCGACGCCGGCGACGGCCTCGATGTCGGAATCGTCACGGGCACGCACCAGCAGGTTCGGCGCGACGATGACCGCCCCGGTGCCCGTGACTTCGGCGGTGATGATGTTGGCGATGTCGTTGAGCGTGATGGCGCCAGCGCCGGAATAACCGGCAGCGCCCGAACCTGCGCCGCTGATCGCGACGATGCCGGACGTCGTGACCGCGACGACGTTCACCGCCGGCCCCGCGGCCTGAGATGCGTCGATCCGTGCGGCGACGACGTTGCCGATGTGGTTCTCTGCGAGCGAGCCGGAGACCGACAGCGTGGAGGCGCCGGCCCCCGAGCCTGCAAGCGCCGCGATCGAGGAGGCGTCGGTGGCGGTGACGTCGACGACGGTCGCACCCTGGAGCTGCGCACCATCCGTCGCCAGTGCCTCCACCGTGGTGGCGATCGTATTGATCGAGACCGAGCCGGCGAACGCGAACTCCGCGGCCCCGGACCCGCCGGCGGACAGACTGCGGATGGTCGGCGACGAGTGCGCAGTGATCTGGACGCCACCGCCGGCGGAGACGAGCGTGGCCGCGTCGGCGTAGGCTCGGGTACGGCTGCGCACGTCGTTCTTCGCCACCGCACCGCCGATGCCGACGAAGCCGAGGCTGGCGGCCGCGCCACCCGCGAGCGACTCGATCAGCGCGCCATCGGAGGCGGAAAGGCGCACCAGCATGTTTCCGGAGAGGGTCGCTGCGTCGTCGGCGAAGGCCTCGACGTCGTTCGCGATCTCGTTCAGCGTGACCGAGCCGCCGACCGCCACGCCGTCCGCGCCGGTCGCGCCGATGGCGAGCGCACGGATCACCGGCGTCGAGCTCGCCAGCAGTTCGACCCGCCCGCCGAGCGCCCGCACGTCGGCGTCCGAGGCGAAGGCCCGCACGATGCCGTGGATCACGTTGGTCGAGAACGCGGCGCCGACGGCGAGATCGCTCGCGATGGCTGCGCCGCCGGTGATCGCGAGGATCGTACCGGCATCGCTGGCCGAGACGACGACGTCGGTCGCCGCGGTGACCTCGGCGCCCCCGGCGAGCCGTGCGGACACCGTGTTCTCGATGTCGTTCAGCACGACCGAGCCGCCCGCCGCACGGTTCTGGGTCTGGGCGATGCCCACCGCCACCGCGGTGAGCTGGGTCGTCGCGGCAGCGGTCACCCGGACCTCGCCGCCCTGCGCGGTCACCGTGCCCCCGGAAACGTAGGAGCGGACGATGTTGTCGATGTCGTTCGTGACCATCGCCAGCCCGACCGCGGCCATGCCGAACAGGCCGCCGTCGATCAGGGTGGTCGCGTTCGAGACCACTTCGATGGTCGAGTCGTCGCTCGCCGCGACGAGCACGCTGCCACCGGCCGTCACGACCGCGCCGGTCGAGACGTGCGCGTCGGTGACGTTGTCGATCTTGTTGTCGACCGACTTGGTCTGCAGCCCGCTCATGCTGGGCAGGATGGCCGAGTAGTAGAGCTCGGACTCGGAGGCGGCGGTCACCTCGACGTTGCCGCCGGCCGTCACGTCGGCCGACTCGATCGCGGCCTCGGCGTCGTTCGTCGCGCTGCTGGTGGCGGTGGAGCCGGCGACGGTCTGGACGTTGCTCACCTCGCCGCGCACCAGCACGGCGTCCCCCGCGACGACGGTGGCGCGCGTAGTGCCCGAGCCGCGGATCGCGGCCTGCGCGTTGCTGCCCGTGGAGAGCAGTGCGCGATCGTTGTAGAGCGCCACGAGCGCGCTGGAGCCCAGCGCGAAATTGAAGGTGAAGGAGGTGTCGAGCACGGCGTCGGTGGTCTCGATCGCCGTCACGCGGACGCTGCCTCCTGCCTGGATGGTGGCCCCCTCGACGAGGGCCGAGACGCCGCTGCCCATCGTGTCGGCCGCGACGGCTTCGCCGACCGCGCCCTGCGGCGACTCGGTCGACAGCGCCGAGCCTAGCCGCCCCGCGACGGGCCCGAGCTGCTCCTCGTAGCCCGAGAGCAGCCCGCCGAGCCCCGCGCCGAGCGGATCCACCACGCCGGCGACGATCGCGTCCACGCTGTCCTGGATGGTGTTCACGTCGTCGACGTTCAGGAAGTCGACGAGGTTGGTGCCGAGCACCTCGTACTCCAGCGGCGCCCGCAGCGTGACCATCGAGACCGATGCCACCAGCCCCAGGCCGGTCGTGGCGCCGAGCGCGCCGACGAAGCTGTCGGCCGTCTGCCTGGAGACGGCGTGCACCTCGACATCGCGGCGCGCACGCACCTGCGCACCCTCGCCGATGCGCGCCGTCACGTCGTTGCGCACGATGCCGACGTCGACCCCGGCGGCGACCACGCCGACGCCGAGGGTGAGATTCACCGGCACGCCGAAGATGGCCGAGCGGTTCGACGCGCCGACCTGCACGCTCTGGTCGTCGCTGGCCGACGCCGAGGGAGCGTTGATGTCCGCTCCGGCATCGATGTACGCGGCCGTGTCGGAATCGAGCACCGTCACCGCGAGCGAGGCCGGTACCGCAAGAGCCGCCACCCCGCCGGTGACCGCGACGGTGAGGACGTCCTCGCTGGAGAGCGCCTGCACGCCGACGCCGTGCGCGAGCACGAGCCCCCCCGCGGCATCGCCGTTGAGCGCCTGGAAGCCGTCGGTGCGGCCGTCCGCGGCGGCGACGGCGTTCGCGCCGATCCACGCCTGGGTGTCCTTGTCGACCAGGGTCATCGCGACCGACGCACCGATCCCGCCGTCCAGCCCCACGGCCGCGGTGCCGGCGAAGAGATCGAGATCGGAATCGGCGACCGCGCGCACGAGCAGATCCCCGCCCGCCTGCACGTTCGCCCCGGCATCGAGAAACGCATGGGTGCGGGTGTCGAGCGAGATCACCGGGAGCGAGCCCGCGATCGCGAAGCCGAACGGCAGTGTGGGCAGCAGGGTCACGCCCGCCGCGGCCGATGCGCTGCCGGCGATCAGCAGCACGTCCTCGGCGGTGCGGGCCTCGACGGTGACGTCCCCGCTCGCGCGCACCTGTGCGCCGGCGCCGACGAAGGCTTCGGTGAGGTTGTCGACGAGCGCGATGGCCGTGGAGAGCCCGGCGGCCCCGCCGAGCGACAGGGCCGCAGCCCCGGCGATGCCGAGGTGGCGGGTGTCGGAGCCGGCGGCGACCAGCACTTCCTCGCGCGGGTCGCCCGCGCTTTCGGCGACGACCTGCGCGCCGGCACCGATGCCCGCGGTCGTGCGGTTGGTCGTGATCAGCAGGCTGCCGGAGAGCTCGGGCGACTCGACGAGCGAGGCGCCGAAGCCCACGGCGAGCGTCTCGACGTCGTCGGTGGACACCGCGGAGACGGCGACGCCGCGCACGACGCGCTGGGTGGGCGACACCGTGCGCTCGTCCGTGAGCGAGGGGTCGTCCGGCGGCGCACTCACCGGCGTGATGTCGGGGACGCCGATCTCGTACCCGAAGATGGTCGTCTGCAGCGGGTTGTCGAAGACGAAGCCGAGCACGTCGGACACGACCCCGATGGCATCCGGGGTGGAGACCTCGTCCTCGGCATCGACGTCTGCGGCGAAGCCGACGACGAAGCCCGCGTCGTTCACCACGAGCCCATCGCCCGTACCGCCCGCCACGACGTCGGCCTGCGCGGCGATCAGCGCCTCGGTGACCTTTTCCAGCTTGGCCACACCGGCCGATGCGCCGACCGAGACGCCGAACGCGGCGCTGGTGGTGCCCGCGATCAGATCGACCTCGGTGCGATCCTCGGCGGTCACCGCCACGCTTCCGCCCGCCCGCACGCGGGCGCGCTCCCCGATCGCGGCACGGGTCACGGGCTGGATGGCGTAAAGCGCACCGGCACCGCCTACGGAGGCGGCCAACACGAGGTCCACGGCGGCGCCGAGCGACGCGAGATCCTCCCGCGAGTACGCGGCGACCTCGACGTTGCGCCCCGCATCGACGGTGCCGGAAAGCGACGCGGTGGTGGTCTTGCCGATGGCGGCGACATCCACGCCGAAGCCGATGCCGACGATGCCGCCCCCGAGCGTCACGCCGGCGCGGCCGATCAGGTCGGTCGAATCTCCCGCCGCCACGCTCACGCCGAGCAGGCTGCCCGGCGCGTCCCCGGGCGGGAACTGGTTGACCCGCGCGCCTTCGTCGATGCGGGCCGTGGTGATCTCGTCGGTGACGGTGAACACCACCGAGCCGGCGCCGCCGATGCGGGCGTTCTCGCCCGCGCCGGCGGCATCCTGCGCGATCGACTCGTGCGAAACGGCCGTGATTGAGACGCCCGCCACCTGCCGCTGCCCCGGATTTCCCGCGCCATCGAGGCGGCCGTCGAAGGTGGTCACCAGCGGCGCCTGTGCGCGTGCACGCACGTCGGCCGTGGCCCCGATCCAGGCCTCGGTGAGGTCGGTCTTGAGCAGCGCGGCGAGCGATGCGCCCACGCCGAGCGTGCCGCCGAACGTGCTGGCGCCCGCCTGCGTGGTGATCGTCGCGTCGCTGTAGGCCTGCAGCACCACGCTGCCTTCGGCGGCCACGGTGCCGTCGATGCCGCTACGCGTGGACACGCGCGGCGCGAGCAGCACCGCCGACCCGGCGATCGCGAGGTCGCCGGTGCCCGCGACGCCGCCCACGGTGGACGACCAGACGTCCTCGGAAACGCTGCGCAGGAAGACGTCGCCCTGCGCGACCACGTTCGCGCCCGCCTCGATGTGCGCCTGCGCGCGCTTGTCGATCCATTGCACGTCGAGCGCGGCGCCGAGCCCTACGCGCTCGGCATCGCCGAAGCTGCCGGCCGTCGACTGCGAGACGAGGTCGTGGCCGGCGAGCAACACCACGTCACGCCCCACCGGTCCGCCGGTCTCGCCGGCCGTCACCGACGCACCGTTCGCGATCGTGGCGTCGGTGCGGCTCGTCATGGTGTTGAACACTGCCGACCCGGCGGCCGCGAGATCGTCCGCCGAGGCTTCCCCGGCTGCGTAGGCGAGCACGTCGTCGGTGGTCTGCGCGGAGACGAGCACTCCGCGCTGCGTGGAGGCCAGGCCCTGCAGACCGAGCGCGGTAACGGTGGCATCGCCGATCCGCGCGAGGACGTCCCGGCCGAGCACGTTGAAGCTCGCCGCGGAGATCCCCACGCTGCCGGTCGCCGCCGACGCAGCCGCGCCGGCGATGAGGCTTGCGTGCGTCTCGCTCCCGGCGGTGATGCCGATCGAGCCCTGCACGTCGAGCGTCGCGCCGTCGCCGACCAGCGCCTCGGTCGCCTGCACGAGCGTGACCACGCCGATCGAACCGGAGAAGCCGAAGCTCGGCCGTGCGTTGCCGGAGACCACGTCGGCGTCGCCGTCGCCGTCGACGTCCGCCACGGCGAGCGAGGTGGTGAAGTTCTCGTCGCCGCCGATCGCCACGGCGGGGCCGAAGCCGCCGGCCCCGTCGTTCAGGAGCAGACGGTTCTCGTCGCCGAACAGGCCGACGAGCAGGTCGCGGTCGCCGTCGCCGTCCATGTCGGCGAGCACCACCGACTCGGCGATCCCGAACGGCCCGGGCAGGTCCTCGCCGGCGCCGAACGTGCCGTCGCCCGCATTGAGGTACAGGCGGTTCGCGAAGCCCGCATTGCCCACGACCACGTCGGCGTCGCCGTCGCCGTCGACGTCGCCGACGGCGACGTCGAGCGACGGATTTCGGTCGGTCGAGAGCGCCGTCGCGGTCCAGGTGAGCCCGTCGACGTTGAGGTACACCTGCGCGGGCGCGCCGCCCGAGTACTGCTGCGCGAGGTCCAGCGGGGTGCGCGTGGCGTCGTCCAGCGCGAGGTCGACGGCGCCGAGCAGCTCCTGCTCGACCAGCTCGGTGAGGTCGGCGAGGCCCGAGCGCAGCAGGTCCGGCACACCGAGCACCTCGCGCACGAGATCGGTTGCGTCGAGCAGGCCTTCACGCACCAGCGCGGCGAGATCGTCGACCGCCCCCCTGATCCACAGCCGGCCGAGCTCCAGGCCTTCGGTGACGAGATCGTCGACCGTGACGAGGCCCTCGTGCACCAGGTCCCGCAGCGTGGTGAGACCGCTGTCGACGAGCGGACGCAGGAACACGAGCCCGCTCGCATCCACCAGCCCGCTGGCCGCGAGCGCGGCCTCGTCGATCAGGCCGGAGGCCGTGACGTCGGCCGCCTGCAGGGCAGCATCGGCGAAGTCCTCCAGCGCGAGCAGGCCGACGTCGATCAGGCCTTCCAGCCGCGCGAGACCGGCATCGACGAGATCGGCGAGGTCGACCAGCGCATCGGTGAGGAAGTCCACGCGGGTGATCAGCTCGGCCTCGACCAGGTCGATCAGGGTGACGCCGGTGCGATCGATCAGGTCGACGATGCTCACGACGGCGTCGTCCGCCACGTCCTGCACGCGGATGCGCCCTTCCTCGACCAGCGCGACGAGGTCGAGGCCGACGTTCGTGGCGATCACGTCCGGCCGGCCGTCGCCCTGCAGGTCGGCGATCGCGATCGCGGTGGTGTAGTCGGCGGCGGGCGAGAAGTCGATGCGCGTCTCGAAGAGCCCGGTGCCGTCGTTGAAGTACAGCCGGTTCTGCTGGCCGAAGTTGCCGGTGACGATATCGAGGTCGCCGTCGCCGTCCATGTCGGCGAGCGCGACGTCGAAGGTGAGATCGCCCGCCTCGTGAGCTCCGCCTACGTCGATGCCGGGGAAGAAGTTGCCTTCCCCGTCGTTCAGGTACACGCGCGAGCGCTGGCCCAGATTGCCCGCGACGATGTCGACGTCGCCGTCGCCGTCGACGTCCCCGGCGGCGAGCGCCATGGTGAGGTCGGGCACCTGCGAATTGACGATCTGGCTGTCGGCGTCCCGCGGCAGCTCCCACGACTTCACCCACAGCAGCAGGTCGGTGCCGAGCTGCGTGCCGGCGTCGAAGGCGCCCGTGCCGTCGTTCAGGAAGCGCCGGTTGAAGTCGCCGAAGGCGGCGGTGACGAGGTCCTGGTCGCCGTCGCCGTCGAGATCGGCGAAGACGACGTCGCGCACGAAGTCGTTGCGGCCGCCGATCTCCTGGCCCGTGGCCCCGGCGAGGGGTGCGGCAGTGCCGTCGCTGCGGTACAGCCGGACGGCCTCGCCTTCCTCGGCGGACTCGGCCCGCGCGGCGGTCACCGAATCCACGACGTCGTTCGACTGCGCCTGCACCTGCGCGTTGCCGCCCGCGTTCACCTCGGCCGCGCCGACGCTCGCGCGAGCCGAGTTGTCGAGCGCCGAAAGATCGAACGCCGCGCCCACCGCGAGCACGGTGTTGATCCCGGTCGCGTCTCCGCCGGCGTTGGCGACGTAACGCCCGGAATGCTCCGAGCGCACGTCGACCGCACCGGTCGCGTCGATCGTCGTGCGTTCGCCGACGAGCGCCTCGGCCGTGTTGAACGTGCGGTTCAGCGTGACCGATCCGGCCAGCGCCGCCGTGGCGTTCGCGCCGGCGCCACCATCGGCGAAGGCGACGAACGTGTCGATCCCGGCCGCGCTCAATGCGACGTTGCCCGCCTCCAGCGCCGTGTCCTGGGCGAAGGCGCGTACCGTGCGCGCGGACCCGTTGTGCGCGAGCGCGCCCGCCATGCCGACGTGGTTGCCGTAACCGACCGCACCGGCGGCCGCTTCGAGCTCCTGCATGTCCGATGCGGAGATGGTGAGATCGCCCGCGGCCGTGACGACGGGCACGTCGCGCACGAATGCCTCGGTGTCGGCAGTCACGTAGTTGTACGCGACGTCGCCCGAGAGGCCGAAGCCGAAGCCCATGCCGCGGTGGCTGCCGTCGGGGCCGACGCCCTCCGGCGTGCCGCCCGACCCGGTGCCGGCGACGGTGAAGGCCCAGACCTCGCGCGTCGCCGCGGAGCGGACGT
>JALHOG010000120.1 GCA_022843125.1 Ilumatobacteraceae bacterium
AAGCCGTTGCGCTTGTCGGCGTAGCCGGCGGCGGCAGCCTCCACCAGTCGCTCGCTCGGCGGCAGCGAACGCAGGACATCGTCACGCTTCCCGCGCCTCCCCACCGAGATCATCGACCGGCACCCCTCGACGTCGAGACTCATCACTGTCAAACCATCCGCCGTCAATCGCAGATACACATCGGCCCCGACCGCGCGCCGATAGCGATCCAACGTCGAGCGAACGGCACCATGGTCGGCAAGCAGCGCGAGCGAACGCCGATGCCCTGCTTCCAGTCGATCCGTCGGCTCGTCCGTCATCGTCTCGGTGCCCCCTTGGTAGCGCCGTCTCCCGGAACGGCCAGGGCGTCTTTCACAGACTATTACCCGCTGGGTGCACGAGGACTCCCGTACGTCAGTGTGCTGTCCATCGCGAAGCTCCGTGTCGGCCAGGAGGCGTACCACCTGTCCGGCGTCGCGGAGTCGCTCGACGACTACTACACCGGTGCCGGCGAGACCGCAGGGCAGTGGCTCGGTGGTGGCGCCGACAGACTTGGACTCGCCGACACGGTCACGGCGGATGATCTGCGAGCTGTACTCGCAGGGATGCAACCCGGCACCGGTGGGCTGACGCCGAACGGCACGACGATCAACCCGCACCCACGCCGCGTCCCGGGTTTCGATCTGACCTTCAAGGCCCCCAAGTCGGCCAGCGTGCTCTACGCGGTGTCCGACGATCCACGCGTCCAAGGTGCGGTGATCGAGGCCGGTGAGACGGCGACGCGCGCCGCGATCGGCTGGCTCGAACGTGAAGCGGTGCAGGTGCAACGCGGTTCACACAACCTCGCCTACCTTGCCCGCCTCGACCCTGCGGATCGTGAGGCCGCAGGGCCGAAGAGGTTGGCGACGTCGGGAGTGGTTGCTGCGTCGTTCCGGCATCGGACCTCTCGTGCTGGTGACCCGCTGCTGCATTGGCATGTGCTCGTCGCGAACCTCGTCGAGGGCACCGACGGGCGATGGTCATCGCTCGTGCACCCCGAGATCTACCGGCACGCCCGAGCCGCCGGAGAGGCTTTCCAAGCTGCGTTCCGAGCCGAACTCACCCGCACCCTCGGGGTCGAATGGCGGCCAGGTCGGCACGTGCCCGAGATTGCCGGCATTCCCCAACAGATCCTCGATGCGTTCTCAAAACGATCGGCCGAGGTCGACGCCTGGCTCACCGCGACCGGCACCTCGAACACACCCGAAGGCCGCCAAGCCGCGGTCCTCGCCACACGCCGGAACAAGCCCGAACGCGAATACCAACGATTCGACGCCGAATGGAAAGCAGAGGCCGAACAGCTCGGCTGGGGACCGACCATGGCCGACGGGCTCATCGCCGCATCATCACGCCACAACCCGGTCGACTACGACAACGCCTGGCGACTCGAAACCGTCGGATTCGACGAACACGGCAACCCAGAAACATTCGAACGGACCGTCACCCCCGACGAATGGATCACCCAACTCCTCCGACACGACCTCACCAACGAGCGCTCCACCTTCACCAATGCCGACCTCACCCGGGCCGTCGCCGCCCGCCTCGATCCTGGTGCCACGGTCGAAACGATCGAACGTCTCACCCGCCGTGTCATCGGCTCACCCCTCGTCGTCGCTGTCCACACCGACGACCAGCCACAACAGTGGACCAGCCGAGAACTGCTCGACACCGAAACCCGCTTCATCGACACCCTCAATGAGGCCGGCGAGGGTGTCGCCGGCGAGACGATCACCGAGCTACTCGCTGACCGTGCCGATCTCGGAGACGACCAACGCGCCGCCGTCCAGACGATCGCAGCATCCACCGCGGCCGTGAGCGTCCTGGTCGGCCCAGCAGGCACTGGCAAGACCCACACGATCGACACGATCCGCACAGTCTTCGAAGCCGCAGGGTTCGCAGTCCGCGGCGCAGCCCCGTCCGCACGGGCCGCGCTCGAACTAACCGGAGCAACCGGGATGCCCACCCGCACCCTCCACCGGCTCCTCGCCGACAACCAACGCTCCCCCGCCACTGCGCACGGGACGCTGCTGGTGATCGACGAAGCCGGCATGGCCGACATCCGCACCCTCACCCAAGTCGTCAACCAACACATCACAGGCGGAGGCCGGGTCCTGCTCGCCGGTGACCACCACCAACTCCCCGAGATCGGCGCCGGCGGCGGCTTCGCCTACGCCGCTCACCACGCCAAAACCGTTGCCGAACTCACCATCAACCGCCGCCAACGCAACCCCTGGGAACAAGCCGCGCTCACCCATCTTCGCGACGGCAACGTCGCCGACGCCGTCCACGCCTACGTCCACCACGACCGACTCACCATCGCCAACACACCCACCGACCTCGTCCAACTCGCCATCGAAACTTGGGCCACCGCCCGCAAGGAAGGACTGAAGCCGGTACTGCTCGCCGGCACCAACGAACTCGTCGACCGACTCAACCAGGCCGCCATCGCGCACCTCATCGACGCCGGCGAACTCACCGACACCACCCAACACTCCTACGGCATGACGCCCCTCCGCATCGGCGAGCGGGTCGTGCTCCGCCGCAACAGCGACCACGCCAACAACATCGACGGCGACAACACCCAGGTCATCAACGGGCACACCGGAACTGTCATCGCCCTCCACGACCCCACGCCGGCCGCCGTCACCGTCGCGCTCGATCACGGTCCCACCGTCACCATCGACGAGAGCTACCTCCACCGAGGCGGACACGTCACCCACGCCTACGCCCTCACCTCACACCGAGCCCAAGGCGGCACCTGGGACCTCGCGATCGCCGTCGGTGCCGACACCCTCCATCGCGAAGCCGCCTACGTCCAACTGTCCCGAGGCGTCCACGCCAACCACATCATCCTCACCAACCCCGAAGCCACCGCGCTCCTCGACGCCGCCACCCGCGACACCGCCCGCCACGATCACGGCATCACCCACCCCGATGACGAACCCGATCTCGCCGAAGATCACCTGACCCACCGGATCAGTCGGTCCGCTGCGAAGCACCTCGCCCACACGATCGATCCCGATGTCACACGTGTCAACCGCCTCGTCGACAACGTCCCGTACGCCGAGTTGGCCGACCGTGCGCAACTGGCCACGTACGCCGAACACCTCACCACCACCATTCACGGCCACAGCCGCGGAGAACTCAGTGACCGACTCGACCGGCTGATCCACAACGCAACTCACCTCGCGATTGGCCAGCACGTCAGCCCGGCCGACCGACACAACATCGGCAAGGTCACCAACATCGATGACAACCGCGGCACCGCAACCCTCCACTTCACGTCCCGCGACGGACACGACGCCGAACGCATCTTCGGATGGGACCAACTCCGCATCGTCGAACCCCGACAACCTCAACCCCGGCCGTTGAACTCGGCCGCCCACGCAACACTCGACCGGCTCTCTGTCGCCATGACCGCCGACATCAACGCATGGGACCGGACGCTACGCACGCACGACACAAAGCCCGGCGACGCACGCCTCTACACCGACGCCACCCGACGAGCCCTCGACCTCGCGACCTCACGCCTCACCGCCGACCAACCGTCGTGGCTCCACCAACACCTCGGCCAACGACCCACCGACGTCGCCGGCTCACGCACCTGGGACAACGCCGCCACGGCCATCACCCGCTGGCAACTCACCCACCCCAACGGCCCCATCGACGACCCAGGCGCAGCCGTTCAACTCCGCACCTGGCTCGCCCAGACCCGCACCTGGCTCGACACCACCAACCGGACCACGCCCGCAGTGGCTGCGACTCGCACGACCGCCGAGATCGACGAACGCCGCACCGAACTCGAACAGATCCTCGACACCGCTCCCGCCGACTGTCAGGACCTCATCGACCGCATCCAAGGCGGCCAGCTCGCTCTCCACGACGTCGATGATCTCCTTCGCACCGCGCTAGACCAACAAGACACGCGACGCCAGTGGATCCTCGAACACTGGCCCCACATCGTCGAACACGCCGAACTCAATCGAGCATCGTCCGCTACTCCACAGATCGCGCTCGAGATCCCCTGACGCCTCCGGTTCGACGCCCACCGCCCCGTGACCCTTTCCTTCCAGACCCGAGTGTGCGCACCACTGTGATGGCGCTAGCAGGCCGACGCGCGAAACTCGATCGTGAGCTCACACTGGTTCTCCGCAGCTATCCCGGCATGGACCCGTGCACCCGACGGAGCGCTGACCCCCTCCGGACTGCCCGCCGTCTTCCGCTCCAGCCCACACGCCTGGATGGCACTGCGACTCATCTACCTCGCCGACATCGTCCGGGCACCCGTCGATGTCGTCACAGGAACCGAGGAGCGATACCACCGTTCTTGGAACACGTACGTGCGCCACGGCGCCGCAATGCAGAGTCTTGCGGCGCTCATCACCACAAACTTCAATGCAAGCGTCACGCTATGGAACGCCATCGACCAGCCTGAAGTAGACGCAGCGTTCAGCACTGTGATCTGCGAGCGTGAGCCGTTCCCGCGGACCAATCTGGCAACACTCGCCATGCGCCAGTTCGAGCTCGATCCGGCACGACCGGAAGAGCCAGCCGTGCTCGATCGCAAACTCACAAGTGCCGACAACGAGGCGGCATGGGTGTTGTCGCCTGGTGGCGCCTGTCGCAGTTGCGCGACGCCGACGATCTCCCAGCGACAGCACGACCAGATCAAGCGAACGCTACGCACGAACCAGCAGGTATTCGACCTCCTGCCGAGCTACCACCAGACGAACGGACGAGAGGCCCCTCTTTGGTCAAGTCGGGTCCTCATCGCGGCGAAGGGAGTGGCCGACCATGTCCTGCCTTGGGCTCACGGAGGACGGACCTGTCCCGACAACCTCGCGAACGTTTGTGCAGCCTGCAACTACAGCCGTAGCAGTACCTCGCTCGATGTGGTCCGAGTTGCCACGTACACGTGAGCCCTCGAAGAGAATCGCCTGCACTCGGAGCCCGCAACGTCGATGCATTTGAGGTGGATCAGCTTGCAAACGGGAAGCCATCGTTCAGCCGAGTCGATACCGATTCCGACCATCTCTGCATTGCGGCGTCGAGGATCGATCCGAGAGTCACGCCACCGGGCGCACCCGCCTCTGGCGTGATCTCGCTGAGGTAGAGCAGAGCAGCACGAAGCGGGTCGAGCGCGCCGTCGCGTACGATCCGGGCGCCGTCTGGCGCCCAGTCCTGCAGCGCCTCAACCAACGCTTGCCACGTCGTGAGGCTCGGTCTCTCCATCTCCGCGACGTACGTGACCGCGGCGTCGAATTCACGCCACACGTCGGATGATGCCCGGTTTTCGTTCATGCCGGTTCCATCGAGATCGCCGTAAAGGCTTGCGGGACCTCCCGAGCAACGCCCTCGAAGGCTTGCTCCACGGCGCGACCAAGATGGGCGACTTCGGCGAGTGGCGCGCCGTGCAGGATCGCCGTTGTCTCGTGCTCGATCAATCCGAGGTAGCGCGCCGCCAACGCCGAGGTCATGTCTTCGTCGGAGTCGCATCGAGTTGCGATCACTGCGACTGCTCGATCGACTGGTACACACCCCGCCGCAACGGCGCTTGCCGTCTCGACGGGGTCGAGCCCGTAGCGCTGCGACAGGGCCACGAGATCCTCGACCTGGGCGTGGTTCCCTGCAAGGCCGAACGCGTCGACCGGCGAGTCGACGATCGTTGCGACTCCAGCGGCGAACGCGTCCGGCGTCGGTGCGTGGGCGGCGAGATGGCGCACCGACTCGGCGACGGTGTAGCCGACCTCGACGAGCGTCGGCGCAACCAACTCCCAGGTGTGCTCGCGCTGGTCCAACCCGCGCAACACCTCGCGTGGGGCGACCGCGAGCATCTCCGGAGCGGAGCACCCAGCAGCCCGCAACTCCTGTACATCGGCACCGAGTTCACGGCCCACGGTGAGCCGGTCGACGCCCCAGCGATCATGGATCACGCGGACTGCGTCGGCCACCGGCAATCCGATCGTCGCCGCCAGCGGGTACACGGCCTCCGCCTCGACATCTTCCGCCTTCAACACGTGCAGCATCGTCGCCGGAGATATGACACCGGCGTCTCGCATCAACTCCGTCAGGCGCGCAGGGTCGGCGGTCGACGCGAGCTCGACGCGGTCGGTGTCGGACAAGCGGTGCCCGATCACCGCGACCAAGTCGCCTCGGTCCCAGCGACCGTCACCCGCCGCGAGTTCTCGCACCATCTCGTTCGCCTTGCTCGGCGTGACAGCCGAGAGTTCGAGCAACGCTCCTCGCGCGAGCCCATCGGCGATCGTGCGGGCATCCTCTACATCAGGCGCGTAGGGACCCTGGCGTTGTTGCCCGTCGACTGCGACCCTGGTCTGCCAACGCCCGCCGGGGCCGGGCGCGACCATGGCGGTCACCCGATCGTCGAACACTCGATGCTGGGTCCGGTCGTCACGTCCCTCCGGGAGTGCACTCCAACCAAAACCTCCGGACACGACCCGGTTCGTCGTGACTGCCTCGATCGCCGCCGCGGCGTCCGGGAACCGCTCACCGAGCGCCACAGCGACATCGCGTTTCCCGGCATTGAGCGACTCCGACTCACCCTGCCCCACAAGCCCGAGATGCGCACCCCGACCGGTCGTCTCGAGCCGCCACATCGCACCACCCTTCGTCTCGTACACGGCCATGTACGACCGGTCGTTGACGCGCATGAACGCCCCGACGCCGACCGCCCCGGCGACTCCGCGGGCCAACCACTCGGCCCGCTTGTACGGCCCCGCCTCGACCCACACACCCAACGGAAGACCACGCACATCCGCTGGAGCGAGATAGTTCCGGCGACCCGCCGGCACCTCCCGGTCATCGACCAACTCGTGCCGAGGCAACGGCGACGACGCAAGCTCGACACCAACACCGAACGACACCGCCGACATCACCCGATCCACCGACCGGCGGACATCGACCGCCGCCTGCCAACGCTCCCGCGACATCAACCCGGACGGATCGAATCCCGGCATCGCACCCTGGGCACGCCCGACGCGATCAGCGACCAACCAGGCCGCCTGCGCCGCCAGCTCAGCTGGCAAGCGCACACGACCCTGCCCGTGCGAAACGCGGGCCGCCATCGCCAGCAACTGCTCGGTCGGTTCCTTCACCGACCGCGGTGTGCGCCCAGTCATTCGGCCCGCTGCGACGCGTACCGCCTCACACCACTCACGATCCGACATGGTGGGAACCGCTGCGGGCGTCAACGCACCGACAGCGGGACGTCTGGCCAACTGCTCCGACGCGAACACCAATTCCCACCGATGCGAACCGGCAACCGATTCCGAGTGCCCCGACTGTCGAGTCCGATCGTTGACGACGTCGGATTTCTCGACCACGGGAACCCGCACCGGCAGCCCGTGTTCGCCCTGACGAATCGCACATCCACGCCCGGGCTCGACCGACGGCACACGATCCCACGTCGCCGCCCCGGCCACCGGCCCAACGACCCCGTACGAGGCGAGCAGTAGCTGGTTCCGCGGCGAGTAGTCCACCCACTGTCCACACCGCTCCAACACCGACCCCCACGCCTCGGGCGTTCCCAACGAATACCGGGCCCACTGGTCCAAATGCCGCAACATCGCACGCGGGTCCTGCTCGGCGAACCGAATGGGCTTGGCGATGACGACCATGGCAGCACCCTGAACTCGGGGACTCCCTGGGATACGCCCCGCCGCACCCACTTCGCTCGGAGGGAGCGCCCTGAGGACTCCCCACCCCAGGTCAAGCGGCGTCCGGCCCCAACGCTCCCAACAGACGACGGCGGATGTACT
>JALHOG010000121.1 GCA_022843125.1 Ilumatobacteraceae bacterium
CGTGCGGCGCGCCGCGTGGATGTCGAGATTGCCGTTGCGGCTGTCGGCCCAGGCCACGACCGCGCCGCCCGGCCCGTAGGCCACGGCCGGAGAGAACGACACGCCCGCATTGCCCGACAGCCCGCTGCCGATCGCCGAGCCGCCGAGATCGGCCCAGCGGCCGCCGTGGGTCGGGCCGGAGGGCAGCTCCGCTGCCGCCCGCAGATTGGTGTAGTCGACCGGCACCGGCGTCGGTGCCGGCGTGGGGGCGGGCGTGGTGAAGCTCAGCGTGTCCCCGGCCTCGCCGAAGTCGATGAGGTTGGCCGCGCCGCCCGACACCTCCGCCGAACCGAACCCGGCCACGCCCTCGATGCGGTCGTCGCCGCCCTCGCCGAACAGCAGGTCGTTGCCGCCGTTGCCGAAGAGCTGGTCGCCGCCGGACCCCGCCTCGAACCCGTTCGTGCCCAGATCGCCGTAGAGGTAGTCGACCGCGTCGTCGGCGGCGGCGGCCGAGGCGCTGTGGCCGTAGAGGAGGTCGTTGCCGAGCCCGCCGAGCAGGACGTCCGATCCGCCATCGCCCGAGAGGACGTCGTCGCCCGCGCCGCCTTCGAGGATGTCGCCGCCGCTGCCGCCGCGCAGGACGTCGTTGCCCGCGTAGCCGTACAGCCGGTCGCGGCCGGCGCCGCCGTCGAGCGTATCGCTGCCGTCGTCGGAGCCGTGGAGCAGGTCGTCGCCCGCGCCGCCTTCGAGGAGCTGGCCGGTGCCGTAGCCGGCATCGAGCAGATCGTCCCCGGCACCGCCGAAGAGCTGGTCGTTGCCGAATCCGCCCTCGATCACGTCGTCGCCCGCACCGCCGAGGAGGATGTCGTCGCCCCACTCGCCGTGGATGCGATCGACCGCCCCGTCGTCGGCGTCGCCGAAGTCGTGGCCGTGGATCGTGTCGTCGCCGAGGTTGCCAAAGAGCGTGTCCGCGCCGGCCTCGCCGAGGATCAGGTCGCCGCCCGCGCCGCCGTCGATCACGTCGTCGCCCGCGCCGCCGCGGATGTAGTCCGCGCCGCCGAGGCCGAAGATCACGTCGTTGCCGGCTCCGCCGTCGATCACGTCGCCCTGCGGCGTTCCGTCGAAGAAGTTGCCGTCGGTGTCTGCGCCTTCGTCGGAGCCGTGGATCCGGTCGTCGCCGTCGCCGCCCAGCAGGGTATCGCCGACGCCGAGCCCGGCCACCAGCAGATCGTTGCCGCCGTGGCCGCGCAGGGTGTCGCGCCCACCCTCGCCGAACAGACGGTCGTCGAAGGCCGTGCCGTCGACGACGTCGTTGCCGCCGCCGCCGTACACGGTGACCGCGGTGGCGATCACCGACGCGTCGATCACGTCGGCGTCGGCGTCGCCGTAGAGCTCGGGCGTGGTGCCGATCACGGTGCCGGTGAGAACGATGGCGCCGCCCACGCCCGCATCGCCGTTGCGCCAGTCGGTGGCGAGGAAGAGCCGCGCGGACGCACTGACCGTGCCGCCGACCACGATGTCGTCGCCCGCCTGCAGCGTGACCGAACCGCCGGCGGCCCGCACCTGCCGCGTGTCGCCCACGAAGATGTTCTCGCCCGCAGCCTGCGTGTCGCGCGTCGTCAGGCGCACGTTGCCCGCGGCGTTCGAGTGCACGTCCTCGACCGTGAGCTGGCCGCTGGTCTCGACCAGGAAGATGTCCCCCGGCGCGCGCGCGACGACGTCGCCCGGTCCGGAGTGTGCGCTGTCGATCTCGACGTCGTTCAGGAAGCTGCCGATGACGGTGCCGGCGGTGAGGTCGACGTGGTTGCCGGTGACGTCGGCCGCGGCGTCGCCGAGCGCGTCCACGATGCCCTGCTGGGCCGAGAGCACGACGTCGTTCAGCGTCGAGGTGACGTCGCCCAGACGCATGTCGCCCAGGGTCTCGTGCAGCACGATGTCGCCGTTCACGCGCACGTCGATCTCGCCCGCGCCGGTGAGGTCGGTCGTGCCCTCGACGTGGATGAGCGGCCCGCCGAGGTCGCCGACGACGTCGATGTCGTCGCCGGCGCGGATCAGGTCGACGTCGAACGTCACCGGCACCGCGGTCGTTCCGCTGCCGAAGGTGCCGACCGGGAGGTTCACCACCGGCGTGGTGCCGCCGTCCGGGTAGTGCTCGATGTAGTCCGCCGGGGGCGGGTCGATGCCCACGCTCGGCGCGGACGTGTCGACCGTGAGCCCGTAGCTGAACGCGCCCGCCACCGCGGTCTGGAGCCACGCCTGCTGCAGCCGCAGGTCGACGTCGTCGCCGGCCTCCAGAACGCCGACGTCGACGACGAAGTCAGGCGCCGCCGGATCGCGTTGCAGGCCGCGCAGCGACAGCACGACGTCCGCGCCCGCCTCGGCGTCCAGGCCGGTGGCACGCCCGGGGGACGCCACCATCTCGATGTTGATCGGCCGGTCGACGAACAGCGTCGCCTCGCCGATCGTGCCCTGCGCGGCCTCCAGCTCGGTGCGGTTGCTGCGCAGGATCTGCTGCGGGCCGGTCGAGTAGATGCCGCCGCTCGCGTTGGCGACGATGGTGAGCCCCAGCGGGTTGTCGATGAGGCCGTTGAGCGTGAGCCGCGGCGCCGCCGTGGCGTGGGTGTTGCGGATCGCGATGTCGGTCGGACCGAAGTCGTGCTCGATCGCGAACTCGAGCCCGTTCTGGTCGACGTCGATGTCCACCTCGGCGTAGGGCACGCCGTCGCGGTCGATCGGATCGAGGTTGCTCACGCGCAGGTCGTGCGCGGAGTGGTTGACGATGTCGACCTTCTCGAACGTGTGCCGCACGGTGAACGTGCCGCCCGTGCCCTGGATCGTGCCGGGGTTGAAGGCGTCGAGCGCGTTCACCTCGAACAGCGCGTGCCCCGGGCTGTCGTTGAAGATGCCGTCGACCGAGATCTCGCCGGCGACCGCGCCGCTCGTCTGGCCGCCGTTCACGCTCACGTTGGTCGCGCTCGTGATGACGCCGCTCGCGTCGACCACCAGCTCGGCCTTGCCGGAGAGCAGGATCACGTCGGAGTCGAAGGCGATCGAGCGCTGCGGGCTGCCGGCGGCATGGTAATCGCCGCCCGACACGGGCCACGCCCCGAAGTAATACCAGTAGTAGCCGCGCCCGGGCTGTTCGGCGTAGGCGCCCACCTTCAGTTCGTTCGATGCGAACGTGGCCCCCGCCGCGCCGAGGATCCACGCCTGATGGTCGGCGGTGAAGTAGGCGTGGGCGTCCGAGTCGGAGAGCGCCTTGCCGTCGGCGACCGCCTCGACGTAGGTGTTCACCCGGCGCTGGAACGCCTGCACCGTGAGGGACTCCAGACCGGTCACGACCGCGCCGGCCGCGACGTCCACCACCGAGCGCGTGTGCAGGTAGATGCCGTTGTCGGAATTGGTGTCCGCGAGCAGGCCCCACGCCTCGGCCTCGCCCGTCACCTCGATGTACCCGCCGCCGGTCTCGGCGCGCAGGGTGGCGTCGTCGTAGGCGAACACGTTGGCGTTCGCACCCACGGCCACGCGCGTGGGCTGCCAGTTGGCGACGCTGCCCACGCGGTAGTTGGCATCGGTGTCGGGCCGGATCGCGAGGCCGCCGCTGCCGCTGTAGGCCTTCACCTTGCCGTCGAGGCGGGTGTTGGCGAGCAGGTCCACCGCGCCGCCCGCGCTCAGCGTCGCGCCGGTGCCGACCTCGGTGAGCGTGCTGTAGTTGATGTACGCGTCGGCATCGCCGTCGGCCGCGGACAGCGCGCCGCCGCCGATCGAGTACGCGTTGAGGTCGGCGTAGAAGTCGGCATCGGTCGCGACGCGAGCGTTGCGCCCCGCGACGACGTCGGCACCCGCCCCCAGGCGGGCGGAGAGCGCCTGATCGAGGTGCACCTCGGGATCGGCGTCGCCGTAGGAGATGATCCCGCCCGCGGTCGTGCGGGCGTGCCCGGCCCCGGCGACGCCCGACGACGCCGCGAGCGTGAAGTCGTAGCCCGCCGTCACCGTGGCGTTGTCGCCGATCGAGGCGGCCACGGTCGGATCGATGGTGGTCACGCCGGAGGTGAACTCGAAGCCCGCGAGCAGGGCGCCGGCCGTCCCCGTGGCATGCGCGCGCGACACGCCGTTGCTGCCGGAAAGCCCCGAGAACCCGTCGACGCCGCCGGCGCCGAGCAGGTTGTGCGTGCCCGAGCCGGTCGCCGTGAGGTCGTAGTAGAAGTAGTGCTGACCGGAGATCGGGCGGTTCTCGATGTTGAGATTGCCGAGCTGCACGCCGGCGTCGCGCAGGCCGTGCACGCCGCCGACGTTCGCGACGGAGATGTCGACCACGTTGCCGCCGGGAGCGTCGAGCAGCCGCAGCTCGCTCGCGCTCAGGACGTCGGCGTAATAGGTGCGCAGGGGCACGAGCCCGGTGATCGGGATCTCGCGCTGCGCGCTGAGGAAGTGCGTGCTGTTCGACGGCGGCGTGCCCAGGTCGACGGGCGCGCCCTGGAACAGGTTGAACAGGCCGCGCTCCTCCGTGCTCAGCCGGAACGTGTCGTCGTCCTCGACGAGCACGTAGTAGTCGGTGTTGTTGGCGAGGCCGGGGATGACGCCGCCGGTGGCCCGGTAGGTGATGATGTCGCCGTCGTCGAAGCCGTGGTTGCGGATGGAGATCAGGTCTTCGTCGACGTTCACGGAGGCCGGCCCGAACTCGAGCGCAGGCGGGGCAATGTAGGTGATCGCCTGGTTCTGCACGAAGCCGTGCGCGGTGGTGATGACGTTCGTCTCGCCGTTGACGAGCAGCGGCAGCACCACGGCGTTCGGTGCGGTGGCCTGCGCCTGCGTGGTGTAGAGCTTGATCGTCTTGGGATCGATGACGTGGGCGTAGTACCCGCTGCCCGCGCTGAGGCCGCCGATCGACTGGTCCGCGCCCTCGTTGCCGTAGAAGATGCGCTGCCCGTTGGAGAGGTTGTGCGGCGTGGCGAAGCGCACGACGTCGCCGTCGACGTCGATCTCGCGGCTGGTGAAGGTGCTGCCCAGGCGCACGACGTCGTTGCGCACCTGCCCGCCCACCGTGGTGACCGGGATGACCGCGTAGCTCGCCAGCTCGCGCAGGCCGCCGACCGGCGGATTGCCGGTGATGGTGATGAACCCCAGCGGCAGCCCGCCCGCCCAGTAGGTGACGCGGTCGCCGAGCTCCAGCCCGTGAGCGCCGGGCATGTCGATCCAGTCGTTCGCCGTGCTCACCGCCGAGCCGGCGTCGAAAGTGCCGTCGTAGATCTGGATGTCGCCGTTGCGGCGCGCCCGCACCTCGACCGAGCCGCCGGCCTGCACGTTCGCATTGGCGCCGACCAGCGCCGCGACGTTCGAGGTCTCGTTGACTTCGGCGTCCGACGCGCCGCCGCTCACGCCGAGCGCGAGGGTGACCCCCTCGGCGTCGGCGTCGCCCTCGACGAAGGCGATCGACTGCACCGAGACGTTGCCGCTCACGTTCACGTTGCCGCCGGCGCCGACCTCGGCGCGTACCGTCGGGTTCACGTTCGCCTCGGCCATCGAGGCATTGGCGCCGGCGAGCAGGCCGCCGCCCGACGCTTCGGCTTCGGCGTCGGCCCGCTGCCCGGCCGTGGCCGTGACGGTGAGGCCATGGCCGGTGACGGTGGCCGAGCCGGTGGAGGCCGTCACGTTGCCGGCAGCCGTCGACGTCGCGTCGGAGATGCCGATGCCGGCGATCAGGCCGATCGTGAGCCCGTTCGAACGCGTGATCGCGCGATCGGCCGAGTCGGCGAGGATCTCCACGCCGTTGCCGCCGTGCACCCGGGCGCCCCCGCCGAGGGATGCGCCGACGGTCGCCGCCGAACGGGCCGTCGGGATCGTGCCCGAGCCGGCGACGCCGAGCGCGCCGCTCACGGACTCGCCGGCCGCCTCGGCGCCGTCGTCGGTGGTGTGGGTGGCCTGCAGGCGCACCAGCCCGTTGGCGCCGATCACGCTGCCGGCCGCCGTGGTGGCGCTCACCGTGGGCAGCACGCGCGCGTTCGCGGACGTCCGGCCGATCGCCGCGAGGCCCGCGAAGTTGGTGCCCTCGGCGTCGGCATACGCCTCGCCTTCGTTGCGCGCGGTGACGAGGACGTCGCCCGTCGCGGTGACGGTGCCGCCGACGGACGCGGTGAGGTTCTGCGTCGAGATGGCGTTCGAATCGGTGCCGATGCCGGAGATGGCGAAGCCCACGCTGGGCGCGACCGTGTCGCTGCGCGCATCGTTCTGCGCGATGGCGTCGATGCGCACATCTCCCGCGGAGACCAGCGTCCCGCCGGTGATCGCGGCCGAGAGCGGATCGGCGTTGAAGGTGTTGGCGCTCGTGCTGACGAAGGTGCCGCCGGCGATGGCATCGGAGAGGATGATGCCCACGCCGAGGATGCTCACCGTGAGGCCCTCGGAGGTCGACGCAGCGTCGTTGCCCGCCAGGCTCTCCACGACCAGTTCGCCGGGCGCGGAGATCGCCGCGCCCGCGCCGCCGACGCGCGTTTCCATGTCG
>JALHOG010000122.1 GCA_022843125.1 Ilumatobacteraceae bacterium
CCGCTCGACCGGTTCGTGCTTTTCCGGCTGCCGCCGCTGCTGGGCGGATGGGCCTGGCTCGCGATCGCCCTGCTCGTGGTCGTCGCCACCGCCGCGCTGGTCGCACCGCACGTGCGACGTGCACCGGTGCCGGTGGTGGCGATCGACGACGACGCGTGCACCGGATGCGAGCTGTGCATCGCCGACTGCCCGTTCGAGGCGCTCGCGATGCGCGACCGCACCGACGTCGACCTCCACGCCGGGACGCAGGCGCGCCGCCCGATCGCCGTCGTCGACACAGCCCGCTGCGTCGGGTGCGGGATCTGCGTCGGATCGTGCTCGTTCGGCGCCATGGCGTTGCCCGGGTTCGACTCGCCCGAACGCATCGATCCCGCCGGGCGGCACGTCGTGATCGCGTGCTCGCGCCATCTCAACGCTGCGTCGGCGTTCGACCGGGACGACCCGTCGCTCGCCGTCGTCGAGGTGCCGTGCTCGGGCATGGTGCACGCGCACGCCGTGGGCGCGCTCGTGCAGGCCGGTGCCTCCGAGGTGCAGGTGGTCGGGTGCGCGCCCGGCGACTGCGCCTACGGCTTCGGCAACCGGGTGCTCGCCGAGCGACTGTCGGGCGAGCGGGCACCGCATGTACCGAAGCGCTGGGTCGGCACCGCCGAGGCCGACTGGGTCGCCCCGGGCGAACTGGTCGCGGCGATCGCCGCACCCAACGCGCATCCCGACGCGAACGCCGACCACGTGGTGGGCGGCAGGCGGATGATCGGGGCGATCGCTGTGGTCGCGGCATCGGTCGTGGCGGTCGTGCTGGCGACGCGGGCGCCGTACGCCGGTGACGCCGCCGGGTCGGGCGTGCGGGTCCTGGTCGACCACGTGCCCGGCCGCGTACTGGAGGGGCAGACCTCGGCGTCCGGATCACCGGGCGACACCGTCGAGGTGGTCGTCCGCTCCGGCGATCGCGAGGTGGCACGCGAGGCCGTTCCCGTGCGGGGCGGGGCCGCCGTCGGGTTGGTCGACGTCACCCTCGACGCGGGCGACGTCGAGCTCGCCGTCGCGCTCGACCAGGGCGACCGCGAGACCGTCCTGTTCGACGGCGTGGCGAGCCTCGCCGCCGGGCGACGGCTGTTCGTCCAGGCGGTCGACGTGCCACCGCCACCCGGGCTGGCCGAGGGACGCGATGTGTTCCAGGACCGGTCGCTCGGCGGTTGTGGCCTGTGCCATTCCACCGCCGCGGGCGACGACGGCGTCGGGCCGTCGCTGTCGGGCGTGGCCGACCGGGCCGAGACCCGGGTTCCCGGTCTGTCGGCCGCGGAGTACCTGCGTCAGGCGGTGCTCGACCCCGACGTCTACGTGGTCGACGGGTACCGCGACGGCGTGATGCTGCCGATCTACGGCGACCGGCTCACGCCGGCACAGGTCGAGGCCGTCGTCGCGTACCTGCTGAGCCTCGACACCGCGGCCGGCGCCGACGACGACAAGGAGATGCCGTGACCCCACCACGCGACGATCCGGACGGCTCAGGGCTCGGGGAAGATCTCCTCGGTGCCGATGCCGTCGGCTCCCGCCACCGTGCGGGTGCCACGCAGCACGCCGTCGTCACCGACGGTGTACTCGGCGGTGCCGCCGGACTCGCCGCGGCCGCCCGAGACGGTGCGCCAGTCGACGAGGAACACATCGCCGTCGAGCACGCCGGTGCCCTCCTGGATCGCGCCGGTGATGATCCACTGGACCGTGTACTCGCCGGGCGCGTCGCCCTCGGCGATGGTGACCGTGCCGGAGTACTCGACCTCGGACGGGTCGGCGCCGTTGACCACGTAGGTGCCGAGGATGCCCTCCCGGTCGTCCTCGAGGGTGTCGCCCGGCAGGCCGCACATGGCGACACCACCCGCTGTGAGGGAGAACAGCAGCACCGCCGGGACCGCAGCCCGGCGCAGGAGGTCGCGCGACGCCATGGCGTCGACGGTACCGGTGAGTGGCGACTTCCTCGATGGGCGAAGGTCCTGACTTCGTTCACCGTCCTGTTGATCGTCGGGTCGATGGCGTTCGCCATCGTCCAGCCGATCAAGGTGCTGCCGCGTCTGCGCCCGGCGCCCGGCTACGCGCTGATCGACCAGCACGGCGAGCGCTTCACGAGCGAGGATGCCCGCGGCGTGATCACGCTGTACGGCTTCATGCCGCTCGACTGCGGCGCCGAGTGCGACCAGGTGACCGACACGATGGTTCGCGTGCGCGACTCGATCGCCGAGCGGATCGACCTCGGCGATGTCGAGTTCCGCCTCGTGACCGTGGTCCTCGACCCGGACGTCACCCCGGACGAGCTCACCGATGCGGCCGCCCGGGCCGGCGCCTCCAGCGATCCCGCCGACGACGGTTGGGTGTGGCTGTCGGGGTCGGCATCCCAGATCGAGAACGTGGTCGGGCTCGGCTTCCGCCGCTCCCCGGACCCGGCCACGTGGTCGCCGAGCTACGCGATCGTCGACGGGTGGGGGACGATCCGCGGCGAGTACCGCTACGCCACCCGGATGGACAACGCCGAGAAGCTCGAACGTCACCTCGACGTGCTCGGCGGCGAGCTCCGCAACCGTTCCGGTTTCGCCACGTTCGCGTACGACGCCGCCCACGCCTTCCAGTGCTACCCGTGACACCGAACGAGCCTGCGACGATGGACATCGTGACCTTCCCGTCCCAGCCGACCGACAACGCGGCCGAACCGGCGGCGCCCGCCCGCACGCACCGGGCGCGCACCCTCGCCGTGGTGCTCGGGGTCCCGCTGCTGGTCGCGGTCGTCGTGTACGCGGGGTTCGTGCTGCTGCGACCGCATGCCTACTTCGGCACGGTCATGCAGGCGCCAACCCCTGCGCCGTCGATGGAGGATCTCGTCGGCATCGACGGCCGGCCGGTCGACCTCGCAGCGCTCCGCGGCGATGTGGTGGTGCTCTACTTCGGCTACACGTTCTGCCCCGACGTGTGCCCCACCACGCTCGCAATGGCCGCCCGGGCGCGCGAGCAGTTGGGCGGCGACGGCGAGCGGGTACACGTGATGATGGTGTCGGTCGACCCTGCGCGCGACGACGTCGAGCGGGTACGCGACTACGTGCAGGCGTTCGATCCGTCGTTCCTGGGGGCCACCGGCGAGCTCGCCGACGTCGAGCAGGTGGCCGCCACGTATGGGGTGTTCTTCGCCGAGGGCGCCCCGCTCGGCGACGGGTACGCCGTCGATCACACGGCGACGCTGATGGCGATCGACACCGACGGCAAGCTCCGCATCGTGTGGTCACCCAACGTCACCGCCGACGCGCTCGCCGACGACCTCCGCGAGCTGCTGTGAGGCGCGCCGCGCTCGTTGCCGGCGTCGTGCTGCTGGCAGCGTGTGGCGGCGAGGGCGGACCTCCGGGCGGCATGGCCGTGCGCGACGCGTGGGTACGACCCACGGCACCGGGCGTGACCAGCGCGGCGATCTACGTCGTCGTCGAGAACGTCGACGCGCCCGCCGACCGGATCCTCGGCGCGAGCGCCGATCGCTGCTCGACGGTCGTGCCACACCAGACCGTCGTCGACGAGAACGACGTCGCATCGATGCCCGGCGTGCTCGGCGACGAGCTCGACCTGCCTCCCGGTGCGGTGGTGACGATGGAGCCGCTCGGCCTCCACCTGATGTGCCTCGGCGTGGGCGAGCCGATCGAGCTCGGCGACGACATGGAACTCACGCTGACGTTCGACGTCCACGACCCCATGACCGTCCCCGTCGTCGCCGCCAACCGCTGACGCGTCTCAGGCGCGAACGTCGTCGAGCGGTTCTGAGCGTCCGAATCGTTGAGGTAGTGGAGGTTTCCCGCGGTACGCCCGGTGCGCCATGAACACTGCGAACGCAACGTACGAAGTGACCAGCAGGGGCGGTGCCACCACCGGGATACCTAAGGTCGAACCTGCGAACAACTCAACAGCAGCGAAGGTGAGCGCGAGCGAGCTCACGACGATGGCGAGGCGAGCGTGGGTCTTCACGAAGCGGCGGTCCGATGACAACAAGAAGAGTGCGGGCAACGGCGGACCACACACCAGGAGCGCCAGGTACATCGTTGCAGCCACTGATCGATCCTGCGTCGAGTCGGCACCGTCATCGGTCATGCGAACGCCTCGGCCTCTTCTCAGGAGAGCTCGGTCCAACCGCTGACGCGTCTCAGGCGCGATCGGTGTCGGTCGTCGGCGGTGGGCCGGAGAGCGAGCGGCGGAGCACCGGTGTGGCGTGTTCGAGCATCGCGTCGAGCGCTGTGGAGAGCGTCGATGCGCGCTCGGACGCTCCCTGGAGACGTACCAGCTCGGCGCGCCGGGCGAGCTCCTTGATGAACGCCGGGGCGACACCGTCGAGGCGTTCGACGATCGTGTCGACGTCGTCGGGCAGCGGTCCGGACGTGTAGAGCTCGAGCAGCCGCCGGCGGCCGCGTGCGTCGGGCAACGACAGCTCGATCGCCTGGTCGATGCGACCCGGTCGGGCGGCCAGCGCCGGTTCGAGCATGTCGACCTGGTTCGTGGTGAGGACGAACAGCACGTCGGCGTCGGCGGCGAGACCGTCCATCTCGTTCAGGAGCTGGAACAGCAGGGCGTTGTGCTCGCCGCCGGGGAGCTGTCGGTCCATCGCGATGAGGTCGACATCCTCGATGACGATCGTCGCCGGCTGCAACGCCCGCGCGATCGTGCCCGCCTGCCCGACGGCGGCCACCGCACCACCGGTGAGGATGATCGTGGTGCGGTCCTGCATCCGTCCGACGAGGTAGGCGATCGTGTGCGACTTCCCCGTGCCCGGCGGTCCGTAGAGCAGGAGTCCGCGCTTGACGTGCTGACCGGCGGCGCGCAGACCGGCCGCGTGGTCGGTGATCCCGATCGCGTGTGCCTCGATCGCTTCGAGCTCACCGGGCGCCAGCACCACGTCGTCGCGGTCGACGGCCGGCAGCGTCACGAAGCTGAGACCGAACTCACCGTGCATGCCGAACGAGAACGACACCGTCTTGCGCCGGAACGCGTTGTGTTCGTGCATCAACTCGCGCAGCCGACGGAGGAAACCGTCGGCCGACGGCTGATCCGCACCGACGACCTCGACGTACACCTCCGGCTGGAAGCCGCGGTCCGCCGCGTAGACGAGCGCTGCCACCGGAGCGCCGTCGAACTCGGTCAGGACGAGGCCGGCGCGCAGGCAGTCGATCGTCTCGTCGGCGTCGACATCGACGGCCACGTACTGGCGGGCCCCCTCGCCGGGACCGTGCCAGGCGCCGGTGACCATGCCGGCGAGCGACACGCCGCCGTAGTTCCCGATGTCGGCCTGCAGCCCGACGACGACGAACCGGTCGACCATGCGCTCGTACGCGTTCAGCGCGAGCTGGAGGTTCACCCGCTCGATCGCCGGCACCGACAGCGACGTGCTCGACACGTCGTCGCCGACGGCGCCGAGGTGTTCGGTGAGCCGTGCGGTCAGCGGGGAGGTGCGCCTCGGCAGCGCTCGGTCGGCCATCGACGCGAGCTGCACGACCGCCCGCACGAACGCCTCGGCCTCGTCTCGGGAGAGCTCGGTCATCGGCGCAGCGTAGATCGGGTCGGCTACACGCCGACGCCGAGGGTGGCGGTGAAGCCGGTGCTGGTGTCGCCGGTGGTGACGGCGAGTTGGCTGACCGCCTGGTCGTCGCGGAACACGCCGTCGGAGGCGAGGGAGAGCTGCGCGAGCTCGCCGGCGCTTCCGGGGTAGCGAGCATCGGTGTAGGCCGCCTCGCAGGCTGCCTGCGGGAAAGCGAGCTGCGACGTCTTGATCGGCTCGCCGCCACCGGTCGCGGCGGCGACGCTCTCGTACACCTCGAAGTGGATGTGTGGCCAACGACCCGGATAGCAGCCGGGGAACACCGACCGGAACGTCGCGTTGCCGTTGGCGTCGGCTTCGACGACGCCGCGCAGGTAGTTCTCCCCGGTCACGCCGTCGGAGTACATGGAGTAGCGGCCGAGCGCGTCGCAGTGCCACGCGTAGACGGCCGCCCCGGCGAGCGGGGTCTTGGAGGCGACGTCGACGATCGCCATCGTGAACGTCAGCGGCACGCCGTCGGCCACGCCGCTCGCGCTGCCGACGCTGCTGGTGATGTCGGCACGCACGACGTCGCGCTCCGACAGCACGTCGGGTCCGTTGGAGCCGTCACCCGGGAACGGGCCCGCGGTCTCGTCGGCGATCTCCTCGGTGACGGTCGCGACGACGGCGGTCGGGGCGCTGGTGGGCGCGGGTGCGGCGCTGGTGGGCGCGGGCGCTGCGGTCGAACCGGCGGTCGCCGCCGTTGCCGCAGTGGTGGCAGTGGTGGCGGGCGCGGCGGCCGTCGTGGTGCTCGCTGCACCGGTGCTCGTCGCCTGAGCAGCGCCGGTGGTGCCGGACGTGCTCGAGGTCGACGTCGAACTGCTGCTGCACGCCGCCAGCGCGATGGCACCGGCA
>JALHOG010000123.1 GCA_022843125.1 Ilumatobacteraceae bacterium
GCTCTTCCGATCTGCATGCACCGGGCGCGAGCGCGAGGACGAGCGGGTTCCGAGTCGGAGGGTGGGGTCAGTCGACGTGCCATTCGACGACGCATGCAGACCAGGGTTCGATCTCAGCGGAGGTGCACGGGATTCTGCGTCGCGTCGCGTTCCCCCAGCGTGTGGGATCAGAGGAGGCCCGAACGAGTCGGTTGAGAGGAACCCTGAGAGCAACGGCATGAGCTGAGGCGCCGGAGCGCCGACGGGCGCCCAGGGGCACGACCCGGTGCGACCACTGCTTGCCCAGCGTTCACAATATGCGTATGGTTAGGCGTATGCCACGCGTTCAGGTGTACCTCCCCGATGACCTCCACGACGAGCTGAAGAAGCGCGGCTTGCCGGCGTCGGAACTCCTCCAGATCGCGCTGCGCGCTGAACTCGAACGCCAGGACGCGCTCGACGAGACGGCGCGGTATCTCGAGGAACTCGTGGCCGAGGTCGGAGAACCGAGCACACGACAGCAGTCGCAAGCCGACGCCATCGCACGACGCATCCGAAATCGATCGCTCGACCGAGTCAGCTGAACGTGCTCGTTCTCGACAGCGGAGGACTCTCGCGCCTCGCCGCGCGCACGAAGACGTCGGTCTCTCTGGTCCGCGCATTGACGGCGCAGGAGTTGTGGCCGCCGCTCGTGCCCACGATGGTGCTCGTCGAGTCGCTGCACGGCGATGCCGGCCGCGATGCCAACACCAACCGCTTCCTCAAGACGTGCATCATCGAATCGGCCGTCAGCGTGGACGTCGCCCGCCGGGCCGCAGAGCTCCGCAGACTCGCTCGCACCGGTTCCGCCGTCGATGCACTCGCCGTCGCGATCGCCGAACCAGGCGGCACGGTCCTCACCGGAGACCGAGCCGACATCGAGGCGCTTGCCGCTCACGCCAATCGCGTCAGCGTGCAAGTCATCTGACACATCGCCGCCCCAGGTCGGACGGAGGTCCCGCCCACCTTTCTGCACTCACCCTGCCCGCTGATGCACCCGCCTGACGAGCGTGATTGTGCGCAGGGCAGGGCGTGGATGCGATGCTCGAAGGTGCCCTCAACCTACGAGTTCGAGGAGTCCGAACCGACGAGTTCGAGCACCGCCATCAAGGGAATTCGATGAGGCGAGGCGGGCTCTATCGCTCCCCAGCGCCTTTGGGCCATTCGTGGCGCCGACGAGTCGGTCGACGACGGTTTGGTGCAGGCATACTCAGATGATGGGCAGCCCTGGACGCGGCGCGTTCTGCGCGAACCCGGGGCACACGAGAGCCTCCACCAATCCCGGCGGGATTCAGTCTCAACGTCGTCGGGGCCAGTAGCTGGCGACCAGCCGTTCGGCTCGTCTTCGGAGAACCGAGCACCATGCCGACACGATCGGCGTACGTGGCACCGCGCCGAAGGCGAACGGTTCCTGCCTCCAAGTCGAGGTCCTGCCACGCCAGCCCGAGTGCCTCGCTCACGCGCCAACCCTGAACGAGACACAGCGCCACCACCGCGGCGTAGCGCTCGTCGCACACATCGAGCAGCCGGGTCACCTCGGACGGCGTCAACGTACGTCGCTGCACCTTCGGCACTCGGGGCGAACGCACCCGTCGAGCAACGTTGTCCTCAGCAAGGCCCAGATTCACGGCCTCATCGAGTAGCTGTACGAGCAGCATCCGAGTGTTCCTGGCACGCGACGGTGAACCGGCTTGTGCAATGTCGGCGATCAGCGCGGCGACCTGTTCCGGCCGAAGCGCTCGGACCGCCGTCTCACCGAGCTGCGCGCCCACCACGCGCAGCTGCTTCCCATAGGTCGACCAGGTCGTGACTCGCACCCGGTGTCGAGCGACGTGGTCGAGCCACCATCGCGACAACTCGTTCACGTTCGTGTTCGCGCCGAAGCCGCCGGCCAGCGGCGTGAACTTCCCCGCCTCACGCTCGGCTGCGATGTGTCGGTCGCGCGATGCCTCGGCGGCAGCACGCGTCCGACCCGTCGGCCGGCCGACCTTCCCGTTGGCATTACGCGAGGGGTGCGACCCAGACGTTGCGGGTCTTGTCGAAGAACGGATCGGGCTGTCCGCGCCGCGCACGGTTGACCACAACGAAGGACCCGCTCGCCGGGTCGACCACACGCTTACCACGAGGAGCACGGGGCACGGCTCAGACCTCTCTTGAGACTTACACTCCATGAACGTCCCTGAACGTCCATGAACACCACCGGACATCCTCCCTGCTCAGGGCCGCTTCGGTGGCATTCGATGGACGTCCAGAGACGCATCAGCGGAGGTGGACGGGAATCGAACCCGCCTCGCAGGGGTCGCCTGCGACAGCCGCTTTGAAGGCGGTGGAGCCCACCAGGTGCCCAGACACCTCCGCAAGCGAGGGTACCGGGTCACGCACCGCAGACGAACCCAGCCCTCAGATGACGACTCCGGTTGAGCAAGGAGCGACGGAGCGGTGCCCGGTGGTTAACGTCGGTCCGGATGGCCGCCACCGTCCTGTTCTGCTCCGACGCCTTCTGGGACGACCGCGGTGAGCAGATCGTCGCGATCGATCCGACGGTCGAGGTCGTCCGACTCGTCGCCGACGAGCAGGTGATGCAGGCCGACATCGATCGCATCACGATCGCGTTCTACTCCCCCGATCTCTGGCCCGCCCGCAGCCGCTCGTTCTTCGGCGTCTGCCTGAAGGCTCCTCGCCTGCGGTGGTTCCAGTCGTGCATGTCGGGCACCGACGATCCGGTCTTCGGACGCGTCGTCGCGAACGGAGCGACGTTGACGAACGGCGCCGGCACCGCCGCCCCGGCGATCGCGCATACGGTCATGCTGTTCCTCCTGGGCCTGTCCCGCGACATCCCAGGGCTCGCGCGGGCGCAGGCCGCCCGCCGCTGGGAACCCCGCATCGCAGCCGATCTCGAAGGGCTCCGGCTGGGCATCATCGGGCTCGGCGCGATCGGCCGCGAGGTCGCCCGGCTCGCCGCTGCGTTCGGCATCGACTCGATCGGGCTCCGACGCTCGGTGCGCGGCGACGAACCGTGCACCACCTGGCCGAGCGAGCGCTTGCACGAGCTGCTCGGATGGGCCGACGCGATAGCGGTGACGGCACCGCTCACCGACGACACCCGCCACATGTTCGACGCCGACGCGTTCGCTGCGATGCGGCCGGGCGCCTGGTTCGTGAACGTCGGGCGTGGTGAGGTCGCCGACGAGCACGCACTCATCGCAGCCCTCACCTCCGGACATCTCGGTGGCGCCGGACTCGACGTGTTCGCATCCGAACCACTCCACGCGACCAGTCCGCTGTGGGCGCTCCCCAACGTGATGGTGATGCCCCACATGTCGGGCGACACCGCCTCCACCAACCGCCGAGCGGTCGATCTGTTCGTCGAGAACTTCGCCCGCCACACGCGCGGCGAGCCGCTCCTCAACGTCACCAGCGACGTTTCGTCGATCTGACCAGCTGTTCAGTTCCTGACGGTCATGGCCGCGACCCACGCAGTGGGTGAGGCTCCGCGCCGGGCCGACTCGAGGCGGACGGCATCGGCCCGCTGCACCCATTCGACCAGCTGCTCGACCGGCATCGGCGATGCGATGCCGTATCCCTGGGCGACGTCGCACCCCACCGCCGCGAGCCGGTCGAGCACAGGAATGCTCTCCACACCTTCGGCGACCACCTGCAGCCCGAGGTTGTGGCCGAGATCGATCGTGGAACGCACGATCACCTCGTCCTGCGGATCGGTGAGCATCCCTGCGACGAAGGTCTGGTCGATCTTCAACTCGTGGACCGGGAGGCGCCGCAGATAGCTGAGCGACGAGTAGCCGGTGCCGAAGTCGTCGACGGCGAGCCGCAGACCGACCGCGTGCAGGTCGTCGATGGTGGCCCGGGTACGCGGGGCGTCGACGAGCAACGACGACTCGGTGATCTCGAGCGTGAGCGAACTCGCGTCGACCCCGTGCAGATCGAGGTAGCCACGCACCCGCGCCGGTAGGCGGTTGTCGAACAGGTCGTGCGTCGACAGGTTGACAGACAGGCCGAGCCGCAGCCCGTTCGCCTCGAGCCGGGCGAGTGAAGCGATCCCGCGCGACAGCACGAGATCGGTCAGCTCCTTGATCAGACCCGTGTCTTCGGCGACGCGGACGAACTCGCTCGGCGCGACCACGCCGCGCGTGTGATGGTTCCAACGAACGAGCGCCTCGGCCCCCACGATCGCGCCCGACGCGAGATCGAGTTTCGGCTGGAAGACGACGTCGAGCTCCTCGGTCTGGATGGCGGCGCGGAGGTCGCCGAGCATCGACAGGCGAGCCGGCGTTCGGCGGTCGATCTCGTCGCGGTAGTGCTCGACACCCGAGCGCTGCCACTTCGCGTTGTACATCGCGATGTCGGCCCGACGCATCGGCTGCACCGCATCGGTGTCTCCGGCGACGATCTGCGCGACACCCACGCTGACAGTGACGACGATCTCGAGCCCGTCGAGCACGACGGGCTGACTCCCCGTGACGGCGCACGCACGTGCGAACTCGGCCGCCTCCTCGTGCGTGGCGCGACGGCACAGGATCGCGAACTCGTCACCCGCCAGCCGGGCGAGCACGTCGCGCGGGCCGAGCAGCGTCGACATCCGGTCGGCGAACTGGATCAACAGGTCGTCACCGGCGTGGTGGCCGAGCGTGTCGTTGACCTCCTTGAACCGGTCGAGGTCGAGCATCAGGACGCACGCCACCTCGTCGGATCGGCGGTGCTGCACCGCGCCCGACACCTCCAGCTCGAACAGGGTGCGGGCCGGCAGCCCGGTGAGCGCGTCGTGCCGGGCCTCGAACTCGAGCTGCTCGTGGAGCATGCCGCGCCGCAGGCTCACCGAGAGCTGTTCGGCAAGGTTCTTCATGCGGGCCACGTCGTCGTCGTCGAACCGAAGGCGCTGGATCGCCCGCCGCACGATCACGACGAGCGCAAACGCCCCCGTCTCGTCGGTGAGCGGGGCGACCATGATCTCTCTGACTCCCGCCTCGACGGGGATGCCGAGCGCGCGGAGCCGCTGCTCGACGACGACCTGCACGTCGCCTGCTGCGAGCAGTGTCGTCCACCCGGGCATGGTGGGATCATCCGGGACCGTCACCGGTAGGTCACCGCTTCGATGGTGGACCGCACCGTCGGGGGTGAACCGGACGAGCGAGGCGCCTTCGGCGCGCATCATGGTCGCGACCTCCCCGACCGCCGCTTCACAGATCTCATCGACGTCGAGCGTGCGACCCACCCGGCCCGCGAAGCCGTAGACCGCATCGAGATCGCGGAGCTCCTGGCCGAGTTCGCCGTGGGTCTGCAGTACGTACCAGAGCGCCGCGACGGGCAGGATGGCGAGCAGTCCGAGCCACGGCTCGAGCATCGTGAGGGCGACGGTCATCGCCCCGAGCACCGAAGTGATCGGATAGAACCACCAACTCGCCCGGAGCTCTCCGAGGATCCGGTCCCAGAACTGACCGTCGTACCGCGAGATCGCGAAGCAGATGAACGCCGACGTGACCGGCCAGATCGCCACGAGGGCGATGACGACAGCGATCACGACATCGGGTGAATCGGTCCCGATGAGGTCGAGCACGACGCGGAAGATGAGCAGTGCGATCACGGTCTCGACGACGATCAGCGTGGCGTTGAACATCAGCTTGATGCCCCGGTTCCGGCGCGGCAGATAGAGGACCAGCACCGTGAGCGGCAGGCGGAGCAACACGGCCGTCATCGGCGTGAGGAACACGAGCGCGAACGCCAGGGGGATCTCGGTGAACGCGAACGACACCGCTTCGCGCCGGAACTGAACGCTGAACACCGAGTACTCGGCGATGCCGAACACGACCACGATGATGATCGGTGCCCACCAACCGCCGACGTCGATCGTGGTGCCACGATCGGGGATCAACGCATACAGGCCGGCCGCTAGGACCAACATCCCGGCGACGAGCGCGCCGATCTGGATCTCTGGGCCCAGACCGCCCCGGGCGACGTGATTCGACGCCTCAGCGTCCGTTGGTACTGACATGAGTGGACTCGCCGCCGGCTTCGTCGCGCCGAGAACGGCTCGGCGGCGACTCGTCCACGCTACCGCCACGCCACCGACGGGAGCGGGGCGGGAAGGCGCCGCGGCCGGTGCCGCGGCGCCGCTCGCTCATGCCCAGGCAGCAGACGACCAGGTCTTCGAGCTCCAGGTCTTCGAGCTCCAAGTCTTCGACGACCACGTCTTCGACGACCACGTCTTCGACGACCACGTCTTCGACGACCACGTCTTCGACGACCACGTCTTGGACGACCACGTCTTCGACGACCACGTCTTCGACGACCACGTCTTCGACGACCACGTCTTCGACGACCACGTCTTGGACGACCACGTCTTGGACGACCACGTCTTCGACGACCACGTCTTCGACGACCACGTCTTCGACGACCA
>JALHOG010000124.1 GCA_022843125.1 Ilumatobacteraceae bacterium
AAGCCGATCGCCTCGGCCGTCTCGCCGACATGGCCCGCCGAGAGTCGGCGGCCACCATCACCCGATGTGGTTCGGTCATCCATGGCGACCTCCACGAAGGTCAGCTGATCGTTGGTGATGGCAAGGTCGTCGGCGTGCTCGACGTCGACGACGCGGGTCCTGGCGACCCGGTCGACGATGCCGCCACGCTGATCGGTCACCTTCGCTACCGCGCGATCACGACCCCTGATCGCGCTGCGGAACTCACGCAGTTCGCAGACGAGCTGCGGCGGGCGGCCGGCGAGCGCCTCGACGCGGCAGCACTCGACGTCGCAACCGGAGCGGTGCTCATGGGCCTCGCCACAGGACCGTTCCGCATCCAGCAACGCGCCTGGCAGGAGTCGGTCTCGACGGTCCTCGACCTGGCGGAACTGCACCTCGCCGCGTGCGTCGGAGATGAGAAGAGTCTCAGCACCGCCTCATCGCCGTCACACGTCAGCAGCTCAACATGAACATCGACAGACAGCACGGACGTTCTCCCCGAACGGGGAGCCCGCCACCATCCAAGGAGACGACATCATGACGAACACGCCCCGCTTCACCTGGAGGGTCGCCGCAGCCGCCGGAACGTTGACCGGAATCGGCCTCGGCGGGTTCATCTTCACCGCGACAGGCACCTCGGCCAACTCGGCGCCCGCCGATCTCGTGCTGAGCGACCCGGCCAGCGTCGCCAGGCTCTCGGCGCCCGTGGTGCTGCCGAACACCAGCGCCGACCTTGCCAAGGCGGCCACCGTGCGAGGTGCCGCCGCAGCGTTGGCCGCCGCGCCGACCACGGTCGCATCGACCACGACCGTGGCCCCGACCACCGTCGCACCCACCACCGTCGCACCCACCACCGTCGCACCCACCACCGTCGCCCCCACCACCGTCGCCCCGGCCACTGCGGCTCCGGCCACTGCGGCCCCGACGACGGTGGCTTCCGCACCTCCGGTCACGATCGATGCCACGCCCAGCCCCGGGTCTCCAAACGACGTCGCATCACCGGACAGCCCGGTGTCTCCGCCCTCACCGGTGAGCCCCGCCAGCCCGGTCAGCCCTGTCAGCCCTGTCAGCCCTGTCAGCCCGGTCAGCCCGGTCAGCCCGGTCAGCCCGGTCAGTCCGGTCAGCCCGGACTCGCCCTGATAACGGCACGGATTCCCCCAACGCAACCGCTCGGCTCTCGACGGGGCTCCGGATCTCCGGGGCCCCGTCGAACGCGTCCGGAGCCGGTTCAGCTGTTGGCCACGCTCCGTGATCGGATGAACGCTCAGGATCACTTCAAGATGAAACGCCTCGCCTTGCCTTTCCCTGATCGGGCCTTCATCCTGAGAACAGCGTCATACGACCTCGGCCGACACCCGGGCTGCACGACCACAGCGAAACAGGCGGAAACCAATCATGCGCAACATCAGGCGGATCATCGCCACGACGGCGATCGTCGCAACCAGCACCGTCGGGCTCATCGCCTCGGCGAACCCGGTCTCGGCGAGCACCTGCCCCACCCGGACGACCACCACCCCGTTCACGGCGTGGGGCGACCACAACCAGTACTTCGTGGTACCCGGCGGCACGTTCGAGGGCTCCCACGGCTGGGGTTCCAACGGGAACGTCAGCGTCGTCAACGACCAGGCGCCGTGGAAGATCAACGGATCGAACCACTCCAAGGCGCTCAACCTGCCGGCGTACACCACGACGATCGCTCCGAACATGTGCATCGCATCGAACGTCGACTGGCTGCGACTGTTCTACAAGGACCCGGGCGTGTCGGGCGCACGGCTGCTCGTCAAGATCGAGGCGTGGAACACCGCCGGCACGAACGGGCGGGTGGTCAAGGAGTATCGGATCTCGTCGGGTGGCGCCGGGTGGAAGTTGACATCAGCGCTGGCGCTCCCCAACAATCGTGACAGCCGCGGCGAGCAGATGGTGACGATCACGATCACACCGGTCGACACCGCCGCCAGCTGGCGGATCGACGACGTGATGCTCGATCCCTGGATCGCCCGCTGATCAACACGGCGCGACCCGGCGGCTGACACCGCCGACACACCCACGACCGGAACGGGCGATGACAACGGCGTCATCGCCCGTTCGTCGCGTCCGGGCCGACTCGGTCGGGACGCGAACGAGCCCCGGGTCGCCCCGGGGCTCGTTCGACATGCTCAGCGGCTCAGTCCGCTGTGCTCACTTGAGCTCGACGCTGGCGCCGGCCTCTTCGAGCTTGGCCTTGGCAGCCTCGGCGGCAGCCTTGTCGACCTTCTCGAGCACCGCCTTGGGCGCACCGTCGACGACGTCCTTGGCCTCCTTCAGACCCAGGCTGGTCAGCTCGCGCACGACCTTGATCACCTGGATCTTCTGGGCGCCGGCGCCGGTGAGCACGACATCGAACTCGTCCTGCTCCTCCTCGGCTGCCGGGGCGGCGCCGGCGGGGCCGGCGGCGGCGATCGCGACCGGCGCAGCGGCCGTCACGTCGAACTTCTCTTCGAACGCGTCGAGGAGCTCCTTGAGCTCGATGACGGTCATGTTGGCGATGGACTCGAGGATCTCGTCCTTGGTTGCCATGGGATTCTCCTTGCGTGATGGGCGGGGCGCTCCAGGCGCCCCAGTCGAATTCGGGGTGTTCGGTTCAGTTGGCGCAAGCGGGCGTGAAGGTCACGCTGCCTGCTTCTCGATGAGGGCCTGGAGGCCGTAGGCGAACTTCCGCGGGAGCGCGGAGAGCAGACCTGCGGTCTTGGTCAGTGGGGCCTGGAAGGCGCCGGCGATGCGGGCGAGGAGTTCCTCGCGCGACGGCAGGTCGGCCAGCGCGATGACGTCATCGGCCGACAGGGCCACGCCACCGAGCACGCCCCCCTTGATCACCAGGGCCGGGAAGGTCTTCGATGCTTCGCGAAGCGCCTTGGCCGCAGCGGCGATGTCGCCGCTGACGAAGGTCATCGCGGTCGGACCGACGAGGATGTCGTCGAGCCCGTCGAGACCTGCTTCGCGGACGGCGATCCGGGCCAACGTGTTCTTGTAGACCACGTGCTCGGCACCGGTGGGACGCAGCGCGGTGCGAACTGTTGCCAGCTGCGAGACGCTGAGCCCGCGGTACTCCGACACGAACACCGCCTGGGACTCACTGAGCTTGGCGGCGATCTCGGCGACCGTGGCGACCTTCTCCGCACGAGGCGGACGGCCTGACTCCATCATGGTTGCAGTATCACTCATGTAATGCACACCTCCTTTCGCTACAACTCGGGGCTCGCGAGTGCGAGCACCACGAGGAGCGAGGGCGAGACGCCCGGGCGTTCATGGAGCTGTGCACCTCGGCTGGCGGGGAAGAACCCCATTACCCGTCGACTCCGAGGAGCGTCTGGACCGGCTGTCTCTGGCGAGCAGTTTGATCGATGTGGGTCGCAGGCTACCGAGCCGCGACCGGCAAACCTGCCGGTCAGTCGACCTCGGGCTTGAGGCGGTTGGTGTCGATGCGGACCCCGGGTCCCATCGTCGAGCTGATCGTGATCTTCCGGAGATACCGACCCTTCGCGGCCGCCGGCTTCGCACGCTGCACCTCGTCGAGCACGGCGCGGAAGTTCGCCTCGAGCTGCGGCATGTCGAAGCTGACCTTGCCGAGCTGCACGTGCACGTTGCCGTACCGATCGGTGCGGTACTCGACCTTGCCGCCCTTGAACTCGCTGACCGCACGAGCCACGTCCTGGGTGACGGTGCCGGTCTTGGGGTTCGGCATCAGGCCACGCGGACCGAGCGTGCGACCGAGACGGCCGACGAGCGGCATCATGTCAGGCGTTGCGATCGCCAGGTCGAAATCCATCTTGCCGGCCTCGACCTGGGCCGCCAGGTCGTCCGCGCCGACGATGTCAGCGCCCGCGGCGCGAGCCGCTTCCGCCGCTTCACCCGTGGCGAACACGGCGACCCGGATGTCCTTGCCGGTACCCGACGGGAGCGCCACGGTGCCACGGACCATCTGGTCGGCCTTCCGTGGATCGACGCCGAGACGGAACGCGATGTCGACGTTCTCGTCGAACTTCGCCTTCGCCATCGACTTGACGAGGCTCAGCGCCTCGATCGGGCTGTAGAACCGATCACGGTCGAACTGCTTGAGCGCGTCGACGTACTTCTTGCCGGACATGATGTCTCCCTCGGGGTTCGAGATCCCCCGGGCGAGGTGGTCCCGGGCCGGATCGTGTGTCTGATTGGAATGTGGTGCCGGCCGATCGGCCGGCGGGCGGTCAGCCGACCTTGATGCCCATCGAGCGAGCGGTGCCACGCACCTGCTGCTTGGCGGCCTCGAGATCGTTGGCGTTCAGGTCGGGCATCTTGATCTTCGCGATGTCTTCGACATCGGCCTCGCTGATCGTGGCGATGGTCTGGCTGCCGGGCGTGCTCGACGCCTTCGGAATCCCCGCCTTCTCACGGATGAGCACGGGGGTCGGCGGCGTCTTGAGCACGAACGTGAACGTGCGATCCTCGAACACCGTGATCTCGACCGGCACGACGGTGCCGACCTGGGCCTCGGTCGCTGCGTTGTACGCCTTGACGAAGTCCATGATCGCGATGCCGTGCGGACCGAGCGCGGTACCGACCGGCGGCGCCGGCGTGGCCTTGCCCGCCGGGATCTGGATCTTGACGATCGCAGCAACTTTCTTCTTGGCCATCTCACTCGCTCACTTCGTTCGCTGGGGCCGGCAGGGCGCCGACCACGCTGATGTGCTCACTTCGTTCGCTGGGCCGGCAGGTCGCCGACTCAGCGGTCTTCGCGTCAGAGCTTCGCCACCTGGCTGAAGTCCATCTCGACCAAGGTCTCGCGGCCGAAGATGTTGACGAGCACCTTCAGCTTCATGTGGTCGGCATTGATCTCGGCGATCGTGCCGAGGAAGTCGGCGAACGGGCCTTCCTTCACGCGGACGCTCTCGCCCTCTTCGAAATCGAGCTTGGGCTTGGCTCGCGCCACCTGCTCATCGGCGCTACCGCCCTTCACTGCGAGGAACGTGCGCACCTCACGTCGGCTGAGCGGCGTCGGCTTCTGACCACGATCGCTCTGACCGACGAAGCCGGTCACGCCCGGCGTGTTCCGGATGCAGTACCACGACTCGTCGTTCATCTTGCATCGCACGAGGAGGTAGCCCGGGAAGACCTTGCGCTGAACGGTCTGCTTCTTGCCGTTCTTGAACTCGACGACCTCTTCCATGGGGATCACGACCTCGAAGATCTGATCTTCCATGTTCATCGACTGGATCCGGGCGTTGAGGTTGGCCGTGACCTTCTTCTCGTAGCCCGACTGGGTGTGCACCACGTACCACGCCCCGGGGCGGGTCCACGGATCATCCTCGTCGACCTCGTCCTCGACGGGGGGCGCTGTGAGCGCCTCGGCCTCGGACACGACCTCGACACCGTCGAGTTCGCCGGTCTCGGTGTCTGCGACGTCGACGGTCTCGAGCTCGTCGCCCGCAGGCTCCGCCTCAGGCTCGTCGTCGATGTCGTCAACAATGTCGTCAACAACTTCGTCAACGATGTCGTCGGTGTCAGCGTCCATCTGTTCGGTATCCATCTCGTCGCTCATACGTAGAACCAGTCCGCAACCTTGGACAAGCCGTAGTCGAGCCCGCCGATGTAGATCATGTAGACGATGACGCACGCCGTCACGATGAGTGAGTAACGAACGACCTCGGGCCTGCCGGCCCAGGCCACCTTGCGCATCTCGTCGCGGACCTCGCGCAGATACTGCAGAGGACCGACACGCTCACGGGTGGCCTGACGCGGCGCGCGCGTGGGCTTGCCCTGCTCATCGAGGGCGCCCTGGCGCTTCAACATGCGCTTCTGTTCGCGATTCAGGTCATCGAGCGACATACGTTCGTTTCGTTCTCGTTCGGATCGTCTGGGCAGGGCAGGAGGGACTCGAACCCCCGACCGTCGGTTTTGGAGACCGATGCTCTACCAACTGAGCTACTGCCCTCTGGGGGAGACGCCAGCGTAGCAGCGACTCCAGCCGGGGCACCCCCGGCGATCTGTCAGCGAGTCTCCTTGTGCACCGTGTGGCGACGGTCGCGCTTGCAGTACTTCTTCATCTCCAGGCGCTCACGATCGTTGATCTTCGACTTCATCGTGATGTAGTTGCGCTCTTTGCACTCGGTGCACTCGAGGGTGATCTTCACCCGCTTGTCACTCTTCGCCATGTCAACTCGCTCGCTTCGCTCGCTGGGGCCGGCAGGGCGCCGGCCTCACGTGTGTACTGGGCCCCGACAGTCGATGGCCCCGAGGTTGCCCCCGGGGCCGTCGGACGTCGTTCGGTCGTTTCGGTCTTACTTGAGGATCTTGGTGACGCGGCCGGCGCCAACGGTACGCCCACCCTCACGAATCGCGAACCGCAAACCCTCATCCATCGCGATCGGC
>JALHOG010000125.1 GCA_022843125.1 Ilumatobacteraceae bacterium
TTCCGATCTGGCCGTCGTGGTGCTCGCTGCACCGGTGCTCGTCGCCTGAGCAGCGCCGGTGGTGCCGGACGTGCTCGAGGTCGACGTCGAACTGCTGCTGCACGCCGCCAGCGCGATGGCACCGGCACCGCCGCCGAGGACGGCGAGCGCCCGGCGGCGCGACATGGTCCGCAGGTCGAACGCGAGCCCGCGCTCGGTCAGGTCGTCGGGGTCGTGCGCGTGGTCGGAATGTGGGGTCGACATGGTGGGTCCTCGTGTGGGGGTGGGGGTGTTCGGGGGGTTGGTCGGGATGTGTTGATTTGGATGTGTCGGTGGGGAGACGAACGCGTCAGGGTGGTGCCGCCGGCAGGACGAGGCGGACGGTCGTGCCCTCGCCCTCAGCGCTCTCGATCTCGACCGATCCGCCGTGGGCCGCGACTGCGGCCTCGACGATCGAGAGGCCGAGGCCGCTGCCGCCGCGGTGACGGGAGCGCGCCGGGTCGGCACGGAAGAACCGCTCGGTCACACGGGCCGCGACCTCGGCCGGCATGCCCGGTCCATGATCGGTGACGTGGACCACGACGACCGGGTCGGGGGCGTCGGGTTCGCCGCGCGCCTCGCGGGTGACCCGGATCGCGACCGGCACGTCGCCGTCGGTGTGGACGATCGCGTTCGCGACGACGTTGCCGAGCACCTGACGCAAGCGGTCCTCGTCGCCGTTCACGATCGCCGTCGCGGTCGATGACTCGAACGTGATCGATCGGTGGGCGGCGCGCACCCTGGCGTCGGCGGCGATGTCGCGAGCCAGCGTCACGAGGTCGACGGGACGCTGGTCGAGCGGACGCTCCTCGTCGAGCTTGGCGAGCACGAGCATGTCCTCGACGAGGCGGCCCATGCGTGCCGCCTCCTGCTCGGTGCGGCGCATCGCGTCGTCGAGGTTGGCGGCCTCGGCGAGCCCGCCCATCCGATACAGCTCGGCGTACCCGCGGATCGTCGTGATCGGGGTGCGCAGCTCGTGCGACGCATCGGCCACGAATCGGCGGAGTCGTTGCTCCGACCGGGCGCGATCGTCGAGTGCCGTCTCGATCGTGCCGAGCATCCGGTTGAGCGCGCCGGCCAGCTCGCCCGACTCGGTGCCGTGGCTGCCCTCCGGGACACGCACGGTCAGATCACCGTCGGCGATGCGGGTCGCAGTGGCAGTCATCTCCTTCACCGGACGGATGCCCAGGTGGACCACCCACCATCCGACCAACCCGAGCGCGGCGAGGATCGCCGCCGAGCCCACGAGCTGGACGAGCATCAGCCGGTCGATCGTGCGCTGTACGTCGTCGATCGGGACGGCGATCACGCGCACACGTCCGTACGGATCGGGGCTCGTGATCAGCGTCCGATACGTCGTTTCGCTCGCATCGGCACCGGTGGTCAGCAGGCGAGCACCTGAGTCGGGCGCATCGCCGAGGAGACAGTCCGGCGCCCCGATCTGTTCGGCGCCAGGGAGGTTCGGGCGGAAGATCGTGGTGAGTTGGCCGCCGGCATCGAAGTACCCCTCGTACAGGTCGCTCAGCCGCTCGAACTCGACGCGCTCGCCGTCGGGCGACGGCGCGGGTTTCGCGTTGCGGCCGTCGTCGTTCGGGTAGGGGAACCGGTCGTCGCCGCCGGTCGCCGCGAGCAGCAGCAACCGGTCGTCGATCTGGCCGATCAGCTCGGCCCTGGTGCTGCTGGTGTTGAGCACCACGGCCGCCAACAACACGACGGCGACGAACGCCATGCCGGCGAGGAGGCGAGCGCGGAGGGAGAGCGGGGACATGGGCGGACCTGCGGGTCACTGCTGACGCAGCGTGTACCCGATGCCTCGGATGGTGTGGATCAGCCGCGGGTCGACGTGGTCGACCTTCTTGCGAAGGTAGCCGATGTAGGTCTCGACGACGCCGCCGTCACCGCCGAAGTCGTACTTCCAGACATGATCGAGGATCTGCGCCTTCGAGAGCACGCGGCCCTGGTTGACCATCAGATACCGCAGCAGGTTGTACTCGGTGGGCGAGAGCGACACGTCGTCGCCGGCGCGCAGCACGCGATGGGCCTCGTCGTCCATCACGAGGTCGGCGCACGCGTGCACGTTGGCGTTGCCGCCGCCGTTGCTCGTGCGACGGAGCACCGCCTCGGCACGCGCTACGAGCTCGTCGAGGCTGAACGGCTTCTGCAGGTAGTCGTCCCCGCCGAGCGTGAGGCCGCGCACCTTGTCCTCCGTCGAGTCACGGGCGGTGAGGAAGAGCACGGGGGTGCGGTTTCCCTCCTGACGCAGGCGGCGGCAGACCTCGAAACCGTCGAGGTCAGGCATCATCACGTCGAGCAGGACGAGATCGGGTTGCTCTCTCGGGATGAGGTCGAGCGCGACCCGGCCGTTCTCGGCGGTGGTGACCTTGAAGCCGTGGTGCTGCAGCGCGGCGGCCAGCATCGAACGCAGGTTGTCTTCGTCGTCGACGATGAGGAGGTGCTGGCTCGCCACGCCGGTCAGTGTGACACTCCACCCTGTGAGTTCGCTGGGAGCGAGCCGAGACGGTGCTGAGGCACCCCTCGGCGAGTTCTCAGCAAACTGCCAGGTTCGTCGGCTTGAGTCGCTCAGACCCACCCACACAGACGGAGAACAACGTGACCGCCACACAATCCCCCGACGCTTCCCCCACCAAGAAGCGACGCGCGACCCGCATCGTCGTCGTTGCCGCCGTGCTCGTCGTCGTCGCCATCGGCGCGTTCCTCTGGTGGTTCTTCCAGGACGACGCCCCCGACGAGGTGAGCCTCGAAGGCGCGGCCGCCCAGGTCACCGACGACACCGCCGCACCGGCGACCACGGCTGCGCCCGCCACCACGGCGGCTGCGGTGACGACGGATCCCGCGGCGGAAACCACCGCGCCCGTTGTGCCTGCCACTACCGCGCCCGCTGCACCTGCCACCACGGCAGCCCCCGGTAGCCCGCTGTCGGGCGACTGGAACGTCGACACGACGATCGGTGAGTTCAGCTACGAGGACTCGACGGGCACGTTCGTCGGTTTCCGCGTCGCAGAGGAGCTGTCGGGCATCGGCGCAGTCGACGCCGTCGGCCGCACCCCCGTGGTGAGCGGGACGCTCACGCTGGACGGGTCGACGCTCACCGCCGTCGCGATCGAGGCCGACATGTCGGCGATCACCACCGACGACAGCCGGCGCGACGACAAGGTGTGGGAGGCGCTCGACACTGCCACCCACCCCACCGCGACGTTCGTGCTGAGCGGTCCGGTCGATCTCGGTGAGGCGGCGCTGGCCGGCGAGCCGGTCAACGTCGACGCGCCTGGCGAGCTCACGATCAAGGGCGTGACCCAGTCGGTCACGTTCCCGCTCCAGGCGCAGCTCGTGGGCGACACGATCGTCGTGGTCGGCTCGCTCGAGATCGTGTTCGCCGACTACGGCGTGAGCGTGCCCACCGCACCGATCGTGCTCTCCGCCGAGGATCAGGGCCCGATCGAGCTCCAGCTGTTCTTCACCCGCTGACACCCCGGCTGACATCCCGGCGGACATCCCGACGGATCACCCGACCCCACCCCGCGGACGTAACGTCCGTGGGGTGGGTGAGGAGCAGCGTCGGTACACCGATGACGTGCCGGAGGACGTCGAGATTCGTCTCCGCGCCGTCTGCCTGGCGCTGCCCGACGCGTACGAGGAACGTGCGTGGGTGGGCACCCGTTGGCGGGTGCGCGGCAGGACGTTCGCACACGTGCTCGGGGTCGAGCTCCAGTCGGTGCTGAACGTGGTGCTGTCGTTCCGGTCGGCGGGTGAGGAGCTCGAGATCCTGCGCCACACCGGGCACCCCTTCGTCGTCCTCGGATGGGGGCGCGACGCCATGGGCATCGTGCTCGACCGCGACACCGACTGGGACGAGGTCCGCGAGCTGGTGACCGAGAGCTACTGCGCGCTCGCCCCGAAGAAGCTCGTCGCGCTCGTCGACCGCCCCCCGGTCGACGAGCCCTGACCTCAGTCCTCCGGGTTCACGAACGTGTCGGCGCCGCAGCGCTCGACGACGGTCGGGACGCTCGCCGCGAGCTCGTCGATCAGGGCCTCGTCACCGCCGACGTAGAGCGACCAGAAGTCGGTGTCGGTGGCGATGAACCAGCGACGGTCGTCGGGCCACCAGAGATCGGGGCGCCGGAACGATCCCGGCTCGCCGGGGTCGTGGAGCTGCGCCGCCGCCTCGACCGGCCCGCGCAGGAGGACGTACCGGCGGAACGGCGAGCCGAGCGAGAACGTCTCGAACGCCGGGAGCCCGTCGAGCGGCGCCTGCCAGGCGATGTGCGGCGTGGCATTCGCGAAGCCGTGCCCCTCCCAGATCGCGAACCACACCGAGTCGGGGGTGGAGGTGTGCCGCCCGGCAACGCCGGCGACCGTCGCGTGCAGGTCGCGGTATTCGGCCCACCAGTCGTCACCCGGCTCGGGTGCATGGATGCGCGCGTACGACTGGAACGTGGCCGGCACCCACGATCCGACCGTGCCGGGTGCGCCGTCGCACGCCGTCGCCATCCACTGCGCGGCCACCGCCGCAGCGGCCACATCGGCCGCCCGGACCGCATCCCCGAAGACCATGCGCCCAGCGTAGGTGGGCGGCATCGTTCGTGAGTCGAACTGGTGTCCGCACTTGAGTGTCACACCCCCTCGTCATACTGGTGCACATGGACGGGTTGCCCAGCGCCGACGAGATCGCCGTGATGCACGGCCGCGAGCTCGACGCCGCACTGCTCGCAGCGGAACGGGTCCGCCGCCAGGCCGAAGCGACCATCGCCGCGATCACCGGGCGCTGCGACCAGACCATGCACTACCGCGACGACGGTCACTGGTCCGTCAAGGGCTGGTCGATGGCGGTCACCAACTGCTCGTCACGCGAGGCGCACCGGCGCCGCGCCGTCGCCCGCACTCTCGCCCTGATGCCTGCCGTTCGCGACGCGTTCGCAGCAGCCGACATCGGGGTCGCACAGGTCGACGAGCTCGCCAAACTCTCGAGCAACCCCCGCGCCCGCGAACACCTCCCCGCCTCACAGGCCGTGCTGCTCGACGCCGCACGAACGCTCGCCTTCGCCGACTTCGAACTCGTCTGCGCCCGCTGGCTCCAACTCGCCGACACCGACGGCGCCGAACGGAAGGCCGAACGCCGCCACGAGCACCGCAACGCCACCCTCACCGACATCGACGGCGAGTTCCAATGGCGGACCAGTCACGGCGTCATCGACGGCGACATCATGCGCCAGGTCTTCGACAAGTTCTGCGAGGCAGAGTTCCGAGCCGACTGGGACGCATGCGTCGCCGAGCACGGCACCGCCGCCTGCGCCGCGTTGTTGCCGCGCACGGCGCAGCAGCGACGCGCCGACGCCCTCGTCGCCGTCTTCCGTGCCGCCGCTGCCGCAGGCATCGACGGGCAGGAGATCCAGATCGTGATCAACCTGCTCATGGACCAAGACCAGTACGAGCAGCGACTCTCCAACGCGATCGACGACACACCGGTCGACATCGACCCCGCGACGGTGCGCTCGCGCCGTTCGGAGACCACATCAGGCATCCCGGTCGACCCGCGCACCATCGTCGCTCTCTCGGTCCTCGCCCACGTCCGACGCATCGTGGTCGACTCAGCCGGCATCGTCGTCGACGCCGGCATGAAGCGCCGCCTCTTCGACGGAGCCCTCGCCGAGGTGCTGAAGGCGATCCAACCACGATGTACATGGCTCGGATGCATGATCCGGGCCGCCATCGCACAACTCGACCACATCACCGACTTCACCGCCGGCGGCCCCACCGCGGCCGACAACGCCGCCATCCTGTGCGAACACCACAACCGGTTCAAATACCGCGCCCGCTACCAACCACAACGCCAACCCGACGGCACCTGGCACATCCACCGCCCCGACGGCACCACCATCACCCCACCCGACGCCGCCTGACC
>JALHOG010000126.1 GCA_022843125.1 Ilumatobacteraceae bacterium
GGACCCAAGGACGCTCGTCACTGTGGACGAAGACGTCATCGGGAAGCTGGATCATTGGCCAAGCCGTTCCTGCTTCCAGGTTCGAGATGCTGCCGGTTGCTGACATGTGAAGACCCCCCAGGTCTGTACGTGATGGAACGGCACCCCCATGTGCCACTGGTCACTTTGCATCCCGAACGATCGGTAGGTCAAGGATTATCTTCCTAGATGAAGCTCAAAGTGCTCGACGCGCGCTGGCGGCCGCCTGTGCCCGTTGCGGGCGGGGGGTACCGCTACTTCCGTGACGCGTTCCCGGCTGGGTCGTGAGGTGGCGGGCAGGTGGCCTTCGGCGAGTTGGGGTCAGCGCTTACCCAGATTCTATATGGCTTTCGTATCCTGATGGCATGGCGCCGACTGATGGGGACACAGGGCAAACGATGCGACTTGCGGATCCCGTTCAGCGGTGAGTCCGCCCGGCCCAACGTTGCAGCGTTCCGCCAGTTGGCCGAGGCAACTGGGTTGATGGTACCCAAACATGTGTGTAGCTACGCGCGGCACTCCCCACCGCCGTCTCGCTGCTCGACCGGCTCTGCCATCACGCCCACATCATCACCACCACCGACGACAGATACCGGCTCACCCACCGCACCACCCGCAAGGAGGCATGACCGCGAGGACTTTCGTTGGCCGCCGGCGAGGACTCCCGATGGCCACCAGCGAGGACATCAACTTGGCCATTGACGCAACGCCGTCGCCGAGAGCTTCTTCGCGTCACTGCAATGCGAACTCCTCGACCGCCACCAATGGCCGACCCGCGCCGGGCTCGCCCGGGCGATGTTCCACTGGATCGAAGCGTTCTACAACCCGACCCGCCGCTACTCCACCCTCGGCTACCTCAGGCCCATCGACTTCGGAGCCACCACGGTGGCAGGATCTCACACCGAACCCGTCCGTGATCCGGGGGTCACTCCAGTTCCGGTTGAGGTAGCGATCGGCGAGAAGTGGTCGTCAACCTTGATGACGCATTCAAGCAACTGCGAGCAAGCTCAAGTGGTTGCCGGTCACGGGCGCGAATCCTGCCCGCGCCCCTCCCGCGAACAGTGGCGTTCAGTGGGTAACAGCGGTCATCAGCGGGGAGACCGTCACGGCCGGCGAGGGCCCTTGCGCTGTGTCTCTCCGCAGGTCAGTGCTGGTAGACGGGATGTGCCCTCGGCAGGATTCGAACCTGCGCACATGGCTCCGGAGGCCAATGCTCTATCCCCTGAGCTACGAGGGCGGGGGCTGCTCGTGAGAGCAGCACGTCGAATCTAGCGTCGGGCCGACGGGCTCGCACCAGGCGTACCTGTTACGACCATTGCCCCTTGACGAGTGGGTGTGAGTGGGTCTCGATGAGGGAAGAGGAGGAGCACAGGGAGCGGAGCGTCTCGAGAAGGGTGTGAAGGTGATGTCTGCAACGTCGTCGGCGTGGTCGTCGGTACATCCGTGCCTGCGTGACGATCGGGTGGTTCTGGTGGGTACCTACCCGCCGCGCCGCTGCGGTCTGGCCACCTTCACCGCCAACACGCGGCGCAGCCTGCTCGGCTCGACGACCTGGGACGTCGACGTGCTCCGCCTCGGCGACGACGTGGACGCAGGCGGGCAGCCGCCGGAGGTCGTCGCCTGTTGGGACGACTCGATGACGGCCGCCGACGCGGCCGACCTGTGCAACGACTACTCGTGCACCCTGCTCGAGCACGAGTACGGCATCCTCCCGGGTCGTGAAGGAGCGGACGTCGTGCCCTTCGTCAACCGGTTGGAGGTGCCGCTCGTGTCGGTGCTCCACACGGTGCTCATCGACCCGAGCACACATCAGCGAACCATCCTCGAAGCGGTCGCCCGAGCGTCTGCCAGTGTGATCGTGCTGTCCCCGTCTGCGGCCGATCGGCTGGTCCGCCGCTACCACGTCGATCCTTCGTCCGTCGTGGTGATTCCCCACGGAGCCGAACCCAACCTCGGTCCGGCTGTCGTCGCGCAGCGGACGGTCCCGCAACTGCTCACGTGGGGTCTGCTGGGGCCCGGCAAGGGCATCGAGCATGCGATCAAGGCGATCGCGATCCTCGCCGGGCGCGGGCACCTCGTCCGCTACGTCGTGGCCGGCCAGACCCATCCGAACGTGGTCGCCCACGAAGGTGAGCGCTATCGCCACGCGCTCCAACGGCTCGCGAGCGAGCTCGGTGTGCAGGACCTCGTGTCGTTCGACGACCGCTACCGCGACTGGGCCGAGGTGTTCGCGATGGTCCGCGACGCCGACATCGTCGTGCTGCCGTACGACTCCCGCGAGCAGGTCACCTCGGGCGTGCTCGTCGACGCGATCGCCTCGGGCAAACCGATCGTCGCGACGGCATTCCCGCACGCCCTCGACATCGTCGACGGCCAATGCGGCCTCGTCGTCGCCCACGAGGAACCCGAGGCGCTCGCCGATGCCATCGAGCGGCTCATCACCGACAAGCGTCTCGCGGCACGTTGCGTTGCCGCCGCGCGCGCCGAGGCGGCCCGGCTCGCCTGGCCGGTCGTCGGTGCGCAGTACGGCGCGGTGCTGCGGGCAGCGGTCGACGAACGCGCGGCGGCGTCACCGTGAGCATCCCTGACACCGACCCGCGCGAGCTCTTCAGACGGTGGCCGCACAATCCCGTGCTGACGGCTCACGATCTCCCACGGATGGCCAACGCCGTGTTCAACCCGGCTGCGGTCGAGTTCGACGGGGGCACCCTGCTCCTCATGCGAGTGGAGGACCGGACCGGCCTCTCGCACTTCGCTGTTGCGACCAGCGCAGACGGCCGCACCGGCTGGACGGTTCGTGACCGGGCGATGACACCGCAGGTCGACTGCTACGAGGAGCACTGGGGGATCGAGGATCCGCGCATCACCCAGGTGGACGACGAGTACTTCATCGTCTACACCGGCTTCTCGCTGGGTGGTCCGCTGGTGTGCCTGGCGACGACCCGCGACTTCGTGGTGTTCGAGCGGCGGGGCGTGCTCGCATCGCCGGAGGACAAGGACGCGGCGATCTTCCCGTCCCGGTTCGGGGACCGGTGGGGGCTCATCCACCGCCCATCGGCCGCGATGGCCGGGCTCGGATCGCACATCTGGTTGTCGTGGAGCCCTGACCTCCGCCACTGGGGCGACTCGCGGGTGTTGATCCCGGCACGGCTCGGTGGCTGGTGGGACGCCAACAAGATCGGGCTCGGCCCGCCCCCGCTGCGCACACCCGACGGCTGGCTGATCTGCTACCACGGCGTGCGTACCACGGCGTCGGGGTCGATCTATCGGCTCGGCCTCGCCCTGCTCGACCTCGATGATCCCCGCCGCGTGCTGCGTCGCGGCGACGAATGGGTGTTCGGGCCGTCAGCGATCTACGAGCGCGCCGGGGACGTGCCCGACGTGGTGTTCCCGTGCGGCTGGATCCTCCGCCCCGACGGCGACACGCTCGACCTGTACTACGGCGCCACCGACTCGGTGGTCTGCCTCGCAACGGCCAGCCTCCACGAGCTGCTCGACCACCTGCAGACGCACAGCGGTGACGTGATCCAACCTCCGTCGATCGGCGGCGACGATCAGATGCGCTCGAAGTAGCGGCGGCGCTCCCACTCGGTGACGGTCTGGTTGAACGCGCGCCACTCGGCTTCCGCGTGCACGAGCACATGGTGGTGCACGTCGTCGCCGAAGCACGCTCTCGCTGTCGTCGAACCGCGCCACAGGTCGATCGCTTCGGGGAACGTGGTGGGGATCCGTTCCAGGTCGGTCGCCGCGTAGCCGTCGCCCCGGTAGCGAGCCGGCGGCTCGATCCTGTGCTCGATGCCGTGCAACCCGGCAGCGATCGTCGCCGCGAACGCGTGGTAGGAGTTCGCGTCGGCGCCCGGGATCCGGTTCTCGACACGCGTCGACGAGCCGTGCCCCACCACCCGGAACCCGAGCGTGCGATTGTCGATGTCCCACCCCACGCCGGTGGGCGCCCACGAGCCGGGCTGGAACCGCTTGTAGCTGTTGACGGTCGGAGCGAACAGCAGGCTGAACTCGCGGGCCGTTGCGATCTGGCCGCCGACGAACCAGCGGAACACGTCGGGCATGTGGTGCGGGTCGCCGTCGCCGCCCGCGAACAGCGCGTCGCCGTCGGGCGACCACAGGCTGGCGTGGATGTGGCAGCTCGACCCGGCGTCGTCGAACGTCGGCTTCGCCATGAACGTCGCCGACCGCCCGCGCTGGTGGGCGATCTCCTTCACCGCGTTCTTGAACACCATGTTGATGTCGGCCATCTCGACCGCCGGCTGGTACGTGAGGTTCACCTCGTGCTGCCCGCGGCCCGCCTCTCCCTTGCTGTACTCGACCGGCATCCCCGCGCCCGCCAGTCCGCGCCGGATCGCGCCGAGCACGTCCTCCTCCTTCGTGGTCTGGAGGATGTGGTAGTCCTCGACCCACGGCGAGTTGGGCGTGAGCGAGCGGTACCCGGCGGCGTGCGCCTCGTCGTACGTCTCGGTGAAGAGAAAGAACTCGATTTCCGAGCCGAGCATCGGCACGAACCCGGCCGCGGCCGCGCGCTCCGCCTGCCGTTGCAGCATCCGCCGCCCCGACACCTCCACCGGCGCGCCGGCGTCGACGTCGACCAGGTCGCAGATCACCATCGCCGTGCGCTCGAGCCACGGCAGGTAGCGCACGGTCGACTCGTCGACCACGCCGCGCATGTCGCCGTACCCCTGTTCGTAGCTCGCCCACCGGAAGCCGGGGATCGGCGTGTTGTCGATGTCGCAGGCGATCAGGTAGTCGCAGCTCTCGGTGCCCTCGTGCCGCACGACGTCGACGTAGAACCGGCCGTCGGTGCGCTTGCCCACCATCCGCCCGGCATGGTCGCCGAACACGACGAGCACCGTGTCGATCGCGCCCGCCTCGATGTCGGCGACCAGTTGGTCGTGGCTCACGTGCGAGTTCGTCGTCACGCCACCCATTGTGGACCACCCCGCCCCACGTGACGGAATGGGTCAGACCCATTCCGTCACAGATCAGTCGGGGGTGGTGTAGGCCGCGGTGATGCCGCCGTCGATGAGGAGCGACTGGCCGGTCATGAACGACGAGTCGTCCGAAGCGAGGAACAGGGCGGCCTTGGCGATCTCGATCGGCTCGCCGAAACGACCCATCGGGATGTGCACCAGTCGGCGCTGGCGCTTGTCGTCGTCGGACAGGAACTTCGCGAGCAGCGGAGTGAGCACCGGGCCCGGGCACAGCGCATTCACGCGGATGCCCTGCCGCGCGTAGATCGTCGCGATCTCACGGGTCATCGCCAGCACCGCCCCCTTCGACGACGTGTAGGCGATCTGCGGCGTGGCCGCACCGACGTGGGCGACGAACGACGCCACGTTGATGATGCTGCCGCCACCGGACTCGAGCATCGCCGGAATGCCGTGCCGGCAGCAGCGGGCCACGCCGGTCACGTTGATGTCGAGCACGGCGTCCCACGTGGCGTCGCTCGTGTTGACGGGCCCGTCGTCGTCGGCGGGGGAGATGCCGGCGTTGTTGTAGAGCACGTGCAGTCCGCCGAACGTGGCGACGGTGTGCGCCACGGCGGCCGCCACGCTCGCGTCGTCGGAGACGTCGAGCGGCACCGACGCCGCCACACCGCCCGCCACCCGGATCGCATCGACGGCCGCCGACGCGTCGATCACGTCGCCGATCACCACCTGCGCGCCCTCGGCCGCGAACAGCTCGGCCGCGACCCGTCCCAACCCGTTCGCCGCCCCCGTGATGAGAGCGACCTTCCCTGCCAACCGTCCGCCGTTCATCGGGCGGGCACTGTATCCACATCCCGCCGTTCGCATCCCACCGCCGCTGCGTGACCGTGACCCGGCAGAATGGCGGGCACTGTGGCTGATCCTCTCTCACTCGT
>JALHOG010000127.1 GCA_022843125.1 Ilumatobacteraceae bacterium
ACTCGCCAACGCCACCACCGGCCTCGACGACACGATCAAGACCGAACTACTCGGACAGCAGGAATCGTTGCTGGCCGCTGCTCTGTCCAAGACACCCGAGGAGTTCACCCGGGTCTGCCGCGACCGCATCCGGAAACTCGAGCGCGATCACGGGATCTCACGCAACACGCAGCAACGCAACGACACCTACCTCCGCCGGAAGATCAACCGCGCGACCGGCATGACCGAAGGCCGCCTGGCGTTCCACCCCGAACTCGCCAACCAGATCTTCGGTGCCATCGACCGCGAAATCGCCGCCATGATCGCAGCCGGTGAACGCGCCGGCGATCCCGAATTCCTCGAACGCCGCTACCAACGCGACCGGCTCGCCGCCGAAGCCCTCGGCCGCCTCGTCACCGGCGGACACGACCGCGAACGACCACTGGAAGCCGACGTCACCTACGTCGTGGATGCCCAGACCGCTGCAACGGGTCGGCTGCACGCGCACAGCGTGTGTGAGACCGGCGACGGGCTGCCCGTGCCACCCGAGAGCGTGCGCCGCGCACTGTGCAACGGGTTCATCACCCCCGTCATCCTCGGCACCGACGGCGTCCCGATCAACGTCGGACGCACCCACCGCACCGCAACCCGCGCCCAACGACGCGCCCTGCGCACCATCTACCGGCACTGCGCCCACCACGGCTGCGACGTCCCGTTCGACCGCTGCGAGATCCACCACATCGACTGGTTCGAACACGGCGGCCACACCGACCTCGCGAATCTGCTGCCGCTCTGCTCTCGGCATCACCACCTCGTCCATGAAGGCGGATGGACCCTCCAGCTGAGTCCCGACCGCACCCTCACCATCACCCGACCCGACGGCCACACCCACGCCACCACCCGACCCGACATCGCCGCGGAACGCGACGACCCCGACCACCAGCACCGACGACGACCACCCGACGCGGCATGATGCCGCGCACCGCGACGAAGCGGACGAGACCCTCAGGAGCCGGTGGTGCCCGATGCGTTCGCGCCTGGTCGCGGGCGGACACGATCACCGATCGTCGGTTCGTCGTCCGCATGTGCCCGCACCACCTCGATCGCCTCGTCGGCGACTGCGGCCTCGGCCTCCGCGAGGTCATCGAGTGCAGCGAGGGTGAGCACCTCGTCGTGGCACGGATCGCTGACCGCGACCTCGGCGGCCGCGACCTCGACCATCTCGACGTCACTCCCCTGCTCGGCTGCCAACTCCGCGGCCGCCTCCTCCGCTGCTTCCTGTGCGGCAGCAGCCTGGGCGGCACGTTCGGCTCGCACGCTCGCGGCGAACCACCAGGCGAGCAGCGGGGCGATCAGGAACAGCGGCAACCACGGCGACTCGCCGAGGTACCCGAGCACCTTGAGCAGCGCGACCACGGCGACCCATACCCCGGCGATGCGCCGGATCCACGTCGCCGCCGGGTCCGCCCCGTCGCGGCCCACCAGGCCCAGCAGCGCCATGGCGAAGCCGGGCAGCGCGAGCACGATGAACGATGTGGTGAACAGCGTCTGCGGGTCGTCGATCCGGGCGGCGAGCGCACCGCCGACCACGACACCGATCGTGATCCCCACGAGGGTGTTGGGCACACCGCGCGGCAGCACCATGTAGAGGCGCGACGACCTCGGGAAGCGATCCTTCACGAGCCCGAGGTACGACGGCACCACCGAGAGCGCCGACACGAGCACGAGCTCCCAACGCAGGCCGATGTACGGCACCACGATGAAGGCGAACATCAGCGCCTTCACGGTGATCGAGCCGGCCTGCTGACGCCTGCCCGGCTTGCCACCCGGCTCGAACGTCGCTGCGGCCAGACGTTCGGGGTAGCCGCGCACGGCGAGTCGTTCGAACAGATAGCGGGTCACGAGCGCAGCGATCGCCACGAGGGCCACCAGGTCGGCGTGCGCGGCGATCGGCATGTCGAGCCCGCTCAGGCCGGGCAGCGACGACGTCACACCCTGCGCGGTCCACGCCGCGAGCAACGAGCCCATCACGATGTCGCCGACGCCGTTCCAGCGCGCTGCCCAATCCTGCGCCGGTGCCCGCCGGAACGCGCGGGCGGCACCGGCGATCAGCGAGATCGCGAACCAGAGCGAACCGATGCCGAGCAGCGCCCGCACCGAGTCGGCCGAGGTGACTCCGCCGCTCACCGCCACGCTGGTCGCGAACACCACCGCAGCCACGAAACCTGCCGATGCATCGAGGATCCCGATCACGAGCAGCGCGAGCATCAGGCTGAGCGACGGCGCCACCGGGAGACCGCCGGTGTCGATCGCGGCGACCACGCCGAGGATCGCCGCAAGCACCGGCAGCATGATCGACCCGGTGCCGAACACCCCGCGCATCGTCGACCCGTCGGCCACGATGCGACCGGCGAGCGGCGACACCGGATGCAGGCGGGCCGGGACCGACCGACCCAACTCGTCGAGGCGTCTGGCCAGCGGCCATCGCCAGGTCTTCGATGCGTCACCCCACGCCACGCCGTCGAGCGCATCGCCGAACTTCGCCGCCTTGCCGCTGGCGATCTTGCCCTTGCCGCGGCTCTCGTCGTCACCGCCCGACGAACCGCCGGACGAACCGCCCCGTGTGGCGGCGCCGGCGCCGCCCCCGGATCCCGCACCACCGATGCCCGACAGGCCCGAGCCGGCCAGCCCGGCCGCCGCCAGGCTCGTTCCGGCACCGAGGAGGCTGAGGAGTGCGAACGCCTCGACGGCGTCCGCCACCGTCTCCTCCGGCTCGTCGGCCGGCGAGAACACCGGGAGTCCGGTCCGCTCGTCGATCGGTGCCGGGCCGGCGTCGGCCGCCTGATCGGCGACCGAATCGTCGGCGATCGCGACCTCCGTGGTTGCCACTGCGTCCGGGGCGGCCCCATCGACAGCGCCGGCAGGGTCGGCCGCGCCTGCTGCCTCGGCGGCAGCGGCGGCCAGGACGTCCTCCGGTGTGGGGTCGCCGACGCGCTCCACCACGCCCGTGTCACCCACCGAGAAGTGCCACTCACCGTTGATCGGCCCGTCGGGCGTCTGACCGGACGCGAGCACCCGGTGCTCACCCGGCTCGACGTCGACCGGCAACGTCACGGTGCTCTCGAACGCCCCGGCAGCATCGGCCGAGAGCGTCGTGAGGTGGCGCGGCGTCGAGTGGAGGGTGAGGTCGATCGGTGAGCCCGGGACGAACCCGATGCCTCTGACCTGCACCGTCGCGGCAGCGACGTCCTCGCCCTCCTCGACGCGGAACTCCAGGGCGAGGCTGACATCTCCGTCGACGAACACGTCGGCCGAGGTGATGATCGTGCGCGTCCCGTCGTCGTCCTCGATCACGAGGGTGGCCTCGGCGATGCGGAACTCGACGGGCAGGTCGAACACCAGCGACCCGTCGCGAGCGACGCGGGCGGTGATCGTCCGGTTCCCGTCGGTGATCGTTGCGGACGTCCCGGTCTCGACGCCGCCGATCACGATGCGCATCGCGCTCACGGTCGGCCGCGGCAGGCCGTCGACGAGCAGATCGTCGACCGTGGTCTCGACGATCACCGCATCCTCGTCGACCGGCGGCAGCGTCGTGGTCGGCGTCGTGGTGCTCGTGCTCGTCGTGCTGCTGGTGCTCGTCGTGCTGCTGGTGCTGCTGGTGCTGGTCGTCGTGGCGCTCGTCCGGTTCGTACGGGCGGGCGCGGTGGTCGGAACCGCCGTCGGCGCCGTCGTCGTGTCGACCGGCGGCACGGTCGTCCCGGTGGGCACGAACGGGACGGTCGTGGTCGGCGCGGCCGTCGTCGCCGGGGGCGTTGTGGTGGGTGGGGCGAGCGGCGGTGCCGTCGTGGTGGTGGTCGTCGCGGTGGTGGTGGTCGTGGTCGTCGCCGGGGGTGGTGGCGGCGACAGCGTGATCGACGCGGAGGCGGTGGGCGCGGGGTCCCACCAGGTGTCACCGGGCTGGTCGGCCGAGAGCGAGCACGTCCCGGCGGCGTCGGCCGTCAGGATCCCTGCGACGAGCGTGCACGGCCCGGTCGCCGACAGCGTCGGGGCGATCCCGCTGGTCGAGAGGGCCGAGACAGCCGACGAGTCGCCGACCGTCATCGTCGTGGGCGCGGTGATCGTCACCGTCTGGGGGGCGGTCACGAGTTCGAGGGCTGCGAACGCCGACGCAGCGGGCTCCCAGTTGCCGTTCCCGGCCTGGTCGGCAGTGAGGTCGCACGTGCCCGGGGCCAATGGAGTCACCGTGAGACCGGAGGCGGTGCACGGCCCGCTCACGGCCAGCGTGATCGGGAGGAGCGATGTCGCGTCCGCGAGCGCAGCGACGGGACCGTTCGCGCCGTGCCACGGTGACGGGACGGCGAGCAGGAGCATCTGCGGCTGTGGATGGAGCAGCGGGTTCCAACCGTTCGTCACCTCGTCGAGGTCGTCGGCGCCGTCACCGTCGGTGTCGACCAGCAGCGGATCGGTGCCGTGGATCCCCACCTCGTCCACATCGACGAGTCCGTCGTTGTCGTCGTCGAGGTCGCACTCGTCACCGAGGCTGTCGCCGTCGGTGTCGACCTGGGTCGGGTTGAATGCCGCCGGGCAGTTGTCGAACGCGTCGGGCACACCGTCGCCGTCGCCATCGGGCGGGGGTGCCGCCGGTGCGAGGACCGCCGCGTGCTGCGTGTGCCACGATGCGGCCGCGTCGATCACGGCGCAACCGGTCACGTTGCCCGTGCCGTCACCGGTACAGATCAGGTTCTGGCCCTGCACCGCCACGACGAGGTCGGGGATGATGTCGCCGGTCACGTCGGCGACGTCGACGTCGCGCCAGTTCCCGATCGGCGCCGCGATGTTGGAGCAGGTGAAGCCCCGCATCCCGTCGCTGAGGCACACCCGGGAGGGCACGCCCGTGCGGGCGAGGATCACATCGGCGATCGCATCACCGTCGAAGTCGGCGATCTTCGCGCCGTGCGTCGCCCCACCGGCGTCGAGCGTCGAGCACGCGAACGAGAACATCGCATCGCCGAAGCAGACGATGTCGTCGCCACCATCGACCGCGAAGACGAGGTCCGGGAACGGGTCGAGGTCGATCAGCCCGACCTCGATGTCGCGCGCCTGGGCGACCCCGGCGAACGACGCGCACGCGAACACCGCCGAGCCGTTGTTGATGCACTGGTAGACGCCGCTGCCCATGCCGCCGATCACGAGATCGGTGTCGGCGTCACCGTCGAGGTCGATCGGCGCCACCCCGGAGGTCCAACCCGGGGTCGACTGGTTGACGCAGGTGAAGGTGCCCGTCCCCGAGTTGAGGCAGACCTTCATGATCCCCATGGTCTCGTTGACGCTGACGATGTCGGGCGAGCCGTTGCCGTCGAGCTGTGTGACGATGACGGCGTTGTGGCGCCCGTTCGGACCGTGCGCCGTGCAGCTCCAGCCGCCCGCCCCGTTGTCGAGGCAGACGTTCACGCCGCCGTTCTGGTTCGAGATCACGACGTCGCCCCGACCGTCCGCGTTCAGGTCGGCCGTCGCCACTCCCGACGTGCCGTCGGGCGACGCGTCGGTGATCGGCAGGCTCGCACATGTCGACGCGCTGATCGTCGTGTCGACGTCGCAGATCCGGGGTGTGGCCCCGACGTTCCACCCGGTGAAGACCACACGCGCCGCCGTCGGCGCTGCTTCGACGGGCTGGCGCAGGACGGGAGCGACCGATGCCAGCA
>JALHOG010000128.1 GCA_022843125.1 Ilumatobacteraceae bacterium
CGCTCTTCCGATCTGTTGACCGACTTGGCCTGAACCTTGACAACTGGTCGGGATTCCTGAAGGCTTGCCGGGTATCGAGGTGATTCGCTCGACCGGCTGAACAGGAGGAGACGCTATGGCGTTGGCTGTGGTCCGCTCCTTGGACGCCCCGAAGGCGCTTGTCGCGCCTGGTGAGGTTGAGGATTTCGAGCAGGAACTGGTCGATCAGTATCTGCTTGCGACGGTGGGTGCAGGTTCGGGTGACTCGACGGTGGTGGAGGACCGAGGTGCGATCTTCGAGTTCATCCGGTTCCTGGGGCGACCGGTGTGGACGGCGCAGCCGGCCGACGCTGATCGGTTCTTGGTCCATCAACGCAAGGAGTTGCATCGGGCCCGGTTGACGGTGCAGCACAAGGCGTGGTCGCTGGCGCGGTTCTACTCGTTCCTCGTTGCCCGCTACTCCGGTGACATCGAACGTTTGACCGGCCACGTGGTGATCCAGATCATCGACGAGTTCAACCGGCCGACCAAAGCCGACTACAGCAACGTGCGGGTACCGCCGTCGATTGAGGAGATCGATGTGTTGTTCGCAGCGTGGCGTGAGTGGTTGCCCGAGGCGCGCAAGTTCTTGCCGGCGACACGGGATTACATGGCGGCGTCGTTGTGGCGCCGGTGCGGTCTGCGGATCCAGGAGACCTACATGCTCGACATCCGTGACTGGCGACGTGATTTGGGCGAGTTCGGCAAGATCCATGTCCGGTTCGGCAAAGGCAGCCGAGGCCGCGGACCCAAGAGTCGACTGGTGCCGGCGATCAACGGCGCGGCGGATCTGATGGATTGGTGGTTGGGCGACATTCGCCACCAGTTCGACGACGCCTATGAGGACCCGAACGCTCCGCTGTTCCCGAGTGAACGGCGAGACAAGCTGACCGGTGCGTGCAGCCGGATCGGTGACCAGGCGCTGCGTGACGGACTCGCCGCAGCGGTTGGTCGTTGGTTGCCGGCGTGGTCCGACGGTCGGTTGACGCCGCACACGCTGCGCCACTTCTGCGCGTCGTCGCTCTACCAGCGCGGCGTCGACCTCAAAGCAATCCAGGAACTGCTCGGCCACGAGTGGTTGTCGACCACGACCCGCTACATCCATGTGCACGGCGATCACATCGAACGCGCCTGGACCGAAGCGAACCAGCGGATTGCCGACCGCCTCGACCCGAACCGGGACAACGAACAGGAGTGAACTGATGCGTTGGAATCTGAGACTGACCGCTGCCGAACAGGGCATCTGGAAATCGACCGAGATGCGACGCCGGCTCGCGGACGCCGGCTTGGAGATCTCGGCCGGGAAGATGTCGTCGTTGTGGGCGGGAACGCCAACCACGATCCGGCTCGAGGACCTCGACGTGATCTGCTCGGTCCTCGATTGCGACCCGGACCAGTTGTTGATCCGCGAGCCGGACAAGGTCGAGGCCCGCAAACCGCGCAAGAAGCGCGCCGCTGGTGCGACGGTCACGCCGAGGTTGGGGAAGAACCGAACGCTGCCGCCGGGGTGAGCTGGCAGAGCTTCTGCGCCACATGCGGCGAGTGGCCCGTCGCGTTCACCACGGTGAAGTTCTGCTTCGGGTGTTGGCCCGGCGGATCCGCCGTTCCGCCACCTTGTCTCGAGTGCGGATCGACGACGGACTACTTCACCAACGGGCTGTGCGGTCGCTGCCACCGGATGGGCCATGTCACGATCGACACCTGTCCGGACTGCTTCGCGTGGGGTGCGTCCAAGCATCGAGCCTGGCGATGCACCGCGTGCAACGGCTGGCGAGAAAAGCGCAAGCTCGGAGTCTGCTCGTGCTGCAGCCGCGAAGTCCCCATCAACATCTACGGCGCCTGCCGGCTCTGCACCAAGCAACGCACCCGGGTCCTGGCGACGAAGCCGCCGTTGCCGCTCCCCGATCTGATCGCCGCGAACCGGAACGGACAACAGCTGTGGTTCGCCGATATGGGCAAAGCTGCCTCGGCGCGACGCCCGAAGTCGCCGCCACCACCGGTTGCGGTCGGGACTCTCGCCCGGTTCCCGGTCACTCACCTGCAATTGCCGCTGTTCCGTTTCGAACGTGACCTCAGCGTCGCCCGCCGGGTCGGTCACCTCGATCCCCGCGACGCGAACCTGGCGTTGCTGTTGGATCAACACGTCGACGAGTTCGGCCGAGCTCACGGCTGGGACCGCCGCAAGATCGTCACCGTTCAACACGGCGTGCACATCCTGCTCGGCCAGCAAGAAACGATCGGCGCACCAATTCGCTGCAGCGACATCGACGCGATCGCCAAACTCAAGGTGTCGACCGTCGCGCTGAGCGACGCCCTCGACGCCGCTGGCATGCTCGACGACGACCGACCACCATCGATCGTTGGCTGGTTCGCCACCAAGACCAACGGCCTGCCCGAAACCATCGCCGCCGAACTCGGCGTGTGGTTCGACGTCATGCGCCACGGCAGCACCACCCCGCCTCGCAGCAAGCCGCGCAGCGATCTCACCATTGGTCAACAGCTCCGATCGGCGATGCCCGCCGTCGAAACCTGGGCCACCAGGCACACCTCGCTGCGCGAGGTCACCCGCGACGACATCTACACAGCGCTGCCGGCGAGCGGATGGCAGCGCACCCACATGCTCCAAGGACTCCGCTCGATCTTCCGGACCCTCAAGGGCCGCAAGGTCGTGTTCACCAACCCCACCACCCACATCCGCCAACCCCACACCAACCACCCGATCCCCGCCCCCGTTGGTCTCGCCACCATCCGCAACCTGCTCGACTCGCCGAACACCGCCCGGGCACTCACCGCAGCGCTGCTCTGCTACCACGCCATCCGCGTCAAGGACCTGCGCCACATCGGACTCACCGACATCTACGACCGGCGCCTCCACCTCGGCGACCAGACCATCGTGCTGGCCGACGCCGTCCTCGAACGCCTCGACACCTACCTCTTCCACCGGCACTACACCTGGCCGAACACCGCCAACGAGCACCTGTTCATCAACATCCGCAGCGCCCACCACACACGCCCGGTCGACAGCTCCTGGCACACCCGGTTGCTCGGCACACCCGCCCAACAGATCCGCCAAGACCGCATCCTCGACGAAGCGTTCGCGACCGGCGGCGACCTCCGACAGATCAGCGACCTGTTCGGCCTCTCCGTCGCCCAAGCCAACATCTACGCCAACCACGCACACCACGCCGCTCTCAGCGACCAAGCCGGGCACGACTGACCCACGACGCATCGGCCCGGACCAATACATCGGCGCAGGCCGATACAATCCGCCGGCATGAGCGCCACGATTCAACACGCTGCACCCATCGCGACCGCAGCGAAACTGTTCTGCGGGTTCGGCGACCCGACACGCCTCGCGATCATCACCACACTCGCCGACGGTGAACAACGCGTGAGCGACATCGTGACTGCGCTGAACGGCTCCCAGGGCAACATCTCCGGTCACCTCAAGTGCCTCAGAGAATGCGGACTCGTGACCGATCGGCGCGTCGGCCGCGAGGTCCACTACCGCATTGCCCACGACGAAGTCATCGACGTCGTCCGCTCGGCCGAACGACTCCTCGCAGTCACCGGCGAACACATCGATCTCTGTCCGAACTACACCACCAACCCCAACGCGTGAGCAGCCGATGACCGTCAGCCGTTTCCACGTCGCCGGCATGGACTGCGCCGCCGAAGAACAACTCGTGCGCATGGCACTGTCCGACATCGACCAGATCAACCGCATCGAAGTCGACCTCGACCAACGTGACGTGCTGATCGACCACACGACCGACACCGACACCATCGACACCGCACTCCAAACCCTCAACCTTGGCGCCGAGTTCGTCGACGACACCAGCGAGATCGGGCCCGCCCCCGACACCCGACGCGAACGCAACGCGCTGATCGTTGCGTTCGTGATCAACGCCGGCTTCTTCGTCGGCGAACTCACCGTCGGCTTGATCAGCCGCTCCATGGGACTCATCGCCGACGCACTCGACATGGGCGCCGACGCCAGCGTGTACGCGCTCAGCCTCGCCGCCGTCGGGACCGCTGCCGCACGCAAGAAAAAACTCGCACGCACGAGCGGATACCTCCAGATCGGCCTCGCCGCGCTCGGTCTCGCCGAGGTCCTACGACGATTCTTCGCCGACAACGAACTCCCGGACCCGACCTCGATGATCGTGATGTCCGTGCTCGCGCTCGCCGGCAACATCATCACACTGCTCGTGCTGCATCGCGTCCGGTCCGGCGAAGCACACCTACAAGCCAGCTGGATCTTCACTGCCAACGACATCAAGGTCAACGGACTCGTCATCGCTGCAGCGATCGGCGTCACACTCACCGACTCCGGCATCCCCGACCTCATCGCCGGCGCCGTGATCTTCGCCGTCGTCGCCAACGGCGCCCGACGCATCCTCAAGATCAGCCGATGAACCCGACCCGACGTCGCACCATGCTCGCCTGGATCGCCGCGCTCATCACGATCGATCTCGCCACCAAGATCTGGGCCACCGCCACACTCGACGACGCACCCACCACGCTTCCCGGACCCATCGACCTGCAACTCAGCTACAACAGCGGCACCGCATTCGGGCTGTTCACCAACATCCCACCCCTGCTGATCACCGCCGCAACCCTCACGATCGCGCTCGCAATCCTCCGAGCCGCATGGAACAACCGGACACCCACCGGGCCCGCCACGCTCATCATCGCCGGAGCGCTCGCGAACACCATCGATCGGCTCGAAGCCGGCTCCGTGGTCGACATGCTGCACACCGGCTGGTGGCCCACCTTCAACATCGCCGACATCTACATCACCACCGGCATCGCTTGGTGGGCAATCACCGCCACGACCGCCGACCATTCGATCTCGCCGACCATCGAAGCAACCAGCGCCACACAGCAACCCCAGACCTGACACGGCACACTCATCCGCTACGGTGACCCCCAGTTCACCAACCCCGGACCAGTCAGCCAGACCAGACCGACAAGCACCCCGGAGTTCGGCCCCTACGACCCCGGTCATGGCTTCATCCCCTGGTCTGTGTTGAACAGGTTCCGTTCGCCGCCGGCGAGGATCGTCTGGACGACTGCGGAGCGAGCGCCGATCCGCCAGATCGCTCGGCCCGGCACGAGTTGGCTGAGCCAGCCGCGTTCGCGCTCGGTCAGGTCGAACATCTCGGCCGCCGCAGGGATCTGCTCAGGTGGTTGGCGTAGCAGCACGCGTGTCTGGATGTCCGACAACAGACCGGCGGCGATCTTGGCGGCGGCGGTGCCGTCGTCGCTCTGCGCGGTGAGGTCCGACGGCCGGTGGCACACGAGAACCGTGGCGACGCCGTGTGCTCGCGAGAGCTTCAGCGACGACTGGAAGTACGACGCTCCGTGGCGGACGGCGGCCCACGCTTCGTCGATCACCTGGACCGACCGCCGATTGGGTCGACCACGCAAAGCCGCCGACAACCAATACGTTGCGGCGGCGATCACGAGTGGCAGAGCTTCGCTGTTTCCGTAGACGGCC
>JALHOG010000129.1 GCA_022843125.1 Ilumatobacteraceae bacterium
GACCCGGCTGCCGCGGCTCCGCCGTCGGCCGCCGGGGCAGGTGCAGGAGCCGGTGCCGGGGCGGGCGCCGGGGCGGGCGCAGGCGTCGGTTGCTCGGCCCGCTGCCGCGCCTCGTCCTCGGCTTGGCGGGCAGCGAGTTCCGCAGCACGCTGCTCGCGGAGGAGGGCGAGTTCCCGCTGCACGGCGACGTCGGCGAGCCGCTCCTGCTCGATCTCCTGGAGCCGCTCGACTTCGGCCTCGGCGTCGGAGCGGAGCTGCGCGAACCGCTCGCGTGCCTCGGCAGCATCGTCGCGACGATCGTCGAGGCGGCGCGCACGGTCGTCGAGGTCGTCGATCGCGGCCTCGTAGTCGTCGGTGCTGGTCAGCACGGCGCCGGTCGCCGCGCCGGCGTAGACATCGGCTGCGTCGGCGGCGTTGATGTCGTCGATCGGGTTCAGCAACACGTTGCCCGTGGTGGCCCCCTGCATGTACCGGCGGACCGCCCGGTCGGCCAGCACGTTGCGCATCGCGCCGACGTCGGATTCGAGCTCGGCGAGTTCAGCCGCGGCGCGTTCGATCTCGATGTCGAGCGTGTCGATCTCGGACTCTGCGTCGAAGACCGCCTGTGCAGCTGCGTTCGCGCGGTCGCGGGCGTCCTGGATCTCGCGGGCGGCCCGGGCTGCGTCCGGGTCGTTCGCGACGCTGAGCGCCGCCGGTGCCGGGACTGCCAGCGCGACGAGCACGAGCACAGCCGCTGCCGCTCGCCTCCGTCGCCCAACGTCCCTCACGGCGGGGCACATTACAGTTCGATGACGACGAACGCACCGCGGGCCCCGGCCGCACGCCGAACGCTGGACCAGGGGACCGCTCCCCATCGACCTCGACTCCGAGTGCGTCTACGGTTTCGTCGTCAGTGCAGACGTGGGCGCAGGAGGTGCAGCACAATGGGCCGACACGAGCGGAACTCGAGTACGGCGAGATCCGTCAGGGGTGCGACACCGGGAACGGCGTCTTTCGTTTCGTTCCCGATGCCGACCCGGAGCCCGACCCCGTGGTGGTCGCGATCGAGCGTGCGACGCGGATGGTGCCGCTCCCCGAGCCGGGCGTCAACCCGCCGCTCGACTCGGGCGGCATTGTGAACCTCGGCATGTGGTTGGCCGTCGCCAATCCTCAGCCCGTCGACGTCACCGCGACCGGCCGTGGTACCTCCGTGACGGTCGTCGCGACACTCGCGACCACCGAGTTCGACATGGGCGACGGCACCACCGTCGAGTGCGAGGGCGGCGGAGTGCCGATCGACCCCAACTCCCCCGACTGGGACTCGGTCGAAGCAGGGCCGTGCGGACACACATATGCCGATCGGTCACGTGGCGGTCCGTTCGAGATCACGATCACCACCACGTGGGTCGTCACGTGGGCGGCGACGGATGGTCGAAGCGGGACAGCGCCCGACGTCGTGCGCACGGCGTCGTTCCCCTACGACGTACGCGAGATCCAGACCGTCGGCACGGGCGGCTGAGCCCGACGCCGGGTCAGACGCTGCGGGCGGCGTTGTCGAAGCGGGTGTACTGGCCGAGGAAGACGAGGCGCTTGGTGCCGATCGGACCGGCGCGGTGCTTGGACACGATCACCTCGGCTGAACCCTTGTCGGGCGAGTCGGGGTGGTACACCTCGTCGCGATACAGGAACATCACGACGTCGGCGTCCTGCTCGAGCGAGTTGTGGGCGATGATGCCGTTGGCGACGAAGTTGTGTGTCACGTCGATCGTCGCATCGAACACCGGCTGCGGCCCGAGCGGTTCGATGGCCACGATCTCGTCCCACATCACGTCGGACGTCGCGAGGTCCGACAGCCAGGGGTCACCCGTGATGTCGGCGACACGCTGGAGCCGTTCACGCGACACTCCCGACGTATAGAGGGCCGATCCGCAGTACTGCATCCCCAGTCGGGCGGCGAGCTCGCGGGCGGTGACGCCTGCAGCAGGCATCGACTTGTGGCGGACGTGCTCCCACACGTCGGCGGAGATGACATCGACGTTCGGATTGGCCGTTCGGGCCGATTGCGCCGCCACCAGCTCGGCGAGTTTGGCGGCCCGTGCACCGTGAACACCGATGACGGCAGCGAACCGCAGTTGATCGGTCCGACCGGAGATGTCGACGTGGTACGACGTGCGGTGCGTGCGGTGCGGCACCGTGCGGATGCGAGCGCGGATGTCGAGACGGAGCAGCAGCGCGGCGACGTCGTCGGCGAGCCGTCGGCTCGTGGTGGCGTAGTAGATGTGCGGTGCGCCCGTACCGGCCGGCACCGTCACGCTGCCATCCGTTGCCCAGAGGTGACGCAGGAACAGGGCGATCCGCTCAGGTGTCTGCGCGAAGACGCGAGCCGGCACGATCTTCTCCCAGGCACGCCGGTCCCACGCGTCGAGCCCACGCAACCACGTCGAGATCGGGTGGTGCTTGCCGTGTGTGAGCCGCATCGGGGCAGGCAGGTACACCTGGTTCCACGAGCGCTCCGCTTTCACGCGCGCCGTGACCCCGAACTCCGCTGCGGCGGCAACGACAGCGGCGATGTTCTCCGGATCGACGGTCGTGTACTGGATTGCGTGCCGAGCGAGCGTGCACCCGTCGCCGATGAGGTGGCCGAGCAGGACCAGCTCCGCATCGCTCATCGCGTCGGTCGCCGGCGCGACGGCCTGGGGCACGCGACGCGCTGACGCAATACGAGTGCCGACGGCGAGGTGTTCGACACGCTCCCAGCCGTGCAGGGTGAGGAACGGGTGGTTGGCGCTGGCGTCGACCCAGCGACCGGATGCCAGGCGGAGGCGGAACGTGTCCTTCACACCGGACGGGAAAGCGTTCGTGAGGGTCGCAGGCACGAGCCGGTAGCGCTCGTCGAGCGACCAGATGGGAATGCCGATCTCACCCGACTCGACGAGCTCGCCGAGTGTGACCTCGGCGTTCGTGTCGGCCCGCACGAGCCGCGTCTCGGCGGTGAGGCAGCCCGACTCGCGGAGGTCGGAGAGCATCGGACGCTTGTCGGCTCGGGCTTCGAGCTGGCGGCTGAGCTGGCTGAGGGCGATGATCGGCACCTCGAGCTCACGGGCGAGGATCTTCAGGCTTCGGCTGATCTCGCTGACCTCGAGCTGACGGTTCTCCGAAGCGCCGCTGCCGCCCATGAGCTGGAGGTAGTCGATGACGATCAGCCCGATACCCCCGTACCGCGCCTTGATGCGACGCGCCTTCGCGCGGATCTCCATCACGGTGACGCGGGGGTTGTCGTCGAGGAAGAGCGGCACTTCGAGCCGACCGATCGCTTTGCCGATCTTGGCCCAGTCGGACTCGGCGAGCCGCCCGGTGCGGATCTTGGTGGAGTCGACCCGGGCCTCGCTGGCCAGGATGCGCTGGGTGAGCTCCTGGTGCGCCATCTCGAGCGAGAACACGAGGACCGGCTTGGTCGAGTGCATCGCGACGTGGGCGGCGATGCCGAGGCCGAACGCCGTGTTGTGCAGGTAGATGTCGGCGGCGACGAAGTTGTGCAGCTCGGGCACGGTGAAGTCGATGACCTGGGTCCAGCCGGCGGGCTCGATCGAGACGATCTCGTCCCACAGGACGTCGGGCGACGCCCACCAACGCAGCTGTTCGTCGTCGAGCAGTTCGGCGAGGTGCGCGACGATCGTCCGCGGGACCGGCCCGTTCTCGGCGTGCCAGTTGGCGAGCTGACCGAAGCCCGAGCGCTCGGCGAGCTCGGCGAGCGGTGTCTGGCCGCGTGCCTTGTCGATGTCGGCCCACACCGCCCGCGGGAGCATGACGGGGCCGGACCGGCGCACCAGCCGGCAGCATCCGTCGCCGTGTTGGAGGATCCAGGGCGCACCGACCCGGAGCAACAGGTGCGCGAGCTGACGGGCGAGCCGCGGCGACCGGACCTCGACGACCGAACGCCCCCGGACGAGATCGCACAGCAACAGTTCGAGCTGCTCGCGGGCGAGCCGGAAGACCTGTCCGGGCAGCTCGGCGCGAGGGTCGTGCAGCTGGGCCGAGGCGAGTAGGGCGGTGCGGTCGTCGTCGATGACGGTGTCGGTACCGAACACGGGCAGCGCTGCCGGCACGGCGATGGGCTCGCCGACCGCGACGTCGTCGAGCTCGGTCCACCCCCGCGTGGTGAGCAGCGGGTGGGTGGCCGTGATGGTGACCTCGCGACCCGACGCCGTGCGCACCCGGAACACCGGCTTGATGCCGTCGGCGAGGCAGTGCGTCATCGGCACGACGACCTGGCGACCCTGCTCGTCGATCGCGATCGCGTCGCACGCATCGCGGACCTCGGCGCGCTCCATGAGATCGAGCGCAGTGATCAGGTCGCCGGTGGTCGGATCGACGATCGGCGTATCGAACGCGACGCACTTGCCCATGGCGGGGCGGGCGCCGACGATGTAGAGCGCGCTCGGCTGGAGACCGGAGAGCAACTCGTCGAGATCGGTGTAGCCGGTGGGAACACCGGTGATGATGTCGCCCCGGTCGTAGGTCTCCTGGAGGCGATCCATCACCTCGGGGAGGAGGTCTTCGATGGTCCGGGTGCTGTCGGTGACGCGCTGCTCGGCGACGTTGAACACCTTGGTCTCGGCGAGGTCGAGTGCCTTCACGACGTCGTCGGGTTCGCTGTAGGCGAGCTCGGCGATGTCGCCGGCTACGTAGATCAGCTGGCGCAGTAGCGCCGTCTCCTGGACGATCTTGGCGTAGTGGCCGGCGCTCGAGATCGAGGGGGTGGCGTTCTGCAGCTCGTGCAGCGTCTCGACGCCACCGACCTCGGCGAGCAGGCCGGCGCGGCGCAGCTCGTCGGCGACCGTGACCGTGTCGGCCGGCGCGCCGGCCGAGTACAGCGACCGGATCGCGTCGAAGATGTGGCGGTGCGCCGGCTTGTAGAAGTCCCCCGGTTGGAGGGCCATCTCGCTGACGATGCCGATCGCCTCGCGCGCCAGCAGGAGCGCGCCGAGGACCGACTCCTCGGCTTCGATGTTGTGCGGCGGGACGCGACCGCGCGACGACTGCTTGGGGCGATCGTCTCGCTGTGGTCTGCTACCGCCGCCCGTCTCGATGGGGAAGTACTCATCACCGGGCATGGCCGGTCCACCTTGCCCGACGGTGGCTGTGGGGCGCTAGGGGCGTAACCGTGTGGATTACGGGCAATCTGCTGTGGACACCCGGTGGACACATGTGGAGAAGTCTGACGAGTGGGTGTTGCACCGGTCATGCGTCACGGCACGGAACGGATGGGGTCAGACGCACTCCGTGCCCTCGGATGAAGCATCGCTGTCGCGTCTCGGTACGGATGGGGTCAGACGCACTCCGTGCCCCGTCGGATGACGGAGCGGTGTCGCGTGACGGCACTGAGTGGGTCTGACGCCTTCCGTGCCCCGTCGCG
>JALHOG010000130.1 GCA_022843125.1 Ilumatobacteraceae bacterium
CTACTCGCAGCGGCACCTGACGAACCCGAACATGATCGTGATGGGTTCGGTCGGCTTCGGGAAGTCGGCCACCGTCAAGGCACTCGTACGCCGGCTGAAGGCCGTCTACGGCGCCGACCGCTACCTCGCGATCGTCGACCCGAAGGGCGAGTACGGGCCAGTCGCTGCTGATCTGGGCCTCACGGTCATCAAGCCGTATCCGGGCGGCCGCGACCGGATCAACCCGATGGACGCAGGCGGCGGCGACGGCGACAGTTCGCTGCTCGCCCGCCAGGGGCTTGCGGTGCAACTCATCGCCGGGGTCCTTGGTCGCGATCTGTCACCGATTGAGGACGCGGTGTTGGGCTGGGCGATCGAACGTCGCAGCCGCACCCTCTTGGGCTTCACGTTGCGCGACCTGTGCGCCGAGGTGTCCGACCCTCCCGACGAGTTGGTGCAGCTATCACGGCACTCACCGCACGAGCTCGCCCGGGCGACCGCACCGGTCGCGTTTGCGCTCGACAAGTTGTGCGCTCGAACGCTGCGAGGCATGTTCGACGGCGAGACCAACGTCGACATCGACTGGGACGACGGCCCTGGAGTCGTCCTCGACCTCTCGGCCGTCTACGGCAACAGCGAAGCGCTGCCGCTCGTGATCGCCGCCGCAACGCACTGGCTGTCAGCGGCCTTGCGAGGCCGACCCAATCGAAGGTCGGTCCAGGTGATCGACGAAGCATGGGCGGCGGTCCGCCATGGTGCCTCGTACTTCCAGTCGTCGCTCAAGCTCTCGCGGGCACACGGCGTCGCCACCGTGCTCGTCTGCCACCGGCCGTCGGACCTCACCGCGCAAAGCGATGACGGCACCGCCGCCGCCAAGATCGCCGCTGGTCTCCTGTCCGACATCCAGACCCGAGTGCTCCTGCGCCAACCACCCGAACAGATCCCTGCTGCGGTAGAGATGTTCGACCTCACCGAACGCGAACGCGGCTGGCTCAGCCAACTCGTACCGGGCCGGGCGATCTGGCAGATCGGCGCGCGCTCAGCCGTCGTCCAGACGATCCTCGCCGGCAACGAACGAAACCTGTTCAACACAGATCAGGCAATGGTCCACGATGGCGAGCCGACCTGACCGACCGCGCTGGTCGATCGACCAGGTGCTTGAGCGGACCGACCTGTCTGCGCTGCTCGACGAACTCGCCGAGCCGGCGGGACGGACCATGGGGCCGGGCCGCAAGTGGCACTGCCCGATGCCGTATCACGAGGATCACCGGGCATCGGTCACGATGTTCCGCGACAGAGCCGGGCATGAACGCTGGCGATGCTGGTCGGGCGACCACCGCGGCGACGCCATCGACCTCGTCACGGCATCCACCGGCCGCGATCGAACCGAAGCCGTCGACTGGCTCGCGAACCGCGCCGGCATGCACCCCGATCGGCCACTCCCACCGCCCCGACCGAAAGCCTCGACAGCGCCTCCCGCGGCACAGGTGATGGATCCGCTCGTCGCACGCTACGTGCACGCCTGCCACCGGATACTGCACGCCGCCGCAGGGCGGCCGGTGCGCGAGTGGCTGTACCGCCGTGGCATCGAGGACGCCACGATCTCGGCGAATCTGGTCGGCGCCGATCCTGGCCGCACGATGATGCGCCGCGGGCGCGGTCTCCCGTTCGGAACCGCAGTCGCTGCCACATTCCCTGTGTACGGGCCGGCCGGCAACCTCACATACGTCCAGGCCCGCTACCTCGATCCCGACACCGCCGGGCGGAAGTACGACAACCCGGCGGCCGCTCTCGCCCCGCACCCGCGGCTCGCGTTCCCCGTCACGACGACCGGCACCAGCGCTGACATGACGTTGGTATGCGAGGGGCTTCCAGATGCGCTCACCGCAGCGCAGGCCGGATTTCGATCTGTCGGTCTGCTCGGAGCACAAACCCCCGACGAAGGCGTCGCAGCGCGCCTCGCCAACCACGCAGACAACACGGGTACCTCACTCGTGCTCGTCTGCGACCCTGATGCAGCTGGCCGGCGTGTCGCCGACGCCCTCGTTCCGCTGTTGCACGACTGTGGCCACAGCGTGCAGGTCGTAACGCCGCCTCACGGACTCGATCTGAACGACTGGTCGATCCGTGATCCCGGGTGGCCGGAACAGGTCCGCTCCGCATCGACTCGGCTTCAGGTCGAGGCGAGTGCGTCCGTTGGCCTGCCGTCGCAAGGAATCGACCTGTGACAACGCCATCACTGGAACACCCCATCGGTACAATCAGAGGCGACGGTTCGAGGGCGTACCGCAATCGCTCTCCGTTCGCACGCACACCCCACATGGAGGCGTCATGAACGTACTCACCGTCACGGGCCGTCTCGCCGACGACCCAGTCCGACGAGAAACCCCCAAAGGCATCGTCTGCGAGTTCCGGCTCGCAGTCGACGGGCGGCCCCGCCTGTACCTCACCGTCCAGGCGTGGGGTCACCTTGCAGGCCGCTGCGCGCAGCACCTGGTGACCGGCCGCCATGTCGGCGTCGTCGGGAACCTCCGCCACGAGCAGTGGATCACCCGTGCCGGCGAACGCGCCGATCGCTGGTATGTGCGTGCCACCGAGGTCACGTTCCTGGATCGGCCAGGCGACCTCGATGATGACGACGACGATGCCTCGATCGGAGTTACACGATGAGCGCCGGCGAGTTCGTCTTCCGTCACGCCGGCGGCTGCCTGTTGGAGACGCCCGACCTCGAACCTCGCCGCCCGGACGACGCCGAGAACTGGCGGTGGGTTGTCACCGTGTGGGCCGACTCGCGCACCGCCGATGGTTGGGGAGCACTCGAGTGGCGAACCGGCGAACGAGGCTGGACGATTCCGGGCACCACATCGATTGGTGACGTCGTCGAGTTCGGCGCAGGCGCAGTCGACGTTTCGGGAGCGACCCGCTTCGACCGTTGGTGGGGATGGATCAAGCGGGTGAGTCACCGCGCCATCGTCGTCGTCGGCCCGTTCGACCATCCGTTGCACGCCGAGCACGACGCACGATCAACCGTCGACGAACTGCGCCTCAGCCAACTCGACGCCCCCGACATTGTCGACGCGGTCGCCGCCGCGCTGGGCAGTGACCGTCTCGACTGACGATGTCGACGCGCCCAGGGACCCCCGGTAACGGGTTCGAAACGGCGATCGTCGTCGGCGGAGCAGCGCTCGTCGGTGCTGGCTTCGCGACGTGGCTCGGCGCGCGAGTGGCCGTGACGGTCGCAGGCGGCTCGGTTGGCGGGGGACTTGGCGAATGGCTCCGCGTGGCGGTCGCTCTCGCATCGGGGAAGTCGCCGCCGGAAGCGTGGGGCGAGCACGCAACGGACCTTCCGTCGTCGACGGTGTACTGGGCATGCACCGTCCTTGCGTTCCTGTTCGTCGCCGCTGCTGGTGCCGGAGCGTGGTGGCTGTGGAGACGTCTCGCCGGAGATGACGAGCGCAATCGCTTCGGTCAACCCACCGACGCGCATCAGGCCCGGCCGCGCGATGTCGCCCCGCTCGTCGTGCCGAACGTCATCCCGCCGACCGGCAGGATGCTGCTCGGACGTATGTGCGGCGGGGGACCGCTGCTCGCGACCGAGGACCGTCAGCGCCACCCGATGACCGGCAAGGCTGCCCGACGACAAGGCAACCGCGGATCGATCGCGCTCATCGGGCCGACCGGGTCTGGCAAGACCGCGCTCGCCACCTCGGCGATCGCGACCTGGGACGGCCCCGTGGTGGCCGTGTCGGTCAAACGCGACCTGTACGACACCACCGTCAACGCCCGCGCGGCCAAGGGTGACATCGCGTTGTTTGACCCTGGCGGTGTCACCGGCCTGCCGACCGCCCGGTGGTCGCCGCTTGAAGCAACCGTCACCTCCTCCGGCGCTCTTCGCACCGGTCGAGCACTCGCGCAGGCAATCCCCAAGGGTGGCGTCACCAACGCCGAGTACTGGGCAGAACACGGCGAAGGATTGCTCGGCGCGTTCATGTGCGTCGCCGGCCTCTCGCGGCTGCTCCGTGACGATGACGGAAAACCGATGAAGCCGATCGGCATGGAGCAACTCGCTGCATGGGTGCGGACCCTCGCCGGGGCGAGCGAACCAGCGATCCACGACATCATCACTCGCGCCGTCGACAACCGCGACAACATCGAGATCCAACTCCTCGGCAGGCACGCCGCGACCACCTTCACCGGCGTCGCGCGCGAGGACGACAAAATCAGATCGAGCGTGTACTCCACCGCAGTGCTGGCCTTGAAACCGTGGCTCGAGCCCGCGGTCGCGCACTCCGCGTCCGACAACCCGAACGCGTTCTACTCGGGCGGGGCCGTGTTCAGCCACCGTCCTCGCTACATCGACCTCGACTGGCTCATGGACGGCGAACCCGGCCGAGCCAACACGTTGTACTTGTCCGCACCGACCGCCGAGTTCGAACGGCTCTCACCCGTGCTCGGCGGTGTGCTCGCCGACCTCAAGGACACGATCCACGCCTGGGACATCGCCAAGCGACCGCTCGGCAAGCCGCTGCTGATCGTGATCGACGAAGCCGCTCACCTGCAGTTGGGGTGGCTCCCGACCGAAGTGTCGACCATCGCCGCGCTCGGAGCGTTCTTCGTGACCTGCTGGCAGAACCTCGCCCAGATCAACCACCGCTACGACCGTCTCGCCGACGCCGTGCTCTCCGGACACCGCACCAAGTGCTTCTTCGCTGGTATCGACGACCTCACCACACTCCGCTACCTCACCACGATGCTCGGCCATGAAGAGGTGACTCGTCGTGGTTGGAGCCAGGACATCCCGACGATGTGGGGCAGTCGGCAAGGTGGTCGGCGCAGCGTCTCTGAATCCACCCAGCGCGAGGAGTTCGCCCCGGCGCACACACTCCGCGAGATGATCCCTGGTGAAGCCGTCCTGTTTCACGGCACTTTGCCGCCGATCCACCTCACCGCCATCCGCCACTGGGAAGAGCCCGACCTCGTCCGACTCGTCGAAGAACCAGCCGACGGCGCCGAAGCCACGTGCCCGCTCACCAAGGCCGTCGTCTCGCCCAATGCACACGCCGCGATTGACATCGCCACACTCGAAGCAGCAAAGGCTCAGTTGCCCAAGGCACAATCGCGTCCCGCGCCGCCGGCTCAGTCGGACCCACTGCAACCGTCATCTGACGGCGACGCTTACGGACCTGACGAACTCGGTACGTGCGTCGCCTGTAGCGAACCGCTTACTGCCGATCGGTGGATGCCCCACCAAGGCCCGACCGGCGGAAGACGCTGCGCGCCCAACTGCCACGAGCGTCGATCGGCCGCTGCTTTGAGGTCTCGGAGGAGTGAAGGCACCTGACGGGCGTCACCCCCCGTCGGCGGGGTCATCCTCGAATCT
>JALHOG010000131.1 GCA_022843125.1 Ilumatobacteraceae bacterium
GGCAGCGTCGCCGGTGCGCAGACCGTCACCGTGCGTGCTGCCGGCGTGCCCGACCTCACCGTCACGGCCACCGCGAGCGAGGCGCCGCTCGTGGCGACGCGACTCGTCATCACGCAGCAGCCGGGCGCACTGCAGGTGGCCGGCGTGAACGTCGTTCCGGCGCTCGTCGTCGAGGCGCAGGACGCGAACGGCGTGCGCGTGCCGACCTTCACCGACAGCGTCGGCCTCGCGATCGGCGAGAATCCGGGCGCCGCGACCCTCGGCGGCACCCTGAGGGTCGTCGCGGTGGGAGGCATCGCGACCTTCAGTGCCTGGAACGTGAGCGCGGTGGGCTCGGGCTACACCGTGGTCGCCAACGCGCCGGGGCTCGCGACCGCCACCAGCGACCCGTTCGACGTGGGGAGCGGTGGAGCGGCCTTGCTCACGCTCGTGAGCGGCGATGCGCAGACCGGCTTCATCTCGCAGGCGCTCGCACAGCCGATCGTCGTGCGCGTCACCGACGCCCTCGCGGCGCCCGTCGCCGACGTGAGCGTGACCTTCGCCGTGACCGGAGGCGGCGGCTCGCTCACCGGCGCCGCGGCGACGACCAACGCCAATGGCGAGGCGACGCTCGGCTCCTGGACACTCGGTGCCACGCCCGGACCCAACACGCTCTCGGTGAGCGCGGAGGGCGCCGCGCCGCTCACCATCACGGCGACCGGCGTGCTGCCGCCGCCGGAGATCGTGCTCTCGGTGGTCGGATCGAACGTCGTCGGCTTCGAGCGCGCGGGGACGCTGAACGTGCGGCTGCTGCAGCCGGCACCGGCCGGCGGCCTCACGGTCAGCGTCGTGAGCACCACGCCTGCGCTGCTCACCATCGCCGCGCCGGGCTCGGTGGACTTCGCGGCGGGGCAGACGGTGCGCACCATCGAGATGAGCGGGCTCACGATCGGCACCGCGACCGTGATCGGCTCCGCCCCCGGGTACACGCCCGACACGCTGCTGGTGCCGGTCTCGCTCAACCTCATCAGCCTGCCGCCCACGCTGAACGTGCCGCTGGCGCAGACCGCGTCGCTCCCGGTGCAGCTCTCGGCGCCGGCGCCGGCGGGCGGCGTCGCGGTCGCGATCGTGAGTTCCGATCCCGGGATCGCGCGTCCGCTCGTGGACACGGTGATCGTCGCGGCCGGCGCGCAGTCGGTGAATGCGACCATCGAGGGACTCGCGCTCGGCTCGGCGACCTTCACGGCGCGCAACGCGAACTACGCGCAGGACCAGACCGTCGTGAGCGTGACCGCGGCGCTCAACATCGTGGCGACGACGGTGGCGCCCAACGGCACCTTCGCCGCGCCGATCACCGTCCGGCTCGAGAGCGGCGGCGCGCCCGTCTCGGCGCCAGCGGGCGGCGTGCCGCTCACCTTCGTCTCGCGTGATGCCACCTGCGCCGCGATCGCCCCCACGGCGACGATCGGCGCGGGCCTCGTGAGCACGCAGCTCGACGTGAGTTACGGCGGCATCGCCAACCTCCCCTGCTCCACGCGCATCGTCGTCTCGGGGCCGGCGGGCTTCACGACCGACAGCATCCTCGCCAACGTCGGCGTCGCGCCGGGGATCACCCGCGCGGCCTCGACGATCGGCTCGGGACTGCAGCGCAGCATCGGCGCGACGCTCGGCGCGTCGAACCACGCGGGCGTGGTGGTGCGCGTGACGAGCCTCGACAGCAGCATCGTCCTCGTCTCGCCCGACATCGCCACCGCGGGCACCGGGTCATTCGAGACGACCGTCCTGCCGGGCGCGACGGGCATCCCGCTCGTGCTCTCCGCCGTGGCCGGCCGCATCGCCGACACCGTGGCCGTGCGCATCGAGGCGCCGGGCTTCATCACCACCACGTTCAGCGCCTACGTCTGGCAGCCCGTGTTCCAGCTCACGGGACTCAACGCGACCGGCACCACGCTCGCGGCGGATGACGCGTTCTACGTCGCGATCGGCACGCCCTCGTCGCCGGGAGGGCTCTCCATCTTCAGCGCCGACGACGTGCGGCGCGGTGGCGGACCGCTGAGCGTCTCGATCATCAACGACACGCCGGGGATCGGCACGCTGGTCACCACCGCGGGGACCGCGGACTCGGTGGTCGTGATCATCGCCGAGGGCGCGGACAACGCGCCGACGAGCGTCGCCGCGGGCGGCGTGGCCTTCCGGCCGCTCGCCGCCGGCACGGCCTCGGTGCGTTCGGCGATCGGCGGGATGCGCCCGCTCGCCGGCGCGACGGGGACCGTGGTCGTCTCGCAGCCGACGATCTCCCTCCCCACGGATTACGTCGGCTCGGGCCTGCAGCGCGCGCGCACCGTGAGCACGCCGGGGTCGCCGGCGCCGGCGGGCGGCACGCCGATCACGATCACCGCCGCACAGGCCGGCGTGGTGCAGTTCGCGCCGAACGCGAGCACCGCCGGCAGTGACACGCTCGTCGTCACCATCGCGGAAGGCGCGGTCAGCGCGAGCTTCTTCGTGCAGGCGGCCGACGACATCGTCGCCGACACCGTCCTGCTCTCCGCGACCTCGCCGGGCTACGTGAGCGCGAGCGCGGAGCAGCGCGTCTGGCAGGCCGTCTACCAGCTCACCGGCCTCAACGCGAGCGGCACGCCGCTCTCGGCCGACGACGCGTTCTACGTGTCGATCGGCACACCGAGCAGCCCAGCCGGCACCTCCATCTGGGTCGCGGACGACCGCCGCGCCGGCGCGACGCCGTTCGACGTCTCCATCGTGAGCGGCACGCCCACCACCGCGACGCTGGCGAGGACGGCCGGCACCGCGGACTCGGTCCTCATCCCGCTCGGTCCGGGCCTCTCCAACACCCCGACGTCCGTCGCGGCCGGCGGCGTCGCGATGCGCTACCTCGCGAGCGGCACGACCACCGTGCGGGCGACGATCCCCGGCACCGGCGTCCGCGCGCTCGCGAACGCGACGGTGACGGTGACGGTGAACGCCACCGCGCTCTCCCTCTCCGCCGACTACGTGGGCTCCGGCCTGCAGCGCAGCCGCGCCGTCTCGCTCAGCGCCCCCGCGCCCGCCGGCGGCGTGCCGGTCACGCTCGCCGCCGACCGGCTCGGCGTGGTGCAGTTCGCGCCCAATGCCACCAGCGTCGGCACCGACACCCTCGTCGTGACCATCGCGCAGGGCGCGACCTCGGCAGCGTTCTTCGTGCAGGGGGTGGAAGGGATCATCGCCGACACGGTGACGATCAACGCCACCAGCCCGGGTTACGCCTCCGGTGCCGGTGAGCAGCGTGTCTGGCAAGGCGTGCTCGAGATCTCGGGGATCCCGGGGTCGCTCACCGCGCTCGCACCCGACGATCCCTTCACCGTCCAGATCGGTACGCCCTCCTCGCCGGCGGGCACGCAGATCTGGGTCGCCGACAACCTCCGCTTCGGCGCGCCGCCCATCACGGCGACGGTCGTCTCGGGCACATCGACCGTCGGCCAGCTCACCTCCACCGCGCGCACCGGCGACACGGTGACGGTGCAGATCACCGCGGGCACGCGCCAGTCGCCCACCACCGTGGCACTGGGTGGCGCGGCCTTCCAGTCGCTCACCACCGGCACGACGGTGGTGCGCGCGACCATCCCCGGATTCCGCTCCGTGGGGACGGCGCTGGGCCAGACCGTGACGATCACCGCGCCGGCACTCTCGCTGAATGGCGTCGCGAACATCGGCGCCGGCCTGCAGGTCGCGGCCTCGGGGTCGCTCAATGCCGCGCAGCACGGCGGCGTGAACGTCGTCATCCGCAGCTCCAACCCCGCCCTCGTGCGCGTGGCACCGTCGGCCGGCATCACCGCGACCGATTCGATCGTCATCCCCCTCGCGAACGGGACGACGAGCTTCAGCTACGTCGTCGCGGCCGAGGACGAGGTGACCGGCCAGGCGAGCATCACGGCCAGCGCGGTCGGCTTCACCGACGCGACGACCACGGCGACCGTGGTCACGCCGATGATCGGCCTCACCAGCGTGCTCCTGTCGCGTGCCGCGGGCGGCGTGGACGACGTCTTCCAGGTGGAGATCGGCGTACCGGCCGCCAACCTCGCCACGATCGCCACCGTGCAGACGCGTCGCGCCGGCGCCGCGCCGCTGGTGGTGTCGGTGGTGTCGAGCGTCGGCAGCGTCGCGAGCCTCGTCACGCTCGCCGACACCTCGGCGGCCGTGAACGTGTCGATCCTCGCCGGCCAGTCGCGCACGACGACGACGGTCGCCTCGGGCGGCGTCGCGCTCCGGTACCTGACGCCCGGCACGTCGACGATCAGCATCTCGCATCCGGTGATCGCCGCCGCGACGTCGGTGTCGTCCGCGACGATCACCGTCACCACGCCGGTGATCGGGTTGAGCGCCCTCGCGACCGTCGGTGCGGGACTGCAGGTCGCCGCGAGCGGCACGGTGAGCGCCACGCAGCACGGCGGCATCAATGTGGTGGTGCGCAGTCTCGACCCCACGCGCGTGCGCGTCGCGCGGCTCGCGACCGACGTCGCCACCGACTCGATCATCATCCCGCTCGCGGACGGCGTGACGAGCTTCGCCTACATCATCGCCGGCATCGAGGGGAGCACCGGCACGGCGACGGTGCAGGCGACGAGCAGCGACTTCACGGGCTTCACCGGAGCGCAGGCCACCGCGACGATCGTCGCGCCGCGGCTCGACCTCAACGGGCTCGTCGCGTCGCGCGCGGCCGGCGGCGCGGATGATCCGTTCATCGTGCGCGTCGGCATCCCGAACGCGACGAACGCCTCGCTGGCCTCCACGCAGAACGTGCGTGCCGGCGCCGCACCGCTCGTCGTGACCATCACCTCCGGCACTCCTGCGGTGGGCACGCTCGTGACGACCGCGCAGACCGCGGGAGCGGTCACCGTGTCGATCCCGCCGGGGGCGTTCGCGTCACCCGCGACGGTCGCGCTCGGCGGCGCGGCCTTCCGCTACCTCACGGCCGGGACGAGCGTGGTGACTGTGTCGCACGCGACACTGCTGCCCACGACGACGACGGGAACGGTGACGGTGACGGTCACGCCGTAGCGGAGCGCAGCCCCGCCTCAGCGCGGCTGCGCGATCCGGCTGGTCCGCGTCCCTGCTGCCTCCTCGATCGCCTCGGTGATGTCGGGCGCGTGGTCGGCGTACTCGCGCAGCCCCTTCGCCCGCTCACTCGCCGCCGAGGCGGTGAGCTTGGCGCCCAGCCGCTTCGCGTCCGCGGTGCGGCCCTGCGATGTCGCCGCCCGCATGGCGAGCGCGAGTCCGAGCAGGTGCGCGGGCTGCTCGGCGAGGATCGTGTCCGCCTGCGCCTTCGCCTGCGCCGCATCACCGGCGGCGAGATGGATCAGGCCGAG
>JALHOG010000132.1 GCA_022843125.1 Ilumatobacteraceae bacterium
CCGCTTCGCCGGCCCCGGGCGCCGCCCAGCCGACCGCGACCCAGCCGACCGTGGCCCAGCCGACTGCCACCCAGCCGACGAGCCGGACCGACGCCACCGGAGGGGGAGGACCGGGTGACCGTGGCTGAACCGACGACGCCCGCCGTCGCCCTCGGGCGCCTGCTCGTCGCCGCGCGCGACGCCACCGGGCGCGCGCCCGAGCTGCTCACCGCGCCCGGCCCGTCCACCGCCGAGAGCGACGTGACGATCCGCCATGTCGCCTACGACTCGCGTCAGGTGCGTCCCGGCGCCCTGTTCTGCTGCATCCCGGGCCAGCGGGTCGACGGTCACCGCTTCGCCGCCCAGGCGGTCGCCCAGGGGGCGGTGGCGCTCCTCGTCGAGCACCGGCTCGACCTCGACGTGGCGCAGGTCGTCGTCGACGATGCCCGCGCCGCCATGGCACCAATCGCCGCGGAGTTCTGGGGACATCCCTCGCGCGCCCTGCAGGTGGTCGGCGTGACCGGCACCAACGGCAAGACGACCGTCACCCACCTCGTCGCCGCCATCCTCGAGGCCGACGGCCGCCGCACCGCCGTCATCGGCACGCTGTCGGGTACCCGCACCACGCCCGAAGCCCCCGACCTGCAGCAGCAGTTCGCGACCCTGGTCGCCGACGGCTACCACGCGGTCGCCATGGAGGTCTCCTCCCACGCGCTCTCGCTCCACCGGGTCGATGCCACCCGCTTCGCCGTGGCCACCTTCACGAACCTGAGCCGGGACCACCTCGACTTCCACGGCACCATGGCTGCCTATTTCGCGGCCAAGGCCCGGCTGTTCGAGCCGGCGATGGCCGAGCGCGCCGTCGTGAACCTCGACGACCCCCACGGCCGGTTGCTGCGCGACGCAGCGGTCGTGCCCACCGTGGGCTACAGCCTCACCGACGCCACCGACCTCGTGTTCCGCGCCGGTGGCACGACCTTCGGCTGGGCGGGCGAGCACATCGAGGTCCCTCTCGCCGGTCGTCACAACGTCTCCAACGCGCTCGCCGCGGCCACGACCGCCCGGGAGCTGGGCGTGTCACCGTCGGTCGTCGCTTCGGGCCTCGCGGCCAGCCGCGCCGTGCCCGGCCGGTTCGAGTCGGTCGCGGTCGGCCAGCCCTTCGGCGTCGTGGTCGACTACGCGCACACCCCCGACGCGCTCGAACGGGTCCTCGAGGCCGGACGGGAGCTGGTGGGTCCCGGGGGTCGCGTGCTGGTGGTGTTCGGCTGCGGTGGCGATCGCGACCCCTCCAAGCGGGCGCCGATGGGTGCCGTCGCCTCCCGCCTCGCCGACCTGGCCGTCCTCACGTCAGACAACCCGCGGAGTGAGCATCCGGTGCGGATCATCGAAGAGGTCCGGGCCGGTGTCGTGCCCGGTGCCGAGGTCGTCGTCGAGCCCGATCGCCGTGCCGCGATCGCCATCGCCATCCGGCGGGCGCGCTCCGGCGACCTCGTGGTCGTCGCGGGCAAGGGCCACGAGACCACCCAGCAGATCGGCGATGCGGAGCTCCCCTTCGACGATCGTGTGGTCGCGGCCGAGGTGTTGCGATCGCTCGGGTTCACCGGCGGGGGAGGGGGATCACGGTGATCCGTCTCGTCATCGCCGCTGCGGTCTCCATCGCGGTCTCGTTGTTCGGGACGCGCTACCTGATCCGCCTGCTCACCACCCGACGTATCGGCCAGCCGATCCGCGAGGAGGGCCCCCAGGGCCACCAGGTCAAGGCGGGCACGCCCACGATGGGCGGGATCGCCATCGTCGCCGGTGCCGGCACGGGCTACGTCGTGTCGAACCTGTACCGGGGCATCTACACCCGCACCGGTCTCATCGTGATGACCGCGATCGTCGCTGCCGGCATCGTCGGCTGGCTCGACGACTGGATCAAGATCAGGCGGGCCCGCAACCTCGGGCTCACCAAGCGGACCAAGCTCGCCGGACAGCTGGTCGTCGCGTGCGGCTTCGCGGTCGCCCTACTCGCCCTCACCGAGGTCAACACGACGCTGTCGTTCGCCCGCTGGAACTCGCCGGGCATCGAGCTCGGCAACGTCGCCTGGGCAGCCGTGGCCGTGCTGTGGATCCTCGGGTCGTCGAACGCGGTGAACCTCACCGACGGCCTCGACGGCCTCGCCGCCGGATCGTCGATCCTCGGCTTCGCCGCCTACACCGTGATCGCGTTCTGGCAGTTCCGGAACCCCGACGTCTACGGCAACAACCACGCCCTCGATCTCGCCGTCATCGCCGTGTCGATGCTCGGCGGCTGCGTCGGCTTCCTGTGGTGGAACGCCGCGCCGGCGCAGATCTTCATGGGCGACACCGGCGCGCTGGCGATCGGCGCCGGGTTCGCGACGCTGGCGTTGTCGACCGACACCCAGCTGCTGCTGCCGATCCTCGGTGGCCTGTTCGTGATCGAGACCGCGTCGGTGATGGTGCAGGTGGCGGTGTTCCGCTCGCAGCGGAGCAAGGCCCCCCGCGATCGCTGGCGACCGTTCCGGATGTCGCCGCTGCACCACCACTTCGAACTCGGTGGATGGCCGGAGACCCGCGTCATCATCCGGTTCTGGATCGTGGCGGGCCTCTTCGTGGCCATCGCGCTGGGGTTCTTCTACGCCGACTTCCTCTCCACCGGGCTCGGTGGGCTGTGACCCGCCCGGAACGGATCCTCGTCGTCGGGCTCGGCGTCGCCGGCCAGGCGGTGCTGCGGGCGCTCGCCGCCCGCGGGGTCGACGCGGTCGCGGTCGAGGACCGACCGACGGAGACCCACCGGCTGCTCGCCGGGGAGCTCGGACTGTCGCTGGTGGTCGCCCCCGACGCGTCGACGCTCGCCGCTCTCGCCCGCGACGCCTCGGCGTTCCTGCCCACGCCGGGGTTGCCGGAGACCCACCCGGCCTTCGCCGCCGCGGCTGCCGCCGGGCTGCCGACGATCAGCGAGTTCGACCTCGCCCACCGCTGGGACCAGCGGCCGATCGTGGCCATCACCGGCACCAACGGCAAGACGACGGTGACGATGATGGTCACGGCCATGTTGGAGGCGTCGGGCCGGCGGGCGGTCGCGGTCGGCAACACCGAGGTCCCCCTCGTCGCCTCGCTCGACGACCCGACGATCGAGGTGTTCGTGGTCGAGGCCTCGTCGTTCCGGCTCGGTCACTCCCGGTTCTTCCGGCCCGATGTGGCCACCTGGTTGAACTTCGCGCCCGACCACCTCGACGTGCACCGCGACCTCGCGGGCTACGAAGCCGCGAAGGCCCGGATCTGGGCCGACCAGGGCATCGAGGACGTCGCGGTGGGCAACCTCGACGATCCGATCGTCGCCCGGCACCTGCGCGTCGCGCCCGCCCAGCAGGTCTCCTTCGGGTTGTCGCAGGGCGACTACCACGTGGCCGGCGGGTCGCTCGTCGACGACACCGGCACCGTCGTGATCGACACCGCGGAACTGCCCCGGGCGCTGCCCCACGATCTCTCCAACGCGCTGGCCGCCGCGGCGACCGCCCGGGCCGCGGGCGCCTCCGCGGAGGCCGTCGCCGCCGTGCTGCGCAGCTGGGAGCACCTCCCGCACCGGGTCCAACTCGTCGGCACGCGGGACGACGTCGGCTTCTACGACGACTCCAAGGCGACGACCCCCCATGCCACCCTCGCCGCGTTGTCGGGCTTCGAGCAGGTCGTGCTCATCGCCGGGGGGCAGAACAAGGGCATCGATCTCCGCCCGTTGGCCACCGCAGCGGACCGGATCCGTGCGGTGGTGGCGATCGGCGCGGCGGCGGAGGAGGTCGCGGCGGCCTTCGCCGGCGCCCGTCCCGTCGTCACCGCGTCGTCGATGGACGAGGCGGTCGCCGAAGCAGCTGCGCTCGCCCGCCCGGGCGACGCGGTGTTGCTGTCGCCGGCGTGTGCGAGCTTCGACTGGTATCGGAACTACGGCGCACGCGGGGACGATTTCGCCCGTGCGGTGCGGGCGTTGCTCGGGAGCGGCGGATGACGGTCGGCGGACGCACGGCGGGACGAAACGGCCCCACGAGGTCCCGCAACGCTCCCACGACGGGTCGCAGCGGGCGGATGCGAGGCCGCGGCGTGCGGCGGGAGGACCGGAAGCGGGCGGTCGCGGCGCGCCCCGTGCGACAGCCCCGACCCCTGTTCCGGCCGGCGGTGGGACGACGCACGCCCGAGTTCATGGTGCTGCTCGGTCTCGTGGTGACCCTGAACCTCGTCGGGCTCGTCATGGTGCTGTCGGCATCGTCGGTGAGCGCGCTCGAGCAGTTCGGCACCTCGTGGTACTACGTGCAGCGCCAGGCCGTGTGGTCGGTGCTCGGCATGGTGGTGCTGCTGTTCGTACAGCGCTACGACTACCGGCGTTGGAACCGCTGGGCCACGCCGATGCTGGCGTTCAGCCTGCTGCTGCTCATCGCCGTGTTGATCCCCGGGGTGGGGATGGGCGCGAACGGTGCGACGCGCTGGATCGGCTACGGCCCTGCGGTCGTGCAGCCCTCCGAGGTCGCCAAGCTCGGTCTGCTCGTGTTCTGCGCGTCGTTGCTCGGTCGGCGCATCCACCTGATCCATCGCAGCGAGGTCACGTTGCGGCCGGTGCTCCTCGTCGCCGGGTTCGTCGCCGTGCTGATCATGCTGCAGCCCAACCTCGGCACGACGATCGTGATCGGCTCCATCGTGGCGACCCTGCTGTTCGTCGCCGGCGTGCCGTGGGGCCGCATCGCCACCATCGCCATCGTCGGCGCGGCCGGGACCACGTTCCTGGCGTTCGCCGCGCCCTACCGCCGTGCCCGCGTGCTCGCCTTCCTCGACCCGTGGGCCGACCCGCTGAACACCGGCTACCAGACGATCCAGGCCTGGGCGGCGATCGCCGAGGGCGGGGTGTCCGGCGTCGGCGTCGGCGCGAGCCGGGCGAAGTGGGGGTTCCTGCCCTTCGCCCACACCGACTTCATCTTCGCCATCGTCGCCGAGGAGTTCGGTCTGCTCGGCGCCGTCGTGCTCGTCGGCATGTTCGCCCTCCTCGCCCTCGCCGGGGTGCGCACGGCGTTGCGGGCCCCCGACGCCTTCGGGATGCTCCTCGCCTCGGGGGTCACGGCGTGGTTCGCGGTGCAGGCGTTCGTGAACATCGGGGCGGTCGTCGGCATCCTGCCGATCACCGGGGTCCCCTTGCCGTTCGTGTCCTCCGGCGGATCGTCGCTGCTGTCGAACATGGCCGCCGCGGGCGTGCTGCTCGGCGTGGCCCGCCACGCCGGGCCCCTCGGCCGGCGGGCGGGCGGCACCCCGGCCG
>JALHOG010000133.1 GCA_022843125.1 Ilumatobacteraceae bacterium
CGCAGACCGAGCAGATCACGGCGACGGGCGCATCGGTCGAGGCTCGCCCCGACCCGACCGCCGCGGTGCAGGCGACGAAGCCGGGTGCCGTCGCCGCGAACGGCACCGTCCCCGGCGGCCTCCCCGCTGAGGCCGCGTCGACGCTCCCGTCCCCCCTGCACGACGCCGTCGCCCAGGCGCAGCGTGACCTCCAGATCCGCCGCGCCGAGCAGGTCACCCGCCTCGGCATCGACCTCGCCACCGAGGGCCTCGGTGCGATCCACGTCGAAGCGACCAACGCCGGAGGCGGCCTCCAACTGCAGCTCGGCGCCGACCGCGCAGCCACTCGACAGCTCCTCGCCGAACACGCGGCGACCCTGCGGGACGAGCTCGGCGGCGGGGGCACGTCGGTGTCGGTCGACATCGGTCGTGGCGATGCCGGCCGGAGCGACCAGCGAGCCGACGAACGTGGCGCCCATCAATCCTCGACGACCGGCCAGCACGGCCGCAGCGCACCGTCCGCACAGTCCACCCAGTCCGCCCATGCAAACCCGGCGCTGACGTCAGCCCGCCCCGCCATCTCCGGCGACGGCGGCGTCGACGTCCGCCTCTGACACGACCAGCGACCCGAACCAGGAGCCACCATGTCGAGCGTCACCGCCGTTTCCCCCACCGGAGCAGCACCCGCTGCCAACGACAAGCCGACCACATCGATGAGCGGGTCGAACTCGATGCTCGACCGCGACGCGTTCCTCAAGCTGCTCGTCGCCCAGCTGAAGTTCCAGGACCCGACGAAGCCGGCCGACACCTCGCAGATGCTCGCCCAGTCGGCCCAGCTCACGATGGTCGATCGGTTGAACGAGATCGCCAGCCAGATGACCTCGTCGGCGACCTCGCAGCAGCTCGCCCTCGCCACCTCGATGGTCGGCAAGCAGGTGACGTTCTCCGACTCAGAGGGGTTCACTCGCACCGCCGTCGTGTCGAGCGCCCGCATCGACGGGGTCAACCTCGTGCTCGCTGCCGGCGACTACACCGTTCCGCTCGGCGCCGTGACCACGATCAGCGCCGTTCCCACCGACCCGACGACCCCGACGACCCCAACGGGCACCGCGTGACCGTCACGGTCACATCCCGTCGATCACCCCCCTCGACCACCACCCTCGGCGGAACGATCACGGCTGCGCACCTGACAGCGCATCCGGCGTTCCACCGGACGATCCACATTGCAGCGGGACGGATCCTGCAGCAGCGCACCCACACAGGCACGGATGCCGGCGACACCCTTTCGACCTTTTCCGACTTTGCCACTTCCAACGTGCTAGGAGCCGCTCAGTGATCCGCTCGATGTCCAGTGCCCTTTCGGGCCTTCGTAACCACCAGGTGATGCTCGATGTCGTCGGCAACGACATCGCCAACGTCTCCACCGTGGGCTTCAAGAGCTCGTCGGTGCTGTTCTCCGACGTGCTCACCCAGACGCTGAACGGCGCAGCTGCGCCCGGCGCCACGACCGGCGGTACCAACCCGGCCCAGATCGGCCTCGGATCGAGGCTCTCGGCCACCGTGCAGTCGTTCACCCAGGGCGCCATCCAGCGCACCGGTCGCACCACCGACATCGCGATCCAGGGTGACGGCTTCTTCGTCGTCAGCAACGGCAACGAGAACCTGTACACCCGCGCCGGCAGCTTCATGCTCGACGCCAACGGCAACCTGACGACGCCCGACGGCATGTTCGTCCAGGGTTGGCAGGCCGACGCGGTCGGCGCCATCAACACCAACGCCGGAACGACACCGATCGAGATCCGCGTCGGCGAGCTGCTGCCCCCGACCCAGAGCTCCGAGGTCGACCTCGGCGGCAACCTGTCCGCCGACGCCCCGATCGGCACCGCGACCACGCTCACCGTGTCGGCCTACGACGACCAGGGCGTGCCGATCCCGCTGAACCTGACGTTCACGAAGTCGGCAGCCAACCAGTGGACGGTCAACGGCACGGCCGGCATCCCCGCCGTCGCGATCGCGCTCACCGACAACGTGCTCACGTTCGACGGCACCGGCGAGATGACCGTGCCCGCCGACCGCAACATCAACATCGCCGGCGGCGTCATCCCGAACATGCCCACTGCGATCTCGATCGAGCTCGGCGGCACTGATCAGCCGGGCCGCCTCACCCAGTACGCAGGGTCGACCACGGCGTCGATCACGCAGCAGAACGGCAGCCCCGCCGGCTCGCTCCAGTCGTTCAACGTCGGCCAGGACGGCACGATCGTCGGCGCCTACTCGAACGGCAAGACCCGCTCGATCGGTCAGGTCGCACTCGCCGTGTTCGCCAACCCGGGCGGTCTCGAGCGCATCGCCGGCGTGTGGCGCGAAACGCCGAACTCCGGTCTGTCACAGGTGGGCACCCCGGGTGCCGGCGGCCGCGGCCTGATGTCGTCGGGCACCCTCGAGATGTCGAACGTCGACCTCGCCGAGGAGTTCACGCGGCTGATCATCGCCCAGCGTGGCTTCCAGGGCAACGCCCGGGTCGTCACCACCGCCGACGAGATCCTCCAGGAAGTCGTCAACCTCCGCCGCTGATCGCGACGCCGGGCGGGTCGGCTCACCTGTGAGCTGACCCGCCGGATCGCACGATGCCGCACCACACGATGCCCGATCACACCACCAGGTCCGAACCAGCCGAACCGACAACGAGCACGAACATCAGACCATGAGCACACGAGCACGCGACCGTCAGCCGGGCCGGAAGCCGGACATCAAGCCGTTCGACTTCCGCCGCCCCTCGACGCTCTCGCGCGAGCACATCCGCATGATGCAGATGGTGCAGGACAACCTCGCACGCGGATTGACCACGGTGTTCGCCGGTGCGTTGCGCGCCGTGGCGACCGTGAACGCGCTCGACCTCGAGCAGCGCACCTACGACGAGTACATCCGCTCGGTCCCGAACCCGACGTTGCTGTCGATGCTCTCACTCGGTGCAGGGCGCGCCGGTTGCATGCTGGAGTTGCCGCTCCCGGTCGCCTTCGCCGCGACCGAGTTGCTGCTCGGCGGGATCGGCGCCAAGGAGCAGCCGAACCGGGCGATGACCGACCTCGAGCTGAGCCTGATGCGCAACATCGTCGACCTGATCCTCCCCGAGTTCAGGGCAGCGGTCGAGCCGGTGATGCAGGTCGAACCCGAGCTCGTCGCTCAGGAGTCCAACCCCCAGTTCGCCCAGTTCGCGTCCCCGAGCGAGATGGTGATCCTCGTGTCGTTCGACGTGAAGCTCGAGCACGCCACCGGCGTGATCCGGTTCTGCCTTCCCTTCGCACAGATGCAGCCCCACCTCGACGCGCTGTCGGCTGCCAACCAGGGCGGCGACAGCGACTCCGAGATCGTGGAACGGGTCCGGGTGCAGGATCATCTCGCCGCCTCGCCGGTGGAGATCGCGGCGGTCTTCCGGCCCGCCGTTGCGTCGTCCCGCCAGATCGTCGACCTCAAGGTGGGCGACGTGCTGATGCTCAACCATCCGACGACGATGCCCCTCACCGTCCACGTCCAAGGTGTCAACGTCTACGAGGCCTCGTTGGGCAGGATGAGCCGCCAGCTCGCCGTGCAGATCCAGCGGGAGGTCCCCCTCGGACGCGTCCCACGCCGGACGACGCTGCGCATCAGCAAGGTCGCCGACTCCTGACGAGCGCCTCCGCGCCGCGGCGTCTGCGCGTTTTTCGCGCGATCCGGCCGGATCCGTTGACACCGCGCCACCGGTTCGGGGATCGTGAGCACGTGAACGTCGCGGGAGGCCTCCCGAGCGGTGACGACCGGCGCCGGGTGCTGATCCCGCAGGCCCTGGGCGCCGACGAGTTCCTCCGGGTCACGTGGCATCCGGACCGCACGGTCATGGTGTTCTCCCACTGGAGCGGTGATCGGTGCGTCGCGGCCACGCCTGTGCGGGTGAGCGACATCGCCGAGCTCGCCGAGCTCACCGTGACGGCCCTCGCCACGAGCGTGCGCGACGCAGCGAACACGTGGCCCTCGCCACACCCCGCCGACTGCGTGATCCCAGACCGCCGCTCCGCCTGACCGCGCCGGTGACCGAGCTATTCGGCGCCGTGTCGGTGGCGGTCGTCGCGGGAACCGGGGATCGGGTGTCCGCCGGGTCGATGGGGTGACGGCTCACCCGGGCTCGGGAAGTCGTGGGCGGTACCGGCTTGCCCACCCCAGCGCATGTCGGCGCCGGGCTTGTGCTCGGTTCGTTGCGACCGCGGCAGGACCAGCACGCCGAGGCCCATGACCGCAAGCACGACCGCCAGGACTGCAATGAACGTCCACATCACCCGTGGCGTACCCGCGCCCGGGCCGGCTCGAACGTCTCGAGCCAGCCCGGATGGTGAGCGGTCAGGGCGTGCGGGTCACGATGGTGACGACCTGGGGCGTGACGTAGTCGTAGTGGTACGTGTCCCAGGTCGGGCGGGTACCACTGAAGAAGGTGATGTCGAACCGTCCCGCCTGGTCGATCGACGCGGTGGCGTCGTCGAGACTGGTGGACACGCCATCGTTCTGCCAGTCCCCCGGATAGTTCCACACCTCGTAGACCTCGGTGGAGCCGTCGAGGAAGTACACCTTGTCGCTGGTGGCGAAGCCGTCACCGCCGTCGACGATCATCACGCCGTCGATGGTCCCCGTGACCTCGTGTCCACCCGAGTACGTCACCGTGTAGGGAACAGCGGCGAACGTCCAGGTCGTCGACGTACAGTCGACCGCCCCGGAGGAGCAGTACGGGAACGTGCCCGCGCCGACGATGCCACCCGTCGCGGCCGGCACCTCGACCTCGAACAGCACCGAGTTGTTCGCGGCCACGCCCGCCGGCGGTGTGCCGAACACAGCGGTGACCGTCGACTGGAACGTCAGCGCGATCGTGCCGCCGCTCCCGCTCGGACCGGCAGGACCGACAGGACCCGCAGGACCGACAGGACCCGCAGGACCCGTCGGACCCGCCGGACCCGCCGGGCCGGCAGGGCCCGCCGGGCCGGCAGGGCCCGCTGGGCCGGCGGGACCGGCAGGGCCCGGGTTGTTGGCGATCAGGGCGTCGACCTGGGCCTTGGTGTAGTAGCGGTCGTCGTGATCGTGACCGATCGTGTAGCCGACGACATCGACCAGGACGTCGGCCGACCCGCCGGGGGCCGTGGTCGCCACGAACACCTGGATGGTCCCGCCCGGTCCGAGGTCGACCGTGGCTGCATTGGGTTCGACCGAACCGGT
>JALHOG010000134.1 GCA_022843125.1 Ilumatobacteraceae bacterium
GTGGTGGCCCAGCCGACCACGAGCAGACCCACGAGGGCCGCCGCGAGCAGCACGAGCGCGTATTCGGTGGTCGCCTGCCCCAGGTCTCGCACGCGGGTCGCAACCGAGGGCGCTGGCACCGGTTCGGCGCTGGTCTGGTCTGGGCTGGTCGGATCTGTGGATTGGATGTCGTTCATGGGTGCCTCCGAATGGTCGAGGACGGTGTTGGACGTCATGGCACGTCGCCGCGCAACGTCGAGATGGCCCCCAGCAGTGCGGGGACGATGGCGATGAGCACGAACGAGGGCAACGTGCACATCACGAGTGGGAACGCGAGGCGGACCGGCAGGGTGCGCGCGTGCCGCTCGGCGCGCCGCCGGCGCTCGTCGCGTATGTCACCCGCCAACCGGTCGAGCACGGGCCCGAGCGGCAGGCCGTACCGATCGGCGGTGACCAGCGCGTCGACGAAGGTGGCCGCCTCCGGGCCGAGGGCCGCAGTGAACGCGCCGAGCGCGTCGGCCAAGCGTTGGCCGCGCTGCAGTCGATGCTCGATCTCGTCGATGACCGGCGCGAGCTCGCGCGGCGCGTACGGCGAGGCCGCCAGCACGGCGGCGGTGGGTGTGCAACCGGCTCGCGCCGCGATCACGATCAGTTCGACCAGATCGGGCAGCACGTCGAGCGCTGCGCTCCGCTGCCGCCGCACCCGCAACGTGGGCGACTTCGGGATGCCGCCGCTCACCACGCGCTCCTGCCGTGGATCAGGCGTCGCATCCACCACCACCCGACCGCGTTGGCAACGGCGCCGATGCCGACGACCGTTGCGCCCGCAGGCGAGGCAACCGCTTCGCGAACACCGGTCGACGTCGCGAGCAGTACCGCCAGGAGCACGCTGGGCAGGAGCGTCATCACGATCGCAGAGAGCTGTGCCTGCGCGCTCTGCGAGCGTCGCTCGCCGATGATCGCGGCGCGCTGCCGGAGCGCGGCTGCGGCCCGGTCGAGCGGTTCGCTCGACGGCCCCCCGTGGAGCGCGAGCGAACGGAGCACCACCAGCACGAGATCGAGATGCGTCGGCACAGGAGGTGGGATGTCGAGCGCCGTGCCGAGGGGTGCACCACGTTCGAGTGCCAGCGCGACGTGACGGTGGTGGGCGACGATCGAGTCAGGGGGCTCGACCTGGGTGAACGCGCCGCGAACCGTGGTGCCGCCGCGCACAGCGCGGGCCAGAGCGTCGCACCACGCCGCCAGCTCGACCGGATCGACCGGGCGCTCGCGCCGCCGCGGTCGGCGCCGCTCGATCGGGTCGTTCTCGGTCGTGCCGGTGTCGGCTCTGCTCGTGTCGTCGGCCGGGCGCCGGGCGACGGGTGACCAGCCCCATCCGACCAGCACCACGAGCACGCCGATGAGCACGGCGGCGATCATCGGCTCGCCCTGACATGGCGGCGCGAGCGGCCGAGCTCGGCCACCACCGTGTCGCCGCGGACGAGCGTGTGCACCGCCGGTTCGCCGTCACCCTCGACCACCTCGGCGACCTCGACCACGGCGCGGCGCTGCGCCGCGACGCGCTCGACGTGCACCACGACGTCGACCGATCGCGTGACCTGGCGGCGGATGGCAGCCAGCGGCCACGTGGGCGCGGCCTGCATCAGCAACGTCTCGACACGGCGCAGCGCGTCGACGGCGGTGTTGGCGTGACAGGTGGCCATCGAGCCGTCGTGGCCGGTGTTCATCGCCTCGACCGCGGCCAGCACCTCGGCCCCACGGAACTCGCCGACAACCAGCCGGTCGGGTCGCAGCCGGAGCGCAGCGCGGACGAGCGCAGCCAGGTCGACGGCGGGCACCCCGTCGGCAGTGCCGGGACGGGCCTCGAGCCGGACCGCGTGCGCACCGTCGAGCGGCAGTTCGGATGTGTCTTCGCAGACGACGAGCCGCTCCGCGACAGCGAGGCCGAGGAGCGCAGCGACGAGGGATGTCTTTCCCGACGAGGTCGCGCCCGACACCAGCACGTTGCATCGCGACTCGACGATCTGCGTGAGGGCCGCCGCGACCTCGGCGTTCGGTGTGAACGAGTCGAGCGGGAGCACTCGTTGCCGGTGGCGCCGGATCGACAGGCAGGTGCCGCCGACGGCGACCGGCGACACCACTGCGCAGAGGCGCGCCCCGTCGGGCAAGCGGAGATCGACGATGGGGGTGGTGCGGTCGGCGCGGCGACCCGTGGGAGCCAGGACGCGTTCGACGACGACGTCGAGCCCGGCGCCGGTGAGGTGGCCGGCCGGGAGGAGCGTGCCGGCCCGGTCGATCCAGATGCTGCCGTCGGGGTTGACCATGATCTCGTCGACGGCGGGGTCGCGCAGGTGGTGCTCGAGCACGCCGAGCCCGACGAGCCGAGCGACGGCTTCGGCGATGATGCGATCGCGGGTTGCGTCGTCGGCCAGCGGTGCGCGGCGCGCCACTTCGTCGGCCACGACCTCCCGGACATCGCCGGGGGTGCCGCTGGCGGCGGCACAGACCAACTCGACGATCGCATCGTCGTCGAAGTCGTCGAAGTCGTCGAAGTCGTCGAAATGTCGAAGGGGTCGAAGGGGTCGACGACCGCTTTCGAGATGTGTTTCGAGATGTGTCTCGTGATGTGTGCGGCGCGTCGACACGGTCATGCCGCCCGCAACGCCCGGCGCATGCCGGTCGGGAGCCGGGAGGAAACCAGACCGGCGTCGACGGCGCGGGCGACGCCCGGGTCGACCAGCACGGTGGCGACGACCGGTACGCCGAGCGCCGCCTCGATCTCCCTGGCGCCGAGCGAACGTCCCGGTTCGAGGACGAGCACGATGCCGCTCGGGCTGATCCGTGCCCGCACCGCGGCGCGCACGGCGAGGTAGCAGCCCCGGGTGACGAGCAGCGTCCGATCGGCTACTGAGACCAGGTCGGGTGGTGGTGGCGCCGTGCCGGCGTCGACCACGACATCGCGCCGCTCCGCGACGAGCGCCGTGGCCAGCGCCGCCCAGCGGTCGGGTGGCACCGGACCGGGCGCGCCCCGGGGGAGGACCGACAACGCCGCGCCGACGCCGCACTCGAGGCGTGCGAGACGTGAGGCGTCAGCGTCCGACCGCAGCCAATCGAGCACACCGGGACCGTCGGACTCGGCAATCCCGAGCGCGCCCGGCACGTCACCGCCGAGATCGACGAGGAGGGTTGGTGTTGTTGCGACCACGCCCTGGCACGCGGCCACCACGGTGGTACCGCTGCCGCCCTTGACGGCGAAGAGGACCGAGATCATCACTGCCTCCGACACATGAAGTGGTCAGGAGGGGGAAGTCGGTGCAGGGACCATACCGGCGTCGCACTGGGTTGACACCTCGTCGGTGCGTTCCGTGGCGCGTCGTCGAGGTGGGCGATGGCAGGCGGGGAGGCTGCGAGTGGCGAACCCCGATTCGGTTCCGGGCCACACGGTCCGAGAACAGTGTGATCACGCCCCGTCTACTTTCTCCTATCAATTCGCCACACATCGTGGTAAGAAGAACGCTGAACGTCAAGGATCGGTCAGCTGGTGCCGTGAAGAATTGGGTCTCAGTTGGTTCAACTCGCTGCATGGATGGTCGATCCTGGACTACCGCCCAAACGTGTGATCTGTCTGCCCGCAGGTCGCACACTCCGAAGGGAGCAATCCATGCCCGTGCTGTCACACGACCATCGCCGTAGCGAGGTCGCCGATCTGCATCCCACCGCTCGCCGTGGACGCGTCTGGAGGACTCCCTCCCCCGTCGCGACCGCCCGCCCCGACGCACTCGACCTCGAGCTCGCCGCGCTCCTCGACGACCCGGCATCGCCATCGGCACGGCGGGGTCGCGTGTGGCGCGGCCCGGTCGCGCCGGCTGCGCGACGCGGTCGCGTGTGGCGCACCCCGGAGACCGGAGAACGGACCTCGGCATGGCAGTGGATCGCGATGATCATCGTCGCGATGCTGATCGCGCTCGGAGCGAGCGCGATCTCGCGCTTCGACGGTGCATCCGCCACCCCGGTCCCCGCGGGTCTCGCCGATTCACCCGGCCAGATCTCGTTGCGGACCGTCGCCGAACAGGTCGGCGCAACCGAGCTGTGGAACCAAGGCCTCTCCGGTGCCGGCGTGCGCGTCGCCGTGCTCGACACCGGCGTTGCATCCGTGCCCGCGCTCGAGGGTGCCGTGGTGGCAACGGTCGACACCAGTCCTGACTCCGCCGACCCGGCCCTGCGATACGTCGACGGCTACGGCCACGGCACGCACATGGCCGGCATCATCGCCGGCCGTGATGACACCACCGGATTCACCGGCATCGCTCCGGGAGCCGACATCGTGTCGGTCAAGGTCGCGAGCAGCGATGGCAGCGTCACGCCCGAGAGCGTGATCACCGGCCTCGACTGGGTGACGAGCCACGCCGACGAGTTGGGCATCCGCGTCATCACGCTGGCACTCGACACTGGCGATCTCTCCGACTACCGCACCAGCGACCTGTCCGCGGCGGTTCAGCGGGCGTGGGCAGCCGGCATCGTCGTCGTGACTGCAGCGGGCAACGGCGGGAACGACACCACCGGCATCAGCCTCCCGGCGCGGGATCCGTACGTGATCACCGTCGGCGGTCTCGACACCGAGCACGGGCTCGACGTCGCCGACTTCGCCACCCGTGGCGACGCCGCTCGCACCCCTGACATCGCCGCCCCCGGCGCCCACCTCCGCAGCGTGCGCGCCCCCGGCAGCATCGCCGACCTGGAACACCCCGAGGGTTACGTCAACGACGAGCTGTTCCTGGGCTCCGGATCGTCGCAGTCGGCTGCCGTGGTGTCGGCGCTCGTGGCGATGTTGCTCGAAGCGCAACCTGACCTCACGCCCGATCAGGTGAAGGCGACCCTGATCGCCACCGCCCAGCCGCTCGAGGCCGATGCTGCGCTCGTCGGCGCGGGCATCGTCCGCGGCGACATCGCGATCCAGCGCCCTGTCATCGCGACCGTCCAGACCTGGCCGCGTGCAGCGGGCGGTCCGATCGTCACCCACACACCGGGCATCGCTGCGATCAGCGATTGGTCGTCGAAGACGTGGTCGTCGAAGACGTGGTCGTCGAAGACGTGGTCGTCGAAGACGTGGTCGTCGAAGACGTGGTCGTCGAAGACGTGGTCGTCGAAGACGTGGTCGTCGAAGACGTGGTCGTCGAAGAC
>JALHOG010000135.1 GCA_022843125.1 Ilumatobacteraceae bacterium
GCGATCATCAGCGCGAGCGTCTGGGAGCGGTTGTTGGCGAGCACGAGCTCGGCGACCTCGTCGGTCATCTCGTCGAGCAGGTGATTGCGCTGCTTCACGGTCATCTCGCCGTCAGCCATCACGTCACCGAGGAGGATCTTGATGTTGACCTCGTGGTCGCTGCAGTCGACGCCCGCCGAGTTGTCGATCGCGTCGGTGTAGATCAGTCCGCCGGCAATCGCGTACTCGACGCGGGACAGCTGGGTGAAGCCGAGGTTGCCGCCCTCGGCGACCATCCGGCATCGCAGGTCGATGCCGTCGACACGGACCGCGTCGTTCGCCCGATCGCCCACCTGGGCGTGCGTCTCGGAGGACGCCTTGACGTACGTCCCGACGCCACCGTTCCACAGGAGGTCGACCGGGGCCCGCAGGATCGCCCGGATCAGGTCGTTCGGCGCCATCCGCTCGTCGTCGACGGCGAGCACTCGCCGCACCTCGGGGGAGAGCGCGATCGACTTCGCCGAACGTGCGAACACCCCGCCACCGGCCGAGATCAGCGACGGTTCGTACTCGGCCCACGACGAACGTGGTGTCTCGAAGAGACGCTTGCGTTCCTGGAACGATGCAGCGGGATCGGGATCGGGATCGAGGAAGACGTGACGGTGATCGAATGCCGCCACCAGCTTCAGCCGGTCGGAGCGGAGCAGGCCGTTGCCGAACACGTCGCCCGACATGTCGCCGATGCCGACGACCGTCAGCTCGTCGGTGTCGGCGTTGCGCCCGAGCACCTGGGCGTGACGTCGGACGCTCTCCCAGGCCCCCCGCGCAGTGATGCCCATCGCCTTGTGGTCGTAGCCCGCGCTGCCCCCTGACGCGAATGCATCGCCCAGCCAGAAGCCGTACTCCGCCGCGACCGCGTTCGCCGTGTCGCTGAAGGTTGCCGTGCCCTTGTCGGCGGCGACGACGAGGTACGGGTCGTCGCCGTCGTAACGCACGGTGCGAGCAGGCGGCACCACGACGCCGCCGACGACGTTGTCGGTGAGGTCGAGCAGGCCGCGGATGAAGCACCGATAGCACTCGAGGACCTCGTCGCGGTTCTCGGCGGGCGTCGACTTCGGGCGCTTCACCACGAACCCGCCCTTGGCACCGACGGGCACGATCACCGCGTTCTTGACCATCTGGGCCTTCACGAGACCGAGCACCTCGGTGCGGTAGTCCTCCATGCGGTCGCTCCACCGCAGCCCACCACGGGCGATCGCCCCGGCCCTGAGGTGCACCCCCTCGACCCGCGACGAGCACACGAAGATCTCGTGCGCAGGCCGGGGTGCGGGCAGGTCGGGGATCATCGACGGGTCGAACTTGAACGCGACGGTCGGCTTGCCCTGGTAGGCGCTGGTCCGCACGGTCGCTCGCACGAGCGTGTGGAACATGCGACCGATGCGATCGTCGTCGAGGGATGGGACGGCGTCGAGCGCGGCGAGCACCTCGGCGTCGGCCATGGCCACACCGGCGATGCGGTCACCCGCGTCGAGGTCAGGATCGAATCGCGCCTCGAACAGTTCGAGGAGGAGCCGGGCGAGATGCGACAGGCGCGCCAGGGTGTCCTCCACGTAGCCCTGGCTGAATGCGAAACCGATCTGGTGCGCGAACTTGGCGTAGCACCGCAGCACGTTCGCCTGCCACGCGGTGAGTCCCGCGTGCAGCACGAGCTTGTTGAAGCCGTCGGCCTCGATCTCACCGGCGAGCAGCCCTTCGAACGTGGCGCGCACCTCACGGTGACGATGGTCGTCGATGACGACGCCGCTGGGCACCCGCACCCCGATGTCGTAGACGAAGCACGCGTGCCCCTCGATCACGAGGCGGTGCGGATGCTCGTCGATCGCGACGAGCCCCACATGGCCGAGCATCGGGAGCAGGTCGGCGAGCACGATCGGCTCGTCCTGCCGGTACACCCGCATCCGCCACTGATCGTCCGGGTCGTCGACATGGCGAACGAGCGCCGTCCGTGTGACGGCGTCGTCGTCGATGAGCGCGAGGAGCCGCACGAGGTCACCCACCGCCGTGCCGGCGTCGACGCTCGACCGGTACGACGCAGGGGCCGCCGCGCCGGCGCGCTGGATCAACAGGTTGCCCTGGGCCTCGCCGAGCTCGTGCACCGCCATCTCGTGCACCAGATCGATCCAGGACGTCGTGAGCTGATCGACGAGATCGGACACGTGATCGAGGTCGGGGTCATCCCTGTCGGCACGCTCGACGGTGCGCTCGACGGTGCGCTCGACGGTGCGCTCGACGGTGAAGGTGATGCGGGCGAGGTTGCTCGCCCCGAGGAACGAGTCGACCTCGGTGGCCTGCGACCCGTACAACTCTCCGACGGCCGCAGCGACCCGCTCGGGGAGCTGGGCGTCGAAGCGCTGCTTCGGCAGGTACACCAACACCGTCGATCGGTCTCCCACCGGTTCGGGCACATCGATGACCCGGACGATCTGGCGCTCCTGCAGATTGACGACGTCGATGACGAGCTGCGCCAGCCCAGCCGAGTCGAGTTCGAACACGAGGTCGCGTGGCAGGGTTTCGAGGACGTTGCGCATCGACCGGCCGGTGTGGGTCTCGGGGCCGTCATGGGCGAGACCGAGCACAGCCCGGGCCCGATCGCCGACCGACGGGATGCTCAACACGCTCTGGCGGTAGGCCGTCGACGCGAGCAAGCCGACGAACCGCTCGACGACGGGTCGACCGTCGACGTGGCTGCGGACCGACACCGCCGTCATCCGCGCCGGACGATGGATCGTCGCAATCCGTCCGGTGCGGGCGATCGCCACGTCGGGTCCGTCTGCGGGAAGCTCCGGATCGATCGGCTGATCACAGTCGACCTGACCCAGCGTCCGCTCGGGAACGCACTGCGGGGTGCCGTCACTGCCGATCGCGTAGGTCGCCGCGCCGAGGAACACGAACTGGTTGTCGCTCAACCATGCGAGCAGCGGGTCGTGAGCAGCGAGCGACAGCATCCGGTCGCGCATTGCTGCGAAGTCGGACACGACCTGGTGCACGGAGTCGACCGCTTCGGCCAGATCGGCCGCGAGCTGCTCGGCTCGGACCGGATCGAGCCGATCGATCTCGACCTGTGTCCACGCCTCGACCTCGGAGCCGTACGGCTCGGCCCCGGCATGGGCGACATCGAGCAGTTCGTTTGCGGCGCCTCGCCGCACGTGCAGCATCGGGTGAACGAGGAGGTGGATGATGATCCCGTACCGATCGAGGACCATGCGCACGGTGTCGACCAGGAACGGTGCATCGTCGGTGACGATGAGCGCGACCGAGCGATCGGAGTGCCAGCCGTCCCGATCACGATCGGGTGAGAGCACGCGGACGACGGTGCTCCCGCGTGCCCGATGTCGTCCGACGGCGAGGTGTGCGAGAGCGACCGCATAGAGGTCGTCATCGCGTCGATCGTCGATGTCGAACTCGGGGAGCTCCTGGTAGTACTCGGTGAGGAACTGGGCGAGCAGCACGTCGTCAGGGCGACGCTCGCGTGCCAGCCGCTGCATCCGAGCGATCGACGGTTCGCGATCGGTGTGGTGCCGATGCTCCATGTACGTCCACCTCGTCCTGCCGCCGACGCCGTTGTCGGCCTCGTGACGACCATCGTGGCCAGATCACGGAGACCGGCTGCAGTGGCGGCCTCCAGCCGTCGATACTAGAGAGCATGGAGGAGGTGATACGACGCGCGCAGACCGGCGACCGCGATGCGCTCGCACAGCTCTGGCGCTCGTACCAGCATCTCCTGCTCCGATACTTCCGTGGCAAGGGCATGTCCGACCCCGACGACCTGGCATCGATCGTGTGGATCGAGGTGGCCGCAGGGCTGAGCCGCTTCGACGGCGACGAGCCCGACTTCCGGCGCTGGCTGTTCACGATCGCTGCCCGCCGGCGCATCGACGATCTCCGATCCGGACACCGACGCCAAGGTCGCCTCGAACGCGAGCAGCAGCTGTTCGTGGCACCGTTCGAGCCGGATCCGTCGAAGCATGCCGAGCACTCCGATGCGCTCGACACGGCGCTCGCACTCGTACGTACCCTCCCGCCCGACCAGGCCGAGGCCGTGCTGCTCCGTGTGCTCGGTGATCTCTCGGTCGCAGAGGTCGCACAGGTCATGGGCCGCCGCGAGGGCGCCGTTCGCGTCCTCGTTCATCGTGGCCTGCGACGGCTCGCAGCCCATCCCGACCTGCAGCCGCGGCTCGCGGTAACACACACCCAGCACGGAACGATGTCTTCACCGTGACCAGCGATGATCACTCCCACGACGCGCTGATCACGGCGTTGCGCTCACCGGCTCGTTCCGAGGAACTGGCCGGGGAGGACGACGCCGTGGCGGCGATGTGCGCGGCCTATCAGCCGGTTCCCGCCCGCGCGGGTTCGCGTTCGCGTCGGGGAGTCGTCCTCGCTGTCGTCACGGTTGCCAGTCTGGGGGTCGGCGGCCTCGCGGCCGCCGGCCCCGGAGTTCTCCGGGCGCCGTTCACGGCGCCCTTCTCGTGGGGCTCCGACAGCTCCGAGACCGACGACGACTCGCTCTCGATCGGCGACGATCGATCCGACCCGGTGGAGGCGCCCGTCACCGGGGACGACGCGGTGCCGGATCGCTCGACCGATTCAGTCGACGCTGCCGATGCGCCGGGAGCGACCGGCGAGGATCCGGCGCGCACGCCGGGCGCCACTGCGACCAGTACGACCACGGCGACCAGTACGACCACGGCGACCGTCACCGATGAGTGCGCCGATGCCGGCATCGGCGCACCGGGCCGCAGAACGGCCGCCAGCACCGTGCCTCCGGGCCGCGAGCGCGGCGATGCGACCTCGGATGCCGCTCGTGCTCGGTGCGAGCCGACGGCTGATCCGGCAGCTCCGCCAGCAAGCGACGGGGGCGATGACGGCGGCAACGGGAACGAGGGAGCGCCTCCGGGTCGCAGTGGCGAGGCGCCGGGCCAGGGCGGGAGCATCGCCCCCGGCGGCGGCAACGACGGGACGCCCGGCCCACCCGCATCGACCCCCGGTCAGGGGCAGCCGCCGAC
>JALHOG010000136.1 GCA_022843125.1 Ilumatobacteraceae bacterium
AACGCGACCGTCGACAGCGGCGAGCGGCCGGTGCTCGTGAGCATCGAGCCCTGCCGCCTCGTCGACACCCGCGCCGGCAGCCAGATCGGCCCGCGTGGCACCGCGCTCGGCCCCGGCGAGGAGTACGACGTCGCGGCGCACGGCGTCAACGGCGACTGCAACATCCCGGCCGGAGCATCCGGCCTGTCGCTCAACGTCACCGCGCTCGGCGCGTCGGCGCCGACCAACGTCCGGGTGTTCGCCGCGGACGCAGCGCTCCCGCTCGTGTCGAACCTCAACCCCAACCCCGGGCAGCCCCCGGCCCCGAACGCCGTGACCACCAACCTGGATCCGGCTGGCATGTTCACCCTGTTCAACGCGTTCGGCACCGTCGACCTGATCGTCGACGTCAACGGCTACTACGAGGACCACAACCACGACGACCGGTACATGCAGCTCGGATCGGTGATGTGGGCCGTGGTGGATGCCGACGGGACGCTCGTGCGTTCGAGCGACGGCGTCGCGAGCGCCGACCTCCTCGACGGCGTGCTGCCGGCTGGCGACTACGCCGTCGTGTTCGAGCGGGACATCTCGAACTGCGCCTACCAGGCGACCGCCGGTCGGCCCGGCGTCAACGTCGGTCCCGCTCCGGCGTTCGCCCAGGTCGCCAACTGGACCGGGAACCCCACGAACGGCGTCGCCGTCTTCGTCAGGGACCAGGACGGCGCAGGCGCCGAGAACCGCGGTTTCCACCTGACCGTCACCTGCTGACGGTCACCGATCACCCCCATGCGACGGGCTGGTGGCGCGCAGGCGCCACCAGCCCGTCGCCGTTCACCAGCGGAGACCGCACCCGACCCCACGTCCCAGGAGCCCTGCCATGCTGCACGCCACCGATCACGCCCATCACCACGGGCGGGGTCGTCGTCGTCGGGTTCGTGTCGGACGTGTCACCCGGTTGACCCGCCGGTGGCGTCACAGCGGTGATGATGACCGTGATGACACCCTCCGACACGGAGCTGTACCGGCGGCATGCGGACGAACTGATCCGCTATGCCACCGTGCTCGTCGGGCCGGGCGACGCCCCTGACGTGGTGACCGACGCCGTGCTCTCGGCGTTCGCCAGCCGCGGCTGGCGGGACGTCACCCACCCTCGGGCCTACCTGTACCGCGCCGTGCTCAACACCGCGACGTCGTGGAAACGATCGTCCGGCCGACGGGAGCGGCGGGAGGCGGTGGTCGCGATGCGGCCGACCCCTCCCGCCACCGGCTCCGCTGCGGTCGACGGGGCGATCGACGTCCACCGTGCGCTCGCCCACCTCAGCCCGCAACAGCGGGCTGTCGTGTTCCTCACCTACTGGGAGGATCTCGACCCGGCCCAGATCGCCGCCACCCTCGGCATCGCCGACGGATCGGTCCGCAAGCAACTCGCCCGTGCCAGGGCCCAGCTCCGGCACGTCCTCTCCACCGAGGTGACCCCCCATGCCTGATCTCGACGACCGCCGGCTCGACGCCGCCATCCGCGACCTGGTCGCACGCGCCGCCGCCGACGCACCACCCGCCCCGCACATCGACGAGCACACCGTGCCGACGACGCCGCTGTTCGTCGACGACACGCTGCGCCGGGACCGCCGGGCCAAGGTCGTCACGGCGATCGCCGGGCTCAGCATCGCCGCCGCCACCGTCGGCCTGCTGGTCGTGAACCGCGACCGCACGCCGGAGGCGCCCGCCCCCGCCGACACACTCCCCGTCACCGTCACCGTGCCCGTCACCGATCCGGTCCCGGCCACGACACTGAACTCGACGCTGCCGCCGACCAGCCCGCCGACCACCCCGCCGACCACCGCTCCGCCGGCCGTGACACCGATCCCCGAGGTGATCGTGATCGCCGGCGACGACGGCATCCAGATCGACACCGGCGATGCGATCACGAGTGCATTCGTCGGTGAGTCGGTCACGGCGGCGATCCGCGTCCCGGATGGCCGGATCTTCTTCCAGTACCGCTCGTCCGACCAGCCTCCGAGCCTCTCCGTCCTCCCCGGACCGGACGGCACCACGCCGGCGGTCGTGCCGATGCCGGCCGACTTCGCGGGCACGGCAGTTCTCCACGACGCCGCGGTCGTCGGCGGCGAGGTCGTGCTGATCGTCGAGTCGGCTCCCGGCCAGTGCGACGACCCGAACACGTGCTTCGGCAGCGTGTGGGCGATCTGGCCCGACCGCACCGCCGACGCCGCTGCGAAGCTCGACGAGCAGAACGTGTGGGAGGCGGCCTACTCGCGGTTGTCGTTGTCGACGACCGGGGTGGTCGTCGGCATGAAGTCGGCGGAAGTGGTGTCGTCGCCGTGGTCGGTGGTTCTCCCGGGCGCCACGGCGACGCCGATCGATCCCCTGGCCATCGGGCTCGAGGTCGACTACATCGAGTGCGCGACCTGCCCGACGGCGCTCACGATCGACACCACCGGCCGTTTCGTCGGTTGGATGGAACGCAACGTCGAGGGCACCGTGACGATCGTCGTGAAGCGGATCGACGACGGATGGACGCTGGCCTACGACGTGCCAGACACGTCCGACCTGCCGCTGTTCGGCTCGCTCGACATCGGCAGCGTCGACGTCGACGGCACGACCGTCGTCTCGGCCGGTGCGATCGTCAACGACCTCGACCCCACGAGCGACCGGGCCGCCGTGGTGTTCGACCTGACCAACCCAGACAACGAGCCGATCGTGATCGGCACGCCGGCATCCCGAATGGCGTTCGGCTTCTGATCCGACGCTCCAACGCTGACACCGCCCGGGGGAAGGTTCTTCCCCCGGGCGGTGTTCACTGTCGTCGTGCCTGACCACCAGATCGCCGACCGAGTTCCGGAGCAGGACCGCTTCGACCTGATCATCGTGGGGAGCGGATCGGGGAACTCGATCCCCGGCTACCTCGCCGACCATCGGATCGCCCTGATCGAGCGCGACGTGTTCGGCGGCACGTGCCTCAACCGGGGCTGCATCCCGTCGAAGATGTTCGTGCTCCCGGCCGACATCGCGGTCGAGGCGTCCCACAGCCAGCGGCTGGGGATCGACGTCCGGTTCCACGGCGCCGACTGGCCGGCGATCCGCGACCGGGTGTTCGGCCGGATCGACCCGATCGCCGAGGGCGGCCGCCAGTACCGCGAGTCCGGAACGCCGAACGTGACGCTGATCCAGGGCACCGCCCGGTTCGTCGGCGACCGGATGCTCGATGTGGAAGGACGCACGATCACCGCGCCACAGATCCTGGTTGCCGCAGGGTCACGGCCCGTGATCCCGCCGATCCCGGGTCTGGTCGAGACCGGCTTCCACACGTCCGACTCGATCATGCGGCTCGAGGCGCTGCCCGAGCGGCTCGGCATCATCGGCGGCGGGTACATCGCGTGCGAGATGGGCCACGTGTTCTCGGGGCTCGGCTCGCAGGTGTCGATGTTCAACCGCTCGGGTCACCTGCTGCGGGCCCACGACCACGACATCGCCGAGCGCTTCACCGAGCTGTTCGCCCACCGGGTCGACCTCCACCTGCGGCACCTGCCCACCCGCATCGAGCGTCGCGACGGAGCGATCGCGATCCACTGCGCCGGCGAGGTGATCGTCGTCGACGAGTTGCTCGTGGCCACCGGCCGGGAACCGAACAGCGACCTGCTCGACGCCGAGCTCGGCGGGCTCGCCTGCCACCACCACGGCACGATCGTCGTCGACCAGCACATGCGCACATCCGTCGAGGGCGTGTGGGCGATCGGCGACATCGCCAACGAGTTCCAGCTCAAGCACGTCGCCAACGCCGAGGCGCAGGTGGCGTTCTGGAACATCGCCCACCCCGACGACCTGCGCTCGATCGACTACAAGGCGGTTCCGGCGGCGGTGTTCACCAACCCTCAGGTGGCCGCCGTCGGCATGACAGAACGCCAGGCGCGCGAGGCGGGCCACGACGTCGTGATCGGTCGCCGCGACTATGCAGGGACGGCCTACGGCTGGGCCCTCGAGGACACGTCGTCGTTCTGCAAGGTGATCGTCGAGCGCGACAGCGGACTCGTGCTCGGCGCCCACATCCTCGGCCCGCAGGCGGCGACACTGATCCAGCCGCTGATCCAGGCGATCCAGTTCGAACAGACCGCGCACGAGGTGGCCCACGGCCAGTACTGGATCCACCCAGCCCTCACCGAGGTGGTCGAGAACGCCCTGATCGACGCGCTCGAACGCCTCGACTCGCCGCCACCGGCCCCCGACTCGATCTAACGCCGCAACGGCCCAGCGGGCTAGCGTGCCCGCCATGTTCGCTGTCCTGCTCGATTCCGTCGGCTACCGCATCATGGCGCTGCTCCACATCCTCACTGCGATCGTGGCGTTCGGCCCACTGTTCCTGTATCCCGGGCTCCGCAAGAGCGGTGAGACGCAGACGATCGCGTCGATGCACATGAAGATGACGTTCCCGGCCCTGATCCTGCTGTGGGTGTTCGGCATGGGCCTGTCGGGCATGTCGGAAGATGCCTACGAGCTGACGCAGACCTGGCTCCTGTTGTCGATCCTGATCTGGGTGGCGCTGGTCGCCGTGAGCTGGTTCCTGATCCGCCCGTCGATCACCGACGTGAGCGACTCGGCCAAGGCCAAGCTCGCCGCCGGCACCGGCATCACCCACCTCGGCCTCGTCGTCACCCTCGTGCTGATGATCTGGAAGCCCGGCCTCTGACCCGACCCGCGCGGTCAGCCGGGACGCCCTCACCCCGGGACTTTGTGGCAGTCAATTCCCTCTTGACCTCAGGTGGTGGTCGCGACAGTTCCTGATTT
>JALHOG010000137.1 GCA_022843125.1 Ilumatobacteraceae bacterium
GCCGCCTTCGCCGCCGCCGCCATCACCCGCGTCGCCCGACCCACCACCCCCCGAACCTCGCCGTGATCCCGACCGTCGCCGGCGACATCATCGAAGCCCGGTTCGGACAGGTCGTCGATCCGCCACTCGGTCAGGCCTGCGTCAGGTTGCTGGAGGTGCGCGTTACGTGGATCCTGGCACGGCTGCGGCATACCGGTCGCCCCATGACGCGACCGCTTCCAGCGCGTCGTTGAGCTCGGCGCCTTGCTCCGTGAGCGCGTACTCGACTCGGAGCGGGAAACCAGGGTGGGCGGTGCGTGAGACCAATCCATCGCGCACCAGCTCGCGCAGCTGCGCCGCCAGCACCTTTTCGGAGATGTCTCCGACCGCTCTTCGAAGCTCGGCAAAGCGCCGATCACCCTCGTCCAGCCGCCACAAGATGGTGGGTTTCCACTTCGTGCCGATCAGATCGAACACCACGTTGACGCCACACTCGACGCTTTCGTTCTGTGCCTGAACGGTCACCCTTCGCTCCTATCGCCTTCTCGCACGAACCAGCAGGTTCGGACGCACAAAGTTGTGCGTACTGTACGCCCGACCGTCGGCCTCTTCATCATGACGGCCATGCACGCCACACCTACGTCCGAACCCATCGCCGTCTTGGGCCTCGGCCCCATGGGCACGGCGATCGCTCGATCGCTCAGCGGTGCCGGGGAGCTCGTCCGCGCATGGAACCGGACGCCTCGGAGGCTCGACGGAGTCGACGCCGCGGGCCGTCTCGAAGTTGTCGAGTCCCCCGCAGAAGCAGTCGCGTCAGCCCGACTCATCGTGATCTGTGTGCGAGACCACGCAGCGAGCCGAGCTGTCATCGAGGCGGTTGCACCTGCGGTAGGCGACGCGGTCGTCGTCAACGCTTCGACCGGCACCCCGGCCGAAGCGGTCGAATCGGCTCGCCGGGCTGCGGAGCTCGGGTTGCGGTACGTCACCGCCGCGATCATGGTGCCGACATCGATGATCGGCACCGAGGCGTGCTCCGTGCTGTACGCGGGAGCGAGCGAGGACCTGCGCGCCACGCAGCCGCTCCAGAGGGCGCTCGGAGGCGCGACCGACGTCGTCGGTGACGACCACGCCGTGCCGCCCGCCCTCGACCTGGCGATGCTCGACGTGTACTTCGCCGGGATGTACGCGTTCTTCCACGCAGCGGCCCTGGCGGCTGCCCACGGCATCGAGCCCGCCCGGTTCCTGCCCTACGCCGAGGGGATCGCTGACACGCTTCGCGGCTCGCTGGCCGATCTCACCTCGGCCATCGAACGACGAAGCTACGACGGCGGTGACGCGCGCCTCGACATGTGCCTGTCGTTCCTGGACCACGTCGTCACGACAAGCGACGGCGTGGGGCTCGACCGCGGGCTGGCCGGCATGGTCCGCGACGCCTCCGCCCGAGCCATGGCCCATTGGCCGGGCGCGACCGACTGGGACGTCGTCGCCGAGGACTTCTTGGGGCGGCCTGCTCGATGACGACGAGGTTTCCCGGAAACCTCATCCGCAGTCGTGCGCTCATCGTCACCCGCGCCTGCGTTCCCCTGCCCGTGGCGACCCGTGCCCCGGGGGCATTGGTGCTGGCCGTAGTCGGTTGCGCTACGGTGGCGGGCGAAGGGGAGTAGCCCTCAATCGGTCGATCGACACGCTGGCACATATGCCCGGTCGGCCGAGCCCGCGGTGCGGGCGGGCGAGACCTTCGACAGGTGCACACGTGTGCGCCGGGTCGAAGGCATCCCCACACCCGTGCGGTCTCCGACTCGGACACACCCGATCGATGGGAGTTCTGGAGTCATGGATGCGTTCCTTCTCAGTACGGCGGTGATCTTCATCGCGGAGCTCGGCGACAAGAGCCAGCTCATGGCCATGACGTTCGCCACCCGGTTCAAGACCATCCCGGTGTTGATCGGGATCACGGCGGCGACCGCGATCGTCCACCTGATCTCGGTGATCGTCGGCGCCGCCTTGGGCGCCGCCATCCCGACCCGTCCGATCTCGATCATCGCCGCCATCGCGTTCGTCGGATTCGGGTTGTGGACGCTTCGGGGTGACCAGCTGACGGAAGAGGACGAGGCACGGTCAGCCGGCATCAGCAACCGCAATGCGATCATCGCCGTCGGCACGGTGTTCTTCCTGGCCGAGCTGGGCGACAAGACGATGCTCGCCACGATCACCCTCGCCACCACGGAGGGGTTGGTCGGCACCTGGCTCGGCTCGACACTCGGGATGGTGGCCGCTGACGCGCTCGCCATCGTCGTCGGCCGCCAGATGGGTGCTCGACTGCCGGAGCGGGCGATCAGGATCGGTGCAGCGATCGCGTTCTTCGTCTTCGCCGCCATCCTGTTCCTCGAGGCGCTGTAGGACAGGCGCAGGTCAATCGGCGAGCGTGCCGATCTTGAGGGTGGCGAGCCACTTCTCGGGTTCGCCCTGTCCGCCGTGCTCACCGCGGAAGTCGTCGGTTGCGTCCTTGCCACACATGTACTCGATGATGTCGGAGCCGCCTGCGGGGTGCCGTGCGATGAACGTGGTCATGTCGTAGACGGTGCCGTCCACGACGGTCCAGCAGTCCTCGGGGGTGGCGTGACGTCGCACTTCGTCCATGGACAGGATGAGGTCTCCGGAACTGATCAGCTGCTGCGCCTCTGCGTACTCCTCTTCCCAGACAGCCTCGCCGCCCGAGTGCCCGGCGAGGTAGGTCAGGGGTAGTACTGCGATCGCTGCGACCGCGCTCAGGGCGCGTGCACCGGACGCGACGGCTCGTGTCGGGCGGACGAGCGTGAAGTACGCCGAGATCAGCACGGTCGCAGCCATGGCGATCGAGACCGGGATCAGGCGGTTGCCCGCTTCGGCGTGTGCGTTGGGAAGTCCGACGGCAGCGGCAAGGGAGTCGCCGGACGACTTGGCGGCGATGACGCCGAGCGCGGCGAGCACGCTGAGCGCCCACATCGCAGTGAACGTGCGGGTCAGCACGCCTGGCTTCCAGACGGCGATGAGCAGCCAGATCGCAGCGACGGGAAGGGCGACGATCACTCCATGCACGATGAGTGGATGCATCGGGAGCTGCGAGATGTCAGCCCAGGTGCCGTAGGGGAGGCGAAGCAACACGACGATGGGGATGATGCCGGCAAGGGCGATCATGATGAACCGACGATGATTCATGGTTGACGAACTCCGTTCTGTTTGGCTCGGGGGGTCGAGGTACACCTGGCACTCCCGGCCATCAGCCACGGTCGCCACGGTCGCCGTCGTACGCGCCGGTCTGCCACGGGGCCGGTCCACCGGTCGGATCACGGAAGGCGCTGCCTTCGATCGTGAACGCGTCCGCGTCGTCTCGATCGTCATCGACCTCGTAGCGGACGCCGAGTGTGACGTTGCGGCCTTCAAGCCCTCGTAGTTCGGCGAGCAGCGGTTCGTCGGTCCCGTCGCCGTCGTAGTCATCGAACGACGGCGCACCGCTGATCCAGCCGTCCGGTCCGAAGTCGACCTCGATGCCCGACACGTACCAGTCGTCAGGATCCTCGCCGGGGCGGAGGGTCCCGATGAGCAGTTCGAGACCGTCCACGGTCTGCACGACGACGCTGTCGGTGCCGGGCCCCGCCGGATCACCCGCCGAGCCGAGCGGGCCCGGAGCCGTCGCGCTGGGGGCGCCATCGATCCCGATCATCCGGAACGCGTTGACATCGACGTCGGGGTCGGTGATCGCTGCGCTGATCGCAGCACCCCCCAGGGCGGCGCCGATCGTGCCAGCAGTGACGAACAGCAGTTGACGAACTCGCATGGGGAAGCCTCCTGGGCCAGGACGACGTGTGATGGCGACAGACTGCGGGAGCACGCTGACGACACCATGACCGTCACCTGAAAGCTCGTTTCAGGTACGAATCAGGAAGCGGTCACCCGAGCAGACCACGATGAGGTCCGCCGCAACCCGGCGGACAGGGAGCGGAACCAGATGGCGATCCTGCTGATCGAGGACGAAGACGGCATCATCACCTTCGTTCGCCGCGGGCTCGAAGCGGCCGGGCACCAGGTGGTCGTCGCCAACGACGGGCTCGATGGTCTGTCCATGGCGCTCTCCCGTGACGTGGAGCTCGTCGTCCTCGATCTCGGGCTTCCGGGAATCCCTGGGGAGGAAGTGCTCCGCCGACTCAGGCAACGCCGCCCGACCGTGCCCGTGATCGTCCTCACCGCGAAAGACGCTGTCGCTGATCGTGTCGCCAACCTCGAAGCGGGCGCAGACGACTACGTCGTGAAGCCGTTCTCGTTCTCCGAGCTCCTCGCCCGGATCCGGGCCCGACTCCGCAATGCCGGACAGACCCGGTCCGACACGATCGCCGTCGGCGAACTCGTCCTCGACCTGTCATCGCGGACCGTGGCCGTCGAAGGCTCCGTCACCGACTTGTCCGCTCGAGAGTTCGCACTGCTCGAGATGTTCGCCCGGAACCCCGGCCACGTGCTCTCGC
>JALHOG010000138.1 GCA_022843125.1 Ilumatobacteraceae bacterium
CGAGCGAGGTGGTGCCCGGCGCCCACCGAGCCGCCGAGTAGGTCATGGTGGGGCCGAGCCAGAGGGCGTAGAACTCGTTGGACAAGTCGTAGTGGGCGCGCACGCCGTCGTCGCGCCGTCCGGGCCGGCCGGGTCGGGTGGGTCGGGCGGATGGCTCGGTCAGGGAGCTGAGCGGGGTCATCGTCGGACCGGGGGCCAGCAGCGTCGTCATGATGTCGATCCTGCGGCGACTCGCCGGTGGGCACATCGGTCAGTTGACCGATGTCGCGGCCACCGAGCCGACGGTCAGGCCACGGTGAAGGTGGCGAGCAGGCCGCTCACCTCCAGCACTCGGTGCACCGCCGCCGAGGTCCGGATGACGAGGCGGTCGCCGAGGAACTGGTGGAGGCGCAGCAGCATGTGCAGCGCGCTGGAGTCGGCGAAGGTGACGGCCTGGAGATCGAGGATGACCGCGGTGAGCTGCGCGGCGGCCGCGGCGAGGGCGTCGATGCCGGCGTGCAGATCGGCCGACGTGTAGAGATCCAGCTCGCCGCAGACGCTGAAGGTGGCGCTTCGACCTGAGGGGTCGAGCGCAAGGTCGAACTGCACGGTCTCTCCTTCGCGCTTCAGGGCAGGTTCCGCACCGACGGCTCACGCTCGGGGTGCCGTTCGGCGGCCACGGTGAGGAAGTGGTCGGGGTCGGTGAGATCGACGACCCACTCGTCCGCTCGGATGCCTGCGGCGTGCAGGAGGCGCCGCCCGCCTTCGTCGACGCCGATCCCCTTGAGGTGGGCGAACGCGTGGCGGGCGAAGTCGAGCGCAGCGTGCTCGGTGCAGAGCGTCTCGGCGCTCTCGGCCGACAGCACGATGGCGATGGCGTCGAAGACGGCGGATGTTGTGCCGGAGAGTTGGCAGTCCGCGGCGAGGTGGGTGCCGTCCTCGGCGGTGACGCCCTCGATGGTCGGGCTCACGATCTTCACGGTGGCCCCCGCGGCCGCCGCTGACGCCGACGCCCTCTCGACGGTGGCGAGGTCGGTGCCCTTCGCCACCAGGATCCCCACGCTGCGGGCGCGCAGGGTGGGCTCTGCCTTGCTGGCGTAGCGCAGGGCCGGGCTGAGGGGCAGGTCTCGCACCGGCACTGCCGTGGGGCTCGCCTCCGGTGGTTCGGCCAGTCCGATGCCGGCGGCGACGCGGGTTGCCAACGACTCGTCCACCTGACGGAGGTTGGCGACCATCCGGTGGCGGATGGATGGCGTCTCGACCTTGCCCAGCTCGAAGACGATGGCGTCGACGATGTGGGACTGTTCGAACGGGGCTTGGCTTCGATAGAACTGGCGGGCCTGGCTGTAGTGATCGGCGAAGGTGGCTGGGCGCCATCGCGCTTTGCTCCCCTCGGAGTTGACGCCGGCGGAGGCGAAGCCGCCCGGCGTTTCGCGGGGGCCGGCTTCGTCGAGCGAGTTGGGTTCGTAGCCGACCCGTCCCCCTTGCGGACGACCCTGGAAGAACCCGTCGCGCTGGTAGTTGGCGACGGGGCAGCGCGGTGCGTTCACCGCCAGTTGCTGGAAGTTGGAGCCGCCGAGCCGGTGGAGTTGGGCGTCGAGGTAGCTGAACAGCCGGCCCTGGAGCAGCGGGTCGGCGGAGAAGTCCATGCCCGGCAGTATCCGCATCGGGCTGAAGGCGGCGAGCTCGTTCTCGGCGAAGACATTCTCGACGTTGAGGTCGAGCACCATGCGGCCGACGATGCGAACGGGGACGTCTTCCTCGGTGATCAGCTTGGTCGGGTCGAGCGGGTCGAACGCGAAGCGTTCAGCGTCCTCGGCGGTGAAGAGCTGAACGCCGAGATCCCAGCCGGGCTGGTCGCCTCGTTCGATCGACTCCCACAGATCGCGACGGTGGAAGTCAGGGTCGGCGCCGGCGAGGGTCACGGCCTCGTCCCAGGTGAGCGCGGCGACGCCGTGATGGGGTCGCCAGTGGTACTTGACGAAGGTGGCGTCACCGTTGGCGTTGACCAGCTGGAAGGTGTGGACGCCGAACCCTTCCATGGTGCGCAGGGAGCGGGGGATGCCCCGGTCGCTCATCACCCACAGGAGGTGGTGGGTCGCTTCCGGGGTGAGCGAGATGAAGTCCCAGAAGGTGTCGTGGGCGGACGACGCCGAGGGGAACCCACGGTCGGGTTCGCGTTTGACCGAGTGCACCAGATCCGGGAACTTCATGGCGTCTTGGATGAAGAAGACCGGGATGTTGTTGCCCACCAGATCCCAATTGCCCTGATCGGTGTAGAACTTCACGGAGAAGCCGCGGGTGTCGCGCACGGTGTCTGCCGATCCGGACGCACCGACGACGGTGGACAGACGGGCCAGCACCGGGGTTCGGGCTCCGACGACGGTGAGCACGCGGGCGGTGGTGAACTCGGCGAGGGAGTCGGTGAGCTCGAAGTAGCCGTGCGCCGTCGTTCCTCGCGCGTGGACCACTCGTTCCGGTATCCGCTCTCGGTCGAAGTGGGAGATCTTCTCCTGCAGGACGAAGTCCTCGAGCAGGGTCGGGCCGCCAGGCCGGATGGCGAGGCTGTTCTGGTTGTCGGCGATGGCGATGCCGTCGTTGGTGGACAGCACGGTTCCCTCGCTCCGTTGCTGGTGCAGTTCGCCACCTTGGCCGCGAACCGACTCGAGGTCGGCCGAGGTCTTCTTGCGGGATTTCTGCTTCTTGGCTGCCATGGATGGTCCTCCGGCTCGATGCGTCCACCGGTCACCGTCGTGGGGTCGGTGCCGGCGGCGGGATCGCACGCTAGGAGCGCGGTTGCACCGGAATCTGTAGCTGAGGCGAGAAGTACCCGTTCGGGTACCTCAGCCTGCGAGCCTTCCCGAGTGGCTCCGTGGCAGACTTCTGTCGCTTGCGAGGACAGCTCGCCATCGAAGCGATGATGCAGACCGACCGTCGGTTCTGGGCGCGATTGCGAGGTTCCGTGGAGATCGGTTCTGACGGCGTCGTCGACGTCCTGGTCGTGAACGACTACCAGATCATCGTGCAAGGCCTCGCTGCCATGCTCGAACCGCATGCGGGCCGACTCCGGGTACGGGAGGAGGCGCTCATCGGCGACGAGATCGAGGCCGACCTGATCGACGTGGCGCTGTTCGATACCTACGGGCGGGTGGGGGTGGCGGAAGCGGCGCTGCGCACGCTGGCGTCCGATCCCAGCATCCGCCACGTTGCCATCTTCTCGCTCGACTTCACGCGACCGCTGATCGACATGGCGACCGAGCTGGGCATCCGCGCCTTCATCAGCAAAGGTCTCGACGCGCCGGTGATCGCTGAGGCACTCGTGCTGGCCGGGTCGGGAGCGGCGGTCGACCAACGAGCCGCCGGCGCGGTGGCGCCGTACCGCAACGCACGCGACTGGCCAGGGCGCTCCGACGGGCTGACCGAGCGTGAGAGCCAGACCTTGGTGTTGCTGGCCGAGGGCCTGACCAACCAACAGATCGGCGAGGCGCTGTTCGTGAACGTGTCGACGGTCAAGGCGCGGCTCAAGCGGGTGTATCGCAAGCTACGGGTCACGAACAGAGCGCAAGCCACCGCCTACGCCGTTGCCTCGGGGGCCTTCGACCGCTACCAGCCGGCCGCGACCGCGTTGTCCACCGATGCCACCGACATCATCACCAAACCGCCTGTCGAGTCGCCCCCGACGCCGGCTGCACCGCACGCATCATCGGCGGGGGAGGCCTGATCCGGCCTGACGGGTGGCACGTCGAGCGACCCAACGGATCGCTCGACGTGCGCCCGGTGTGTGCGTCGCGGTGTGCGCCTCGCGGTGTCGCGGGCTGTCAGCCGACGGTCCAGCCGTTGTCGGCGGTGACGATGGCGCCGTTGAGGTTCGACGCCTCCGAGCTTCCCAGCCAGGACACGAGGGTGGCGATCTCGTCGGCGTCGGCGGTTCGGCCGGCCAGCGCGTGGAAACCCCGCAGACGGTCGTACCCGAAGTCGCTGCGCGGATCGGATCGGGACACGATGTTGGTGCGCACGGCACCGGGGCAGATGGCGTTGCAGCGGATCCCGTCGGGCCGGTACGTCCAAGCGATGGAGCGGGTGATGCCCACCACGGCGTGCTTGGAGGCGGTGTAGGCCAGGCCCGACGCGGCGCCGCCCGTTCCGGCGATGGAGGCGATGTTCACGATGGCGCCGGATCGCCGTTCCATCATGGCGGGCAACACGGCCCGGCACAGCCGCATGACGGCGGTGGTGTTGACCGCCATGATCCGTTCCCACATGGCGTCGTCGAGCTCGTGGGCGGGGAGGAACGAGTCGTTGATGCCGGCGATGTTGCCCAGCAGATCGATCTGACCGTGGGTCGCCAAGGTCTCGGTGACGAGCGAGTCCACCGCCGCCTGGTCGGTCACATCGACCACCGAGAAGGTACCGGTCGGTACTGCCCGGCGAGCGTTGTCCACCGCTTCGGGGTTGACATCGCAACCGACCAC
>JALHOG010000139.1 GCA_022843125.1 Ilumatobacteraceae bacterium
AGCCCTCGCCGCCGCCGGCGTCGACGCCGCCGACCCCGCCGCGGCTCCCGACCCCGCGCTCGCAGACGTGTTCGGGGCGATCGGGTCGCTCGCCGCGCCGGCCGACGCCGGCGCCATCACCGAGGCGCTGGTGGTGCAGCGGGTCGACCCCGCCGACGGGATACTCCTCATCGCCCGCGCTGACGCGGAGCCCACCGACGGCACCGCCACCGACGCCAACGGCAACACGTACGCGATCCTGTCCGGTGGCATCCTCGTCGCCGGCCGGCAACCGACCGTCGACGTCGTGATCGACGGCACCGGCGTCGCAGGGCAGAGCCCGATCCTGCCGTTCCTCGTCGCGCTGCCCGTCGACCGCCACATCGAGTTCGTCGTCGGGATGCCCGCGCTCTACGGCGAGATCGAACCCGACCGATCGCTGCGAAGCGCCGCCGCGATGAGCGGCGCGGTCGACCTCACCGACGGCGACGTCACCGGCGAGCTCGCCTTCCACACCTCGAACGCGGCGGAGTTCGTCGAGTCGTACAACGCGCTCGACCGCAACGCCCAGCAGGCCGCCGACCCGACGGCGCAGCCGCTCACCCTCGCCGACCCGATCGTCGGCGACCTCGGGCAGGTCGTCGTCCCCGTGTCGGGCGACGAGTTCACGTCACGCAACCTGTTCAAGAAGCTGTTCGTCGGCATGGAGGCCCACGACTACGCGGAAGACGTGTTCAACCCCGGCAACCGGGCCTGGTACGACTTCCTCGTCAAGAGCGAGCTCGACGACACCCCGCCGTCGCCCGGCTCGGTGTACATCCGCTGGGAGTTCCGCGACATGGACGCCGTCCGGGCGTTCGAGGCCAACGAGCTCCCCGCCGGCTTCCGCATCGCCCCCACCCGCTTCCTCGAATCCGACCCGCCCGAAGGCGGCTACTTCCTCGCGCTCAACCTCTACAACGGTGGTGGCGGGATGATCGTCGGCGGCGCCCGCGCCGAGTGGGACGTGTTCGTCCACGGCCCCGACGGCGCCGACCCCAACGCCGGCGAGCGCCCCCGCTTCATGGTGGTCGAGGTGGCCGCCGAGGAGGTGTCGGCCAACTCGGGCGACCTCCTCACCCCCGCCGAACCCGTGTCGCACCAGCTGATCGACGGCGTGGTGGTGAGCAGCGTGCGCCGCATCGGCGGCACCGAGCCGTTGTTCGAGTCGACGTTCCCCGCCCCCGACCCGGCCACCAGCGAGGTCGCCCGCTTCACCCGCGAGATGGCGATCGGCAACGACTACATCTACTGGGCGCACGGCGTGTCCGACCGCGTGCTGTACAACGCGACCACGTTCAACCACGACGCCTACTTCGTCGACCCGTCGCAGATCAGCGTCACCCACAACACCCGCTGGACGCAGTACCTCGAGCCCGAGGTGTCCGACGCCGTCTACTACGTCAACACCCTCGAGTACGTCGCATCGCCGATGGCGAACCTGGTCTCGTCCGAGCACCTCGACATCACGCCCGAATGGCGCGACGAGCTGCTCGGCTTCGTCAACAACGGCCACCAGGTGGGGCTGATGCGCAAGGCCGTCGAGCTGCTGTTCCGCGGCCAGGCCGACGCGCTCGTCGAGGAGCGCGTGTCGAACGAGACACCGTCGACCTACCACCACTTCGAGATCACCGACCCCGCCGCGATGGAAGCCGCGCTCGACCTCCCGCCCGGCCACCGCCTCGCCCCGATCACACTGCTCGACGGTGGCGAGCCCGCGCACTACCTCACCCTGTCGGTCTACGAGATCGACGGCGCGATCGAGGGGACCCGCGCCGAGTGGAGCGTCTACACCGACGACGGCGACGGCCGACCGCCGAGCATGATGATCATCGACCTGATGACCGAGGACGTCGCGTTCGACCCCGTCAGCATCCTCGAGCTCCCGAGCGCCGTCAGCCACGAGCTCGACGGCGGTGTGCTCACCACCCGGCTGGCGTCGGGTGCGGTCAGCTTCGAGGCGTCGTTCGACACCGCCGGGGTGGCGCGGGAACCGCTGTCGCTCGACTGGATCGAGGCCGGCGACGAGGTGTGCCACCTCAACGACGTCTGCGACAAGGTGTACTACGACGCCGAGACGCTCGACGTACCGGTGGGCGTGGCGCCGGTCGGCGCCGTGAGGGTGAATGCGATCAGCACACCGTGGGACGAGTTCATCTCGCCCGTCCCCGTGGTCACGTTCTTCCGCGACAACGTGCAGGACCTGGTGGTGAAGCGGTGGGAGAACCTCGCCGTGCCGGTCGACGAGCTGCCGTTCGCCGGGCTCGAGGGCCGCACCCACACGATCAGCGGCAGCGGCTCGCTCGTGGGCCGCACCGGCGACATCGCCGACTCGACCTACACGTACACCGGCGACGCCGTGCTCGACGGCGACACGTTCACGTTCGCCATCGACCAGGAGGTGAACAACGCCCTCGGTGAGGGTCACATCTACACCACCGGCAGCTTCGACCTGGCGAGCGGCACCGGCACACAGACCGTCGTCGACTGCCAGGGCCCGGCCCTGCTGTGCAGCGGCATCGTGATCGGCTCGACTGCGTTCTACACCGCCCAGGAGCTCGACGCCTCCGACCCCGACGTCATCACCTGGGCCGTCGACGTCGCCGTCGACCTCGGCGGCACCTTCGGCATCGCCGACAGCGAATCCCAGTTCACCGCCCAACGCCCGTGACGGAATGCGGAATGGGTCAGACCAACTCCGTCACACGCACCGCTGTGACGGAGTTGGTCTGACCCATTCCGTCACGGCCGGCCGGGAGCCAGACACGGTTCAACAGGTGGCGGGGGTGAGGGTGTAGACCTCGCTGCCAGAGCCGGCTTGTCCGGCGATCTGGCCGCCCGAGCTGGCGATCATCCTGCCGGGGGTGCCGAGGCCGTTCTCCAACGTGATCTCGTACGTCCCCGCGTAGCTGAAGTTGAAGATGCCGGTCGCCGAGTACGTGCCGCTCAACCCGCCCGAGAACTCGGCGACGCCGACACCCGGCGACTCCAACGTGAACGGCTTTGTCACGTCGCAGACCACCATGTTCACCTGCCAGTCCTCCAGGCCGCCGACCACCAGGTACGCCGCCGGCTTGTTCGTGCGGAACGTGATCGACGCCTTCCCGACACCACGCCGCGACCGCGACTCGTAGGCCACCGTGCCCTCCTTGTCCTGCTCGGGCGCGGCCGTGTACGTCGAGTTGGCGTCGGCCGGCACCGGTGAGCCGTTCGGCTCCACCGACGACGCACCCGACGTCAACGTCGCCGTCACGATCCCACCGGTCGGCGAGCCGTCGACCTTGCTGCGCGGCTCGGCGAGCACGTCCACGGTCTGCGACGGTGTCAGCCCGTCCGGGCCGGCCGACGGCGTGACCTTCAGATCGACGCACCGCCCCGACTTCCAGGCCTTCTCCGTCGCATCCAGCAGCTGGGTCGAGACGATCATCCCGATCATCGTCGACAGCAGGATCGCCCCCGACGTGAACTCGGTCGTCACCTTCCCGCCGGACCGGTTGATCCGCGTGTTCCCGGCGCCCACCGGCCCGCTCATCGTGACGTCGATGAACTGGCCCGACGAGTTCGCGAAGTCGGACCACTGCGTGCGGTTCTCGACGTTCTTGCTCGCGATCTCGGCGTCGTCGCCGACCGTGCCGGTGACCTTCAGATCCATGCGCGCGTTTTGGCCGGCGCCGCCCTTGCTCGCCTTCACGTCGATCAGCGCCTGCAGGTCGAACGACCCGTCCGGACCCGGGCACGGGTGGATCACCGTGCCCGCGGTGAACTGGACGTCGACACCGTCCTGCTTGCCCGTGAACGTGAGCTCGGCCATCACCTCGTCGACGCTCGCGGCGATGACGGTGCCGTCGCCCTCGCGCACGTCCGACTCGCCGGCCTTCCACCCGTTGCTCTGCTCGGTCGCGACCCTGCCGAACGTCGCGAGGCCCATGTAGCCCATGAACAACCCGACCGACGCCACCGCACCCGCCGACGGTGAGGCTGCGGATGACGACGCGGACGCGAACCCGTGGCGGAACCCCGACGGCTCGGCCGCACCCGCGAGGTCGACCGCGCCCGCTGCCGCGTCCGACTGGCTGCGCACCTGGGCGAACCCTCCGACGAGCGCCGCTTCGGTCCCCGCCCGGTCACCGACCGCCGCCTCCAGCCCCGACACCGCCGACGCCGCCAGCTCGACACGCAGCGACAGGTCGGCCAGCAGCGTCTCCTGCTGCTCGACCGGGAGCGCCGCGAACTCGGCCGCGTAGCCGTCGAGCACCGACTGGTCGACCTCGGTGTCGCTCGCCAGGACCGCGGCGATCGCCCCGTCGGCAACGAGACCGCCGTCCAGCAGCGGCGGGACCGCCGCCACGTCGCTGGTCGGCGCCGCGGTCCCCGGTGCCGTCGTCCCCGGTTCGGCCGCACCCCGCGGCCACGG
>JALHOG010000140.1 GCA_022843125.1 Ilumatobacteraceae bacterium
GTGGGTCTTGCCAGTGCCTGCTGGGCCGACCAGGACGCTCACGGCCGCGGTGGATGCTGCGATCGTCTGGACGGCGGCGCGTTGGTCGTCTCCGAGATCGGCACGGTCAGCGAGTAGCGCGGTGATCGTCTCGCCGGCGACACCCTCGCCGGTTTCAGTGAGGGTGTCGATGAAGCGGGTTTCGGTGTCGAGCAGTTCTCGGCTGGTCCACTGTTGTGGCTGGTCGTCGGTGTGGACCTCGACGATGTGGGATGAGCCGATGACACGGCGTGTGAGACGTTCGATCGTTTCGACCGTGGCACCCGGATCGAGGCGGGCGGCGACGGCTCGGGTGAGGTCGGCATGGGTGAAGGTGGAGTGCTCGTTGGTGAGGTCGTGGCGGAGGAGTTCGATGATCCATTCGTTCGGGGTGACGGTCCGCTCGAACGTTTCAAGTCGGCCGTGTTCGTCGAAGCCGACAGTTTCGAGTCGCCATGCCGTGTCGTAGTCGACCGGGCTGCGGCGAGACGCTGAGGCAACGAGCCCGTCGGCCATCGTCGGTCCCCAGCCGAGTTGCTCGGCTTCTGCTTTCCATTCGGCGTCGAATCGCTGATGTTCGCGTTCGGGTTTGTTTCGTCGGGTCGCGAGGACCGCTGCTTGACGTCCTTCGGGTGTGTTCGATGTGCCGGTCGCCGTGAGCCAGGCGTCGACTTCAGCGGATCGTTTCGAGAACGCATCGAGGATTTGTTGGGGAATGCCGGCGATCTCGGGCACGTGCCGCCCGGGCCGCCACTCCAGCCCGAGGGTGCGGGTGAGTTCCGCGCGGAACTCGGCTTGGAACACCTCACCGGCGGCTCGGGCGTGCCGGTAGATCTCGGGGTGGACGACCGATGACCACCTCCCGTCGGTCCCCTCGACGAGGTTCGCGACGAGGACGTGCCAGTGCAGCAGCGGGTCACCCGAGCGCGAGGTCCGGTGCCGGAAGGACGCAGCGACCACACCCGACGTCGCCAACCGCTTCGGGCCTGCTGCCTCACGATCCTGCGGGTCGAGGCGCGCGAGGTACGCGAGGTTGTGTGAACCGCGCTGCACCTGCACCGCTTCACGCTCGAGCCAGCCGATCGCAGCACGCATCGCCGTCTCGCCCGCTTCGATCACCGCACCCTGCACGCGTGGATCGTCGGACACTGCGTAGAGCACGCTGGCCGACTTGGGGGCCTTGAACGTGAGATCGAAACCCGGGACACGACGTGGGTGCGGGTTGATCGTCGCGCCGTTCGGCGTCAGCCCGCCCGTGCCCGGTTGCATCCCTGCGAGCACCGCGCGCAGGTCATCTGCCGTGACCGTGTCGGCGAGTCCGAGCCTGTTGGCGCCACCGCCGAGCCATTGCCCTGCGGTCTCGCCGGCACCGGTGTAGTAGTCGTCGAGCGACTCGGCGACGCCAGACAGGTGGTAGGCCTCCTGGCCAACGCGGAGCTTCGCGATCGACAACACAATGACGTACGGGAGTCCTTGTGCACCCAGCGGGTAATAGTCTGTGCAATGGGCCGTATTTCATTTGGTGCACGATCGGGAACGCTTGGCCTGATCAGGGCCTGTTTGGGTGTGTAGCTGGGCGTTCGCGACGCGCGCTGGGGTGCCGGTGCGGCGTGGCGTGGCGGTGCGGGAAGCGTTCTGGGAACGTGGTGTGAGCTGGGGGTTTGCGTGGTGTCGTTCGTTTGATGCAAGTATCGGTCAGTGAACGATGGCGGGGTGTTGGGGTGAGTGGACCGGTCGAGGTCGCTGGGGCGGCGCATCTGGTGGTGGTTTCGGGGGCTGCGTTGCTGCGCCCGGACGCCCAGTTGTTCGACGCGATGCTGGCGGGTTGGACGGCGCAGCAGACGGCTCGCCGGTTGAGCCCGGCGACGATCTCGTCGACGGTCGGGCTGGTGCGCCGGTTCCAGGAACACACCGGGGTGTTCCCGTGGGAGTGGACGCCGGCGCATCTCGATGAGTGGTCGACGGATCTGGTCGCGGTTCGTCGTGTCGCCGCTTCGACGTTGCGGACCTATCAGCAAGCGGTCCGGTTGTTCCTCGGCTACGTGTGCGACCCGGCGTATGGGTGGGCGGCGCAGTGCGAGTCGCGGTTCGGGTCGTATCCGGTGCAGATCTCCGGGCCGTGGAACACGGCGGTGCATCGCAGCGAGCACGAAGCGCGCCCGGTCCGGCGATCGATGACACGGGTCGAGCTGCAGGCGTTGTTCGACGCCGCTGACGATCTCGTCGATGACATCCGCCGGCGCGGCCGCAAGGGGTGGGTGGCCGCGTTCCGGGACGCGACGATGATCAAGACCGCGTACGCGTTCGGGCTGCGCCGCCATGAGCTCGCCCGGCTCGACGTGCACGACTTCGGTCGCAACCCTCGAGCGGTCGAGTTCGGCGAGTTCGGCGTGTGCCACGTCCGGTTCGGCAAAGCCATGGCGGGCAGCCCACCGAAGCGGCGCAGCGTATTGACGGTGTGGCCGTGGTCGGTCGAGATCCTCGAGCAGTGGGTCACCGAGGTGTGGCCTCACGTTCGTGTTGACGACAGCGCGGTGTTGTGGCCGACCGAGCGCGACGGCCGCGTCAGCGACAAACGGTTCGGGACTGCGTTCGCTCGGATCCGCGAGCACGCCGGGCTGCCGGTCGAGTTGACCCCGCACGCGTTGCGGCACTCCTACGTGACGCATCTGATCGAGGACGGCTTCGACGCGTTGTTTGTGCAGCAACAAGTCGGCCACGAGCACGCCTCGACGACATCGATCTACACGTCGGTGTCGTCGGACTACAAGACCCGGGTGCTGCGCGACGCGCTCGACCGAGTCATCAGCGGCGCACGCGCACCCGAGCCAACGACGATGACGATGACGGGAGGATCGTGATGACGAAGAAGATGAGCTATCGGTGGATGCTGCGCGAACGCATGGCCGAGCGAGGCTGGTGGAAGACCACCGATCTCACCCCGCTGCTCGCGGAGCGCGGGATCCACCTGTCCGCGGCGCAGACCTACCGGCTCGTCGCGCACACCCCGGAGCGGTTGTCGCTCGACGTGCTCGCCGCCCTCTGCGACATCCTCGCGTGCACCCCGGCCGACCTGATCGAGATCCACGCCGTCGAACCACGCGCCGTGCGGACCGGGACCGACGAAGCGCTCGGTGACGTCACCGCGATCCGCGCCGGGATCCGACCCAAACGAGCCCGCATCACATGACCGACACCGACACTGATGTTGGTGTCGAGCAGCGGCAGCTCGCACTGTTCGACACGTGGTCTGCCGAGCTCGTCGACCGGCTCGACGATCCGACGGTGAAGCGCACGATCGTGACCTACCTGCGATGGGGGCAGCAGCGACGCTTGGCACGCGCCGTCGTCACCGACACCCTCGCCCCGTGGTCCACGCTGGCTGCACGCCAACAGACCCTCCGGGCGGTCGAGTTCCTCAGCTGGATCACCGACCAGCAGGTCGACCTCGACGCCGTCGATCAGCACGCCATCGATGCCTGGTTCGCGCACGGCACGACCACCCGTATCCACACCCGGCACTTCCTCGTCTGGGCGCAACAGCAACGCCTCATCGGTCGCCACCTCCGGTTCCCGATCATCACGCCGTCGACCGGGAACCCGATGCCGGCTTCAGCGCGTGACGCGCTCGTCGCCCGACTCGTCGACGACACCACGATCACCGCCGACGTGCGCGTCGCCGGGCTCCTCGTCGCGCTCTACGCCCAACCCGTCAGCCGGATCAGCCGGCTACAACGCCGGCACATCATCACGACCCGACCAGCGCTTCGGCTCGCGCTCGGACCCGACCCGATCGAACCCGTCGAGCCACTCGCCGCGCTCCTCGCCGACCGCGCCGCCACACTCGCCGGCCCCGACGACTGGCTGTTCCCCAGCCCTCGAGCCGGCCAGCCGATTAGCCCCAAGACACTCGGCGAGCGGCTCCTGCGACACGGCGTCGGTCGCGCCGCACGCGTCGCCGCGCTACACCATCTCATCGAGCACGTCCCCGCACCCGTGCTCGCCGACCTCATCGGCTACAACCCCAACTTCATCGCCGACCGAGCCGCCAGCCTCGCCACCAACTGGGCCAGCTACCCAGCGATCCGGCACCGAACACGCCCCGTCGGAACATGAGCCTCTACCGGTGAGTTCGACCTTGGTTCACTCCCGATCGCCTGGGCGGGTTCGCATGGGCGGTGGCGAGTGCGGATCGCTCGTCTACGGGCGTCGGTGGTGGCCGTGGCGTCGTTCGCGGCCGGTCCGGTCGCATGACGTCGACGCTCTCGGCGGTTCTGTTGGCAGCGGGGGGAGGAACCGTTCGAGCGCGAGGAGGCGCTGCGCGTCGTGCCACGCGTCGGTCGGGGTCGGGTACGGGCCTTGGATCGTGGCCCAGCGGTCGGGCTCGTAGGAGTCCATGATTCCG
>JALHOG010000141.1 GCA_022843125.1 Ilumatobacteraceae bacterium
TGGCCGCCAGTGCTCGCACCTCGTCGCGAGTGGGTTCGAGGACGCAGTCTAGGCGTCGCAGGATCGTGAACGGCAGGATGACCCCGCCGTACTGGTGCGGCTTGTATACGCCCCGGAGCTGATCCGCAATCTCCCACACGAAATTGCCCAGCTTGCTCAAGACCCGATCTCTTCGCAGATGCGTCACCTAGAACGCTAACTACACCAGACCCAATTCCGTGGCTTGGTTGGCCACACCGTGCATTGCCCGGAGACTAGGCAGTCGATCATGGATGACAGCGGTTATCCATGACGATGAGGGTCCTCGCGGGGTTCATTGCAGAACCTCGTGCGCCAGCGCACCAATCGCTGCTCCTTCGCGACGACGTCGGCACGTAGAAGCTGGGGGTGGGGCCCTCGCAGTCGCAGTTCGTCGCAACACGATTATCTTTTCCCCCTGGCATCGCCTGGGCGCCGGTCGGGGCGAGCTATTTGTCGGTGACTCGTGGCAATGTCGTCGTCACTGCCCGCACTACTAAAACCGGAGAATCAGATGACCAGGATGACCGTCAAAGGCGCTTGGAAGGGTTGGGACGGCGAGACGTTTGTGGAGATGACGGACGGGTCGAAGTGGAAGCAGGCTGAGTATCACTACGAGTACCACTACGCGTACTGCCCGGAAGCGACCGTCACCAATGATGGTCTGATGCTCGTTGACGGCATGACTCGAGCTGTACGGGTGCGCCGAGTATACGGGCGTGACTGAACCAGCAGTCTCACCTCCATGCCGACACGGACGCGAATATCTGTTCGATTCGTTTCGCTCGTCGCCCTAGACTCAGCAACGAGTGCACCGACGGCGACATCGACGACGAGCTGAGCCTGCTGGAGGTGGTTCGACAGTCGATATGGAAACAGGGTGGCGAGTCGTCGAGCCATGAGGTGGACGATCTGCTAGACGAAAGAGGTATGGCCTCCGATGGGTAAAGGGGCTCGAATCCGACGAGAGCGTGGCGAGAAGCGCGAGCAGGAAGGCGCCCGCAACCCCAGGCCCAAGGCCGGTAGGACCAGCGGTTCGATGCCGCCTTGGATGCCACCGCCCGCGACAGGTGACGGTGACATTATTGGTCAGCTGATGCAGTTCTTTGGCGCCCAACCGCGGCTGATGGTCTGCGGACAGCTCGGGCTGGAGCCGCTGACCGACGCGAAGCGGCGCGACTTGCTCGCCAGCGTCAACCTCTACGAGGCACTCGAAACCGTCGCTCGGGTCCAGGGGCAGTGGGACGTGGCGTACACCACCACCCAGCGCATAGACGACGTTGAGGGCGAGTTTCTCGCCGGCGGCGGCACCGAGGGGGTGTGCGAGAAAGCCCGCAACCGCATCGTCATTTATGGCGACCACCTCATCTCGCCGCGTGCGACGGCTCAGCTGCAGCGCGAGATCATCGAGTACGCCTCAGCGGATAGCGCAGCGCCGCCAATCGACCGCAACATCTTGGTGCACATATTGTTGTCGATCACATCCGAGCAGAACACGTCACCGGAATTCTCGGGTGATGTGCCGAACGACGAAGAAGTCGCGGAGCTGCAACGCACGCTGCCGACGATGGGGTTTGAGGAAACACTCGAATTCGCTAAGCCGCACATCCAGAACGAGATCGCGTCGTCACTGTTCAATCAACCGCTGAAATACGAGATCGTACTCTCTAACACCGACGATTTGTGGTTCACCGCGTGGCATCCCCGATCGAAGACCACCGGCCTGGGTGCGACGCCCGCCGAAGCTTTCAAGATCGCTTGCGGCGTTGACTTGCTCGACGTCATGCGCCTCGGCGCCCGAATCGTCAAGCGCAGCAACGACGCCCACCAGGTCCGGTTCACGCGCGACGAACTGCTCGCCGACGGCGCCACCGAGGATGCGATAGACCTGCTGTTCGCCAACATGGCCAGGCCACTGGACGACTACAAGGTCGAGTTGCAGGGCGATCGGGACAAGGGGGCGATCGGCAACCAGCGATACACGCTCACACGGTTCCCGTTCCTGGCCATCGACGACAACACGTTCGTCATGTTGCGCCATCAATGGGCGCTCGATCGGCTGTGCGGTGGCCAGCTCTACTTCGAGGCGTGGGCCAGTTTCAGCTCTGGAGAGCTCAGGAATCGCTTCAAGAACGCGATGTGCGACGCGTTCGAAGCCTTCGCCGGTGGGATTCTGCACCGCATACGCGACAAGAGCCCGCACCTGCGCGCGATCGTCGGCGAAGACGAAATGCAGGCGGCCTGGGCGGGGGCGAAGGGGCAGAAGCCGTCGGTGTGCGACTGGATGCTCTTCGGTCAGGACCACTGCATCGTGATCGATGCCACCAATCACGCGGTGAAAGAGGATGCGGCACAAGGGTTGGCGAGCTGGGACGAGTACAGCGCTGATGTCGAAAAGATCTTCTCCGACCCTAACGAGGGCAAATTTGGTCAGCTGCTCTCGACCATCGACCTCGTCAAGAAGGACGGCGGCTGGGAAAACGAGAAGGTCGACACGAAGACGATGTTCGTCCCGCTCGTCGTCGTGCCCGACGCCGGAGTGGTCAATGGGCTGCTGACCCAGTTCGACATCAATATGCGGGGCCTCAAGGCGTTCGGCCATCTTCAGCCGCACGTGTACGCCCCCGGCATCGTGCCGATATCAGACGTTCAATTGCTTGAAGGTATGGCCGATACCGGGAAGAAATACGGCAATAATCCCGACATGATGGGGCTGATTGCGAACTGGCGCGCCAAAGCATCGAAGTACGGGCTGGCGTCAGTGCAGCTCTACCTGCTCAGCTCGGGGTTTCCGCTGCTGCCGGTCAGCGATCACATTGTTAAGAACAGCCGCAAGGTGATGACGCTGCTTGACGGCAGCTAATCCAGCCGCAAGATGTCGCACCGCATGACATGGGCGACATAGGCTACTCGCCCGTGGGCAAGGGTGTACGCAACCGGCGGAAGCGTAGGAAGCAGTCAACCGGCCTCGCCAGGTATGACCAGGACGGATTCCCTGAGAAACGGCTGTTCCGGGACAAGATCGCCGGCCAGCTCGGTGCGCCGATAGACGGTTGGGTGCCGGAGGTGATCTACCGCTACGCCGCTCTCACACCCGAATGGTTGGTCGTCGATTGGGCGATCATGATCGACGTCTACCGGGTTGAGGCTGATGGGGAAGTGACTCGTCGGCGGGTCGAGCGCATTGACATCTGCCACTCGGAAATCCATGTTCATGTCTTCCGCCAGAGTGACGATCCAGGCGATGACCAAGGGCGAAAGACCGTGCTCACATCGATTTCTGCAGGTGACGAGGTTATCGTGAGTAGGGCATACGACGAGCAACTTGCACTGTTGTTTGCAGACTGGCAGCTACGCGTTGAGAGGTGGATCGATGGCTAATCCAGATCCACATACTCACGCGTCGCTTGCCTATGCCCTGTTGCTGCGTGATCGGAATTTCAGGCGTCGGCACCCTCAACTCCGCAATGTCTTCGTGTGTGTCGATTCCGACCTGCTAAGGGACGTACGTCGGGAAGCAACAGAACACTTTCCGGAAGGCGGCGAGATTGCCTGCTATTTCCCCGAGCGGAAGCAGATTTGGTTCGTTCGCCACGCGGGGCGGGGGAAGTTTCCGCACGTCAGCGAAGTGGATGATATACCCGACGATGAGCAGAGTAGCTCTCAACAAACCATCGGAATGGTTGTCGATGCGCTGACTCAACATCCGAACTGGGACGACCTCCTAACTAAAGTGTCTACGTCGGAACTAGAGAAACGCTCTGCCTTTCGTCGATGAAAAGGGGTCTCCAGCGGCTAGTTCAGTAACGCCGGCGCGAACGCGCCTGCAGTAGTCCCGCACCAGCGTGGCTCGATCCGGCGAAACACAGGGTCGCTGGCGCTCTCACCCCAGCATCTCCAATGCCTGCAGGACCGGGGACTTCGTCCGCGGTAGGCGGGAAGCGATGTCGATCAGCCGGGCTGGTTTGCCGCCTCGGCGTAGCCATTCCCGCAGGGCGTCTCGGGCCAGCTCGTATCCGACCTCGCCGCGCAGCCGGAACGCATCGGCGATCGACCGCTCAGACGAGTAGATCCCGATCGTCTGATCTGATCCCGGGATCGCGATTTGTTCGCGTCCGATCTCGAATGTGGCCCTGTCGAATTGATGCCAGGCGATCGCACCCGTTCCCGCGGGCGTCCTCGACCCCCGCGGGATTGCGACGTCGAGCGCGGCGGGGATCGCGTCGGTCAGGTCGTAATGGGTGAGCGCGGTGGTGAGGCAGATCGTTGCATCGGGGCGGTGTCCGTGGCCATGAAAAAGTCCCCGTTGGTGGCCAAGTGGAGGTCCCCGCTGGTGGCCAGATAAATGTCCCCACCCCGTGTTCGTCGTGTCGATCA
>JALHOG010000142.1 GCA_022843125.1 Ilumatobacteraceae bacterium
ATGCCCGGCGCGGCTCACCGGGCAGTTAAGCGCGGTCGTCACGAACCGGCGTGGCGGCGCACCGGTACCGAAGTCGGGCGCGTGCACGCACCGCGCGGGACCCGGCTCCCGGCCGGTGGCGTCGCGGTGACGCCGGCCACCGGCCACCACGCCCCACGCCGTGCAGGTGCGGGCGAGCCCGCGTGCAGAATCCGGCGCGTCCACGCACCGGAATCCGACCCGCTGCAATTCCCACCCGGGTAGTACGAACGTACTGTTGCGTCCGTCATTCGTCCAGGCTGCCGCATCATCCTTTTTCCGGTCGGCAGTCGAAGTTCGGGGGTCCACATGCCCGCACCCGCTCGCCGTCTGCTTGCTGTCCTGCAGACCGCCCTCCTGGTCAGCCTGCTCCTCCTGCCCGGAGCGGTCCTCGCCAACGACCCGGAGGCTGGCGGCTCCCCGCCGCCGTCCGATCCCGCTCCCACGGAGCCGGCCACGTCCCCGGACCCGACGCCTGAGCCCGAACCGACCGCGCCGCCGGCAGAACCCTCGCCGACGGCCGAGCCGACCACGGCGCCTGCTCCCGACGCGCCGGCCACGACGACCGACTACATCGTCACGTTCGTGCTCGGGACCTCGGCGGAGGTGCAGGCGCAGGTGCTCGCCTCGGTCGACGCGAAGGTCGTCAGCTCGATCGACGCCCTGCGGATGCATGTCGTCCGCGCGGTCGACGGCTCGGACACCGTGTCGCAGCTGGCGGCCGACGGCACTGTGCTCCGCGTCGAGCTCGATCGCGTGCGGGCGGTGGATGCCGTGCCGAGCGATGTCGCGTACGCGGACCAGTGGGCCCTGGCCACCATCGGCTGGGAGGCGGTGTACGGCAGCGTCGCCCCCTCCGGCACCTCGATCGTCGCCTTGCTCGACACCGGCGTCGACGCGTCGCACCCGGACCTCGCGGGCCAGCTCGTCCCCGGCACCTCGATCCTCGACGGCGGCAGCGCGACCTCGGACCCCAACGGCCACGGCACCTGGCTCGCCGGGATCATCGCCGCGGCGACGGACAACGGCACCGGCATCGCGGGCGTCGGCTACGCCGGCGTGAAGGTCATGCCCGTCACCGTGCTCAACGCCGACGGCCTCGGCCAGGACAGCGACATCATCGCGGGCGTCGTCTGGGCGGTGGAGAACGGCGCCGACGTCATCAACATGAGCTTCTCGAACCCGGGCTACTCGGCCGCCCTCCAGGCCGCGGTCGACTACGCCTGGGCGAACGATGTCGTCCTGGTGGCGGCGGTCGGCAACGACGGGTCGTCCTCGGCGACGTATCCGGCCGGCGACCGCGGCGTCATCGGCGTCTCGAACACCAACGCGTCGGATGCGCTTGACGCGTCCTCGAACTACGGCGAGGCCGTGTTCCTCGGCGCCCCTGGCACCGACATCGTGACGACTGCCCTGGGCGGCGGCACCACGTCCATCACGGGCACCTCGGCCTCGTCTGCGCTCGTCGCCGGCGCGGCCGCCCTGCTGCGCGCGGCGGACCCGTCTGCCTCCAACGGGGTGATCGTGGGCCGCCTCGCGCGCAACGCCGAGGCCGTCGGCACGGTCGAGCAGACCGGCAACGGACGCCTGAACCTGGATCGCGCGATCGCGGACACGTCCACGGACCCGGTGCAGCCCGCGCTGGCGGGGAGTGCCGGCGACGGGGGGCCATTCGTCGGGCCGTATGTGACGGCGAACATCAACGTCAACTCGGTGACGATCAATGGGCTGGCGACGGCAGTGAACGTGGGTCCCGGGGTCGGGCTCACGGTCGTGATCGACGCGAATGTCCGTTCTGGGGGCGGATCACCGACCTCGTGGCAGAGCACGGGCTGGGAGATCACGAGTTCGCCCGCCGTGCCGGCAGCGGGGGTCCAGCTCGCCAACTGCGTCAACACGACCAACATCGCGGGGACCGTCGGACAGGGGACGCAGCACGACGAACAGTTTTCCATCGTGGCTCCGGTAACCCCGGGCACTTACATCCTGACGATCGCGCTCGACTCTGACGACGGAACGGGTGCCTCGGCTTGCGGGGCGGGTACCAACCAGACGAGGAGCACCGCGACGATCGTAGTCTTCAATGTCTCGGCCACGTTGAACGGGGCCAGTTCCGTCACGGTGGCAGCCGGCGCAACGATCTCGGCTGCGGTCACGATGACCACGAAGAGTCCTGTCAACAGCTGGCAGAGCACGGGATGGGTCGTCGCCGCAGCGTCCACGCCCTTCGGGACCAAGCTCACGGGGTGTGTGGATACCGCGAATGTCGGAGGTACGACGACCGCGACCCGAACGTTCAACATCGCGGCCCCGTCGACCCCGGGGACTTACAGCGTGTTCTTCGCTATGGATGCGAGCGACGGTACGGGCTCCACAGCCTGCGGCGCGGGGACCGACAACGTTCGCTTCGTGCTCGTCGGTGCAGTCGTCGTCGCGCCTGGGTCCTCTCTCGCTGTATCGGCCACTGCGGGCATTTACGGCGGCACGACGAGTCTGTCAGCGACACTGAGCTCGAGCAGCGTCGGGGTGTCGGGAAAGTCCGTCTCCTTCAGCCTCAACGGAACACTTGTCGGGACTGCGACAACGAATGCCGCGGGTGTCGCCACGCTGAGCAGCGTCTCGCTCGTCGGGGTCAATGTGGGGACCTATCCGGCGGGGGTGGCCGCCAGCTTCGCAGGTGATTCGAGCCTGTTGGCAAGCAGCGGATCAGCAAGTCTGACAATCACCCCGCTCGACATCACCGGCACCTTCACCGCCGACGACAAGGTGTACGACGGCACCACCAGCGCCACCGTCCTCACCCGCGACCTCGTGGGCGAGATCTCGGGCGACGACGTCGCCCTCAGCGGCGGCACCGCCACCTTCGACACCAAGGACGTCGGCACGGGCAAGACCGTCACCCTCGCGGGTGCGACCCTGTCCGGCACCGACGCCGGCAACTACACCCTGACCTCGGTCGCCACCACGACCGCGAACATCGCGGCCGCCACGGTCACGGGCTCCTTCACCGCCGACGACAAGGTGTACGACGGCGACACCAGCGCGACGATCCTCACCCGCTCGATCACCTCGGGCATCGTCGGCTCCGACGACGTCAGCCTCAGCGGCGGCACCGCCACCTTCGATGACCGCAACGTGGGCACGAGCAAGGTCGTCACCGGCTCGGGCTTCACCCTCGGTGGTGCCGACGCCGCGAACTACGTCCTGGGCACCGTCGCCACCGCGCTCGCCGACATCACCCCGCTCGACATCACCGGCACGTTCACCGCCGACGACAAGGTCTACGACGGCACCACCAGCGCCACCGTCCTCACCCGCGACCTCGTGGGCGAGGTCTTTGGCGACGACGTCGCCCTCAGCGGCGGCACCGCCACCTTCGACACCAAGGACGTCGGCACGGGCAAGACCGTCACCCTCGCGGGCGCGACCCTGTCGGGGACCGACGCCGGCAACTACACCCTGACCTCGGTCGCCACCACGACCGCGAACATCGCGGCCGCCACGGTCACGGGCTCCTTCACCGCCGACGACAAGGTGTACGACGGCACCACGGCCGCCGACGTCCTCACGCGCACCCTCAACAGCACGGTCGCCCTCGACGACGTCGCCCTCGACGGCGGCATCGCCACCTTCGACACGAAGGACGTCGGCACGGGCAAGACCGTCACCCTGGCGGGTGCGACCCTGTCGGGGACCGACGCCGGCAACTACACCCTGACCTCGGTCGCCACGACGACCGCCGACATCGACCCCGCCCTGCTCACGATCAGCGCCGTGCCTGACACCAAGGTGTACGACGGCAACGCGAGCTCGGCTGGTATCCCGACGGTCAGTGGCCTCCAGGGCGACGACACCGTCACCGACGGCGTCCAGGCGTTCGACAGCGCCAACGCCGGATCCCGGACCCTCTCGGTCACCGCCTACACCGTCAACGACGGCAACGGCGGCGCGAACTACACGGTGTCACTCGAGACGGCGGCGGGTTCGATCACCCCGCTCGACATCACCGGCACGTTCACCGCCGACGACAAGGTGTACGACGGCACCACCAGCGCCACCGTCCTCACCCGCGACGTCGTGGGCGAGGTCTTTGGCGACGACGTCGCCCTCGACGGCGGCATCGCCACCTTCGACACGAAGGACGTCGGCACGGGCAAGACCGTCACCCTGGCGGGTGCGACCCTGTCGGGGACCGACGCCGGCAACTACACCC
>JALHOG010000143.1 GCA_022843125.1 Ilumatobacteraceae bacterium
GCCGCCGCGTCGCTCGGGGTCCCTCATGCGGCTGCGGCCGCGACACCCAGCACGAGCGGCTGGTGCGGCCCGCCTGGCAGCGCCGCGACCTCGTGGAGGACAGGGTGGTCCCACGCGGCCGAGGCCGCCCGGTGCAGCTGACGGCCGAGCCGCCGGCTGATCATGCGGAGTCGGGGCGACAGCACGCGGGCGTCGTACTCGGCGTCGAGCAGCGCGAGGTCGCCGCCCGATCCGAGTCCGATCCCCGCCGCGGCAGCAGCCACCGCGGCGTCGGTGATTCCGGTGGTCGCCAGCCGCCCCCGCAGATAGCGGTCGAGCGTGGCGAGATCGATGATGTCGCCGGCGTGCACCGCCGACTCGACACCCGCCGAGTACGCGTGCGCGCCTGCGGGGAATCGCCCGTCGGCCAGGAGGAGCAATGCGGGCGTCACGAGTGTCCGGGTTTCAGAACAGGAAGTAGCGCTGGGCCATCGGCAGCTCGACCGCGGGCTGCTCGGTCATCAGCTCGCCGTCGACGTACACGGCGAACGTGTCGGGCTCGATCCGGATGTCGGGCGTTGCGTCGTTCAGCGGCATGTCGACCTTGCCGACCCTGCGGGTGTTCGCGATGGCGAGCAGCGGGCGACGCACGTGCAACCGGCCGGCGAGGTCGTCGTCGACCGCTGCCTGGGACACGAACCCGATCGACAGGCCGGGAGCCACACCGGGCGCGGCGCCGAACATCGGACGGGGCAGCTCCGGTTGCGGAGTCGGGATCGAGGCGTTCGCGTCGCCCATCAGCGCCCAGGCGATCATCCCACCCTTCACCACCACATGCGGACGGACGCCGAAGAACGCCGGGTCCCACAGCACGAGGTCGGCGAGCTTGCCGACCTCGACCGAGCCGACGTGATCGGCGAGGCCGTGGGTGATCGCTGGGCAGATCGTGTACTTCGCGACGTAGCGGCGGGCGCGCAGGTTGTCGGCGGCACCGTCGCCGGGCAGCGCACCGCGACGCACCTTCATCACGTGCGCGGTCTGCCAGGTGCGCAGCACCACCTCGCCGATGCGGCCCATCGCCTGCGAGTCGGAGCCGATCATCGAGATCGCACCGAGGTCGTGGAGCACGTCCTCACCGGCGATCGTCGACGGCCGGATGCGGCTCTCGGCGAACGCGAGGTCTTCCGCCACCGCCGGGTTCAGGTGGTGGCACACCATCAACATGTCGAGGTGCTCGTCGACGGTGTTGACGGTGTGCGGCCGGGTGGGGTTGGTCGACGACGGCAACACGTTCGGGTGCGAGGCGACCGTCATGATGTCGGGGGCGTGGCCGCCGCCGGCACCCTCGGTGTGGAACGTGTGGATCGACCGGCCTGCGATCGCCGCGAGCGTGTCTTCCACGTACCCGGCCTCGTTGAGGGTGTCGGTGTGGATCGCGATCTGCACGCCCGACTCGTCGGCCACGCGGAGGCACGCGTCGATCACCGCGGGGGTGGTGCCCCAGTCCTCGTGGAGCTTGAAGCCGGCGGCTCCGGAGCGGAGCTGCTCCCACATGCCCTCGGCGCTCATCGTGTTCCCCTTCGCGAGGAGCGCGACGTTGACCGGCCAGTGGTCGAGCGCTTCGAGCATCCGCTCCAGGTACCAGGAGCCGGTGACCGTGGTGGCCTTGGTGCCCTCGGCAGGGCCGCTCCCACCGCCGATGATCGTGGTGATGCCGCTGCCGAGCGCCTCGTCGAGCTGCTGCGGACAGATGAGGTGCACGTGGGTGTCGATCGCTCCCGCCGTGAGGATCTTGCCGTTGCCGGCGAGGATCTCGGTCGACGGGCCGATCACGAGCGCCGGGTGGACGCCGTCCATGGTGTCGGGGTTGCCGGCCTTACCGATGGCGACGATGCGGCCGTCCTTCACGCCGATGTCGGCCTTGACGACGCCCCAGTGGTCGAGGATCACGGCACCGGTGATCACGAGGTCGGGCGCGCCGCCAGCGCGGGTCGTCATCCCCTGACCCATCGACTCGCGGATCACCTTGCCCCCGCCGAACACCACCTCGTCACCGCCGGCGCAGTGATCCTCCGTGACCTCGATGAACAGCTCGGTGTCGGCGAGGCGGATACGGTCGCCGGTGGTCGGCCCGTAGAGGGCGCGGTAGCGGTCGCGGGCGATGAAGCTCACGGCGTGCCCTCCCCGGTCGCCGGTGACGCATCCAATGCGCCGCGGACCGCTCCGCGCAGACCTTCGATCACCCGGTTGCCCACGAACGGGACGAGGTCGACGTCGACCGCGATGCCCGGTTCGAACCGCACGGCGGTGCCGGCCGGGATGTCGAGGCGGTGACCGTGCGCTGCCGTCCGGTCGAACTGCAGCGCCGGGTTCGCCTCGGCGAAGTGGTAGTGCGAACCGATCTGGACCGGCCGGTCACCGTGGTGTTCCACCCGGACGGTGAGCACCGCCCGCCCTGCGTTGACCTCGATCGGGTCGTCTGGGCCGAGGATCTCACCGGGAGCGATCGCACCGGGCGTCGGCGGGATCGGATCGTGGAGCGTGACCAGCTTGGTGCCGTCGGGGAAGGTGGCCTCGACCTGCACCTCGGGGATCAGCGTTGCGACACCCGGCATGACGTCGTCGGCGGCGAGCACACGGCGCCCGTCCTGCATGAGATCGGCCACCCGTCGCCCGTCGCGCGCTCCCTCGAACACCCAGTCGGTGAGGACGGCGACCGCCTCCGGGTGGTTGAGCTGCAGGCCGCGGGCACGCCGAGCCCGAGCCGCCTCGGCCGCGGACCGGACGATCAGCCGCTCCTGTTCGTGTGGGGTGAGACGCATGCCGGGAACCTAGTGGGCGAGCAGCTCGTGGCTGACCGCTGCGTGACAGCCGACCGTGCCGTCGACGACCTGCGTGACGCCGAGGTCGATCGCGACGGAGGCGAGCGAGTAGGCCTCGTCCATGGTGAACCCGCCGCGGTCGACCAGGAGCTTGAGCATGCCCTCGGCCGCCATCGCCATCGCGGTGTTCAGGTCGTCGCCGAACCCGTGGGTGAACCACTGGGTCGGCGTGCGCAGCAGTGGCGCGTCGGCGGCGACGTCGTCGGCCAGCGAGAGGCGGAGCCGGACGTCGAGTGAGGCCTCGATCGCGGTGCCGCAGATCTCGCCGTCGCCCTGCGCGAAGTGCGGGTCACCGACGTAGAAGCCGGCACCCTCGTGGAACACCGGGTAGTGGATCGTGTTGCCGGGTCCGAAGCGCCAGTTGTCGACGTTGCCGCCGAACACGCCGGGCGGAATGGAGCTGAGGCGTTCGGAGCCGGCGGGGGCGACGCCCATCACGCCGAGGTGCGGACGGACCGGCACCGTGACCGGTCGGCTGAACGGCTCGCGGGCGGCCGGGTCGGGCGGTGTGATCACACCGGGCTGGTCGTAGAGGGTGAGGGTCGTGAAGTCGAACCCGAAGATCGGTCGGGCTGCTGCCGGGAACTCGCCGCCCACCGGGTCGACGAGCTCGTAGATCGTGATCCGCTCCTTGCCGAACTGCTGGTGGAACAGACCCCAGTTGGCAGCGCAGTTCGACCCGTGGTCGAGCCGGGGCTTCATCTCGAGGATCTCGACCCGGAGCGTGTCGCCGGGCTTCGCCCCGTTGACGTGGATCGGCCCGGTCATGATGTGCACGCCGGGCGCTCGGGTGGCCGGGTCGATCGCGTCCCAGATGGCACGGATGCCGTCATCCATCAGGAGGTCGGGCGCGTCACCCGCGTGGTGCGTGATCGCCTCGATCACCAGCTCGGTGCCGGGATCGACCGTGATCGCCGCCGGTTGCGCAGCGTCGAGGTATCCCCAGTAGCACGTCTCAGGAGTGGCCGGCAGATGCATTGGTCTGACCGTAGGACCATGTTGTGAACGCCAGGTTTCCGACGAGTCACGATCGCGGTGTGACGGAATGGGTCAGACCAACTCCGTCACGGCTCCACCTGTGACGGA
>JALHOG010000144.1 GCA_022843125.1 Ilumatobacteraceae bacterium
CCATGAACGGCGCAACCAACCTGACCGCCTCAACGATAAGGACGCTCACGATATCTACCGCCTGCTTGTGGCAACAACCGACACGGCGGCACTCGGCTCAAGCTTTCAGCGCCTAATGTCCGACCCGATCTCTAAGACAGTGGCCGAGCAGGCCCTCGATTGGCTGCCCGTTCTTTTCGCCGACGGCCCCGACGCAATTGGATCGGTCATGGCAGGTCGGGCAGAGGAAGGGATCGGAGACCCCGACCTGGTGGCAGCTTCTGTTGCCGCGCTTGCAGCTGATGTGCTCGCTGCCGTCGCGGATGCTTCCAGGTAGCCACCCAAGAGCGAGGCATGCGTGCGTCGTACTCGGCAAGGAATCGCCGCAGGTCTGCGGGCAGGGTCTTCGTGAGCTTCAACAGATCCGCCTTTCCCCGGTCGGTGAACCCACCGATGAACACTGGGAAGTGCAGCCTGTGGGCCAGTTGCATGACAAGCACGGGATCAGCAACAGCGCGCGCCGAGGTACTCACGGACAACCGCGAGGTCACGGGCGCGGTCACGGGCGATCCGCTTCGACTTCACCGTGAAGTCGGACTTCTCGATGACGATGAGCTGCATCCCGTGTGCGGGGATCTCGGTGCGCTTGCGTTCGTCGTAGCGGCGGCGTTGCTCGGCGCGGCCGACCCGGAGACTGTCTGGCGCCGGTCGAAGAACTCCACCGCTTCTGAGTGCTGCTCCTCCTGGAACTCCACGACGAGCCCCAGGCTGGGCCAGTACCCGTCGACGGGAAGCTCCGTACCGCGCGGTCGCGATGGTGACGGGTCTCCGCGGAGCCAGTCGAACCGCTGCTGGCGCCGTCCCCGAATCCCGAGGATCTCGTCGCACAAATCGAGGACGTAGTGCTCGTCGGAGTCGGCGCGGCGGGCCATGGTGCGATCGTCTCACCGGTATTCACCCGGCTTGCCCCCGCCCCGCGGAAACACTGACGTCGCACGGAAGCAGTGGTGCGTCCAGCTGCGCATGGCATGTCGGATTACGGTGTGCTGATGCGGTGGTACGCACACCCCGAGGCAAGCTGCGTGCTGCTGAACGTCGCGCCTCAGCTCGACTCCTGGGACCGGGCTGACAATCGCAGCCAGGTGCAGCTGGGGAAGTTCCTGGACGAAGTGGACACGCTGCTCGTGGCGTCGAGGGTCGATGGCCCGTGGGCACTGCGGCTCGACGTCGGCTTGGCACCGCACCTGGACCTCCCAGACAAGCGGGACCTCGACAACTACGCGAAGCCGCTAGCCTCTCGTCTGACCGATGGCAGGCTCGTGTCGGTCTGGTGCACCAAGCGCAGCGGCAGCGAGTCCGCCGTGCAGATCGAGGCAGCGCGCGAGGTGCCCGCACCATCGACGACCGGTGTTCTGCACGCTAGGACGACTGCCTCCTGGGACGGACCCGCGGCGAAGGAGCAGATCCGCTCGGCAATAGCGGATGTCCCGGAGCTGCCGGATGGACCCGTCAGGCTTGAACTCGCCTTCACCGTCGGACCGAGCAGGAACTGGCTGAACCTCTGGAAGCCAACCATCGACTCGCTGGGTAGCCTCCTCGGCCATGAACAGCCGTTTCGCCCGTGGAACCCCCGCGACGGCAGGATCACCGAGCTGGGCATGCACCTCGACATCGATCCGTCGCTCCGGTACGGAGTCCTCATCGGCATCGCAGCTCGACCCGTCGTGGCGGCGCCTGCGGAGGCCCGGTAGTGCGCGTACCTACCCACCGCTGCTACCCCGCCTCGAACCCCCAGGTGATCGCGCGGGCGAGACTCGACGAGTAGTACGCGCGGTCGGCTGTCTTCTTAAACCGCAGCGAGCCGGGGTGCTCCGGGAACAGTAAGTAGATCGTGCCCGGTTTGACGTTCCGCGGCTTCACGAACGGCCACGACAGCCGGCGTGCGGCGGGGTACCGAGCCGTGAGCACTTTCTCCGCATCCGCGCCCAACCCGATGATCAGCCGCGGCGACACAACGTCCAGCTCCTCGTGGAGGAAGGGCAAACAGTTGTCGATCTCGTGGGGATGCGATCGCCGGTCGTCGATAGGGTGACAGTGCACGACGTTCGTGATGAACAGTTCCCGCTTCTCCCGGCCGGCGATCTCCAGAGCCCGGTCGATGTAGGTTCCGCTGCCGCCGGTGAATGGAACCCCGGATTCCATGCACTTGCGGCAGAGGCTCTGTCCGACGATAGCGACAGGAGCGTGCGCCGATCCGTATCCCGGTGCCGACGCGGTCACGCCGGGCGCGTTCATCCCCGGGCAATGCCGGCATGTGCTGATCCGCTCGGCGATGAGGTCCAGCCGCCGCCGTTTCATATCCGTCGCCATCTCGCGATCGTCTCACCGGTATCCGAAGTGACACCCACGAATCCGATAGTGTTCCCGCCCATGTCGGCGCCCCGTGCGAGGCTTTCCGCGGCGTGGGGAATCAACTGCATTACCGCCGCGTCGAAAGGGGCCGAGATGTGGCAGGAGGGAGACGCGGCTGTAGGCGATCTGCTGAAATCCCCAGTTTTCGGTCCGGTCGACCAGATGCAAGAGCCACTCCCCGTAAGCAACTGGTGGGCGAATCGCGGAATCGTGCTCAGCTCAACCGAGCTCAACCGAGCTCAACCGAGCCGCGTTGTTCAGGCTTGCGGCGCAGTGCTGGGAGAAAGACGAACCGGACTGGGTGATGTTCCTCTGGCACGTTCTCGCCTGGGGAGTGGTGGGCGACTATCGGAACGCGTCGAAGATCGTCGCCAGTGCCGACAACGCCGAACAGCGTGCTCGGCTCAGTGGCGTCTTGCGAGCCGCCGCCGAAGCGAGCCTCCGCGGTGACATCCGCACCGCCTACACCGCGATCCACGGAAGGGTTGCCCGTTTGGGGCCTGCCTTCTTCTCGAAGTTCCTATACCTCACCTCGGAACGGGACTTGCCGGGGTCACGGTGCCTGATCCTCGATTCCCGCGTCAGCGCAGCGGTTTTCACACTGACCGGTCGTGAATACTGGAAGGAGACGGCGGCGACGTACGAACGCTTCTGCGTGGAGGTCGACCGGTGGTCCGAGTTGTTTGGTGAGCCGGACGACCTCATCGAGTTCAGGCTGTACCAGTTCGGTCGGCTGATCGCCTCGTCACGGTGGCGGTGGCTGCACACCGAAGCCTCCCTGTACCGCGAAGGCCGGCGGCACGTCGAGTTCAACGACATCGCCGAGCGGCAAGCGCGGCTCATGGGCTGGACGACTGTGTAAGGGCGACCGAAGCGGGCGGCCGCACGAAACATCGCGCAGAACGACTCGTACACATGGCACCGAGAGATCGGGTTCCGTCGAGCGCCTTACAGAACCGAATCGCCACTGCGTCGTCATGGATGCGGAACCCGCTGGGTCTCACCCCGTCGGCAGGATCTCCATCACGTCCCACCGGTCCTTCCACTCGGCGATGCGGGCCACAGGGATCGCGTGGTGGGTACTCGCGTCATTCTTGACGCGGTGGCCGCCGGAGTCCGCGAGGTACCTGCTGCCTTTATGCGGCCGGCACACACTCACCGTCGGCTGCTCAGGCGCCGGAAAAGGCTCCGTGTTCTGGGGAATCGCCGGAGGGCTCGGGCCCGCTGTTGCCGCAGGCACGGTTCACCTCGTCGGCATCGACCTGAAGTACGGCATCGAGTTGTCAGTCGGCGCTCCTTTGTTCACCAAGATCGCAACCGCGGAGGCCGATGCTGTGGAAACCCTTGCCGCAGTGGAGAAATTGATAGACAAGCGTGGCAGCGCGATGGCAGGTCGCACGCGCGAGCACAGTCCGAGCAAATCCGCTCCCCTGATCGTCGTGCTGATCGACGAGCTGGCCGGGATAACCGCGTACATGAGCGACCCTGCCCTGCGCAAAGAAGCCGCCGCCTCGTTGTCGCGGATCCTCACCAAAGGCCGCGCCGTTGGCAT
>JALHOG010000145.1 GCA_022843125.1 Ilumatobacteraceae bacterium
CCCGGCGGCCGTCTCGGCGCCGGTCGCAGATCCGAACGTCGCAGGGACCGTTCCCGATCCGCCGTCGCCCGAGGAGGCGGCAGCGAGCGCTGTTGCGCTGACCGGTGACGTGGTGGCCGCTGGCCTGATCTCACGGCGGGAGCTGATCGAATCCTTCACGACCCAAGGCTTCGGTGGCGAGCTGGCCGACCTGACATCGGAGCAGATCACCTCGATGCAGCTTGGACTTGCCGGTTCCGGTCGTAGCGATACGGACTTGTCGGTCGCTGAGTTCCCGCTCCGGACACGGATTGTCGCTTCTGACGACAGGACCGCGACGGTCGAGGTGTGGTCGATGATGGTGATCGCAGCCGTCGACGAACCGGTGGCACGTCAAGCCTGGCGGACTGTCACCCTCGACTTGTCGCTGGTCGACGGGCGGTGGTTGGTCGACGGTTGGGCCTCTGCAGAAGGGCCGACGCCAGCGGGCTCACCGGCGGGCGCAATCGCCCCTGGGCATGAAGTTGCAGAGCGGCTGCAGTGGTCGGAGGTGTCGTGATGTGGCCGTTCCCGAACCCGTTGGACCTGTTCGGCGATGCCGTGAGCGGTGTCGCCGGATGGGCGTGGGACAAGGTCATCCAGGGGATCTACACCTGGTTCGCGTCCGGGGTGCTGATGTTGATGGAGTGGGTGTGGAGCGTGCTCGACACCGCCACCACGCCAAGGCTCACGGATGAGTGGTTTGCGAGCGGGTTGGTGCAGCCGCTTGCTGCCATCTCGTTGGGGATCACGGTTGCGATGATGCTGGCCTCGGCCGTCCAGGCTGGCTTCGGTGGACGCCCAGAGTTGGTGGTCGACGCTCTCAAGGAGGGTCCGAAGGCAATCGTCGCAACCGCATTGACGGTGGTGGTGATGGACGTGCTGATCCGTGGCGCTGACGCGATCGCCGACGCCGTGTGGCAGACAGGGCGTGCCGACGCTCAAGAGGTCCTCGACTCGGTCGCATCGGTCACGTCGGGCGCCGGCGTCCTGGCCGGCACCTTCCTCGGACCGCTGGCGCTGCTATTCGGGATGGTCGGCCTGCTGATGACGACGGTCGTGCTGTTCATGCGGTCGGCGTTGCTCTATCTGGTGGCGGCGTTCGCTCCGATCGTGTGGGCGTCGTCGGTCTCGCCAGTAATGCGTGGCTCCGGCCGCCGGCTGGTTCACGTCACCGTTGCCCTGGTGTTGGCGAAGCCGGCGATCACGCTCACTCTGGTGGTCGGCACCAAGCTGCTTGCCAATGCGGGGGCGCCTGGAGTCGATGGGCAATCGCCCGACGGCGCTGCGGCACTTGGCACGCTGATCACCGGGTTCGCCTGCTTCGGAATTGCGGGTCTGTCGCCGTGGGTCGTGTACCGCCTGTTGCCATCGGTCGAGCAGGCGTCGGTCGCCTCCGGTGTCGTCGGCGGTTGGGGTCGAGCAGGAATGACCGCGGTGCAGGCGGGACTGATGGTGAAGTCGCTCGGTGCGTCGGCTGCTGCCTCGGCGGCGACACGACCGGTGTCATCCATGTCGTCTATGTCGTCGACCGGGCATTCGGGCGGTGGTTCGCCGATGGGCGGTGCCCCGTCGCCGTCGTCAGGCAGTGCGGCCACGCGCCGGCCGCCAGTTCCAGCGCCGACCCCGCCGCCTGGCGAACGTGACGACGGACCTGCGACGCCGGCAGGACGGGTCCCGGTGGAGGCCCGATGAACGCCGCTGCTCGTTACCGCTTCGGCGAACCTGGTCGCATCGGTGTCGTGCTCGGCATGTCGCTGCGGCAGACGGTACCGATCGTGGCTGGCGTGATCTGGCTGACGGTGATGATGGTGCTCGGCGTCCCGATCATCGGTGCGCTGGGACCTGTCGCAGGACTGGCGGCGGCACTGGGCCGTTGGAAGAGGGCTCCGCTCTACGAGGTCGCCGGTCCCGGATCGAAGCTCGTCGCTCACCGCGTCACGCGTCGAAGGACCTGGCGGCGCAGAGCCATGACACACAGCCGACCGGTGGTGGAGCAGGATGTCCCGCCCGCCCTGCGGGGACTGCATGTCGTCGACGCAACGACGACGTGGGGCGCTGCAAGCCGGACCTTCGGGGTCGTTCACGACCGGCCAGCCGGGACGGTGTCAGTCGTGCTTCAGGTGTCGGGTGGTGGATTTCCGGTCGCATCCCCAGTCGAGCAGGACGGGCTGGTCGCAGCGTGGGGAGCCGCACTTTCCCCGGTGGCTCGTGCTCGGTGCCCGATCAGCCGGATCACGTGGCAGGAGTGGTCACACCCAGTAGGCGTCGAGGGTCATCGCCGCTTCCTCGAGTCGGCGGGCCGGCGGCGCACCCATGCAGACGCCAACGCCGACTACTCGACTCTTCTCGACGAGGTCGGCCCGTTCACCATCGCTCACGACGTCCACCTCACGATCACCGCAGACTTGCGGCGGGTGCGTGGGCGCCGCGGTGCATCCGCAGTCGACACCGGGATTGATCTGCTCGTCGAGGAGACACGCCAACTGGCCAGCCGGCTCGAAACCGGCGGCTTCACCGTGGGCACGCCGCTCACGCCTGTCGAGGTGTGCGACGCGGTCCGGTGGCGATCGGACCCAACCCTGCGTGTCGCTGGCCGCCAATCACTCGCAGCGGCCACGGGTCGCTCGGCACAGGAGTGGGGTCCGATGGCGGTGGAACCGAATTGGTTCGAAGCGCGAGTCGACGGATCGTGGCACCGTTCGTTCGCGGTGGCCGGGTGGCCGATGCTGCCGGTGGCAGCCGACTGGATGGGACCGTTGCTCACGGTCGACGACGTGACCCGGACGGTCACGATCGTGCTCGAGCCGGTGCCGTTGGCGACGGCTGCGCAGGACGCCAATCGTCAGCTGACCTCGATCGAGGCCGACCACGAACAAAAGGAACGACACGGGTTCCGCCTGACCGCACGAGAGCGGCGCCGCCAGAGCGACGTCGAGACCCGTGAACGAGAGCTTGCCGAGGGACACCCGCTGTTCCGTCACGTCGGGATCGTCACCGTCACTGCCGGCTCACCGGACGACCTCGACGACGGCTGCAGCCGCGTCGAACAAGCCGCTGCACAATCGTTGATCGACTTGCGGCCGCTCGCTGCACGCCAGCTCGAAGGGTGGGTCGCGTCGCTTCCGCTCGGCCGCTCCGTCAGGCAGGGATCATGGCTGTGACCGCACTGACGCAGGAGCGCTTAGGCCGCGACAGTGCGCCCCGGAACGAGCGGCCGTCGTCGGGAGGCCGGCCGGGCATCCCGGTCGAGTGGCAGCGCAACACGATGGCGCACCTGTGCTCGGTGTTCCCGTTCCACGCCGACACCGGCTTCGGTGAGCGCGGCGTGTTGATGGGAGCGAACGTCACCGGAGGGATGTCGGCTTTCTACTTCGACCCGTTCGAGTTCTACTCGCAGCGGCACCTGACGAACCCGAACATGATCGTGATGGGTTCGGTCGGCTTCGGGAAGTCGGCCACCGTCAAGGCACTCGTGCGCCGGCTGAAGGCCGTCTACGGCGCCGACCGCTACCTCGCGATCGTCGATCCGAAAGGCGAGTACGGGCCAGTCGCTGCTGATCTGGGCCTCACGGTCATCAAGCCGTATCCGGGCGGCCGCGACCGGATCAACCCAATGGATGCGGGCGGGGTCGACGGCGACAGTTCGCTGCTCGCCCGCCAGGGGCTCGCAGTCCAACTCATCGCCGGGGTCCTCGGGCGCGATCTGTCGCCGATCGAGGATGCGGTGCTGGGCTGGGCGATCGAGCGTCGCAGCCGCACCCTGTTGGGCTTCACGTTGCGCGATCTGTGCGCTGAAGTGTCCGACCCGCCCGACGAGTTGGTGCAGTTGTCACGGCACTCACCGCATG
>JALHOG010000146.1 GCA_022843125.1 Ilumatobacteraceae bacterium
CTCGCGGCGACCGAGCCCGTGACGCCGCCGGTGCCGATCTCGCCCACACCCGCGAACGGATCGCCGAAGGCGTGGTGCGGCGGCCGGTCGTCCTCGGGCGCTTCCAGTCCGAGGGTCGCGAGCGCATCGTCCAGCGAGGGCAGTTCGACGTCCGGGCCGTGCAGGGTGAACACGGAATCGCCGATGAACGCGTAGACGGCTTCGTCCACCGCGTTGATCGCCGCGGACGCGCCGATGCCGGCATCCGGGCCGATCGTCAGGCCGCCGGCGAGGTTCACCACCTCGGTGCCGGCATTCGCGTTCACGCGCAGGTCGCGGCCGGTGGCGACGAACGCGCGATCCTCGACGTAGGCGAGCGACTCGCTGTCGAGCTGCAGCAGGTTCACGACACCGGAGAGCGCGAGGCTCGCGGCGTCGGCACCGCCGACCCCGAAGGCGATCACGTCGCTGTCGGCATCGGAGCGGACGACGAGGTCGCGCGCGGCGTCGACCTGCGCGCGATCGTCGATGTGGGCCGCGGCACGGTTCGTGAGGTCGAGGCGGTTGAGGTACCCGCCGATGCCGAGCAGGCTCTCGTTGCCGTCCGGCAGCAGGAAATCCGCCTCCAGACCGGCGAGGGCGATCGGCGCGAGCTCGGCCGACGCCTGCACGGTGACGTCCTGATCGGGCGCCCCGGCGAAACGCTGGTTCACCTGCGCACCGCCCGCGACGGTGGCGTTCGCCTCGTTGTGGACGTCGAGCCACGCCACGCCGCCGGCGATGCCCACGGCGCCGCCGGGCGCGGTCGTCCCGGTGGTGTGGACGTAGATCGTGCCGGCGGGGCTCGGCCCGGCGAGCACGGCATCGAGCCACGGCCGGCCGGGATCGAGCGCCTGCTGCAGGCGATCGCCGAGCGCCTCGCCGTCGGCGTACTGCTCGCCGATGCGCCCCGTGCCGGTGGTGAGGTCGGCGTCCGTCAGCTCGATGAAGGGATCGAACGAAACGTCGGCCGGACTGGGGACGAGGGCGTCCGCGCGCACGGTGAGCGCATGCTGGGCGTCGACGACGGCATTCGCCCCGATCGCCGCAGCGGACATGTTGAGCACGTTCGCCCAAGCCACCGCGCCGCCGAGACTGGCGGCGCTCGTGTCGCCCGCGCTGGAGACGGCGCTCGCCTGCAGGCGCTCCTCGGCGAGCGAGGTGACGGAGACGTCGCCCGAGGCGGAGACCCAGGCGCCGTCGTCGATGAGCGCGGCGGCACGGTTCTCGCTCTGGACGATCACCACGGCTCCGGCGAGCGCGAGGCTCGCCCCTTCGGCCGCCGGATCGAGCACTTCGCCGCCCACCTCGCCTTCGAGATCGACCGCAGCGAGGAACTCGCCGATGCGGTCGAGGATGGCGGCCTCGCCCGCCGGCCCCGCCACGGAGGCGAACGCACGCGAGTCGCTCTCGACGTTGCGCGAGCGGGCATCGACCGTGAGGTCGTTGCCGATCTGCATCGTGGCGCTGACCGTCGCCGTCGCGTTCGAGCGGTAGTTGCCGACGACCACCGTGCCGCCGAGGCCGGCGGAGCCGCTGTCCGGGTAGCCGGCCGCGAGCGCGACGTTCGAGAGCGTGTTGAGGTTCTCGGCCAGCACGACCGCATCGAGCGCGGTCACCCGGGCGCCGCTGCGGATGTCGGCCTCGGCGACGGTGTCCGTCTTCGCGTAGGCGATGCTCACGTTGAGGGCGTCGCCCGCCTGCGGCACGATCGTCGCGACGTCGAGCGTGTTCGACGCGCGCGCCTCGGCGCCGAACAGGTTGCCGGCGACGATCTGCGCGCCGTTGTCGACGATCACCCGCGCCTCGGGGCTCGTGCTCGCATAGGTGAGCCCGAAGTGCCGGCTGCTGGTCGCGATGCGGGCGTCGGCGAGCGCCTCGGCCTCCAGCACCACGTCGCGCGTGCCGTCGACGCGCGCACCTTCGCCCAGCACGACGTGCGCGCTCGCGCCCGCGAGCACGGCCGCCGCCACCTGCGACACCGCGACGAGATCCTGCTCCTCGACCTGGTGCTCGAGCTCGGTGTCCACGCCCGGGAGCATGTCCTGCGTGAGCTCGACGGTCTTGGCCGTGGAGGCGAGCGCCGTCGCGCGCACGTCGCGCCCGGTGAGCACGGCGCCGCGGCCGATGTCGATCGCTGCCTCCGACCCGGTGAGCCGGAACCCGCTGATGCCCAGGAACCACTCCGAATCGAAGCTGGCGGACGCGGAGAGCAGCACGTCGCCGGCGACGAAACCGGAGCTCGCGCCCGCGAGCAGCATCGCCTCGTCCCCGATCGTGATCGTGGTCGCGTTGAAGACGATGCTGCCCGAGTCGCCGATCGAGACGGCCGTCAGCACGTCGCCGCCCGCGATCTGGCGGGTGTGCACGACGACGCCGGGCGCGATGTCGATGGCCGCAGCGTTGATGGTGAGGCCGCGCAGGCCGCCGCCGCCGGCCCCGCCGGTGAGCGTGAGCCGCCCGCCGACATTGAGCGTGAGCACGTCCGCGATCGCATCGCCGTTGCCGACGATGTCGTCGAGCGTGACGTCGCCCGCAAGGTCGATCACCTGCACGCCGGCCACGACGAGGTCGCCGCCCGCGGGAACCACGACCTGCGCCTGCTCGAAGGGGGCGAGCAGCGCTCCGATCGGGCTCGCGACGATGCCGGGTGTGTCGTTGGGGTCGTCCGACGTCGCATCGTCGAGGTCCGGGAAGTTCTCGGTGCCGTTCTGCCAGTCCCGGAAGAGGGTGCGGAAGACCGGCCGCAGCAGGTCGCTCTCCCACAGCGCGAAGTTGCCGCTGCCGGCGGTGTAGGCGAGATCGATCCAGGTGCCGGTCTCCTCGTAGCCGTCGGCATCCGGTGCCGCACGATCGCGCTCGACGGTCACGGCACTGCCGTCGGCCACGCGCTCGAGCCGCATCGGCCCGGCGATGAGGGGACGAGTGCTCGCGCCGGAAAGCTCCACGCGCACCGTCGATCCGGCCGCCGCCGAGAACCGCAGCAGCTCGCCGAAGCCGATGCCCCCCTCCTGCACGTCGTCGGGCAGGGTGCGCTGGTCGAGGATCGCGAAATCGAGCAGGACGCCGTCGACGAATACGTCGTAGCGCGCGTCGGTCGCGGGCGGGAACGCGAAGTTCGCCACCCAGGACGCCTGCAGCGCGTACTCGCCGCCGGCGACGGCGTCGAACGTCCAGATCGCACGTGCGTCGCCGGTGTCGGGCTCGTGCACGCGGTAGCGCTGGCTCACCAGGGTGCGGCTTTCCTCGCGCCAGCCGTGATCGACGTCTATCGAGTGCAGCCACGGGCGGGTGTCCACCGGCACGGTGGCGACGACCTCGCCGGCCTCGTTGCGCAGGTCGACGGTGACGCCCGGCTTGGGCAGCGTTGCGGTGAAGATGTTGCCGCCGTGCGCGCCATTGAGATTGAGCAGCGAGAAGTCGTAGCCGCCGGGCACGTGGTCGGACATGACCGCGCTCAGGGCGCCGGCGCCGGTGGTGGCGCCGTCGATCGGCTCCTCCATCAGCAGGAGCAGCTTGCCGAGCACCACGCTGTTGGCGTAGGCGGCGAACTTCTCCTTGTCGAACTCGATGTTGTGGCCGAGGTAGCCGCGCGCGCCTTCGTAGAACGTCGCACCCGGGATCTCGTTCACTTCCTCGGGGATGAGTTCGCTGTTCTCGATCCCGACGATGCCGAGGTAGGCGTCGAGCTTCTCGTGATCGTCCGGCAGGAAGACCGGGATCACGCGATCGCCGATGGCG
>JALHOG010000147.1 GCA_022843125.1 Ilumatobacteraceae bacterium
AGCGCTGGCGGCTGGCACACCTGGCGGCTCGTGAGGAGCAGGGTGTGATCCTCACCGCCCTGGAGCAGTGGGAGCGTGATGGCGCGGTCGTGGTAGATCCGGTGCGGGTCGTCGATCGGTCCTTGCTCCGGCCGCTGCTTCGAGCTCGGCTCGCCGCCGAGGGGCTGAGCGCCGGTGCACCGCGCCGCTCGGAACCTGTCCGGCGCGCCTGGAGCCTGCTGGTCGATGGCGAGGTCATCATCGCTGCGTCGACCGGCATCGCTGCGCCGAACGGCATCGCTGCGTCCCGGTGGCGAACGGTCGGCGTCAGCGAGGAGACCGCGGCGTCGCTGCGTCGCATGGCGGCGATCATCGGACTGCGGCTGCTCGCGGTGGCGTGGGAGCGGCGCGCCGACACCCCGCTGCACGTCACGTCGTGGACCGCCCGTCCACGGTGCGCCGCATGGGAGCGCGCGCTCGGCGTTGACCTGTGGCCGTCGGTGCTCGATCGTCTCTTCGGTCCGTCGGCCGGCCCTCCGACGAGCTTCGTCACGCCCGATCTGCTCTCCGGCTTCGAGCATCCACCCCGGACCACCCCCTCCGCATCACCGGGCCAACCGCCAGGTCAGCAACCGTCGTGAACCACCGGCGACGACCCGATGGGCGCCGCCTGCTGGCGAAGTGCCGGTGTCCTTGCAGCCCGGTGGGGTCGTAGGCTCCAGCCGCCGCTGCTGCGGTTCGCTGGCCCGTTTGCCCGCCGCAGGCCGTTCGTTGGCGGCTCGGCCTGCCGCCATGGCGCCGAGCATCATCGTCGCGCTCAGGGACGTGGCCACGATGACGTTCTCGGCCAGCTCGGGCAGGTCGGCGACGGCCAGGGCCGCGCACACCGCAGCGAAGCGTGCGCCAACGCCGCCGCCGAAGTATTCGCACTCGACGCTCTCGCCCGCCTCGCCCGCGCCAGCGGCGATCCCGACCGCGCCGTCGAGCTCAGCTGCCGGGCCGAGGACCGCTTTCCTCTGGCGCAACACTTCATAACCCAACGCGACCGCGTCGACACGCTGCCGACCGACGTTTGAGCTGCCCTGCGCCGCTCCGCGCCGCCGGCCGCGATGCCGCCACAAGTTGGTCGTGGCACCAGGAGCCGGCTCCGCCTCGCCCGCCTGCTGCGGGCGGATGTCCTCACCGGATGGGGGCGGGGTTCCCGTTTCGTTGCCAGGTGCACCGGCCGTTGCGCCAGAGTCCCAGGCCGACCGAGGTTCCGCGCACCAGACAGCGGAGGGAGGCGTTCAGCGGCTCGCCGACCTCGATGCGCGGCACTGGCAGTCCTATTGCTCGCGCCGGGTTGGCGGCGACGAGGTCGACCAGATCCTCGACCGGCGCTAACCCGAGGCTGGCGAGGGACCAGGCGGCTTGCCCGATCGAGCTGGGTAGGTAGTCGGCGCAGAGCACGTCGACGAGGCCGTCGCGCACCGCGTCGGCGACGAGCAGGTTCCCAGGCGATGTCGACTGGCCTCGAACCGCGTTGGGGGCACCGAGTACGCGGACCATGCCGAGATCCGATGCTCGGCTGGCGGCGCTGGGCGAGAGCGGGAACTCGGCGATCGTGGCGCCCAGGGCATGGGCTTGGTCGATGTCGAGGGCGTCGCGGTCGTCGTGGCTGGCGAGCAGAATGCCGGCGGCGGTGGCGAGACGAGCGACTTCTCGGCGGCGTTCCTCGGCCGCCGACACGCCCGATTCGGTGTCGGCGAGGATGGCGTCGATCTCCTCGGGGGACACCCCCCAGTCGGCGGCATAGAACGCCCGGTGTTCCTGAGCGGAAGCGAAACGGGTCCGGTTGATCGAGTGTTCCATGAACGACACGAGCGCGACCCGGGAGGATGTGGCGAGCACGGCCTTCATGGTGTCCAGGGCGAGCTCGTCGGTTACCTCGCAGCGGACGTGCAACCGCCAGTCGCAGGCGAGGGCCGGCGCGAGCTCCTCGAGGATCTCGGCGAGCTCGACGGCGTCGGCAGCGAGGATGCCCTTCCCGGGTGACTCCTCGCAGCGCGCCGCGATGCACACGGTCCCGATTCCGGCGGCGGCGCACTCGGCGTCGAGCCCGGTGAGCACGCCGGCCTGGTCGAGCACCACGGTGGCGCGTGGACGTCGCCGCTCACGGAGGTTGTCGAGGTGAAGGTCGACGGCGGCGGGCACGAGCGTCTGCTCGGCCTCGCCCGGGCAGGGCTCGATGGCCTCCACCACGCCGTCGTCGCCCAACACGACGGTTGCGCACGCGTACGGCGTTCCGCCGGAGCCGGGGATCACCCGGACGCGGTCGATCACGGTTGTTGCCATGTGATGGCTCCTTGTTCGATGTGGCCGGCCCGCTGCCGGGGGAGGGGGATCAGAGCGGCGACGCCCGGGGTGGGGCGTGGCGGTTCGACGACGACGATGGTGCGCTGGGCGGCGGCGAGCTCGTGGATCCAGCTGCGGGTCTCTGAGCTGGCGTCCGGGTCGTCGAGTACGACGAGGGGTCGATCGCCGGCCAATGCGGCGGCCAGCGCGACGGTCCGTTGGGCGGCCGGCCGCACGCGCCCGATGGGAACCGACGCCACGGCGCCGGCGCCGATCCGTTCGAGCGCGGTGACCGCAGCGCGGTGGTCGATGTCCGCGGTGCGGGCGACGACATCGGCGCAGGTCCGTCGGGGCGGGGTGGCCAGCGGACCGTCGAGCAGCGCAAGGTGGTGACGACGCAGCCAGGCCAAGGTGCGGGCGTCGGCGGTGACGAGATCGATCTGGCTCGCATCATCCTCGACGAGCACGCTGCCGGCGTCGGGTCGGTAGCCGCCCGTCAGACAGCGGACGAGCGTGGTGCGGCCGCTGGCCGGACCACCCGTCACCGTGACCACGTCGCCCGGTCCGGCCCGCAGCGCCACTCCGCGCAGTACGGCCTGGACGCCGAACGCCTTGCAGAGACCCTCGACGCGCAGCCGCACGGTCACAGCCGACTCGAGACGAGCAGTTGGGTGTATGGATGGCGCGGGTCCTCGAGGATCTGGTCCACGACTCCCTCCTCGACGATCTCGCCGTGGTGCATCACCACTACCCGCCCGGCGAGGACGCGGGCGACCCCGAGGTCGTGGGTGACGACCACCGTCGCACCGTCGACGGCGTCGGTGACCCGCTGCACCGCCTCGAGCAGCCCGGCCTGGACCGACGGGTCGAGCCCGGTGGTCGGTTCGTCGAGGAGCAGCACGGGTGGGGGTTCGACCAGGGCACGGGCGAGCTGAACACGTTGCGCCATCCCACCGGAGAACGTGGCGAGGGGGTCGCGGTGGCGTGCCGGGTCGACCTCGAGGGCTACGAGCAGTGCTCGCACTCGCTCGTGGATGGCGTCCACGTCTCGCCAGCCGACGGCGAGCAGCCGCTCGGCCACGTTGGACTCGGCCGCCAGCTTCGGGTGCAGCCCCGCGGCGAGCGCGTTCTGATGGACCATCACGACCACCGACCGGCGCAGTTCCTCGGTAGGACGGGCGCTGCTCAGAAGCTCACCCTCGCCGCTGACGACACAGCTTCCGGCGTCGGCCCGTAGGTCGAGGTGCAGCGTGCGCAGCAGCGTGGTCTTCCCGGACCCGGACTCGCCGATGATGCCCAGCACCTCGCCCGGCCCGACCTCGAAGGAGGCGCGGCGTACCGCGACGACGGTGCCGCACGCGGCACACCGGTTGGTGCCGGCGTCCGACCCGGTCAACTCGTCGCAGCAGTGGCAGCCCCCTCCGAATCGCCGGCTGATGCC
>JALHOG010000148.1 GCA_022843125.1 Ilumatobacteraceae bacterium
ACCCGGGTGACCGCATTGAAGCCGTCCGCCGCCAGCTCGCCACGGAGATGCTCCACCACCATCTCGACGAGTTCCTCAACGATGACCAACAGCTCCGCCAACGCTTGGCCGTCGCCCACTCCGCACGAGTCGATCTCCCATCCGACGTCGCCCAGATCGCCAGCCACCTCGCGCTCGAGGTGGGCGTCGAGGGTCTTCGCGCCGATCTGATGCTGTGCCGGGCGGCCACCGCTCACGCTGCACTCGACGGCCGGGACATCGTGACCGACGACGACGTGCGCGCGGTCGCCGAGATGGTCCTCGCGCACCGCCGCCGCCGGCGGCCCTTCGACGAACCCGGCATCCGGCCCGACGAACTGAACGACGCCTGGCAACAGGCTCTCGAGGCGAGCCAGCTCGAGGACCACGGCAGTGAACCATCGTCACCCGACCACGACGGCCAGCTCGACCAGGCCGTACGCCCGACCAGCATGCGGCTGCCCGACATGAAGCGCCCGACCAGACCGAACGGCAGCGTCGGTCGCTTCGGCACGCTGAGGGCACCCCGTGGCCGGTTCGTGCGCGAGGCGCCCCTGGACTCGGCGGGCACCATCGACGGGCGGGCCACTGCGACGGCGCTCGCCACCCGGCGTGCCACGATCGGCAACCCGTTGGCCCCGGTGACCGCCGCCGATCTGCGCGGTACCGAACGCGAACAACGCACTGGTGCCCTCGTCGTGCTCGTTGTCGACGCGTCCGGGTCGATGGGCGTTGAGCATCGCATGGCCGCGACGAAGGCCGCGGTGCTCGGGCTGCTCGCCGATGCGTATCGCCGGCGCGGTCGCGTCGCTCTTGTGACCTTCCGTGATGCCTCGGCCGAGATCATCCTGCGCCCGACCGCATCGATCGAGATCGCCAAGGCCCGGCTTCAGGACATTCGCACCGGCGGTACCTCACCCCTGTCGGCCGGCATCGACGTCGCCCGCCACCTGATCGACGGAGCCACCGGCGACCAGGCACTCGACCCGACCGTCGTGATCGTCACCGACGGGCGCGCCACCGGCGCGCCGACGGCACCAGGACAGGACCCGCTCGAATCCGCCCGCGACGCCATCCAGCACCTCGCCGCAACCGGTGCACGCATCATCCTCGTCGACACCGAGACCGGACCCACCAAACTCGGCCTCGTCGCTGACCTCGCCGCCGTCACCGAAGCCGACTACGTGGCACTCGGCACCGACCTATCCTCGATCGAGCACGCCGTCCGGGGACTGTAACGACAACGGTGTAACTCCTTGGATCTAGCCTTCGGGCTGGGAGGAGTTGTGATGGGCAAGGTCGATGTCGCTGGGGTGCCGGCGGAGTTGTTGGCGGTCGAGTTGTTGGAACGGGCTCGGGCTGAGGGGGGTGGAGCTGGTCGGCCCTGGCGGAGTTGACGAAACGGGTGCTGGAGGCCGGTCTGGAGGCTGAGCTCACTGAGCATGTGGGGTATGCGCCGTATGACCCGGCGGGCCATCACAGCGGCAACAGCCGTAACGGGACCCGGTCGAAGACGGTGATCACTGAGATCGGCCCGATCGAGTTGGACGTGCCCCGGGACCGGGCAGGGACCTTTGAGCCGGTGATCGTGCCGAAACGCAAACGCCGGCTGGGTGGGGTGGATCAGATGGTGTTGTCGCTGTCCGCCAAGGGTCTCACCCATGGGGAGATCTCCGCTCACCTCGAGGAGATCTATCAGACCAAGGCGTCGAAAGAGACCATCACCCGGATCACTGACCAGGTGCTGGAAACAATGGTCGAGTGGCAGAACCGGCCGCTGGACCGGGGTATCCGGTGGTGTTCATCGACGCAATCTTCGTCAAGGTCCGTGAGGGCCAAGTCGCCAACCGGCCGATCTACGTGGCCGTCGGGGTCACCGTGGAGGGCGAACGCGACATTCTGGGCCTGTGGGCTGGTGAGGGCGGCGAGGGCGCCAAATACTGGCATCACGTCCTCACCGAGATCCGTAACCGCGGCACCGCAGATGTGTGCACCGTGGTCTGCGACGGGCTGACCGGCCTGCCCGACGCCGTCGGCGCGGTGTGGCCCCAAGCCGTCGTGCAGACCTGCATCGTGCACCTGCTGCGCAACAGTTTCCGTTACGCCTCCCGCAAGGACTGGCCGGCAATCGCGAAGGGCCTCAAGACGGTCTACACCGCCCCGACCGAGGCCGCCGCGATGGAACGCCTCGCCGAGTTCGCCGGTGATTGGGAAGACCGCTACCCAGCGATCGTGAAGCTGTGGGAGAACGCGTGGGCAGAGTTCGTGCCCTTCCTCAGCTTCGACCCCGAAGTCCGCGCCGTGATGTACACGACGGATGACATTGTCAACGGTTCGGGCCGCTGCGTTTCGGTTGCCAGTGGGCAACAGCGACTTCATAGGCACGCTCGGCCTGGGCGACGATCGCCTTCTCTTGGTCGCGTAGCTCTTTCACGTGGTAGTCCCGCGACGGGCCGGCAACGGGCCCGCGTTTGGATTCGGCGCCGGCTGCGAGCTCGAGTTTGCGGCGCTTGTGCGCGGTGAGACTCGGCCGGGCGAACGCGTAGTCCTCGCCTTTGGTCACGAGATGCCAGCACAACACCGTCAGCTTGCGGGCCACCGCGACTGTGGCGACTTGAAAGCCTCGGCGTTCTTTCACCCGCCGATAGAACGCCCGCAACGGGCCCGGCGTCCGCTACGCAGCAAACGCCGCCTCAACAAGCATGCCTCGAGCTTGAGCCGGACCGGCCTTGGGGATCCGCCCGTGCACCGCAGGACCGTCGCCCGACTGACGGACCCTGGGGTTCAACCCGAGATAGGCGACCAGCTTGTCGGAGCTCGTGAAACGGGAGAAGTCCCCAACAGCGGCCACGACGGCCATCGCGACGGTTACGTCGACACCGGGCACGGTCATCAGCCGGGCCACGACCGGGTCCTCGATTGCTTCGATGGCGATGTCCCGGTCTCGCTCGGCCAGTTCTGCGCCGTGGAAGTCGAGCTGCCGCAGCCACGCGTCAATGCTGCGCCGCTCATCGGCAGGCACGTCCTGTTGGACCATCCAACAGCAACCCACACCGGAGAACAGGTCGGCGTGCGGACAGGCCGGCACCAGGTTCCGGGCCAAGATCCCATGCACCTGGTTCTTCAGCCGGGTGCGTTGACGCACGAGATGGGTGCGGCGCACCACCAGCCGCCGCAACCGACGCGTCCGCTCGTCCGGAACCCACGTCTCGGGCAGGAAGTCGGCGGCGAGTAGCTGGGCGAGGATGCGGGCGTCGACCTTGTCGGTCTTCACCTTCGCCTCCGCGATGGCCCGGGTCTTGCGTGGGTTGGACACCACCACCCGGCGCACCAGCGGGCGCAGCATGGTGGCGATCGCGTCGGAGTTCGTGGTCGCCTCCAACGCCACTTCGTCGCTCGGGTCGAGTGTCGCCGCCCACGCCCGCAGGTCCTCCGGACGGACCCCGATCCGGCCCTCATCGCGCAACAACCCGTCCTCGAGCACGGCGATCTGCGCGAAGCTGCGATGCACGTCCATCCCGATCGATCTCACCGGCGTTCTCCTCTCCTTGATGGTCGAGGAACTCACCGGGCCGAAGACGACAGAAACCCGTCGAGCCGTTTCTCAGCGAACCGGGACCGCCACTTACCCACCATCATCGCATTGCACCCCAGCTCGGCCGTGATCGCCTGGTTCGTCGCATCAGCCGCTGCGGCGAGCACGATCCG
>JALHOG010000149.1:0-2001 GCA_022843125.1 Ilumatobacteraceae bacterium
CCAACAAGACCTCGACGCGATCGCCCGCAGCCTCAACGCACGACCCCGCAAGACCCTCGACTGGCAGACTCCGGCAGAACGATTCACCGAACTCGTCGCGACCACCACCTGAGACCGCCGACTGGAGCACTCGAATTGTCTGCCCGAAAATCGGGAGCGGGAGGGGGGTCACTCGATGATGGCGACGACGTCGCCGCCGCCGACGGTGTCGCCGGTGGCGACCTTGATCTCCTTCACGACGCCGGCCTTCTCGGCGTTGATCTGGTTCTCCATCTTCATCGCCTCGAGCACCACGATGCCCTGCCCGAGCTCGATCTGCTGGCCGACCTCGACCAAGATCTTCACGATCGTGCCCTGCATGGGAACGGTGACCTGACCCGACCCGCCGGCTGCGGCACCGCTACCGGCGGCGGCTCGCTTCTGCCGGGCGGGAGCGGCTGCGGCGGCGACCGCGGTGCTCGGCGGCACCCACATCTTCACGGCGAACCGCTTGCCGTTCACCTCGACCGTGGTGGTGCGCTCGACGAGCTCCTCGCCATCGGCCTCCGGGGCGGCCGCGGACACCGAACCGACCCCCGAGAGGTCGAGGTTCTGCTCGACCCACTTCGTCGAGTGCTCGACCGCCACGAAGTCGGGGTGCCGCAGGATCGCGAGGTCGGCCGGGATGGTGGTGGCGACACCCTCGACCACGAGTTCGTCGAGGGCTCGGATCGTGCGGGCGATCGCGATGTCGCGGGTGCGGCCCCACACGATCAGCTTGCCGACCAGGTTGTCGTAGTACTGGCTGATCTCGTCGCCCGACTCGTACCCGGAGTCGAAGCGCACGCCGAAGCCGTCGGGCGGCACCAGCTTGGTGATCGGGCCCGGCGACGGCAGGAACTTGCCTCCGGCGGGGTCTTCGGCGTTGATGCGGATCTCGATGCCGTGGCCGTATCGCCGGGCGGCGACCTGCTCCTGCGTCATCGGCAACGGCTCACCCGACGCGACCCGGATCTGCCACTCGACGAGGTCGATCCCGGTGATCACCTCGGTGACCGGGTGTTCGACCTGGAGGCGGGTGTTCATCTCGAGGAAGAAGAACTCGCCATCCTGGTAGATGAACTCGACGGTGCCGGCGTTGTAGTAGCCGACCGCCTTGGCGGCCTTGACCGCGGCCTCGCCCATCGCGTCCTCGACGCCATCGGGCAGGCCGGGTGCCGGTGCCTCCTCGATCAGCTTCTGGTGGCGTCGCTGGGCGGAGCAGTCGCGAGTCGAGACCCACACCACGTCGCCCTGCTGGTCGCCGACGATCTGCACCTCGACATGGCGCGGCCAGGTCAGGTACTTCTCGACGTACACCTCGTCGCGGCCGAAGAACGCCTTCGCCTCACGCTGCGCCGACGCCATCGCGTCATCGACCCCGTCGGCAGATTGCACGACCTTCATGCCGCGCCCGCCGCCACCGAACGCGGCCTTGATGCAGACCGGGAAGCCGTACGCGTTGCCGAAGTCGCGGATCTCGTCGGGCCCCTGCGCGAACTCGGTGGTGCCCGGGACGATCGGGGCTCCACCGCGTTGCGCTGCGAGCCGCGACGACACCTTGTCGCCCATCTCGTCGATCGCCTCGGGCGGCGGGCCGATCCAGGTCACGCCCATCCCGGTGATCGCACGGGCGAAGTCGGCGTTCTCGGAGAAGAAGCCGTAGCCCGGGTGCACGGCGTCGGCCCCACTCTGGCGGATCGCGTCGAGGATGGCCTCGGTGTTGAGGTAGCTCTCGGCTGCGGTCTGCCCGCCGAGGGCGTACGCCTCGTCGGCGAGGCGGACGTGCAGCGCGTTGCGATCGAGCTCGGAATAGACGGCGACCGTCTTGATGCCGAGTTCCCGGGCGGCGCGGATGACCCGCACTGCGATCTCTCCGCGGTTGGCGATCAGGATCTTTTGGAGCACGGCTGACAATGTAGGTGCTGTGAACGAGCGCGACCATTTTCCGGATGGCTGGCACCCACCGGCGGGCTGGCGACG
>JALHOG010000149.1:2011-3657 GCA_022843125.1 Ilumatobacteraceae bacterium
ACGCATCGACATCGGCGCAGATGTCGGCGCCCGGTGGCATGCCTGGCGCGTCGATGCGACGGGGAGCACCAACACCGATCTGCTCGGCGCTGCCGACGACGGCGCGCCCGACCGCACGGTGCTCGCGGCATCGCACCAGACGGCCGGACGTGGTCGCCTCGATCGGCGTTGGGATGCACCGCCCGGCACGAACCTGCTCGTCTCGCTGCTCTTCCGGACGGTACCGGAGCCGGCGAGCGACCTGACACGACGAGTCGGCCTCGCGGCCGTCGATGCCGCACGCGAGGTGGCGGGTGCCGACGTCCGGCTGAAGTGGCCGAACGACCTGCTGCTCGACGGCCGCAAGCTCGCAGGCATCCTGGCTCAGCGATCGCCGGAGGGCCCGGTGGTGGTCGGGATCGGCTGCAACGTCGGCTGGGCCCCCGACGGTGCTGCGCGCCTGCACGAGGTCCGCCTCGACGTGTCGGTCGACGAGCTGCTTGCAGCTCTGCTCGCCGCGTACGACCGGCTCCCCGCCGACATCCACGAGCGATACGTGGACGCACTCGACACGCTCGGTCGGTCGGTGCGCGTCGAGGTGCCGAGCGGGGCGATCGACGGACGGGCCGTCGACGTCGAGCGCGACGGACGTCTGGTGGTGCTCGACGCCTGCGCGGTGAGCCACCGCATCGACGCCGGCGATGTGTTCCTGCGTGACGGGTGACGCCGTCGATGCCGGGCACGTCACTAGCCTGGCGACGTGACCCCTCATCGCGTCGACGGCGCGCGCCGACGGCGGCGATCTCCGCTCCCGTGGATGATGCTGATCGTCGCCGGCATCACGGTCGCCGGCGCGGCCGGCGTGATCCGGGCCGCTGACGCACGCACCGACGACGTCGAACGGATCGACGGGCTCGATGCCGTCCTCGCCGACTCGCCCGCCGCCGACGCGCCGTATCCAGCCGAGAACTACCTGCTCGTCGGCTCCGACACACGCGAGGGGTTCGATCCGGACTCGGCCGACTCGGGCGTGGTGGGCGACACGAGCGCGGTCGGTGGCCGTCGGAGCGACACGATCATGATCCTGCGCCAGGAGCGCAACGGCGGCGCAGCCCTGATGAGCATCCCGCGCGACCTCTGGGTCGAGATCGCCGGCACCGGCGGGAGCCAGCGCATCAACACCGCCTACAACGACGGGCCGGAGCAGTTGGCGGCAACGGTCACGCAGTCGCTCGGGATCCCGATCCATCACTACGTCGAGGTCGACTTCGGCGGGTTCAAGCAGATCGTCGACGAGATCGGCGGCGTCGAGGTGTGTGTCCTGTTCGCCGCGCGCGACGCGAACAGCGGCCTCGACATCCAGCCGGGATGCAGCAAGCTCAACGGCACGATGGCCCTCGCCTACGCGCGCAGCCGGTACTACGAGGAATGGGTCGACGGTGACTGGGTCACCGATCCGCGCGCCGACCTCGGTCGCATCGAGCGCCAGCAGTTCTTCATCCGTGCCGCCGTCAACGGCCTCCTCCAGGACATGGCGTCGTCGCCCTTCGGCTCCGGCGACACCATCTCGGCGGTGGTCGCGTCGGTGCGCATCGACCCGCGCCTCGATCCGATCCGGGCGGCCGAGACGCTGCGCCGGGCCGCGCAGGTCGGCCTGCGCTCCTACG
>JALHOG010000150.1 GCA_022843125.1 Ilumatobacteraceae bacterium
GCACCGCCGCGACGCCAGGCGTGCTGCTGCTCAGCGTGACGGTGGCGCGATAGGTGCCAACGCCGAGCGCGGATCCGTTCGGCGTGAGGGTGAGCGTGGACGGCGCGTCGGTGCTCGATAGCGATGCGCTGAGCCAACCAGTCGCGCCCGCATCGTATGTGACGATGGCCGCGAGTCCGGTCAATGTCCCGTTGCCGCCGTTGGTGATCGCGACCGTTTGGGCGGCCGGCGAGGTGGCACCCTGCTCCATCGTGAAGCCGACCGACGTCGGTGCGACCGCGATCACCGGTGTGAGATCGACGATCGTGAACGACACGGTGCTAGCCGACGCGGTGAGATAGTCGCTCGGCACCGAGGTGAACTGCACGGTGGCGACACCGGCGGTGCCGGTGCGCGCGACGACGAGGCTCGCCGGTACGCCGACGACATCGCCGCGTGAGGTCGCGCTGCGGTTCGACGGTATGCCGAAGGTGACGGTGCTGGCCGGACCCTGGTCCGCACCCACCGTGAACGGGGATGCGACATGCCGCAGCAACGCCGTCGTCGGCGTCGACGAACCGAGCGTGAACGTCGGAACGACCGCTCCCGCGCGCACATCCAACGGCGTGAAGCCCGCGTCATCGGCACCGACCTCGGCGAGGAGCACCGGATCGGCACCGCCGACCGTCGTGACCGTGCCACTCCCGAGGCGCACGAGACGCACAGTGGGACGGACGATCGTGAGCTGCATGGTGTCGCTCGCGTAGCCCGGCGCCTCGGCGATGAGCGACACTGTACGACCCGCGCGACCCTCGATCGCCTGCACGACGATCAGCGAGTCGGTGCGGCCGGCGGCGAACTGGACCGACGCGGACACCCCACCGACGGCAAGCCTGTCGTTGGACAGCAGCAGCGACGCACCATCCGCAGACGTGAGCGTGACGGACACTGGCGCGGCCGCGCTGGCGGGCAGTCGGATCGGTGTGAGCGACTGCAAGCCAGCAGGCAGCACGCGGTCGGCACCCAAGTCGAGCTTCGGCAGCGGTGGGACACTCGAGACCGTGAACGTCACGGGGATCGCCCGCGTCGCTACGCGCGGATCGGTCGACGCCAGGGTGACCGTCGCCGTGTATGTGCCCGCCGTCAACGCGCTCGCGCTTGCGGTGACGGTGAGCGTCGCCGGAGCGGCGGCCTGATCGAGCGTCGCGGTGAGCCACGCGGTCGCACCCGGACCGTACGTGATGCTGGCCGACAGACCGTTCAAGACGCTGCCGCCGGTGTTGGTGACGGCGATCGCCTGCGACGGGGCGCTGGCACCCTCGAGCGCGCTCGCCGTCACCGACGGCGGCGCAACGCCGATCACCGGCAACGCGACCACGGTGACGAGCACCGAGTCGCGCGCCTCGCCCGCCGACGCGCGGACATACGACTGGCCCGCCGCGACGGCCGTGATGACTCCGGTCGTGCTGACCGTAGCAACCGTCGGCACGGTCGACGCCCACGTGATGGCCGCGGTCGTCAGTGCCACGTCCGCGATGTTGTACGCGACGGCGGTCGCCGTCTCCGTGTCACCCGCGCCGATCAGCGTGCTGCGCGCGATCGAGAGCCCGATCCGAACGGGACGCGTTCCAGCGGTGGCGGTCGCCGCGAACGCGACGGAATCGAAACCCACCGCTCGAGCGGCACCGGTCTGCTCGCCGAGTGGCAGGCCGAGCCGCCACTGCACGCGCACTTCGCCAGCCGCATCCGTCACCGCCGAGGCCGGCGTGATCTGCCCGCCGCGATTGAGCGTGAACGTGATCGTCGTATCGGCGATCGGCGCGCCATTCGCGCCAATCGCTCGCACGACCAACGCGGCGGCGAGGGGATCCCCCTGCTCGGCGGTCTGTCCGCTCCCACTCACCAGCACCAGCCGCGAACGCCCACGCACCGTCACTGGGACGTCAAGGCCGAGCGCGCCGTACGCCGCGCGTACCCGCACGGTACCGTCGGCGATCGCGGTGACGAGGCCGCCCGCAGTCACCGTCGCGATGCGTGGATCGGCACTGACGTACTCGATCGCGCGCCCATCCTCGGGCGTCGTCTCGGCGCCGTTCACGTCGTAGAGCAAGGTCGCGAGCGTCGCGGTCTGGCCGAGCGACAGCTCCAAAGTGCTCGGTGTCACCCGGATGCTGCGCGGCCGGGTATCAGGCCCCGCGTCAGGACCGGTGATGATGCCACTGCACGCGACGGCGCCCACCAACACCGCGAGTGCGGCGAGTGGCGAACGGAAGAAGGTCGCGGCGCGGCGGCGCATCAGAAGCTCCGTCCCAGAGTCGTGGTGAGGAAGCGTTCGTCGAACGCCGGACGGACACCCTGCGGCCCGAAGCGCATCCAGCGCGCCTGCAGGCTGAAGTTGATGTCGCCGGGGAGCAGATAGCCGAATTGCGCCATCGCAGTGGTGACCTGCCGCGCGGAGACGAACGTCTGCGTGAACTGCGATGACGCCGTGATGGCCTTCAGGCCCTGAGCACTGAGTCGCAGACTGCCCAGCACGTTCTCACCCGGCGTGTCACCGCTCGGCAGGACGGCGGAGACCGCAGGGGAAAGCATCAGCCACGGGAAGAGTGGGACCGACGCCGCCATGTTCGCGGTCTGCACGCTCACCTTCGGCGTGAGGCGGATGGGGTTGAGATCCTCCGTCGCCTGTGTCGACCATGTGAGCGAGAGCGACGCGTTGCGCCCCGCGAATCGCCACGGGCGCGACACACTCGCGTTGAGTGTGGAGGTCTGGTTGTCCACGCGGAGCGTGTCGTTGGTCTCGCTGTTCCCGGCGGTCGCCACGAGTGCGACGAGTGAGAGCGTGAGATCGGCCGGCAGTCTCATGGTCGCCGTGCCGGTCATCACGTCCCGCGTGGTGGTCGCGATGCGTTGCGACGCGAGGTTGTTCTCCTGACGCTGGAACCGCCCCTGCACCATCATCGCGTTGTTCAACAGGCGCAGGTCGCCGCCCACATTGACGCTGCGACGATCGTTGACGAGATAGGCGAGGCCGAGCGATGTGAACCCTGCGCCGATCTGCTCGTACCCGCCGCGAATCCCATAGGAGCGCCCCTGCCACGCGGCGTCGACGTTCCACGCCGCATCACCGGAGCTCGAGGTCCGCAACGTCCCGACCGTGGTCGCGTCGACGCTGTCGCCGTCGATCTCCGGGCTGGTGAGGTCGCGCGTGAGCAGCGCGCCGGCGATCTCACCCTTGAGTGAGAGCTTGCGCTGGAACAGCCGCAGCGCGCTGCCGAGCGCGACGACGACGTTCTCCTGGGGACGATTGCGCTGCTGAGGGCGCAGGTCCGCCGGAAGCGTGTCGATGCCCAGTGTGTCGAACACGGGTGTCTCGTCGGGGATCACGTTGTCCTGAGCGCGCACGAC
>JALHOG010000151.1 GCA_022843125.1 Ilumatobacteraceae bacterium
CGATACACGTTGGCGCTGATCAGATCAGGACCGCCGAGTTCCTCGGCGAAGATGCTGATGCTGCGGCCGTGCACCCGCGTGGTCCGCGTCAATCCGTACCGACGTCCCTCGTACGTGACGAGCATCCACCCTTCAGGAATCCGCTCGACGAGCATCGCCAAGTCGGTAGCACTTTGCCTTGCGCCAAGAACACTTCGCTCCATCGGAGAAGTGGAGCAATCGCTTGCAGAATCGATCGCAGGGCCGTTCAATGTATTCACCATCGGATCGTGCGAGTTCGATCAGTCGTCTGCTGCGGAGCGCATGAGCTTTCTTTCGACTCATTTGGGACAGACAGTGCAGCGCAGGTGGCACCGAGGGTTACGGAAGGCCATCCCCGTGCTGACCTCGTACGGTAAGGGCTTGAATAGTCGACGCCGTCTACGGTATGTACCATCTAGTACACACTAGCTTCCAGTGCCGGTGACATCGACGGCCCAGAACCCAAACGATCTCTGGACACCTGCGAGCATTTATGTGGAGGACCCATGCCTGCGTACCTTGTTATTGAAATCACCCCTTCCGACGCCGACGCCTTCGCGGAATACGAAGTGGGCGCCTTGGCGGTGGCTACACGGCACGGTGCCGTGCCCCTTGCCCGCGACACAGACGCCCTAGTCATTGAGCGTGGTGACCAGCCTGCAATTGCCGTTGTGCTCCAGTTCCCGGACAAGCAGGCGGTTCGAGCCTATTTCGATGACCCGGAGTACGCACCGCTGCGTCGACTGCGGCATTCGTCTGCTCGAACGAGTGCGATCGCCATCGAGGCCTGACACCGCGGACTAACCACCCCGCGTTGAGAGAACGTGCGTCCCTAGTCGATTCTGCGATCGCTGAGCTCCTCGCGTGCTGCTGTGTAGTCGCCCGTCGGTTGACCGGATCGGAACAGATCACCGACTCACTCAGCCCCGTCTGCGAACCCACAATCGATCATCGATGGGACGTGGCGGCACCGTGATGATGAGGATGCCGTAGCGGAAGTGGTCGAGGTTGTGGCGTCGGCATTGTGACTTTCGCTCCACGGAAGCAGGGACTTGTTGCCGGGTCTGAGCGGAATCCTGCGACGCCCGCAGAGTCGACCGCCTCTTCGATGGAGGACGAACACGCTCCAACGCGACGACGATGACATGGGCGTCAGCGGCAAAGCTACTGGATGTCGCAAAGTTTTGGCGACGGTTCTCGAGGCAGTCGCCGCACGGCACTAAGCACCATGTGTCGATGTCCTCGGCAGCTGCGCCTCGTCGGGTTGACCCGATCAGACTCTCGACAAGCGAGGTCGGTGACCCGACGCGTCATTGAGTTGCTCATAGCTGCCGCTTCCCATCCTTGTCGTTGTCCTGGATGGCCCGATGGATTACGTCGAGGGCGTGGTCGGCGTCGATGGTGAACCCCTCGGCAAGCACGGTGCGGTTGGGACCGATGAGGACGGTCCATGGCGTTCCGCCGGTGCGGTAGTCGGCCATGATCGTTGGGGGATGACCGCTGTCGTGGCCGAGTGCAATGTCGTCCAAGCCGTGTCGTGCGAGTGACTCGACCGCCGCCTCGGGGTTGTTAGTGGCGTGTCCCTCGAACACGGTCTGGATGGCGACGAACCGAACCTTGTCCCGCGAGCCGTCCCCGACGAGAGCGTCGCGGACGGCGTTCATGGTCGGGAAACCGTGGCTGTGACAGCCAGGGCACCACGCCTGAAAGTTGTAGAGGTAGATGACCGGTTCGGTGATGTCGGCAATGTGTAGGCCATCGTCGGACTCGACGTTCGAGAGCCAAGGGTCGACGCGCCACTCGGGTGCCGGGCGTCCGACGATGCCGTGCGGATTCATGTGCATCCTTTCGAGGAATTGGTCGGGAAATGCGTGTCGGTCAGCGTAAGCAACTTGGCATAAGCCGTGGTTGCAGAGTCGCCGGGCGCTTCACGAGCTATTGCTTGTGGGAATCTTCTGCGTAGTAGAACCCGCCCGCCGAATGCGATTTCGGTGGTGTTCTGTCGGAAACCGCCTTTGTTGAGGTTCGCCTGATCATCGGAGTTGGTGTAAACGGCGAGCGGTACTGCTGCCGATGTCGTTGCCCTGGGTCATGTACTGGGTGGGGTCCTGGTTCTCCCAGGGCACTTTCAGCAGATCCTCGACACTGACGACCTCGGGATCGAACACGACGAACACGCCTTCGGATGTCCGGTCATCGAAGTACAGGTTTCCTTATAGGTCGCCGGTGTCATCCATGTCGGCCGCTGGGCTGTTGGTCGCACCCGGACTTGCTCATGTTGCCGGGAGCTTCCAATCAGGCCGGACGAAGTGGCAGCTGTACCCGTTGGGGTACTTCTTCAAATAGTCCTGGTGCTCTGGTTCGGCTTCCCAGAAGTCGCCGGCGGGGGCGATCTCGGTCGTGACCGGGCCGGGCCACACCCCGCTGCGGTCGATCGCCTCGATCGCCTCGTGAGCCACTCTCTCCTGTTCTGGCGTGGTCGTGAAGATCGCTGACCGGTAGCTCCGTCCGATGTCGTTGCCCTGGCGGTTCAGGGTGGTCGGATCGTGGAGTTGGAAGAAGAACTCGAGCAGTTGCCGGTAGCTGAGCTTGGTCGGGTCGAAGACGACCTCCACCGACTCGGCGTGATCGCCGTGGTGCCGGTAGGTCGCGTTCGGGACTTGGTCGTCGCCGGAGTACCCGGTCCTGGTCGAGAGCACGCCCGGGTGTGAGCGCAGGAGTTCCTGGGCTCCCCAGAAGCATCCGCTGGCGAGCACCGCCCGCTCGGTGTCCGAAACGGGCGCGAGGTTCGTGGCCTTACTGGTCATGCTGTGCCTTCCTTCGTGGGGTTGTCGTCAGTGTCAAACAGGGCGCTGAACTCGCCGTAGCCCTCTTCGTCGAGCTTCGAGGCGGGCACGAAACGCAGCGCGGCCGAGTTCATGCAGTATCGCTGACCGCCAGCCTCTCGCGGGCCGTCCGGGAACAGGTGGCCGAGGTGGCCGTCGGCGCCCGCCGAGCGCACCTCGGTGCGGACCATGCCGTGATTCCGATCTGTCTTGGTCGTCACAGCGTCGGCGTCGATGGGTCGTGTGAAGCTGGGCCAACCGGTGTGGCTGTCGAACTTGTCTGTGGACGAGAACAGCGGCTGGCCCGAGACGATGTCGACGTAGATGCCAGGCTCTTTGTTGTCCCAGTACTGGTTGCGGAAGGCCGGTTCGGTTCCGTCCTCCTGCGTGACGCGGTACTGCTCTTCGGTGAGGTGGCTGAGCGACTCGGGAGTCTTGGAGTAGTCGTTAGCGTTCATGGAGTCCTCTGTGTCATGGTCGGTTCGGCGGAATACCCAGTAGAACGGACCACATGGTACATTC
>JALHOG010000152.1 GCA_022843125.1 Ilumatobacteraceae bacterium
CGACTGGGGCCGACTGGGGGCGGTGGCGCCGGGCCGAGCGGAGGGCGGCCGCGACCCGTCTCGGAACGGCGCCGGGCTACGGGGGCCATTAGCGTCGCGCCATGGCCGTCACCGATCTCGCCGACATCTTGGCCCACGCCGACCGCCGCACGCTGGCCGCCGTGGTCACCCACCTTTCCGGCGACGCCGGCGCCGTACCCGACCTACGGGATCGTGCCCACATCGAGGCCAAGGCGACCGAGGTGCTCCCACCGTTTCTCAGCGGGGAGCGCCGGCCGCAGCCGCCCACCGACGCCGTGCTACAGGCGGCCATGAACCTCGCCGTCGGTACCGAGGTCCCGGCCACCTACCGCGAGTTCGTGCGCGAGCAGACCGGCATCGGGCCGGTCACACCGCAAGCCCCACTGGCCGCGCCGCCCGGGTTCCACGTGCTCATCATCGGTGCCGGGGTGACCGGCGTGCTCGCCGCCCGCACGCTCGATCAGCTGGGGCTGCACAACATCACGGTGGTCGACAAGAACCCCGAACCCGGCGGCACCTGGTGGGTGAACCGCTATCCCGGGTGCCGGGTCGACACGCCGAGCCTGTTGTACTCGTTCACCTTCGACCAGGACCCCGGTTGGCCGGAGCACTTCAGCCGCCAGCCCGAGCTCCTGAAGTACGTGAAACGGGTTGCCGAGCAATCCAGCCTCGGTGATCGGCTGCGTTGTGGCACCGAGGTGGTCGCCATGCACTGGCGCGCCGAGCGTGCGCAATGGGAGGTCGAGCTGCGCACCGAGAACGGCGCAGGCACCTCCAGCTCCGTCGTGTGGGCCGATGCGGTCATCGCCGCGTTGGGGATCCTGCGGGTGGCGCGCTTTCCGCAGATCCCGGGGCTCGAACGTTTCGCCGGGCCGGCGATGCACTCCACCGAATGGGACGAGGGCGTCTCCCTGGAGGGAAAGCGCGTGGGGTTGATCGGCACCGGGGCCAGCGCCAACCAGATCCTGCCCGCCATCGCGCCCATCGCCGCCGAGGTCGTGGTCTATCAGCGCAGCGCGCACTGGATGATGAGCCACCCGAAGTACGGCAAGGCGCTCGAGGGCATCGAGCGCCGACTGTTCGAGGCGATCCCCACCTACCGCGAGTGGAACCGCTTCAGCGAGGGTTGGAAGTTCGGCGACGGCATAACCGACGCGGTCAAGATCGACCCGAGCTGGCACAGCGAGGACGGCCGCTCGATCAGCGAGGCGAGCGACCGGCTGCGCGCCGCGCTCACCGAGTACATGCTGGGACAGGTCGAAGGCAGACCCGATCTCGCCGAGAAGATCATCCCCACGTTCCCGCCGTACGCCAAACGGTTGCTGGTCGACAACGGCTGGTTCGCCGCCCTCAAACGCGACAACGTTCGGCTGGTGACCGCCCCGATCAGCGAGATCACCCCCAGCGGGGTGACCACGTCCACCGGACACGACGAGCTCGACATCCTGGCGCTCGCCACCGGATTCAAGGCGGACACGGTGCTGGCCCCCATGCAGGTCTTCGGCGCGGGCGGCGCCAACATCACCGAGCGGCTGGAGGACAACCCGGAGGCCTATCTCGGCATCTCGGTGGTGGATTGCCCCAACCTCTTCGTGACGCCAGGGCCGAACGGCGTGCTCGGTCACGCCGGTAGTGGCGTGCTGTTCGCCGAATGCCACGTGCGCTACATCGTGGAGTGCCTCCGGGCGATGTTCGAGCGGAAGGCCACCACCATGACGGTGCGCCCTGAGGTGGTGGCGGCCTACACCGAGCAGCTCTGCGCAGACCTGCCCAGCTTCGTGCAGAGCCTCGAGTCGGTCGACAACTGGTATCGCGGTGGACGCGACCGGGTGACCACCATCGCCCCCAAGACCCTGCTGCAGTTCTGGCAGGACACCCGCAGCCCCCAGGACGGCGCCTACGAGTTCACGGTCTGACCCGCCTGGGCCGCCGCGGTCCCGCCATCGCCGGCCGCCAAAGGCGGCACGCAGCTCAGGGTGTGACGCGGTTCGGCGGGGTGGCTTCGACCATCGGCATCACCGTGCCCGTGAGCAACTCGATGCAGCGCATCACTTGGTCGTGGGGCTGGCCGGGGTGCTGCATGCGAAGCACGAGGGTGTCGACGCCCAACTGGTCGCGCCAACGGCAGATCTCGCTGGCGCAACGCTCCGGACCACCGATGATCATGCGGTCCTGCCAGAAGGCGTCGGAGTCGTAGTACGGGTCATCGACGCTGGTGACCTGGCGGCGGCGGCCATCTGCCAGCCGTTCGACCAACGACACCGCGGGGGGCGCGTACACCTTCTTGTAGGTGTGCATCAGGTGGGGGCGAACCTCCCGCCACGCGGTCTCATCGTCGGCAGCCACGTAGAACTCCCGGATCAGCGCGGTCGGCTCCGAGGCAGGGTCGCGCCCGGCCTCCGTCAGCGCCACCCGATAGTCGGCGAACTGACCCCGGGTGTGCTCGAGATCGGTGAGCAACGAGATCAGCAGGTTGTGGCCACGCCGCGCCACCCGCCGCCGCGACGCCGGGGTCGCCGCCCCGATCCAGATCGGAATGGGCCGCTGCACAGGCGAGGGCCGCAAACGGGCGTCGAGGACGTTGTAGTAACGGCCCTCATAGCTGAAGCGTTCACCGGTGAAGGCCCGCTCGATCACATCGAGGCCCTCAACGAACATCCCGAGCTTGCGGTCGAAGGGCAGACCGAACCCATCGAACTCGTCCTGGCGATACCCCTGACCGAGACCGAGCTCGAAACGCCCGTTGGAGATGTTGTCGATGACCGCCGCGTCCTCGGCCAGCTTCAGCGGATGGCCGTACAGCGGACTGACCACGATCCCCTGACAGATGCGAATCCGCTCGGTTCTGGCAGCAGCCGCAGCGCACACGATCAGCGGGCTGGGGCAGTAGTCGTCCTCGAAGAAGTGGTGCTCCGTCATCCACACATCGTCGACACCGCGCTGATCGGCGAACGCGATCTGTTCGAGCGCCTCGGCGTACACCTGCGGAGCGGTCACACCGAACTCCGGCGGGGCTTCGAGACCATAGAGCATGCCGATTCTCACGACCCGAACACTACGCGCCTGCGCCGACACCGCCCGTTCGCCTGCGAGGTTGCACCGGCGCCCGGTCCAGCGCCACCTGTTTGGCGATCGGACTGTCGGAAGCGACGCCTGCGACGCGGCTGTGCGGCGAGCAGGTCGTCGCCCGCATTCACCCGCAATTCCCACGTTCCGTGACGCCGCCCCTGTAGGCCGCGCCGACGCGCCGAGCAACTGTGGGATGTTCTGTGGGATGTTCGTGAGACGGCGG
>JALHOG010000153.1 GCA_022843125.1 Ilumatobacteraceae bacterium
GTCGGACACCGCGAAACGTCCAGGGCCGCGCGCGAGCCCGATCGCCGGTCCGAGACCGCTCGTGTAGGAGCTACCAGCCAGGATCGTCCCGATGGAGTCGGCGCCGATGGCGAGGAAGACAGGTGTCTCCGACGTGATCCGGTACGGGATCTCCGCCGTCGTCTCGCGCGCCTGATAGTCGCTCCCGCTGGAGACATAGATCTCGATCGGGGCGCCTTCGCCGACCGTCACACTCGACATCGTGTACGGCACGAGGCTGGGCCGCCCGACAGACACCGTGAGCGAGAGGTCGAGGAAACCGTCAGCCGCCCCGCGGATCTCCACACCGCCCACCGAGTCGCCCGCGATCACGTCGAAGTATGCGTACTGCTCGTCGGGCAGCAGCAGCACCGAGTCCTGCACCGTGCGCGCGACGCCCGGTGCCGAGCTCGAGAACCGGATCCAGAGCGAGTCGGTCGTTTCGTACGGGCGGTAGACGTACAGCTCACCGCCGGAGGTGCGCTGGTTCATCCCGAGATCGAATCGCGTCCTCGACCCATCGAGGGCCTGACGGTTCACGAAGACCCGTACCGAGTCGGTCGCGAAGCGCCCCTGCGGATCCTCGAGGATGATCCACGCAGAGCCGGGCCGTGCGCCGCGGGCCGTTGCTTCGATCGAAGGGGTGATGCCGCCCGGAACGAAGCGAATGGTGTCGTCCACGATCCGCACGACCGACGAGTCACGGCTGCGTGCGACCAGCCTGACCGTGTCGGTCGGGGCCAGCGAAGCGAAGAAGGCCACCGCACGGAGACGCGCGCTCACGGCGAGATCCTGCCCGACCAGCACGGAACCCCCGGCGATCGCGGTGATCCGGGAGGAGCCGACCGTGAGCCGCACGCTCGCCGAGTCGTGCCCGGCCGCTGAGAACGTGACCGTGTCGACGCCGAAGGTGGATGCCGCCACCGTCGTGAAGACGAGCGTACCCTGGCCGGCGGCGAACTCGAGGTTCGATTCGCGCACGGTCACACCCGCCGGACCGCGCGTACTGACCGTCACGGGCAGCGCGGCCCCCGTGAGCGATCGACGGAAGAGGGTGAGCGGATACGCGAGTCCCACGCCGGTCGTCACCGTCGCGGCACTCACCTCGAGACGGAACGGCCGGCCGGTGAGCATCGCCGAGGTGTCGGGCACGTAGCCGGGTGCCTCGGCGATGAGCTGCGCATTGCCCGGCGCGATGAAGCGCACCGCGCCCGTCGTGTTGTAGTAGTTGCCTGGCTGGAAGTGGATGATCGAGTCGGTCACGAGCAGCACCGCCGGATTCGTCGAGCGGAGCACCGCCGTGAGCGACTCCACCGGTGCCCGCGTCACGTTCGGATCGTGGCCCGTATACAGCGCCACGCCGTAGCGCGCACTGTCGGCGTTGTAGCTGGCGCTGGAGGCGCCGATGCCGGCGAACCTGAGCGTCGGCTGCACCACCTGAAGCACCGTGGTCGTCGTGTCGATGTCCGCGGCCGTGAAGGTGAGCGTGACCGTCCCCGGCGCCCGGCCGAGGATGCGCGGGGCATTGAGGTAGTAGCCACCGTACGACGCGAGGTCCGGGGTGAGCACTTCGGCGATCGCCGGATCGCTCGAACTCACCTGGATCGCGCGCGACTCGTAGTCTCCCGACGGCGACGTCGGCAGGTAGATGCTGTAGCTCTCGTGCACCTGGCCCACGCCGATACGGTTGCTGGCGTCGTAGATCGTGACTGCCTGTCGGGCGACGGTGACCAGCACCGAGTCGGTCCCGAGGCCGGGGCTCGTCACGCGCATCCAGGCACTCCCGACGGCGCCGGCGCGCAGCTGCACTTCGGCGTACGTCTGGCGGAACAGGATGCTCGCGCCGAGTTCCACCTGCAGCACGCTGGGATCGGAGCTGCTGGCGGAGATCGGGACTTCCTGGGACTGCGGCCAGTAGCCGAGCGAGGCGCCAAGCGAGTCGGCGGCGATGCCGACGTCGAGGCGGAAGGGCGTCGACGGACTGACCACCGGCGCGCGGTCGGCCACGTAGAGCCGTCGGTCGACGATCTCGAACTGGATCGAGTCGGTGGCGAACCCGTCGGCCTCCGCGACCAGGGTCACGATGCCGGCGCCGAGCATGCGCACTGGCAGGCCGTAGGCCTGCGACTCGTGCCGCTTGATCACTGCGGTCGAATCGATGCGAAGCCGCGTCGTGTCGCGCGACGTGAGCCGCACCGGGAGGTCACGCCGCAGCGCGGCGGAGAGGGAGACCCGCAACTCGACATGCGTGCCGACCCCGACCTGCTGACCCTCGTAGGGGTACGCATCGAGTTGGAGGGTCGCCGGCTGGACGTAGACGTAACGCTCCCCCACCGCGAACGCGGGGGCCGACGCCGTCACGCGGCCCGTGCCCGCTGCCCGCGGAAGCAGCGCCAGATGACCCTCGATCCCTCCCTCCGGGATCGTCACGAAGGCGGTGTCGGCCGGCGGGGCCAGCAGCGACGGGTGAAACCCGGGCACCGGCTCTGCCCGCAGACCGCCACAGTAATAGTTGTCGCAACGATACTCGGGCTCGCCGTCACCCGCCGACGGCGCCACGAGCACCACCGAAGTGTCCTCCGACACGACCGTCACCACGATGCCGCCAGCCGGGGCCGGCGCCGAGAGGCGCACCACGCTGCGAAGCGTATCCGTCGAGACCGCGCTGCTGCTGTAGTTCCCGAAGTCGATCGACGCCGGCTGGGCCTCCACCTGGACGGAGTCCGTGCCGATGCTCGACGTGATGATCGCCCAGGTGTATCCGCTCGCACGCGCTTGGATCACGGGTGAACGGAGCGAAGCGCCCGCGGCGAAGATCACCGAATCCACGGCCCAACGTGCGATCGAGGTGTCACGCACCGTCAGTGTCGCGACGATCGGCACCGCCGAGACCGGTTCGATGAAGATCGGGATCGTCCGCGAACTGCCGACGACCATCGACGCGCCGCTCACGCCGGCGAAGAGCGTGGGCGTGCCCGCGGGCACGAAGACCGACGCGTTCACCAGCGCCGGCGTGAGGCCGGCGACCGTCGCCGTGAGCTGCTGCGCACCGCTCGGCCCGAGCGTCCAGCGCGACTTGACCACACCAACGGAGTCGGTCGTCGCGTTCGCCGGCGACACACTGCCGCCGCCCGCGGCCACCGAGAAGCTCACCGCCACGCCCGCGACGGGCCGGCTGAAGCCGTCGATCACGC
>JALHOG010000154.1 GCA_022843125.1 Ilumatobacteraceae bacterium
GATCGGGATCACATCGGGATCACCGCAACGCTCCCCGCCGTACGCCTCAGTTCAGAAGCCGAGCGGCGGACTCGACGTCCGAGAGACGTCAGGCGTTGGAGCGCAGCCGTCTCGTCATCCGCTCAACACGATCGTCGCTGTCGGCCGGCCACGCTGCGCCCGTGCCTCCCGTGCCCGCCAGGCACGACGGGAGTCGCTGGCCATAATTCCAGCGAACAACGCCTCAGGACATGAGGCTGACGGCACTCAGTGAAGGTCTCTGGGATGCGCGCTGAAAAATCCGAGGACGTCCACGTAGTTTGTCAAGCCTCGCTTCATCGCTTAGGTAGCCACCGGCGACGCCTTCTTTCGACTTGCCAGGCCGCGCTGATGATGCTAACGGGCGGGCGAAGCGTTGGGCTGCTTAACAAAGTCAACATCCGACTGTACCGGCCGTTCATCTGCGTCGTGGCCACATCCTGGTCATGCATGATGGTTGCCGCATCAAATCGCCCGTGCAGCGCCTCATGTCTGGTGTCGCCTCAGGGCCGATGCGATTCGCTGCCCAACGGAAACGTCAGCGAAGCCGAAGACGGATCCGCTGAACGGCAACGTTGGATTAGCGCTGCTGTGAACGTCCGACTCCAGCTCGCCTTCATCCTAGTGGAGAGGCAGACGCTTTTCGAAGCCTCGCACCGTTGCAGACCATTCAGAACATCGGCGGCTGTGGCGCACCTTCTGCGAACACGTCGGAGTGATCGAACGGTCGGCCCGTACTCATCCCGGAATGACCCCCGTAGATAGAGACGCGGCGCCGCCTCGTCTGGACGATGGGTTCGTGCCGCTGAGCAGCTGCGGCTTACTAACCGAATGTCGGTGTCGAGGTCAGGGTCGAGCAGGATAGTTTCGAGTTCGTCGAGGAAGCGGCCCATTCGCGCCCAGGCGGCGCCGACGGTTTGGGTGCCGTCGATCAGGTAGATCTGGTTGGCGCGTGCGGCGGCGAGGTTGGTGAACAGTGGCGAGGAGGTGAGAGCCTCGAGGCCGGGGTCTTGGTCCTCACCGGAGTAGTCGATGACAAGCACGACGTCGGCGTCGTGGTCGGCGAGGTTCTCGACACTGAACGTCTCGTCTCACTGGCCGCTGTCTGCTGGGGTGCTGGCCGGAGCAAGGCGAGGTCGTCCATCACGGTGCCGAGCGCTTGGCCGGTATCGGCACGGTAGAACTGGCCGGGGTCGCCTGAGGTGATGACCGACACGCTGAGCTGTGGGGTTCGGTTGCCCAGCTGCTCGAGGAGGGAGCTGATGCGGGCTTGGTAGTTGCGGCAGAGCTTTTCGGCTTGTTCGGTTCGGCCGACGAGGTCGAGGTAGTCGAGGAGTGCTTCGTCGAGGGCCGGTCGAAGATTTGGATCATCACGGTCGGGGCGATCGCCGCGAGGGTGTCATAGTAGTCGCTGTCGAACTCGTAGCCGAGGATGAGGTCGGGGCGTTGTGCGGCGATGGCCTCGGCGTTCGGTTCGCCGTACTCGCCGATGAACTCGATGCCGGTGGTGTCGAAGCCTTCGGTCCGTCGGAACATCTGGGTGCCGTCGTCGGCGAGCAAGCCGGCGCTGGCGACTGGGCGGACGCCGAGTTCGAGCAGGGGGAGCAGTGCGTTTTGGTCGGTGGTGGTGACGATGCGCTTGGGCGACGTGGGCACTTGGCTGGTGCCTTGTGAGTGTTCGAACGGCCGGGTGGTCGAGGGTTCGGTGGTGGCAGGCACCATCACCGCCTACAGCGCAATCGCACCCACGATCGCAACGAGCTTCGTGGACTGGCGCACCAGCCTCCGTCAGGCCGCCGCGGCGGTGGGCGAAGACGCTCGCGCCGAGGAGATCATCGCCGAACTCGACGCCGAGATCGCCGCAACAGCCGGCCGCCTCTCCGGACCCAACGTGCGAATGCGATCGCTGTTCGGCTTCCGATTACCTCGGCCAACTGAACGACCAGAGCCCAATCGGTGCGCTGCTCACCGAAATGAACCTCCCCACACTGCCCGCCCAGATCCTAGTGCTGCCGCGCGGAAGTGTCGCGCGTGTTGCCGGTGGTGAGGGGGTGGCCGGTGTAGGTCCAGGCGAAGGGGCGGGCGGTGGTGTTGTAGCGGTCGATGAAGGTCATGAGTTTGGTGACGAGGTCGTGTCGGGAGGCGAAGTTCCCGTTGCGGATGACCTTGCGGGTGAGGATCGAGAAGAACAGTTCGACTTGGTTGACCCAGCTGGCGTGTTTCGGGGTGTAGTGGGCCACGAACCGGGGGTGCTCGTCGAGCCAGGCTCGGGTCGCTTTCGAAGTGTGTGATGACCCGTTGTCCAACACGAGATGTACGGCGAGCTCGCCGTCCACGACGGTGTCGAGGTGTTCGAGGAACTCGATGAAGGTCACTGAATCGTTGCGGGCGATGTCTTGGGCGAGGATCTGCCCGGAGTGGACATCGAGGGCGGCGAGCAGCGATGCGGTGCCGTGGCGGCGGTACTCGAACTCGCGGCGGCAGGGCCGCCCGGCTTCGGGCGGGCTGGTCTCGACCAGCCGTTGTTTGGCTTGGATGCTGGTCTTTTCGTCCACGGAGAACACCAGCGCCCGTTCCGGCGGGTTCAGGTAGAGCCCGCACACGTCCTGGACCCGTTCCCAGAACAACGGGTCATCGCGGCGGTTGAGCCAGCCCTGGACCTTGTGTGGTTTCACGTCGAGGCGGTGCAGGATCCGCCACAACTGCGAGCGGGAGATCCCGACCTCGTCCCGCAGCGCCTCGCTCAACGCCGCGTAGGTCCACGTCGCTTCCGGCTCATCGGGATCGCGTTGCATCGTCGCCGCCGCGACGACCTTCAGCCGGTCGAGCGGATCGTAGGTGGGTGGGCGACCTGACCGAGGAGCGTCGTCCAGGCCGGCGAGACCGTCAGCGAGGAACCGTCGACGCCACAACGCAACGTTCGATTCGTGCATCCGAACCTGCTGGGAGATCTGCCGAGACGACACCCCATCCGCAGCGAGCAGAACGATACGCGCCCGCACCGCCGCTCGCTGCGGGGTCTTCGACGCTCGCACCCTGGCCTCGAGCACCGCCCGAGCCTCAGCGTCCAACACGATCGGCGCAGCCTTGAACATCACACCCTCCCCGAACCAACCCCCAACTTACACGCGTGTGATTAGC
>JALHOG010000155.1 GCA_022843125.1 Ilumatobacteraceae bacterium
TCCCGTCGCTCCCGGGTCGCGCGGCGAGCGGCATCGTGGTCCGCATCGCGCCCGTGCTCGACCCCGGCGAGCGGGTCCTCCCCGTGTGGGTCGAGGTCGAGAACGCCGACGGGCGGCTGCTCGAGGGGGCCCGGGCGCGGATCGCCATCGCGAGCAAGCGGGCGTCGGACGATCGGGTCGCCCGGCAGGGGCGGTGATCCACGCCGCATCGAACCGAATCGAGGATCGTCCCGCATGCTCAATTCGCTCATCCGCTTCTCGCTTCAGAACCGCCTGCTCGTGCTGGTCGGCTCGCTGATCCTCGCCGCATACGGCGGCTACCGCGCGACCCAGATCCCGGTCGACGTCTTCCCCGACCTGAACCGACCCACGGTCACCGTCATGACCGAATCGCACGGCCTCGCGCCCGAGGAGGTCGAGACCCTGGTGACCTTCCCGATCGAGGCGGCCATGAACGGGGCCAGCGGGGTGCGCCGCGTCCGCTCGGCCTCCGGCATCGGGCTGTCGATCGTCTGGGCCGAGTTCGACTGGGGCACCGACATCTTCGTCGACCGCCAGGTCGTCGCCGAGAAGCTGCAGCTGGTCCGCGCCCGGCTCCCCGCCGACCTGAACCCGGTGATGGCCCCGATCACGTCGATCATGGGCGAGGTCCTCCTGATCGGCCTGACCTCCGACGGGGCGACGGGCGAGATGGAACTGCGCACCCTCGCCGACTGGGTCATCCGCCCGCGACTGCTCGCCCAGGGGGGCGTCGCGCAGGTCACCGTGCTGGGCGGGGAGCTGAAGCAATACCAGGTGCTGACCTCGCCCGAGCGGCTGGCGCGGCACGGCGTGACGCTCGACGAGCTGACCCGCGCCGTCGAGCGGTCGAACGCGGCCACCGGCGGCGGCTTCCTGCTCGAGCAGGATCGGGAGTCGCTGATCCGCATCGTCGGCCGGGCCGCGAGCCTCGACGACCTGGCCCAGACGATCGTCCGCACGGGCGATCCCGTGCCGATCACCGTACGCCAGGTGGCGGAGGTCCGGCTCGGCGGTCCGGTGCGGCGCGGCCAGGGGAGTGTCAACGGGAAGCCCGCTGTCATCCTCTCGGTGCAGAAGCAGCCGAGCGCCGACACGCTGCGGCTCACAAACGACATCGAAGCGGCGCTTGTCGATCTCGGCCGTGTCCTGCCCAAAGACGTGAAGACGGGGCTCCTTTTCAGACAGGCGGATTTCATCAAGGTCTCGGTCGACAATGTTCGCACGGTGCTGCTCGAAGCGCTCGTTGTCGTAGCGGTCGTGTTGTTCATGTTCCTGCTCAATTGGCGCACGACGGCCATCTCGCTGACCGCGATCCCGATCTCGATCCTGGTGACGGTGCTGGTCTTCCAGCTGTTCGGGCTGACCATCAACACCATGACGCTCGGCGGCCTCGCGATCGCCATCGGCGAACTGGTGGACGATGCCGTCGTCGACGTTGAAAACGTGCTGCGGCGCCTGCGCGAGAACGCCATTAAGGCCATGCCGGAGCCGGCGCTCGCCGTCATCGCACGTGCCTCGCAGGAGGTGCGCTCCGGCATCATCTACGCGACTGCGATCGTTGTGCTGGTGTTCGTGCCGCTGTTCGCGCTGTCGGGCATCGAGGGGCGATTGTTCGCGCCGCTCGGCGTGGCCTACATCGTCTCGATCGTGGCAAGCCTTGTCGTCTCGATCACCGTGACGCCGGTACTTTGCTACTACCTGCTGCGGCGCGTCAGCTCGAAGGGCGAGCACGACAGCTGGCTGGTGCGCTCGCTGAAGGCCGGCAACCGGCGGCTTCTGCACTGGGCATTCGGGCAGCAAGCGTTCGTCATGACGGCTGCGGCATGCGCGGTCATGGTCTCGGCTGCGAGCGCCGTTTTCCTGCCGCGCTCGTTTCTGCCGCCGTTCAACGAAGGCACGCTGACAATTTCCATGCTGTTTCAGCCAGGGATTGCACTCGCCGAATCGAACCGCGTCGGACTGATTGCCGAACGGCTGATCCTGCAGGTGCCTGAAGCCCGTAGCGTCGGCCGACGGACAGGGCGAGCGGAGCTCGACGAGCACGCCGAGGGCGTGCATTCAGCAGAGATCGACGTCGACCTGAACCGCTCGGGCCGTAGCCGCGAGGCGATCATCGCCGACATGCGCTCACGGCTTGCCATGCTACCGGCGAACATCAACGTCGGCCAGCCGATCTCGCATCGGCTTGACCACATGCTGTCCGGCGTGCGCGCGCAGATCGCTCTCAAGATATTCGGTGACGACCTCGACACGCTGCGTGCTGTGGCCGAGCAGCTGCGGGCACGCATGGCAACCGTACCGGGAATCGTCGATCTGCAGGTCGAGCGGCAGGTGCGCATCCCGCAGGTGCAGGTGTCGATCGACTACGACAGGGCGTCACAGCTTGGGATCGCGCCGGCCCGCGTCACGGAGGCGCTTGAGTCGATGCTCAACGGGCGCGTCGTCTCGCAGGTGGTCGACGGTGCCCGCCGCTACGACGTTGTGCTTCGGGTAACCGATGCCGATCGCACGACGACAGGTCTCGCCCATCTCATACTGGAGACGCCGTCTGGGCGTGTGCCGCTTTCGGCAATCGCGACCGTGACGGAAACCGACGGGCCGAACCAGATCCTGCGCGATAACACGCGCCGGCGCATCGTCGTGCTCGCCAACACCGACGGCTCCGACATGGCCGGCATCATCGCCGCCGTGCGAGGCATGGCGAACGAAGCACGGCTGCCCGAGGGCTATTTCACGGCACTCGAGGGGACGTTCCAGGCGCAGGAGGAAGCATCGCGCCTGATCGCGCTGCTCGCTCTCGTCTCGTTGGCGGCGATCTTCGTCGTGCTCTACAGCCGTTACAAGTCCGCGACACTGGCCGTGATCATCATGGGCAACGTTCCGCTGGCCTTGATCGGCAGCGTGCTCGCGCTGTGGATCGCCGGACAACCGCTGTCCGTGGCGACGATGATCGGGTTTATTACGCTCGCTGGCATCAGTGCCCGCAACGGTATCCTCAAGGTCAGCCACTACATCAACCTCGCGCTGCACGAAGGCGAGCAGTTCGGCCGTGAGATGATCGTGCGTGGCAGCCTAGAGCGCTTGACGCCTGTCCTGATGACCGCGCTTGCTGCGGGCT
>JALHOG010000156.1 GCA_022843125.1 Ilumatobacteraceae bacterium
GGTCGGCCCGCCCGCCGCGCCGGCCGGCTACGCCGCGCTCGCCGCACGCGGACGCCTCGGTCGTGCTGCGCTTGCCGCCCGCGCCATCGAGTTGGCCGAAACCGGCTTCCCGTGGGCCGCAGTCAACGAGGACCTCAGCCGCGCCGCCGCCGCCCTCGTCGCCGAGATGCACCCCGACGGTTGCCGCTTCTACCCCGACGGCGCGCCGATCCCCGCAGGGTCGATCGTCACGCTCGCCGGGCACGCCCTGCTCCTCCGGGAGTTCGTCGACCGTGGCGCAACGTTGCTCGACGGCCCGGTCGGCGACGCGATCATCGACGCGGTCGAGGCTCGCGGCGGCGTGCTCGCCCACAGCGACTTCGAGTTCGCCCGAGCCGAGTGGGCCGGCTGCGCAACCGGCCGCGCCGGACATCTCGCGGCGTGGGCGACACCCGTCCCGACGCACGGCCCGTCGCTGCTCGAGGCGGCAGCCGCGATCACGGCCGAGTCGACCCAGGCCGACGTCTACGGGGCGATGATCGCCGCGATCGCCGCCCGGCGCGACGCGCTCGCCGACCCCTCGGGCACGTCGATGGTGAGCGCCGTCGATGCCGATGGCACCGCTGTCGTGGTGGTGCACTCCAACTCGTACCCGCGCTGGGGCAGCGGCATCATCGTGCCCGGTTACGACCTCTGCCTCGCCAACCGGGCCGGGCGCGGGTTCACCGCCGAGGTCGGGCACCCGAACTTCCCGGTCGCCGGTCGCCGGCCGGCGACCACGCTCCACGCCTGGGCGGTGGCCGACGAGACGGGCGCGGTGCGGTTCCTCGGTGCCACGCCCGGCGGTGACAACCAGATGCCGTGGAACTCCCAGACGATCGCCCAGATCGTGGCCGGTGAACACCGGCCGGGCCGGCTGGTCACGTCGCCACGGTGGGAGTGGCTACCGGCCGACGACGGCGTGCGCGTCGAGGCGGGCTTCGACGACGAGTCGGTTGCCGCGCTCCGGGCCGTCGCTCCACGCACGATCACCACCTCGCAGTGGGGGCTCCGGTCGGCCCAGCAGGTGGTGCGGATCCCGCTCCCCGGTGAGGCGGTCGAGGGTGGGGCCGACCCGCGCACCGTCGGTGCGGCGGTCGGGGTGTGAGCGCCGTGCCCGACGCACAGCCGGTGATCGCCGTGTTCGAGGTGCGGCTCCGGCCAGACGCCGATGCCGAGGCGCTCGCCCGCTACGACGAGTACAAGGCCCGTGTTGCACCGTTGATCGTCGACGCCGGCGGTCGGTACCTCGCGCGGGCCGCGCACGGCGTGTTCCTCGAGGGCGACCCCGACGACGGCGGCACGCGCCGCTTCCACGTGATCGAGTTTCCCTCCGAGGCGGCGGCCCGGTCGTTCTGGGCGAGCCCCGAGTACGCAGCGATCATCCCCCTCCGCGAAGGCGCGATCGACGTCCGAGCCGTCATCGTTCGGGGCGACAGACCCAGATGAGCACCGCCGGCGCGCAGGCGGCGACGGCGAGGACGGGGCGGAGGCCGACTCGCTCGCCGACGAGACCGATCGCGAACCCGGCGAGCGCACCGAAGCCGATCTGGGCCGACCGGTAGGCGCCGAGCGCCCCGCCATGGCGTCCGAACCGCTCGACCGCGAGCAGGTTGGCGATCGGGAACAGCGAGCTCACCGTCCCGGCGAAGATCGCAGCGATCGCATACGTGACGAGCCCGCCGGGGAGCAGCACCCATCCCAGCCCGGTGGCGATCAGCACGATCGACGTGCGCTGGGCGCTGCGCATCGGGCCGATCCGATCGGCGCTCGCCCCGGCGACGAGCTTGGCGGCGATCGACACCACACGGCCGGCTGCGAGCAGGAGCGCAGCCGACGCCTCCCGCAGCCCCCACCGGTCGACCGCGTACGTGGTGAGGAACGGAATCGAGCCGTACTGGCACACCGCGCCGACGGCGCCGACCACGGTCGGCAGGCCGGCCACGGCGCGCCAGTCGATCGGACCCGGATGGGGGCCGGGTTCGCGACCGACGCGGATCGCGCCCGACGCTGCGAGGGCGACCACGGCGATGCCGCCACCGATCCAGAACGCGATCCGCCAGCCCTGCGACGCGCCGGCCGCGCCGAGCACGGCGGCGACGGTGAGCGCGATCGAGAACGCGACGCCGTAGATCCCCATCGCCATCCCGCGCCGGTTCGGCCCGGCCAGGCGTGCGATCAGTTGCAGACCACCCGGAAAGAACAGGCCCGCGCCGAGACCCATGAACACCTGTGCGATCACGAGCTGCCCGAGCCCGTCGGCGGTGGCGGCGATGACCGAGCCGATCATCGTGGCGACGGTCGACGCCCTGATCGTGGTCAGCGGGCCGGTGCGGGTGAGCCACGCGCCGCCGATCAGGTTGGCGACCGCGATCGAGGCGGTCAGCACCCCGAACGCGATGCCACCGTCGGCGAGCGACAGGCCGAGTTCGTCGCGTGCCACGGGGAACAGCGGCGACAGCAACTGCTCGCCCACCGTGACCGCGAGGTACGAGGCGCACACCAGCGTGAACGCGAACCACTGCACGCCGTCGCCGGACGTGCGGTCGTCCGCGGCGCGGACCGGACTGGTGTCGGCCATCTCGGATACTGTATGCAACGTCGGCGGTCGGCTCCCTGATCGGCCGCCACCCGAACTCCGAGCACCCCGACGCACACCGACGACACCTTCTCCCGCATGCCGCACCTCGACGACGACACCATCAACGAGCTGATCGACCTCGCATCGGTCACCGACGCGATGGAGCGCGCGTTCGGCGCCTGGGGGCGCGGCGAGGCGGCCACGACGCAGCGGGTGAGGGCGGCTGCCGCCGGCCAGATGGCGAGCGCGATGGCCGCGGTCGTCCCGCCCTACTCGGGCGGCAAGCTCTACGCGACCCGCAACGGCGTGTTCACGTTCGTCATCACCCTGTTCGACGATGCCGGCACCTGGCTGTGCACGCTCGACGGCGACGCACTCACGCGTGCCCGCACGCCCGCCGGATGCGCGCTCGCGGTGCGGCGCCTCGCGCCCGACTCGCCGCAGCGGGCCGCCATCCTCGGCACCGGTCGCCAGGCGCTCCCACACCTGCGGATGCTCGCC
>JALHOG010000157.1 GCA_022843125.1 Ilumatobacteraceae bacterium
ACCGACGTCAAAGAATTTGGCCAGTGGACCGCCGACCGGATCGCCGAGGCCATCGAGTTCGAGGGACCCGATACCGTCGCCGCGGTCGTCCTGGAACCGGTACAAAACGCCGGCGGCTCGATTCCGCCTCCGCCTGGCTATTTCGAACGGGTCCGCGAGATCTGCGACGAATACGACGTATTACTCGTCTCCGACGAGGTGATCTGCGCGTTCGGTCGGATCGGGTCGATGTTCGCCTGTGACGACTTCGGCTACGTGCCCGACATCATCACCTGCGCCAAGGGCATGACCTCTGGCTATTCGCCGCTGGGCGCAATGATCGCCAGCGACAAGGTGTTCGAACCGTTCAACGACGGCAAGACCACGTTCCGGCACGGCTACACGTTTGGCGGGCACCCCGTATCGGCGGCCGTGGCGCTAGCCAACCTCGACATCTTCGAGCGCGAAGGCCTCAACGATCACGTCAAAGAGCACTCCCCCGCGCTGCGCGCCACCCTGGAAAAGCTGTACGACCTGCCCATAGTCGGCGACGTCCGCGGCGAGGGATTCTTCTTCGGCGTCGAACTCGTGAAGGACCAGGCGACCAAGCAGAAGTTCAGCGACGACGAACGCTCATCGTTGCTCGGAGACGTCGGTGCGGCGCTATTCGAGGCCGGGCTGTACTGCCGTACCGACGATCGAGGCGATTCGGTCATCCAGCTAGCCCCAGCTCTGATCAGCGGTCAGGCGGAGTTCGACACCATCGAGTCGATCCTGCGTGGCGTGCTCAGCGACATCAGCGTGGGCTGATGCCGCTGAGGCTGACAATCTGTGCACCCTCGCGAACAATGCAGCGTCACCTCCAGAACTTCCGCTTGCGCGTCGGCCGGCCCTGCCCGGCGAGTGCCCGCTTGACCGCGTCGATCTTCACCAGCACCTGCCGGCTCTGCGGCCCTCTCGGGTGCTCCAGGAACCGCGCCACCGCGTCGCACAACTGGTCGAGCGCAGAGTGCAGCTCCGGATCTTCCGTCGCATCGCGATGCTGCTTCAGTTCTTCCAGCACCGCATCGAGTCCCGAGCGACGAACCTGGGTTCCCTTCTCCACCTGCTTGAGCAGCTTTTCCAGCGAGCGCGGCGGTGTTGGACGCTTGGGAGCGGGCGCACACCCGATCGGCGGCGGCCCGGCCGGCGCAGGCATCGAGGCAAGTGGCTGCGGAGCCACCGTTTCATCGGAGTCCGCCCAAGCTCCAGGCAGTGCATAGCCCCCACGCGCGGAAGCAGGCGCAGACGCGGGAGCGATCATGGCCACGGAGTAACCCACGTTCGTCGCCCAGCCCGAGGGCTCCTCGACGGGCTGGATCACCTCGGTGAGCGGGCCCGCCTCGGTTCGTTCTGGATCGATGGCCACGAACGCGGTGAACCGCGAGAGCACCCCGAACCGGACCGAGTGCGCGACCAGCTGAGCGGCCAGCTCGTCGTCGGCGGAGTACGACGCGTAATCGTCCTCGAGGTCGCGAACCACCGAGCGCGCCCAGATCGTCCGCACCGCAACGGCTTCCGGAGCCAGCTGGGCGTTCAGCGTGGTGGTGAATGGTCTGTCCGCGGAGTCGGCATCGACGCGCAGCACTGCCCCTGGCGCGGCGGCCCGGTAGCGCCCGGAGATGACGCACGGTACCCCGGCGAAGGCGTCGGGCAACGTGCTGGGCGTGACGCTGCCCTCGATAACCTCCACGTTGTCGGAACTGACTCGCAGTCCGGTCAGCGCCGGGCGTCCGATTGTCCGGGCCAGGCGCGCCATCGCCTCGTCCAACCGCTCCTCGGATTCGACCAGCTCAGACCGGCCCCGGCCCAGCTGCGCCAGCCGGTCCAGAAATCCGGCGTTGACAGCGCGGTCGATACCCACACAGTAGATGCGTGTTTGCCCGATGGCGGATGCCAGCGTCCGCAACAGGTGGTCCTCGCCGGTGATCTGACCGTCGGTGACCAGAACCACGCTGGGTTGGCGGCCTTCGCCGGAGGCAGCCAGTATTTCCACCGCCTTGTACAGCGGTTCGGCCATCGCAGTTCCGCCCCTGCTCCCCAGCGAGCCCAACCACGACGCTGCGGCGAACCGGTTCCGGTCACTGGCGACGACCAAGCCGGCCACGAGGCCCGCGGGGGTGTCGATCCGGTCGTCGAACGCCAACACACAGAAGCGGTCGGCGGTGTCGAGCATGTCCACGATCCGGCCGGCGGCCCGCCGCGCGGCGACCATCTTCCAGCCACCCATAGAACCCGAACGGTCCAGTAGCACTACGACATCGCGCGGAGCGCTGGACGCCTCGGCCGGCGGCACCAACGTCACCGACCAGGTGCCCTCGGTGCCATCTGAGCCATCGGCATCCGGGACCAGCACGGCCGATGAAGACACAGCCCCCGACGACAACTCGCTGCGGTCGATGCGGAAGCGCAGCACGAAGTCCCGGTCCGCCCGTGCGCCGGGCTCCACCCGCAACCGGGTCAACCTATCGGCCTCGGAGACCGCTGTGGGCAGGCTGGCCCGCAAGTCCGACACCGCCAGCCCGGCACCGTCGACGGTCAGCGAGATCTGCACGTCGGGACGCTCGTCGGCGTCGACGAGGCGCGGCGGGGTCACCCGCGACGCGTCGGGCACCGCATCCGTGTCAGCCGCAAGACCGGCGCCGGTCTGATCACCGGCCAACGGACTTCCAGTGGTGAAGCGCGGCGCGACCACCAGCGGGAATCGGAAGGTGGCCTCGCCGTCCTCGAATGCCAACGGCCCGGTCAGCCGCATCTCGATGGTTGCTTCTTCGCCGGGCCCGAGGTTGCCCACCCGCACCGAGAACACCTCGGAGCGGTCCTCCTCCACGATCGCGGCACGCTGCCCGGACACCAGGGCCTGCTCGTAGTCGGCGCGAGCCTGTCCGCGTTCCTTGAGGACGCCGATCACGCGCCGACCGGCCAGGTCGGCGGCAAAATCGGTCACGCCGGCGCGGGCGGGCAACGGGAACACGTAGGTGGCTTCGATGGTGGTGTCTCCGGAATTCACGAACCGCTGCCGGACGGTGGACGTGGCCGTCATGCCGACGACGGCCGTGTCGACGC
>JALHOG010000158.1 GCA_022843125.1 Ilumatobacteraceae bacterium
GCAGCGGCCACCGCATCAGAAGTACCTGTAGTGCGAACACCAACGGGAGATGCACGAGGTAGATCCAGTACGACGCATCGGCGAGATACCGCCGCGCTGCACTCTCGGCGCTGAAGAATCGCATCGCGCCGCCGAGGAAGCCGAACGACCAACACCAGATCGCGACGCTGTACGCCGCGGCGTAGAGCACGCGCATCCCCGCGCCACCCGGGACCACGGTCAACGCCGCCATGTCAGGCGCCGTCCCGACGACCGCGAGACAGCTCGCGGTCAGCGCCACCGCGAGACCCAGATGCAGCGCCCAGCGCCGCTCCAGCAGCTCGAGCAGCCCGGTCTGGCGATGGAGCAGCCATCCCACGACGAACGCCGGCACGAATCCCGCCAGCGCCGGCACCTGAGGCGTGAGTCCGGTGTCCGGCGTCCGGATGCCGAACCACGCGAACCACCCCGTGTCGCCGACGAACACGGTGAAGACCGGCAGCGCGAACATGATCGGCGCGAGATATCCACGGAACGCCGCACCGAAGAGCGCATCGACCTTCACTCGAAGCGTGCCCTTCGGATCGACGTACGACACCACCATGCCACGTGCGGCCAGCACCAACACGTAGCAGACACAGAGGTAGTAGAGGAACCACAGGTGCGTCAGCGGGAACCCCCCCGGACTCGGCGCCGGGCTGTTCGCCGGTGCACCGTCGGAGAACGTCCGCGTCAATCCCCAGATCAGGACGGCCGTCGTCACTGGCGCAAGGATCACCCAGCCGACCGTCATCGGGACGACGATCCGTTTCGCGCGGTCCTTGATGAAGGCCCGCGCTCCGCGACGATGAAACGCCAGATGGGCGAAGAAGCCCGCGATGACGAAAAAGAGCGTCATGCGGAACATGTGAATCACATAGAACGTGACCCCGAGCGTCGTGCTCGGTGAGACGTCCTGCGCCGGGATCGACAGGAAGAACGACATCGTCGCGTGGAGTACGACGCCGAGCAGCAGCGCGAAGGCGCGCGTGGCATCGAGGGCATGGTACCGTTCGTTCTGGGTCACGCAGCAACTCCTTGGGCGAAGTCGGTCCGACGGGATTGGATGTAGAACGCACTGCCGATCGCGAGCCCGGCCACGACGACCTCGGAGAGCAGCGCCAGCGCGACAGGGCCGCTCCAGACCGCGACAGCCCCATCGATGGCGGGCGAGAGTCTGGGGATCATCACCGTCATGAAGATCGGGACGGACGTGTTGGTCGCGATGATCCCCACCACACTCCACAACTCCGAGCCGCTGATCACACCGATCGCGGTCAGGACGCAGAAGTTCGTGAGCAGCAGCCCCATCAACGCGACGAGGTACGGGAGCGCGCCCACCGACGAGGGATCGAAGACGTGTGTCAGGCCCACGATCGCGACCGTGAGGATCGACCACGGGATCATGTACGCAACCAGGCCACCGACGACCTTCGCCACGGTGTACTGCATCGGCGAGATCGGAAGACTCAGCGCGAACAGCAACGACCGGGTCTGGCGCTCCGACATCACGCCGTGCACCGCGAGGAACACCCCCAACACCACGACGCTGGTGACCAGGAGGATCTGTCCCGCGGTGCCCACCGCCCCCTCGACACCGGAGAGCACGATCGAGGCGAGTCCGACGATCACCGTGCCCACGATGAGCCGGCGATACAGGAACAGGTCCTTCCGGATCAGGTGACCGACAACCGTGCGTGTCATTCGCCGCGCTCCGTTCTGGTGTGCAGCACGGTCTCCACGAAGACCTCCTCGAGGGTGAGTCGATGCACGCCACGCACGGTGAATCCGGCGAGCCGGAACGTCGCCTCGAGCGCCGGCGTGAACGCGTCCGTGGTGACCACCGCCGTGCGATGTCCCTGCGTGATGCTCGTCACGCCCGGACGCGGCTCGAGTCGCATACCATCGGGCACATCGAGATGGATGCGGCGCCAGCGATCGAGGTACGTCTCCTTGTCCTCCGATGCCACGACCCGTCCACGATCGATGAACGTGATGCGATCGGAGATCTGCTCCACATCGAGCGTGTTGTGCGAGGAGAACAGGATCGAGCGTGACTCGTCCTTGAGCACGTCCGTCAACTCCGCCAGCAGCACGTGCCGCGCGACGGGGTCGAGCCCCGCCGTCGGTTCGTCGAGGATCAGCAACTTGGGCCGACGCGACAGCGCGAGCAGCAGCATCGCGAGCATGCGCTCCCCGGTCGAGAGGCCCTTCACGGGCTGCTCCGCCCGGAGCGAGAAGCGTTTGAGCAGCGCCGCCGCATACGACGAATCCCACGTCGGGTAGATGGAGCGGACGAACTCCATGTGCCACCCGATCGTCGCGTTGGCGAACAGTCCCATGTCATGCGACACGAATCCGATGTCCTGCTTGGCGAGCGCCTGCACCGCCGGCATCAGGTGCCCGAGCACGCGCACCTCGCCGGCGTCGTGCGCGGTGATGCCCATGAGCACACGGATCGTGGTCGACTTGCCGGCACCATTGGGCCCGACGAATCCCATGATCTGGCCCGGCTCCAGACGCAGCGAGAGTCCCTCGAGGGCGAAGTACGGATAGCGCTTGGACACGTCCCGCATGTCGATCGCGAACGCGCTCATGTGCGTCTCTGGTCTGAAGGAGAGTCGCGTCGGACCTGCCGACGCGCCTCGTGGAGGCGTGCGTCCATCGCGGCAGCGTCGAGTCCGAGCCGCTGTCCCAGTTCCGCCGCCGCGCGCAGATGTGCATCAAGTTCCTGCACCCGCAGGTCGGGCCCGAGCGTCGGGCGGTCCGCGACGAAGGTCCCGCGCCCCTGCTGGGTCACGATCACGCCTTCGTCCTCGAGCTCCTGATACGCCCGACGGATGGTGATGACACTGATCCGCAGGTCTGCCGCGAGCGCACGGATGGAAGGGATCTCCTGCCCGCGCGCCCAGTCCCCGACCGCGACGAGATGTCGGATCTGCTCCATGATCTGGAGGTACATGGGCCGGTGGTCGGCCTGGGAGATGGACAGCGGAGTGTGCATATCGA
>JALHOG010000159.1 GCA_022843125.1 Ilumatobacteraceae bacterium
GGCGGAGCCGCGGCAGCCGGGTCGGACGACGACGATCAACCGGCAGACGACGGTGGGCCGGCGCCCGACCCGGCGCCCGATCCGGCACCGACACCCGAGCCCGAGCCGACCCCTGCACCGCCTCCACCGCCTCCGCCGCCTCCGCCTCCGACCACAGCACCTCGGCCGTCGGTGGGCATCGTGTGCCCGGTGGACGGGAGCCGGGCGTTCGCCGACACGTGGGGTGCGCCACGATCCGGGGGTCGCCGTCACCAGGGCGTCGACATCATCTCGCCCGGCGGCACGCCGCTCGTCGCCGTCGAGTCGGGCCGCGTCCAGTTCAAGACGACACCGCTGGGCGGCAACTCCGTGTGGCTGACCGGCAACAGTGGGACGCGCTACTTCTACGCCCACCTCAGCAATTGGGAAGGGTCGAGCCGCTCGGTCAGCCAGGGTGAGGTCATCGGCTATGTCGGCAAGACCGGCAACACCACCGTCGATCACCTCCACTTCGAGATCCACCCCGGCGGCGGACCAGCGGTCAACCCGTACCCCTCGGTTGCCGCAGTCTGCTGACGGCCGCGAGGCGCCGCAGCACCGTCGGTGCCGACGCCGACGCGTCACGTGAGTTCACGTGTCAATTCTCCACGAGTCCGGGCCGAACACGCCGGTGAGCCGCGCGCCCGACGCTGAACGTCTGCGATGATCGGCGCCCATGAGGCGTTCCAGGAGCGTGATCACGCTGATGCTCGCCCTCGTCGTGATCGTCGGCGGTCTGGCCCTGCTCCCGCTCGCCGGTAACGCGCCTGCGCTCGTGAGCGCACCAGCCACCGGGGCGGCGACGGAACCAGACGGCACCGTCGCGGTGTCGAGCACGACCAGCACGACGGTCACCGGCGCACCGTTGCCGTCTCCGTTGCCGATCACCGTCTCGCCATCGCGTCTCCTCGTCGGACCCGGCGAGGTCGCCCGCATCACGGGCACCTGTCCGTCGCACGACGGTCGACCGCTCGGCCCGGTGGTGATCTGGGAGGTCGGGGCGACGGTCGATGCGGTCACCACTGCGATCACCGACACCACATGGTCGCTCGACTGGCGCTCGCCCCCGGCCGCCGACGTCGATGTGCTCCAGGTGTGGTGCGGCGACCCCGCCACCTCGACCGGTGGGTATCCGGCCGAACTCCAGATCGAGGTCGTCTACGTCGCGCAGGACAGCCCAGCCCCAGCCCCAGCCTCTTCCGCAGGTGATGGCCAGGTACGGAGCACCCCGGCGAACGCGCTCCCGGCGTCCCGCTGACCGTCAGCTCGTCAGTCCGCGGGAGCGAATGCGCTCGACGGGAGATCCGACACGTCCCCGTCGATCGCCGCGCAGATCACCGCAGCGACGGCGTCCGGAGTGAGCCCGGTCGGCATCGCAGGCGCGACACCGGCGATCGCACGACCGGCCAACCCGGTCTCGGTATGGGGCGGTCGGGCATCGATCACGCGGATCCCGCCGCGGCGCGCCTCACGGGCGAGTGCCTCGTCGAAGGATCGCACTGCGGCCTTCGACGCGCCGTAGGCGGCCATGCCCGGCAGGTTCTGTTCGGCGATCACACCGGAGATGTTGACGATCACACCGCCGCGTCCGAGGTGCGGGAGCGCGGCGCTCGCCAGCATGATCGGCACGAAGGTGTTCGTGAGGAACAACTCCTCCATCACATCGACCGACAGTTCGCCGACCGGCCCGAACGCCACGACGCCGATCGCGTTCACCACCACATCGAGTGCTCCGCCGTGCTCGACTGCAGCGGCGACAGCGGCCCTGCATGCGTCCGGTGAACGGAGGTCGAGCGCCTCCCTGCGGCCATCGAACGGGAGCGCCGCCAGCCGCTCCGCGTCACGGCCGATCAGCGTGAGCCGGTCACCCCGTTCGGCCAGGCGGGCGGCGATGTGCGACCCGAGACCTCCCGTTGCACCAGCCACGAGTACCGAGCGATTCATCATGCACCCACCTTCTGGAACCAGGCGACCCGCACGCCGACTCCCGGTGAGGCGAGCGCGTGCGGCGCCCCCTCGGGCTTCTCGAGGCCGGCTGCCTCGATGAGCGTCTGGTCGATGCGGTGATCGAGGACCCGATGGATCGGCCAGCGCGGATGATCGACGTCGCCGCGGACGAGGCGACCCCGTCCGAGTCGCTTGCCGCGCACCGTGAACAGCGACCACTGCGCGCTCACGAAATGATCGAGCTCGGACACCTCGTCGTCGGCCAGCCGCTCGCCCATCGTGTAGCGGATGTCGCACGCCGGAGCCTCGTTCGAGACCGCCGACCGGGGCCATCGCCGCGTCGCCCAGTAGCGGTGGTGCTCCCCCGCAGGGGTCGGCGCAACGGTGTGCCCGGCCGCCGACCAGCAGTAGGGCAACGAGAACGCAGTGCGAGCCACGCCCACGATCGGCGAGCGCGGCACATCGAGCGAGAAGAACCACACGCCGCGATGGCCGACGGCGTCGGTCACGTAGGTGCGCACGTTGATCTCGACGAACGAACCGAGATACGGCACGATCGGGCCCGGACCGATCCGTACCGCACGCATGTGGAACGGGATCAGCCCGACCCACGCACTGCCGTCGTACGTGTCGACGCGCAACCCCTCGGGCAGCAGGCGAGCGACCTCGTCGACCGGGTACCGCCAGTGGAACGAGGCGAGGTCGTCCCATCGTTGACGCAGGACCGCTGGGCCACGCCAAGGCGGCGGGTCGGGGGTGATCCGCGTGCGGATCTCCTCGACCTCGATGGTTGACACAGCACTCACCCTCCCACGTTCGCGTGCGCATGGCGCCGTGTCGCCACCGGCGCGCCGTCGTGCCGAGGATCACACCTCGGGTCGGTCGAGCACGCCCGACCGAAATCGGGAACACTCACGGCATGAGACGTCAGCGGCGCGATACGGCCGACACCGTGCCGGTCGAGCGCTCGTGCGTGGTGTGCGGGCGTCGGATCGAGTGGCGTGCGAAGTGGGCGCGCGACTGGGAACAGGTGCGCTACTGCTCCGACGCCTGCC
>JALHOG010000160.1 GCA_022843125.1 Ilumatobacteraceae bacterium
ACCACCGGGCAACTCGATGCCGCAGTCGGCGGCATGCCGACGGGCAGGTACTGCCAGTGGTTCGACACCTTGCCATCGGAGTCCCGCGCCGACCTCGAGCGGTGGTGGGGCCCGGCGCCGGGCACCCAACGCATCCACGACGGCGCCCTGATCTTCAGCGGTGTCGACCTCGGCAACGTGATCGTCGCGATCCAACCGCCACGGGGGTACGGCGACGACCCGGTGGCGGTCTACCACTCGCCGAACCTGCCGCCCGCTCACCACTACCTGGCGTTCTACCGATGGCTCGACGAGGTGTGGGGTGCCGACGCGATCGTGCACCTCGGCAAGCACGGCACGCTGGAATGGTTGCCCGGCAAATCTCTGGCCTTGTCGGCGGGCTGCTGGCCTGATGCTGCCATCGGTGAGGTCCCGTTCTTCTACCCGTTCGTGGTCAACGATCCCGGCGAAGGCTCCCAGGCCAAGCGGCGAGCGCACGCAGTCGTGATCGATCACCTGCTGCCGCCGATGACACGGGCCGACAGCTACGACGAGACCGCCAAGCTCGAACAGCTCTTCGACGAGTACAGCCAGATCCAAAGCCTCGACCCGAGCAAGCTGCCTGCGCTTCGTCAGAAGATCTGGGCCACGCTCACCGACGCATCGATCGATCGTGACCTCGGCCTGGCCTCCGCCCCGGAGGGCAGCGACTTCGACGATGTCATCGTGAACGTCGACGGCTACCTGTGCGGCTTGAAGGACGCCCAGATCCGTGGTGGGCTGCACACCCTGGGCGACCCCCCGTCAGGGGATGGCCTTGTCGACCTCGTGCTCGCCATCACCCGGCTCGGCCACGGCCGGGTCCCCTCGCTGCGCACCACCGTGGCAGACGGGCTCGGTCTCGATCTTCTTTCACCGCAGTCGCTCGATGCCGTCGAGGCACGATGCCGCGCCCTCGTCGAGGACGCAGCCGCCCACAACTGGTCCGTCGACGCAGACGACCTGCCGACGATGCGGTGGGTCTGCGAGTGGCTCGTTCCCAACCTGCGCCGATCGACCGACGAGATCACCAACCTGCTCGCCGGGCTCCGCGGTCGATACGTCCCTGCGGGACCGAGCGGCACGCTCACCCGCGGCGGCGCGCACGTGTTGCCGACCGGCCGAAACTTCTACTCCCTCGACCCGAAGGCGTTGCCGACTGAACTCAGTTGGGACGTCGGGTGCAAGCTGGCCGACGCCATTATCGAGCGCCACTTCGCCGAGGAAGGCACCTACCCGCAGACGGTTGGGCTGGTGCTGTGGGGAACCGCATTGATGCGCACCCAAGGCGACGACGTCGCCGAAGCACTCGCGCTGCTCGGCATCCGACCGATCTGGGAAGCCGAGTCACGTCGGGTGACCGGGCTGGAGCCGATCCCGCTCGCCGAGCTCGGTCGACCCCGCATCGACATCACCCTGCGAGTCAGCGGATTCTTCCGCGACGCCTTCCCGAATCTGGCGCACCTCGTCGACGACGCCGTCGCACTCGCTGCCTCGCTCGACGAGTCCGACGACCAGAACTACGTACGCGCCCACGGAGCCGAAGACCCTCGCGTCTACGGCCCGACTCCTGGCGCATACGGGGTCGGAATCCTCACCGCGCTCGAGCAACGATCCTGGCGCTCCGACGACGACCTCGCCGCCATTTACATCGCCTGGTCCGGCTGGTCGTACGGCCGCAACGGCTATGGCGTTGCCAACGAGGACGCGATGCGCCGCCGGTTCGCGGCCATCGACGTCGCGGTCAAGAACCAGGACAATCGCGAACACGACATCTTCGACAGCGACGACTACCTGCAGGACCACGGCGGCATGATCGCCACGATCCGCTCCCTCACCGGCGCCGACCCGAAGGCATGGTTCGGTGACTCTGCAGATCCGGCACGACCACTGGTTCGATCGCTCGCCGAAGAAGCCACACGGGTCGTACGCACCCGAGTCGTCAACCCGCGTTGGATCGAAGCCATGCAGCGACACGGCTACAAGGGCGCGTTCGAGATGGCTGCAACCGTCGACTACCTGTTCGGCTACGACGCCACCGCCAAGGTCGTCGACGACTGGATGTACGACAAGGTCACCGACGCGTACGTCGCCGACCCGCAGGTCCGCAAGTTCTTCGAACAATCCAACCCATGGGCCCTCAAGTCGATCGCCGAGAAGCTCCTCGAAGCCGTCGAACGCCAGATGTGGAACGCGAGCGACGTATCCATCGCAACCCTCCGCCAAGCCGTACTCGAAGCCGAAGGATGGGAGGAGAGCCGATGACCGCCCTCCGTTTCTCCGCTGTCGTCGGCCAGGAACAGGCCAAGACCGCGCTGCTGATGGCGGCCGTCAACCCGCGACTCGGCGGCGTGCTGCTGCGCGGCGACAAGGGGTCCGCCAAGACCACCCTCGCCCGAGGTTTGGCGGCATTGCTGCCCGACGATGCACCGTTCATCGAGCTCCCGCTCGGAGCGACCGAGGACCGTGTCATCGGCTCACTCGACGTCGCTGCCCTCCTGACCGACGGCGAATTTCGCTTCCGTCCCGGTCTGCTCGCCGCAGCCCACGGCGGCGTGCTCTACGTCGACGAGATCAACCTCCTCGCCGACCACCTTGTCGACATCCTGCTGGACGTGTCGGTGTCCGGTGTCAACCGGATGGAACGCGACGGAGTGTCACACAGCCACCCGGCGCGCTTCGTCCTCGTCGCATCGATGAACCCCGAGGAAGGCGAGCTGCGACCACAACTCCTCGACCGCTTCGGACTCGCGGTCGACGTCGCAGCACCCGCGCACCCGGGTGACCGCATTGAAGCCGTCCGCCGCCAGCTCGCCACGGAGGTGCTCCACCACCATCTCGACGAGTTCCTCAACGATGACCAACAGCTCCGCCAACGCTTGGCCGTCGCCCACTCCGCACGAGTCGATCTCCCATCCGACGTCGCCCAGATCGCCAGCCA
>JALHOG010000161.1 GCA_022843125.1 Ilumatobacteraceae bacterium
AATCGTGCCCTGCACACGTCGATGACCGCCTTGGGTGTCGCTCGCGACGACTTGGAGAACACCTCGGCGATCACGATCGCGTCCAGGTCGGTGCGATACACGATGCGCCAGGTGGAGACATCGAGAAGGGTCGCGGGCGGGGAAGGCGATGTCAATACTGACATACGCCGGATCGCGCGCGCGACGAGGACTGTGCCGCGGGCAGGTTCGTCGAACGTCGCCACTTTCCTCCCTCGCTTCATGGCCGATCGACCGCGATCAGCATCCTTTCGCCGCGCTCGCGGATCGCCCATGCGTACCTTCCGGCGCTCGTGCTCGATGCCCCGGGTCAGGTCATTTGTTCGCTTCGTCGACGGCGCGCTTCATCCGCGCGACCCAGTCAGGGACCACGCGCAGGTACGCCCCGGTGGGCTTTGCGGGCCCCTGCACGTACAGGACGCCGCCGTCCGGGGTGACGGCAAAGGAGCGTCCCGGTGTCTCGATGAGGCGGGGGTCGGCGTACCAGTCACGGATGCTCTGCACGACGGGATCGGCGTCGGGATCGATCGTGACGAGCTGCAATCTGTAGTTGCCCGAGTCGTAGCTCTTCATCACGAACTGTGTCGGCGACAACCACTGCGCATCCTCCTGCGCCACCGCCACCTGATACCGCTTCGTCGGGTCGCGGACCGGACTGATGAACACCCGTGACAGGTCCTTGGAGCTATACGTCATCCAGCGCCCGTCGGGCGACACGTCCGGGAAGTCCGCCTCACGCACAAGGGTATCGAGTAGCCGCGCACCCGTCCTGAGGTCGAACAGACCGACCACCTCGAAGCCGCCGACGACCCCGAATACGGTCGAGTCCGACACGTATCGGAGCGGCTCGAGGAAGCCGCGAAAGACCGTGTCGGGCGCCGCGGATGTACTGGGGGACGCGCGCACCGTCGCGCGGTTGTCCAGATCCACCATCACGCTGTTCGATGCCGGATCCCAGAGGGGCTGCCCGACGAACGCACTCTGCAGCAGGACCGACGTCCGTCCCGTGGAGAGGTCGATGACGTGCAGCTCCTGCGATCGCACCCCTTCGACCACCGCCGCCAGCCAGCGGCCGTTGCCGGACATGGCGAATCGCAGATACGCCGCCGGAGGCGCGTTGAGGGTATCGAGCCCGCGGCCCGCGCGGTATCGCACCAGCTGTCCCACGCCCTCGTTCACACCTGGTGCGTAGACGAGTGTACCGGTCGCGGCGATGTCGAACTGCCCTTGCCCGGAATACGGTCGCCGATGCACGGAACTCACCAGCGAGACCGAACGACCGGCCTGGCGCCGCTCGAGATCGATGGTCGTCGCCCGAAGATCCCCGTCGATCGACATGTAGACCAGATACCTGTCGTCGATGACGCGGAAATCGGAGCCTCGGAGGCCCGAAAGGGCGGTCCCGATACCCGATTCGGAGCCGGAGGCCGACGTCAACGGGATCACCGAATCCGTCCCGGGTCTGATGATGTACGCCGACTTGGTGGCCCCACCGCCACACAGCAGCTGGCTGCCGTCTCCCAACGGTTCGGGCAGCAAACAATAGGACGTCGGCCGGACACCCCGGGATTGTCCCGAAGGGTCGAACCATTGGAGGCTGGTGCCGTCTCCGTTCATCAGCATGATGCGACCGTCAGCAGTCCACTTGTGGCTCGCGACTGACACGTCGGCCAGTGTGGTCGCTGCGCCGCCACCGATCGGCACGACCTGCAGCTTGCTCGCGGTCAGGAAGGCGACCCGTTCCCCATTGGGCGACACGACCGGGCGGATCACGGCCGTGGTTCCTGCGATGGGTCGGCTGACCGAATCGACGAGGCTTCGGTACCACAACTCGTAGCCCGCACCGCGCCGCGTGACGTAGACGACGAACCGTCCGTCCGGCGACACACTGAGCGCGCCCCACGCATCGACCTCGACGGTGGCGGAATCCGGCAACCCGACGTCGTAGGTCGCGAGTGCCGGACCAGCGGCTGGGCGCAGCGGCAGGAGCGACGTGAGCACCAGCAGCACCGTCGCCACCAGGCCGGCGGCGAAGAACGCGGTCCGCCAGCGCGACACCGGCCCGGTCGAGTCGCGTCGTGCAGCGCTCGTCGTCGTGAAGGCAGCATTGCCGAGCGCCGTGGCGAACTCCGCCGCGCTGGCGAACCGATCCGCCGGCAGCTTGGCCAGCGCCGTGTTGACCGCGTCCGCCACGTGCGCCGGCACCGTCTTGCGATACGCGGACACCGACTCCGGCTCCGCCGTCATCACCTTGGCCACGATCGCCTGCGCAGTGGGGCCAGTGAACGGCGGCTCGCCGGTGAGCATCTCGTAGAGCACGCAGCCGAGCGCGTACACATCCGTGCGCGCGTCGAGGTTGCGCTCCCCCATGGCCTGCTCGGGGCTCATGTAGTGCGGCGTGCCGAGGCTCATGCCGGTCTCGGTCATGCGCGAGTCGGCGCTCGTCGCGGCCAGGGCGATACCGAAGTCGGCCACGAGCGCGCGGCCGTCGTGCAGCAGGATGTTCTCGGGCTTGATGTCGCGGTGGATCACGCCCTTGCGATGCGCGTAGTCGAGCGCGCCCGCGACCTCGGTGGCGATGCGCACGGCATCGGCGATCGGCAACTGCTTCTCGCGTGCCAATCGGTCTCGCAGTGACTCGCCCTCCACGAACGGCATCGCGTAGAACACCGTCCCGTCCACCACGCCCGAGTCGAACAGCGGCAGGATATGCGGATGCTGCAGGTTGGCGGTGGTCTTGATCTCGGCGTGAAAACGCTCGGCACCGATGACCGCAGCGAGTTCGGGGCGCAGCACCTTGATGGCGACCTGGCGATCGTGCTTGAGGTCGTGCGCGAGGTACACCGTGGCCATGCCGCCCTGGCCGAGCTCGCGCTCGATGCGGTACCGGTCCGCAAGGGCGGCCGGGAGGCGCGATGCGGGATCGACAGGG
>JALHOG010000162.1 GCA_022843125.1 Ilumatobacteraceae bacterium
GGGGATGAGTGGGTTGCGGCCCGTCGGATCGTGACGTACGGTGACACCTGGAACCGGTTCCCGACGAAGTGTCCAACGGCCCTTCTGACGCCGAATTCCACCTCTTGCACCACCACAACCACGCGCGTCGATCGGCGCGCTGACCGACCTCAACGAGGAGGAAACACATGAGTTCCACTCTCCGACGCAGGCTCATTGCGCCTGCCGCGGCTATCGGAGCCCTGAGCCTCGTGCTCGCGGGCTGCGCCGCTGCCGAGACCGACCCGGGCGCTGGCGGCGACGCCGACTGCGCGGCCTACGAGGCCTACGGCACCTTCGAGGGCGAGAGCGTCGAGCTCTACGCGACCATCATCGACACCGAGGCTGACGCCCTGGTCGAGAGCATGGCCGACTTCGAGGCCTGCACGGGCATCACGGACGAGTACAACGCCACGCAGGAAGCGGAGACGCAGATCAACGTGCGTGCCGCCGCTGGCGACGCCCCCGACCTGATGATCATCCCGCAGCCCGGTCTGCTGCAGCGCCTCATCGCCGACGGCTACGTCGTGCCGGCCCCCGCGGCCGTCGAGGCGAACGTGGACGAGTTCTGGAGCGAGTCGTGGAAGGGCTACGGCACCGTCGACGGCACCTTCTACGCCGCGCCGCTGCTCGCGAGCGTCAAGGGCTACGTCTGGTACTCGCCGGCCGACTTCGAGGAGAACGGCTATGAGATCCCGACGACCTACCAGGGCCTGCTCGACCTCTCGGAGCAGATGACCGAGCGCAACGACGGACCGTACCGTCCGTGGTGCGTCGGCTTCGGCTCGGGTGACGCGACCGGCTGGGTCGGCACCGACTGGGTGGAGGACCTCGTCCTCCGCACCGCCGGCCCCGAGGCCTACGACGCGTGGGTCGCTGGCGAGCTGAAGTTCGACTCGCCCGAGATCACCGAGGCGTTCGACCTCGTCGGCGAGGTCCTCCTCAACGACCAGTTCGTCAACGGCGGCTTCGGCGGCGTGCAGTCGATCGTGACCACCACCTTCCAGGATGGCGGCCTCTCGATCCTCGACGGCACCTGCTCGCTGCACCACCAGGCGTCGTTCTACGAGGCCCAGTGGGGCGAGGGCGTGACGGTTGCTCCTGACGGCGACGTCTGGGCCTTCATCACCCCGCCGATCGCCGAGGGCGACCCCAACGCCGTCACCGGTGGTGGCGAGTTCGTGGCCGCGTTCAACGACAACGAGGCGACCGCTGCTCTCCAGGCGTACCTCTCGAGCGACACCTTCGCCAACGAGCGCGTCTCGCGCGGCGGTGTCATCTCGGCGAACAAGGGTCTCGACCCGTCGCTCGCCGGTTCCGACCTCGCCCGCCAGTCGGTCGAGATCCTGCAGGGCGACGACACGATCTTCCGTTTCGACGCCTCTGACCTGATGCCCGCCGCCGTCGGAACCAGCTCGTTCTGGACCGGCATGGTCGACTGGGTGAACGGCACGCCGACGACGGATGTCCTCCGCGCGATCGACGCCACGTTCCCGCAGTAGCCCGCATCAGCGACTAACCGCATGACACACCGGCCCATCGGACTCTCGTAGTCCGGTGGGCCGGTCTGTCGGGTAACGTGGCCCACATCCACGCCAAACCAATGGAGGTTTGATAGGGCATGAGTGCTTTCTGGTCTGATCTCGTCTCGAAGTTCGGGATCATGGTCCTCGGGCTGGCGGTCTTCGCCGCCGTCGTGGGCCTCATCCTGTTCCTCGCCGATCGAGCTCCCAAGCGAGGTCGCGACTACTGGCAGCTCGCCGCGTTCGTCGGCCCGTCGATCGTGCTCCTCGCGGTCGGTCTCGTCTATCCGGCGATCCGCACGACCGTGCTGGCCTTCTTCAGCCGTCAGACGGCGAACGGCTCCGACTTCGTCGGCCTCGACAACTTCGTGTGGATGTTCACGCAGCCCGAGATCGTCATCGTGCTCGTCAACACCCTCATCTGGGTGGCCCTCGTGCCCACCCTCTCGACGATCTTCGGCCTCGCCTACGCGGTCTTCATCGACAAGTCGCACGGCGAGAAGGTGCTGAAGTCGCTCGTCTTCATGCCCATGGCGATCTCGTTCGTCGGCGCCGGCATCATCTGGCGCTTCATGTACGAGTACCGCGAGGTCGGCTTCAGCGAGCAGATCGGTCTGCTCAACCAGATCCTCGTCTGGGTCGGGCAGGACCCGCAGCCCTTCCTCGTCAACTCGCCGTGGAACACCATCTTCCTCATCAACGTCATGGTCTGGATCCAGACCGGTTTCGCGATGGTGCTGCTCTCGGCGGCCATCAAGGGCGTGCCGGTCGAGATCATCGAGGCCGCCCGCCTCGACGGCGCGAACGCCTGGCAGTCGTTCTGGAACGTCACCGTGCCGGGCATCCGGGGCACGCTCGTGGTGGTCATCACGACCATCTCGATCGCGACCCTCAAGGTCTTCGACATCGTGCGTGCCATGACGGGCGGCAACTTCGACACCTCCGTCGTCGCCAACGAGATGTACACGCAGGCCTTCAACCGCGGCGAGACGGGCTACGGCTCCGCCCTCGCCGTCGTGCTGTTCTTCATGGTCCTGCCGATCGTCGTCTACAACGTGCGCGTCATGCGCAAGCAGAAGGAGATCCGATGAGCACCGACGTCACCGCCGCCGCTGACGCTCCCGAGCAGCCCACCACCCGCGCCATCGCGACCGCCGCGGGCGGCGGCAAGGCCCGCCGGGTGAAAGACCGCCTCACCTCGCCGTGGGCGACCTTCGCCGCGATCCTCATCGCCACGCTGTGGACGATCCCGACGTTCGGCCTGCTCGTCTCGTCGTTCCGCACGCCGGAGGAGATCCGCTCCAACGGCTGGTGGAACATCTTCGTGAGCCCGAGCTTCACGCTCGAGAACTATCTCGACGTGCTCACGGTGCAGGGTGCGTCGTCGGCCAACCTCGGCTCGT
>JALHOG010000163.1 GCA_022843125.1 Ilumatobacteraceae bacterium
CACGTCATGGCGAACGTCGCTCGGCCGACTCGGTCTCTCGGTCGTTGTCTCATGGCGCCACGATGAACACTCGACCCCGAGATGAGACCTGCCTCGGGTCCACCATCACCCGACGAAGCGCCCGATTTCCGGGGTTCGCGTACGCCTCCGGGCCGATCAGAAGTGGCCTGCGGGCCGATGTCGGCCAGCACCGTGCGCAGTAGATTCAACGGTGTGCATGGGCGCCTGAGGCCGGCTGGTCGACGTATCCTCGACGGGGCGGTCGCCCTGGTGCTCGGCGTGGCCACGGTCGCGAGCTCGTCGGCGACGAGTTCCGTTGACCCCTTCGTGGTCTACCGGCCCCACGACGCGATCTTCGTCGCACTCGTCTCGCTCTGCATCGGCCTGCTGATGTTTCGGCGGACCAAGCCTCTCGTCGTGCTCATCGTCGAGTTCGCTGTCATCACCGGCCTGTGGACAGCCGGCTACAACACGGGGGCGCTTCCCGGCGTGCTGTTGGTGGTCGTCTATTCCACCGTCGCCTACGCAAGTCGACGCGAAGCGTTCGGCGCGGCCGCCGTGGCTGCGGCGTGTACCGCGTTTCTCTACTTCAGCAACGCACCGGCCTTTCGCGGCGGAGAAGCCATCGCCTGCATAGTGAGCTACGCCGCGGCCATCGGGGTTGGGTCGGCCTACCGCACGCAGCGGCAACTGACCGAGGCGTTGGCCCGTGAACGCGTCGAGGCGACACGGGCACAGGTACTCGACGAGCGCCTCCACATCGCCCGCGAGGTACACGACATCGTGGCCCATTCGCTGGGGGTCATCGCGGTGCAAGCCGGCGTCGGCGCCCACCTGATGGACGGGGACCCCCAAGCAGCGCGCGCTGCGCTCATGCGCATCGCCGAGCGAAGCAGGTCCAGTCTGGACGAACTACGCACGGTCCTGGCAGGCCTGCGTTGCGACGATCAGACGCCCGGATCCCTCGATCATGCCCAGCTTCGGCCGGTCCCGAGCATCGACGATCTGCCCGAGCTGCTTCGCGAGCGAACGACGATCGATTTCAAGCCCACGTTGACCACCGTCGGCCCGTTCGAGGAATTGCCAACCGGCGTCGGCCACGCGGTGTTTCGGATCGTGCAGGAAGCGCTCACCAACGCCGTTCGGCACGGCCGAGCGACCGCTGCCGCGGTGACAATCGAACGGGACCAGGGCGGTATCCGCCTTTCGGTGCTCGACAGTGGCGGGTGCGCCGACGAGCCGGCGAACAACGAAACCAGGGCTGGCTACGGCATGATCGGGATGCGGGAGCGCGCCGAGATCGTGGGCGGCTCGCTGCGAGCGGGGCCGGCGTCCTCGGGTGGCTTCGAGGTCGTGGCGTTCCTTCCGTTGGCCGGGGACGCCCGGCCGGTGTCCGAACCGTCAGGATCAGCAGGGCGGCCGGCGTGATCCGAGTGGCCGTCGTCGACGACGAGGCGCTGGTGCGATCAGGCTTCTCTGCGCTCTTGAACGCCGAACCCGATATCGAGGTGGCCGGCGAGGCGAGCGATGGCGCCGAGGCGATCGCCCTGGTCCGTCGAACCAACCCTGACGTGGTGGTGCTCGACATTCGCATGCCGAACGTCGATGGCATCGCGGCGACCCGGGCGCTCGTGGCAGACCCCCGAGTCACCACCAAGATCCTGGTGCTCTCCACCTTCGACCTCGACGAGTTGGTGTTCGGCGCGCTGCAGGCCGGGGCCAGTGGGTTCCTGCTCAAGGATTGCCCACCGCAGGAGTTCCTCGATGCGGTACGCCTCGTCGCCGACGGCGGGTCCGTCCTGGCCCCACGACTCACGGGTCGGCTGATCGAGCACTACGTCACCACGACCCGCACCACCCGGCGAGAAGAACCGGCTTGGCTGGCGCTGCTGACGGCGCGCGAAGTCGAGGTGCTCACCGCCATCGGTGCCGGACTCTCCAACACCGAGATCGCCGAGACCCTTCACATGTCACACGGAACCGCCAAGACGCACGTCGGACGCCTACTCGCCAAACTGCACGCCAGAGATCGCGCCCAGCTCGTCATCGCCGCATACCAGGTCGGCCTGGCCCCGCCGTCGTAGCAGCCCGGCCGGGGTTTCGCGTTCGCGTCAGGTTGGATCGAGTGCGATGCGGAGGGCGACATCGATCACGGCGTCCACATACTGGGATCGTGGACCGGTGTGGGTCTGCATGGCTGCTCCGTCGATGAGCGCCGTCAACAACAACGCTCGGGTGCGGTAGGTGGAGCGGTCGTGGCCGGGTTGGGCGCGTTCGATCGCTCGTTCGAGAACCTCATAGAAGCGGGCATACACCTCGCGGTACGCGTCCGCGAACGGTCGTTGGTGGTGGGAGAGGAACAGAAGGGTGCTGAACACGAACCCGCTGTCGGAACGCCACTTGTTCACCAGGGTGCGCACGAGTTGTCGCAGCGCGTCGATGCCTGGTTGCTCTCGCTCGGCGATGCCGCGGATCGCCTCGAGATCTGAGCGGGCTTCGTCGCGGATGACCTCGAGCAACAGATCGTCACGGGTGCGGAAGTAGTACTGCAGGTTCCCGAGCTTGATATCGATCCGTTCCGCGATCGTTCGGAGCACCACCGCGTCGTAGCCCTCGGCGACCAGGGTGCGCCGTGCTTCGGCCACGATTCGCTGTCGCGTCGCTGAACCCCTGGTCTGCCGTTCTGGGCGTTCCGTCGTCACGTGCCCCCATTCGAAGATGTTTAGGTCGTTGGCATACGTAGGTCGTCGACCTAAAGCCAGGCCCACTCCACTCTCCAAGGCGACATCCGGTGCGGCTCACCCTCGAACGCCTCCTGGCCGGCGGCGACGTCTGAGGCCACCGCTCGACGACCCAACCTAGGTCGTTGACCTAGGTTGGGTCAACGACCTAGGTTGCATGCTGCTTCGCTCCCGCAGGGACCCTCGTGCAT
>JALHOG010000164.1 GCA_022843125.1 Ilumatobacteraceae bacterium
AGACAGCGGACATCGTCGCTGTCGGCGGCCGCCTGGAAGGTCGAGGACAGCTCCGCCAGCATGGCCCGGTTGGCGGCGTTCATGGCGCTGGGCCGGTTGAGCGTGACGATGCGAACGCCGCCGCGGTCTTCGACGTTGAGGGTTTCCAAGCTCATCGAGGATCGTCCTCCGGGCGAGTGGCAGCGAACAGGGCCAGGTTCACACACGTCAACACGAGGGTGTCGTTCTGGTTGAGGACTCGCCATTCGATGTGGGCGAGCCCGCCGAGGTCGCGCTGCTCCTTCTCTGTCACCTCGAGCTCGACATGGATGGTGTCGCCGATGAAGGTCGGCACCGGAAAGCGGAGGCGGTCCATCCCGTAGTTGGCGATGACGCTGCGTGTGTCGGCGGGAAGCAGCAGCCCCCCGGCGATCGCCTGGATCATCAGGCCAGGGGCGATGCGCTGGCCGAACATCGACTCGGCGGAGGTGACGACATCGGAGTGCAGCAGAAACCAGTCACCGGTGAACATGCACCAACTCACCACGTCGGTCTCGGTGATCGTTCGGCCCCGCGTGATCTGGGTATCACCAACCTCGATCTCGTCGAAGTAGCGCATCAACAGTGGCTCGGGCATGTCGTCCTCTCAGATCGTGGGTCGGCTCGGTCCGTTCGAAGGGGGCTGCGCACCGGGTCAAAGCGCCGCAACGAGGACGTCCTCGGGGGTGATGGCGAGCGTCTCGCCGTCGATGTCGAGCTCGGGGATGGCTGGAAAGCGGAGGCCGATGTCATCGACGATCGACTTCACCCGCAGGAACGACGCCCGCCACAGTGCTCGGCGATCCGCGGTGTGCGGTACGGCGAGCCCGGTGGCTCGGGCCAGGTCCTCGAGCTGCCGATGCCAGTCGATCCAACCGTCGGGAAGCTGCCCCCAGAACAGGGGGTTGGGCTCGTCCATGAACACCGAGAAGTAGGCGTAGGAGCCGACCAGGTTCTTCAGCACGGCGGCCTGCTCGTCCGCGGAGATGACCGGTAGGTAGCGGCGCATCAGGTGCGAGGCGAGGCTGAAGTGGCGGGACTCGTCGCGCGCCACCAGCCGCATGAGGTCGCGCAACACGGGATGGGTGGAGTCCTGGCCCAGTTGTCCGAACATGAAGGTGCCCGCCGCCTCGCCGGCCGCGAAGGCGGAGACGATCGTGCCGAACCGGTAGCGGCCGTGCGCCGAGAGGTAGCCGCGCCAGTAGTGGTTGATCCGCGACTGCACCCAGGCGATGTTGCGCAGCGCGGCCCGCTCGAGGTCGGTGGTGGGCTTCATGGTGTCGGGGAACCCAGGCACCATCGTCCGGCACACTCGCATGGCCATCTCATCGTGGTGGTTCTCGTCGTTGACCACGGTGACGAGCATGCGCCGAACCGCATCATGTTCCCGAGCCTCGAACGCCGCGATCAGGGCACGGGCGAAGGTGAGCACGCCGGCGGCTTCGAAACTGCCGTGCATGGCGAACCAGTAGGCCAGCCCCAGCCGCTCTTCGGGGGAGTGATCGTCGGCCCGGAGCTGTGACCAGTCGATCGCCGCAGCAAGGCTGTAGTGATCTCGCTCAGCCCGTTCGTAGGTGCCCCAGAGACGCTCCGGGCCCCGGTCCCAGGTCAGCGGCATCACGTTCGGCCCTTCGCTGTCGAAAGGCGCCGGCCACGGCTCGCCATCGTCGGCTGCGAGCTCCAGCCAGTCGGGCAGCCGGACTTGGCGCTGCGCCGCTTCCTGTTGTTCGCCGTTCCCCACGGCTTCCCCCTTCGCTGCTGACCGCACCGCTGGCAGCAACGGTCTACCACCCCAAGCGCCGGTGTCGCTCGGCGCACGCGGCCCAGGTTGCCCACCGCTGTTGCGGACGGTCGACCAGCCCAAAGGTGGACTGGGCCAGCGCCCCTTCCAGCAGGTGGGGATCTCGAACGCGCCGATCCGGGTGGACGTCGGGGCCAGCTCAACGGCGGAGCACCGCTGGTCGTCGTCCGGATGGTTAGCGGCTGGCTAGCGCCGGTGATCTTGGCTGGGGGAAGCGAGGATCTCAGCGACGGAGGGCGTGGCGATGGCACCGAGAGGAACTTCCCCAGCCGGCACCTGTGCGGCCGTGCCGGCGGCGCGCAGCACCGCGCTGGGCCACGCCGCTCCGCACGTGGAGCGACCGTATCCGGCGACGAAAGGAAGCCACTTCATGTCCCTCGCCCTGGCCTCGGCCGCTGCGCTTTCCTTCGCTCTTGGCGGGCTGCTCATGAAGCCTGCCTACGGGTTGAGCCGGCCGGTCCCCTCGCTGGCGTTGTTCGCGTTGTTCGCCGTAGGCACCGCCTGCCTGGCGTTGTCGGTGCACCGCGGCGGCGAGGTGGGCCCCGCCTACCTGATCGTGATCGGGATGGAGGCGTTGCTGGCCTTCGGGCTCAGCGTGGCCATCTACGGGGAGCCGATCACCGCCGGCCGGCTGGCCGCCGTCGTCCTGGTGCTGTCGGGCACGGCGATCTTGGGGCTGTCCAGTCCGCTGTGACCGCGAGGAGCGCCGCCGCTCAGGTCGGGGCGGCGGCGCCGGAGGCTTGGGAGACGAGCCGGCGCAGCAGCTGGGCGGTCTCCGCTTCGGGCTCGATCGACTCGTCGCGCAACCGCTCGATGACGGCGCGCACCACCCGCACCGCGCCGAGACTGTCGCCGACCGACGCCAGGCAGCAGGCGTGGAGCCTGGCGGCCCGCTCGTTGGCCTCGCTCGCCCCTGCGGCGCGCATGGCCCACTCGATGGCGCGTTCCGGTTCGCCTGTGCCCAGCTCCAGCTCGCCGGCGCGCAGCATGGCGCCCACCGCCAGCAGGTGCAGCTTGGCCCGGGTGGCCTCGACCCACGGGGCGTTCACGTCGGCCAGATAGCGGCCCTGGTAGCGATCGAGCGCGGCGG
>JALHOG010000165.1 GCA_022843125.1 Ilumatobacteraceae bacterium
CGCGCTCGGCCGACGACCACGGAGCACAAAGCCGTGCGCCGCAGGGCGCTCGTGGCGGCCCGACGTCGGCCAGACGCTCGTTCGTCGACCCCGACGCCGGCGCGTCGGAAGGCTAGGTACCCGAGGTCACTGGGCGATGGAGGTGGCGTCGGCGTGGCGCAGACGCTCCGCCAGACCGGCGAGCATCGCTGCCCGTTCCAGGGTCTGCGACGTCCCCACCTGGGTCTCCTCCGCCGAGCGGGTGACCGAAGCCAGGGCGTGTTCCACGTCGGCGACGTTGCGGGCGACGAGCCCCACCGCCTGAGCCATCTCGTTGCAGGTGGCGGTCTGCTCTTCGACCGCCGCGGCGATCACCGTCTGGGTCGCATCGACCTCGGTGATGCGCTGCTCGACCCGTGTCATGGCCGTGACCGCCAGCTCGACACCGGTGCGGACCTCCTGGACGGAGCGTTCGATCTCGTGGGCGGCGCGAGCGGTCTCGCCGGCCAGTTCCTGGACCTCGTTGGCGACGACGGCGAATCCCCGCCCCGACTCGCCGGCCCGGGCGGCCTCGATCGTGGCGTTGAGCGCCAGCATGTTCGTCTGCTGGGCGATGCTGCCGATCGAGCTGACCAGCCGCTCGATCTCCGCCGTCGTGCGGTCGAGCGCTCGGACGATGCCGGCGGCGTCGCGGGTCTCCTCCGACCCGAGCCGGCTCGTCGAGGTCGCCTCCGCGGCACGGCTGGCGATCTCGACGATGGAGCGGTTCATCTCCTCCAGCGCGGTGCTCACCGAGATGGCGTGGTCGGACATCGATCGCACCGTGTCGCTGACCTCGTTCGCCCGTGTCGACACCGACGCCGCCTGCTCGCTGAGGTCGTGGCTCACCGAGGTCAGCGCCGCCGACGCGTCCTGCAGCTCGGCCGTGGTGCCGGCGAGGTCTTCGGCCTGCCCGCCGAGTGTCGCGACGGTGTCGTTGAGGCCCCGGCCCAGCAACCCGAACTCGTCGTCGCTGACGACGACCACACGGGCTGAATAGTCACCATCGCGGACCCGGTCGAGCACGGCGATCGTGTCGCGCAGCGACACCGAGAACCGCCGTGCGATCCGAGAACCGAGGACACCGGCGACGACGATGGCGGCGAGGCCGCCGATGATCACGACGTTGCGCGTGCGAGCCGCCCCGGCGCTGGCGGCGGTGGCGTCCGCCTCGAAGTGTTCGCGCTCCAGCAGCGCGCTGTCGAGGAGGATGTCGCTCAGCGCCAGGTAGCGGCGGTTCGACTCGGTGAGGGTGGAGCCGACGTCCCAGGCGGTGGCGCCCGGGGGCGGCTGGAGGGTCGGGGTGCGTCCCATCGCCAGAGGCAGTGCCACCTCGTTGACGATCTCCCGATGCGCGGCGACGGCTTGGTCGACCGCGGCGACCTTGTCGGCGCCGAGGGTGGTGATCGCCCTCCAGCGTTCGAGGTTGTCGTCCACCGCCCGGTCGTAGCCCTGCTGACGCTCGAGGGCGTCGTCGCGGAGGAAACCGGTGCCGCTGTCCTCGCCGACCACGGCGAGGACGATCACGATGACCTCCATCCGCATCTGCGTGTACGTCGTGCGCACGTCACCGATGGCCTGGAGCGCCTCGGTGTCCTCCCGCAGGTTGGTGATGTTGTCGGACACGGTCGAGACCGCGAAGAACCCCACCGCCGCGGTCGTCATGGCGATGACCACGAACCAGCAGGTCAACCGTCCTCGGACCGACAGCCGGGGCAGCGAACGCATCTTCTTCATCGTGAACGCCGACCTCCAGCCGAGCCGTTTAGCGCGGAGCCGCCCCTGTCGTATCGAGCGAGGCCGGGCCGAACTTGATGGTTCCCCGACCGATTCATGCGTCTGCGGGAAGGCCGATCGTCCGAACAGAGGAATCGGGCGGCACGGCACGGGTGCCAGACCGCAGCGGGCCCATCGATCCGGTGCGGGGGGCCCATCGAACGCGCTCGGCCGACGGCTACGGTGAACGAGTGCGTTCGGCGGCTACCGGTGACGATGTCCATCGCTCGGTGGCAACCGTGAGCGACCCCGAGCGCGACCCCGGGATCGACCCGCGTGCCGACCTGGTCGACCGCCGGCCGACGACCGCCGAGGGCGACCGGCCCGGCTCACCCCGAACCCCCAGAACCCCCCGATCACCCCGATCACCCCGATCGCCGCGGGACCGAGGCGGACGCGGCGGGCGCCGCGAACGCGACGACGGGGGTGGCGCGGCGCGCTCGCTGCCCGCCGGACTGGCCGACGTCGGCCTCGCCTCGCTGACCAGCTTCGTGGTCGGCATCGACGCCGCCCGCAACCTCGACGCCGTGTCGCTGGGCCTGTGGGGGCTGATCTTCAGCGCCTACCTGCTGGCCGCGGTGGTGCCCACCGAGTTCCTGCTGGTGCCCCTCGAGGCGGCGCTGGTGTCGCGACCGGGCGACGAGCAGCTGCGGGCGGTGCCGCGCACCATGGTGATCGCCGCCATGGTCGGCGTGCCCGCCTCGATGCTGGCCATGGCCCTGGCCGCGTCGTTCTCGCGCGACGTGCCGGCGTCGACGGCCGGCCGGGTGGCCGCCATCGGCGTCGTCCTCGGGGTCACCTCGCCGCTGCAGGACCACCTGCGGCGGCTGCTGCACCAGGCGGGCTGGTCGGCCGGGGCGGCCGCCGTCTCGTGCGTGCAGGTGGTGGTGGTCATCGCCGCCGTGATCGGCCTGCACGCCGCCGATGTGGACAGCATCTACGTGCCGCCGCTGGCGCTGGCCCTGTCCAACGTGGTGTCGCTGTTGTTCGGGGTGCTGGCGGCGCGAGGCCGCGCCGGTGCGGGTACCCACCCACCGGTTCGCCTGCGCCGCGCCACCAGGGTCGGCGGGTGGCTGCTCGGGGCCGGCGTGGCCGACCGGGCC
>JALHOG010000166.1 GCA_022843125.1 Ilumatobacteraceae bacterium
TTCGACGCGGCCGTGGTCCAGGCGCGCTCCGACCTCGCCGAGCGGGCGGCCGCGCTCCGCACCGCCAAGCGCCCCGCGGCCGATGCGCGGCCCATCCTCCGCCGCGCCGAGCTCGCCGAGCGCGCGACCGATCTGCGTCGCGAGTACGAGCTCCTCCTCGGCCCGTGACGCGCAGCGGTCCGAGCTCGCCAACTCCCGCGCCAGCCGCTCAGTCGTCGACGAAGCTCACGCGACGACGAGGAACTTCTCGCCGGTCGCGGTCGCGGCGCACCGGCGCAGCGTCTCGACCTCGAGCAGCTGAGCGAGTGCGATCCGCTCGCTGTAGTGACTCGCGAACGTCGTCGTCAGCTCGCGCATCACGCGCGCCGACATCCGCGCCATCACCTCGGGCCCGAGCTTGCGGAGCGCGGTCATCACGAGGTAGCCGCCGATGCTCCAGGTGAGCCCGAACGTGCGCGCGACCTGCATCGGCGCGCGATCGAGCCCGCCGTACACGTAGAGCTGCTTGTGCGTCGACGAGCCGTAGTGGCTGAACGTCTTCATCGAGCGGCTCGCGACGCGCTCCATCGCGTCGAGGATCTGCGCGCCGAGCACGCCGCCGCCGATCGCATCGAAGGCGAGCGTCGCGCCGGTCGCGGCCACCGCGTCGACCAGGTCGCGCCCGAAGCTCTCCGCCGAGCTGTCGAGCACGTGCTCCGCGCCGAGCGCGCGCAGCTGCGCGACCTGCGCCGGCCGGCGCACGATGTTCACGAGCGGGACGCGATCCGCGGCGCAGATCTTGACGAGCATCTGGCCGAGGTTCGACGCGGCCGCCGTGTGCACGATCGCGGTGTGGCCCTCGGCGCGCATCGTCTCGACGAAGCTGAGGGCCGTCATCGGGTTCACGAACCACGACGCGCCGTCCTCCGCCGACGCGCCCGCCGGGAGCTCGCGTACGTGGCTCGCCGGCAGCTTGCGGTGCGACGCGAACATGCCGCCGTTCGCCCCGACCCGCTTGCCGATCAGCGCCTGCTGGTTCGCTCCGGCCGCGACGACCGTGCCGGCGCCCTCCGAGCCGACCACGAGCGGTTGATCGAGCCGGCCCGCGAAGACTTTGGTCACGCCGGGTGGCACCGGCGCCTCGAGCGCACCGTCGACCGCGCGCGCCTGAGCGAGATCCGCCATCGACAGCATGAGGAAGATGTCCGTCGGGTTCACGGGCGCGGCCTCGATGCGCACGATGACCTCGTCGGGGCCGGGCTCGCCGAGGTCGACCGGATCGATCGTCAGCCGCAAGGAGCCATCGGTCGTCACGGTGGAATGGAGCTCGTGGGCCTTCATGCCCACACCTTACGCTCGTTCGTCGGCGGCTGATCTCAGCGTCGGCCTACCCGCGCCTCGGGTACACTGGTGCCAGTGTTGCAGGGGTTGACCCCGTACGTCATGGGGGCTCTGGCCCTGACCGCCGCCTGCGGCCGCGTTGGCTTCGACGCCACACGCATCGACCTCGTCGACGCCGACGTCCCACCGGACCTCCTCGGCCCGAACGCCACGACGTGCGACTACCCGCCCGCGGCGGGGACGCTCGTCCATGTCGCGACCACCGGTGATGACGTGGCCGGCGATGGCACTGCGGCCACGCCGGTGCGAACGATCGGCAGGGCCGTCGAGCTCGCCGTGGCGGGCGATACGATCCTCGTCGCGCCCGGCCGCTACACGGACCTCGTCACGCTCCTCACCCAGCACGACCCGCCGATCACGCTGCGTTCGGCGGTGCCCTACCAGGCGAAGCTCGCCGCACCGGGCTTCGTCCAATGCTTCCGGTGCGCAGGTTGGACGATCGAGGGCTTCGACATCACGGCCGACGGATTCGTCGGTGGTGGCTCCCAGCCGGTGGTGCATCTGCTCGAGAGCCCCGGCCCCCTGGTCATGCGCGACAACATCATTCGCGACTCTGGCGATGACACGCTGGTGCGCATCAACCGCTCGATCAACGTCGTGTTCGCGCGCAACCTCGTCTACAACGCCGGCTCGATCGGCGTGCACGTGCCCAACACGTCGAACGCGGTGATCGAGGACAACCTGATCTTCACCACCGCGTCGTCCGCCAACGCCTCCCTGCCCTTGCTCTGGGTCGAGACGGTCAACATGGGCTCCTCGAACGACGTCGTCCGCCGCAACCTGCTGCGTGGCTGGGCCGGCATGCGCCCGTGGGCGATGTTGTTCGTCTCCGGCATCGACGTCGTCCTCGTCGAGAACAACCTGCTCGTGCTCGAAGGTCCCGGCAACCTCGTCGCCCCGCTGTGGTTCGATGGAGTGTCGCGCGGCGTGGTCCGACACAACACCGTCGTCGGCCACGTGGACGCGACCTACGGTGCGGCCTGGCTATCGACGAACACCGGCCCGATCGCCGACCTCGCCCTCCGTAACAACGTGTGGAGCGATCCGACGGCCATGATGCCGCCGATCTTCGGCGGCCCCGGACCCAGCGCCGGAGCCACCAACATCACCCTCGCTGGCAACGGGTACTGGAACGGCGGCCAGCCCATCCCCGATGACCCGGCCGCGGGGCTCGCGCTCGCCAGCGACGCGACCGCGGTGATCGGCGATCCCGCGCTGTCCGCCGTCGGTGCGCCCCTGCCGACGTGGGACCCAGTCGCCAAGGTCTTCGCCGACGGATCGACGACGATCTGCGAGGCCTTCGTTCGCCAGGCCACCGCGCTGGGCATCCCCGCCTCGACCGGCGCCGGCGTGGGAGTGGCCGCCCGCACCGACCTCGACCACGACCTGCTCGGCCGACCCCGCCCGACCACGCCAACACTGGGAGCCCTCGAGCCCCGCTGACGCCGGACCGTACGCAGCCGCGCTCAGAGCATCACGCTCAGCCCGAGGCTGGCCTAGAGCACTG
>JALHOG010000167.1 GCA_022843125.1 Ilumatobacteraceae bacterium
GGCGCGGGCGCATCCGTCGGCCCGTTTGCCTACCTGCGCCCCGGCACGGTGATCGGCGAGAAGGGCAAGGTCGGCACCTTCGTCGAGACGAAGAACACGACCCTCGGCGCCGGCGCGAAGGTGCCGCACCTCTCGTACATCGGCGACACGGTCGTGGGCGAGGGCACCAACATCGGCGCGGGCACGATCACGGCCAACTACGACGGCGTGAACAAGCACCGCACCGAGGTGGGTTCGCACGCGCGAACAGGCTCGCACAACGTCTTCGTCGCCCCCGTTAGGATTGGCGACGGAGCGTACACGGGAGCGGGAACGGTCGTCCGGAAGGACGTGCCGGCCGGGGCCCTGGCAGTGAACGTGGCACCTCAGCGCAACGTCGAGCGCTGGGTGGCCGCCCACCGCCCGGGAACAGCGTCGGCCGAGGCGGCAGCGGCCGCATCCACCCCCGAGAACGAGACGGATGGCGGCGCCGACGGCGCCGCTGCCGGCCCGCAGTAAGCGACCAGCACACGATCGTCGCCTCGGCGGCAGAAGGCGGGAACCCGTGGCCAGCATCAAGATCACCGGCCAGAAGCGCCTCGTCATCGTGTCGGGTCGGGCGCACCCCGCTCTCGCGCACGACGTCGCCGAGTACCTGCAGACCGACGTCGTGCACACCGACGCCCGCACCTTCGCCAATGGCGAGATCTACGCCCGCTACGACGAGAGCGTGCGCGGCTGCGACGCCTTCGTGATCCAGTCGCACGCGGCGCCCATCAACGAGTGGCTCATGGAGCAGCTCATCATGGTCGATGCCCTCAAGCGCGCCTCGGCCAAGCGCATCACGGTCGTCGCGCCGTTCTACCCCTACGCCCGGCAGGACAAGAAGGGCCGTGGCCGCGAGCCGATCTCGGCCCGGCTCGTCGCCGACCTGTTCAAGGCCGCGGGCGCCGACCGCATCATGAGCGTCGACCTGCACGCCGCGCAGATCCAGGGCTTCTTCGACGGGCCCGTCGACCACCTGTTCGCGATGCCCGTGCTGCTCGAGCACTTCCGCTCGCAGCTCGACCCCGCGACCCTCACGGTCGTCTCGCCCGACATGGGCCGCGTGCGCGTCGCCGACATCTGGAGCGACAAGCTCGGCGCGCCGCTCGCGATCATCCACAAGCGCCGCGACCCGCTCGTGCCCAACCAGGTCTCGGTGCACGAGATCGTCGGCGAGGTCGAGGGACGCGTGTGCCTGCTCGTCGACGACATGATCGACACGGGCCGCACGATCGTGAAGGCCGCCGAGGCGCTCAAGAAGGCGGGCGCTACGGGCGTCGTCGTCGCCGCGACGCACGCGGTGTTCAGCGACCCGGCCTTCGAGATCCTCCAGCACGAGTCGGTCGACCGCGTCGTCGTCACCGACACCCTGCCGATCCCCGACGAGAAGCGCTGGGACCGCCTCACGGTGCTGCCGATTGCCCCGCTCATCGCGCGGGCGATCCACGAGGTGTTCGACGACGGGTCGGTCACGAGCATGTTCGACGGCGCCGCCTGACCTCGGTCGCGCAGACGCCGTTCGTGGGCGATGAGCCTGAACGTTCGGCGTCATCGCCCACGAACGCGGTCACAGCGTCGAGGGGGGTCGCGCGGGGCTAGTTGTAGTGCCCAGGGACGTTGTTTGATCTGGACGTCCTGACACGGCGAGAACCTCCGAGGCAGAGTGGAGCTGCTTAGTGCTTCCGCTCTGAACCAAGGAGGTTCTCGTGTCCCACGGTAATGCCGCTCTGACGCCGCGCCAACGACTGCGCTTGGCCCGGCAGGTCGTTGATGATGGCTGGTCGATCTCGGCCGCGGCTGACTACTTCCACGTGTCCTACCCGACTGCGGCGAAGTGGGCCAGACGGTATCTCGAGCTCGGCGCTGAGGGCATGGCCGATCGCTCTAGCCGACCCCACACACATCCCAACCGCACCCCGCAATCGGTGGTGAAGAAGATCGTGCACGTGCGGATCAAGAAACGCCTCGGGCCCGTTCAGATCGCCGGCCGGCTGGGCCTGCCAGCCTCGACCGTGCACGCCGTGCTGGTGCGTTGCAAACTGAACCGGCTCTCCCACGTCGACGTGAAGACCGGGGAACCTGCTCGTCGCTACGAGCACGAGAAGCCGGGAGCGATGATCCACGTCGACGTCAAGAAGCTGGGCAACATTCCCAACGGCGGAGGTTGGCGGTTCGTGGGACGAGAACAAGGCGGGGCCAACCGTCGAGTCACCCCCGGCAAGACCCGCAGCAAGCATCGCGGCGTGCTGATGCGGCACGCGTTTGTTCACACCGTCATCGATGACCACTCTCGCGTGGCCTACGCCGAGATCCACGACGACGAGACCGCTGCCACCGCGGTCGGGGTGCTCAAGCGAGCAACGTCCTGGTTCGCCGATCGCGGCGTCACTGTTGAACGCGTGCTCTCTGACAACGGCTCCGCCTACCGATCCCACGCCTGGAGAGACGCCTGCCGTGAACTAGGCATCACACCGAAGCGGACCCGCCCCTACCGGCCGCAGACCAACGGCAAGATCGAACGATTCCACCGCACGATGGCCGACGGATGGGCGTTCACGAAGCACTACAACTCCGAGTCAGCTCGTCGAGCCGCCTTGCCTGCGTGGTTGCATCACTACAATCACCACCGGCTCCACACGGCCATCGGCAAGGTTCCACCCATCAGCAGATTAAACAACCTGCCTGGGCACTACAGCTAGGCCTGCGCCCCCGAACTGGGGGAACCTCAGGGCTCAGATGGGTAGTCCTCCCCATGGCGGAGGCGAGAAGTTTTCGTAGAGTGGGCACTACGTAGGAGTACTCGACTTCTCCACCCTGAAGTTCGAGCACCCGCATGGCGCTCCACCCCG
>JALHOG010000168.1 GCA_022843125.1 Ilumatobacteraceae bacterium
CCACGTTGGCCGCGGAGGCGGCATCGGAAGGTGCCTGGTACCGGTTTGGACAGCAACGACTGGCCGACACCCCACTCGTCCGAGGCGTCGACTTCCCGAAGGTCGGCCTCACCGAAGCCCGCTGGGACGACGGGGCCCTGCATCTCCAGTTGTCGGCGGCGACACCCACGGACCTCGGGACCCGCACCACGTTCGAGGTGGTCGGGCTGACCCCGGTGTCCGGATGGGGAGCATCCGGCGGCCACGACACGGTGATCTCGGAAACCGCAGAGGGCACGTTGCGTATCGAGACCACGGTCGACCCGGCACCCATCACCGTGCGCCAAGCGGGCTGACCTGCACGCCCTGACAATCAGCAACAACTCGCAGGACCTGAGAGATGCTCACGAGACGCGTGCCATGATGAGGCCCATCAGCACGGACACGCTCGCCCTCGGGAGAACGCCATGAACCGGTGGGAAACCGCATCGAACACGCTGGTCGAACTTCTCCACCTCCAGGACCCTCCGATCGCGATCACCTTCGCCGACAGTTCGTCTCTGCCCGCCTTCGACGCACCGATGAGCGAACCGACACAGGACGGTCGAACAGGCCGCGTGCCGGCAAGCTGCGTGTTCTGGTCCGAGGCCGACCGGGGCGGGTTCTCCACGGTCGCCGCCGACCACGGCAACTGCTCGGTCGGACGATGGGTGCACGGCTTCGCCGGCCTCGAAGACATCGCGGGCGCCGCCGACGTCGGAGTCCTCTTCGAATCGGGATGGATCACCTCCAACGAGGTCGAACAGGTCGTGACGATCAGCGAGCCCTCAGCGGCGATCACCTACCAGCCGCTCCGAGAGGCCCAAGGAGATCCAGACGTAGTCGTCCTCCGCCTGAACGCGCGGCAGATGATGGAACTGATGGATGCCATCCCGCAACTTACGTTGAGCCGGAAACCACAGTGCCAGATCATCGCCAAGGCCAAAGCGGGTCAGGCTGCGCTGAGCGTGGGATGCGCGCTCAGCCGGGAGCGAACCGGCATGGCAGATGAACTACTCACCTGCGCCCTCCCCGCGTCAGACCTCTCGAAGGTGCTCGAAGCGCTCCGCCATGCCGCACAGGCCGACGCAACGGTGCGCACGTTCGCCGGTGCCGACCGCGAGCGCTTCGCCTGACGCCTCCGGCCGGCTGCCCGTCAGCCCGCCAGCCCGCCATTGGCCCGAGCTGGCCGGTGCGTAACGATAGTCCCACCTCGGTGTCAGGCCTTGGGATGGCACGACGACGGTCGTGGCGACGAGCGGGAACGGGAACCGCAGCCCGCTGTTGCGCTCCCCTCAGGGAGGGATGTTCACGCGCTCGTTCCGATGACACCACCGTCCACGTTTCCCTCGCGTGATCGAGACCGCCGACTGGCTCGCGCATGGCTGGCCGGTCGGTTCGAACCTCGTCGAGGCGTCCGCTGACATGGTCGACGAAGTCGGGTGAGAACAGCGAACACGCTGCTGTCGCCGGTGACCGTCCACCGCTCGTATCCGTTGGCGATGGGCTCAGCGAGCGTGTGGGGGAGCGTGCCTGCGGCCGGTCGGTTGGGCAGGAGGTCCCTTGGGCTGACTGCAGTGCGGTATGGCTCGTGTTCGGCCGGGGAAGTCGAGTCGCTTCTTTCAGGTCCGCCGCGCATGTATCGGATCGGATACGCTGGCCCGGTGGATTGGCAGGTGGTGTTGCGGGGTGCTCGGCGTGCCGCGGGGTTGACGCAGGCGGAGTTGGCCGGGCGGGTGGGTACGTCGCGGACCCGGTTGTCGGCGTACGAGTCGGGGTCGGTGGTGCCGTCGGTGGAGTTGTACTTCCGGTTGCTGGCTGCGGCGGGCGTGCAGTGTCGGGCGGTCGAGGTGCCGTCGCTCACGGCGGCGGAGGAGAAGAGCCTGCGATTGCATCGGGCCATCGCCGAACGACTGGTGGCCGACCCGGAGGCGGTGGTGACCAAGGCGAAGGCGAACCTGGCGACGATGCGCGCCGCGGATACCGCGCGGCATGCTACGCGGTGGCTCGACGAGTGGGAGCGGTTGTTGGCCGGTTCGTTGGTCGAGCTGGTCGACGTGTTGTTGTCGCGCTCGGAGCGGGCGTGCGATCTGCGGCAGAGCACACCCTTCGCCGGTGTGTTGAGTTCGACCGAGCGCATGGCGGCGCTGCGAGGGGAACAACGTGCGTCGTGACCAACTGGAGCACCTGATCCGCGCTGCCGGCGCCATCGTCCAGTCCGACGACGTCGTGGTGGTTGGAAGCCAGGCGATCCTGGGCTCCTACGACGAGGCGGTGCTCCCCGGTGAAGCGACGTCCTCGGTCGAGGCCGACATCGTGCCACTCGGCGATGTCGACGGTCGGCGGGCCGATCTCATCGACGGTGCGATCGGCGAGGCGTCGATGTTTCACGAGACCTACGGCATCTACGCCCAGGGCGTCGGGCTGTCGACCGCCATGCTGGCACCCGGGTGGGATGAGCGTCTCGTGCCGCTGGTGGATCGTTCGACGGGCACCACGGGCTGGTGTCTGGACGTGCACGACCTCTGCGTGGCGAAGCTCCTCGCCGGCAGGCAGAAGGATCGCGACTTCGTCGCTGCCATCATCGGGGCGCGCTTGGCCGACCCGGCCGAGGTCGCCCGCTTGCTCGATGCTGCGATCGTTGCGGCCGACCGCCGAGAGGCGGCGCAAGCCGTTCTTGCGCAGCTCGAGGGGTCTGGGCTTCCAGCGCGGAACCGGCGCACGTGGTGGCGGCGGCGGTCAGACTCGCTGGCGG
>JALHOG010000169.1 GCA_022843125.1 Ilumatobacteraceae bacterium
GGCGCGGGGGGCGCGGGCGCAGGCGCGGCCGGCACCGAGAACGTCCCGGTGGTGCGCGCCTCGATGTCGTCGTCTTGCGATGGCGAGCTCGGTGCGTGGGCGGCACCGATGCCGAGGAGGGTTCCGGCGCCGGCCGGGTCCTTGAGCGGCGGCTTGCCCGTGGGCCGGACGTCACGCGTCGTGCGCGCTTCGTCGCCGATGTCGAAGTACTGCGCCAGCTCGGCCACATCGCCGAGGCGCTTCCACGTCTTGCCCGACCGCGAGATCAGCGACTCGCGCGTGACCACGCCGGCGACGATCCACTGCTGGAGCGTCGCGAGCTCGCGGCAGCTCTTCTGCTCGCCGTTCTGGAGGCGGATCAGCCACTGCCGCTCGGCGGCAGGCGACGCATCGCTCCCGACCTTCGTCGGGTCGTCGTGGAGCAGCGAATCCTGGCGCACGGGCGCCGAGGCCGCCGGCTGCGGGCTGGGCTTCGACACGGTCGGCGTCGAGGCGACCGGCACGCCGGTGCTGGTCATCGTCCGCTTGCGGATCTTGAACATGTGCCCGCAGTTGGTGCACTTGACCGTGACCCCACCGGGCTTCAGCCGAGCTTCATCCAGCTCGTACTCGGTCCCACACTTTTCGCAGCGTACGTCCATGGCTAGGCGGCCTAGTAACCGCGGAAGTTACCACGGTGATCCTCGCGCTGCACCTTGCCGGCCGCCCCGCAATGTTGGAACGTGAGCCATGACCGAGTCCGGGGAGCGCGCTGCAGAGCGCAGTGCCGAGCGCGTCCGCGTCGACGCGTTCGTGAAGGTCTCGGCCGACGGCCAGGAGCTCGTCTTCCGGACCCGCGATCTCTCCGAGCACGGCCTCTTCCTCTACACGAAGGTGGCCCGCAGCTACCCGATCAAGGTCGGCTCCACCCTCGGGCTCGAGCTCTACGACTACGACCAGCACGTCGACTGCAAGGTCGTGGTCGTCCGCGTCGTCGAACCGGGCAGCACCGAGGCCGACACGTTCCCCACCGGCTTCGGCGTCCGCATCGTCGATCTCGACGACGCAGGGCGCGCCGCCATCGGCCGCATGATCGCCCGGGTCAAGTCCGGCGACGTGTACTGACCAGGTTGAGGGCGACGTCCTCGGCCGTGCCGATGTGCCGCCGTGAACGTCGTGGCGCCCTTCGATGTGTCGTCGACCTCGCCCTTATCGACCCGTTACGGCTGCTCGATCTCGAAGTGCTGGAACACCTCACACGGCTAACACGGCCTGGACACCTCGGTCACGCTATCAACGCACAAAGAAGGTGTCATTCATTTGTGTACAAACCACTGATTCACGGCGCACGTGATGCCTTTTTCGTCATGGATCTCGGTTAGAATCTCCATGTGTCGCGTACTGTTAAGGTGAATTTTTATTCTCCTGGTGGCCGTTGATCCTTTAGTTTTCGCAACGATGGCCGCCCTGCTGCGACTGCTGATCGGCCAAGTAACTCCATCTACGATAACTGAATCTTGGTCGAATGCAATTGTCACTGTTTTGTGCTTTTGGACTGGATAGTCGGCCCACCTGTCACACAGTGGAAGTATCGCTCGGTTGATTTCTACCGCCGATCGAGCACCATACTTGTAGATGCTCACCCGTCTTCTTTGTGATTTTGGCGAAGCCATCGAGGTTGCCGACGTGAATGCCAAAATCAAAACAAAGTAAATGGTCTGCGCCTTATTCACTGTTCCTCACTTCCTAGTCGCATCCGAGAAGAATTTCGCATGAGGCAATCTGGCACGCCACATCGGCGTTGGGGTGATAATGGGGGTTGGTGCAGATCGGCGAATTGTCTCGCAGAACACGTCTCGACAAGTCGACGATCCGCCACTTGGCACAACTTTGCTGTCGACTTCACCCCGCAGGGGTGAAGTGCGATTTCGTCAGGCAGCCGGCTGTGTTCGCACTGGACACAGCGTCCTCGCGTGCACCCCGGCGCTGCGTGCTCGCGTCGTGAGTGACAGCGTCACCGCGGGGCGGCGGCCAGCAGCGCGCGGGCGGCGCAGCGGCCCGCTACCAGGCCGCGCTCGTTGCCCATCGGGAAGTGAATGCCGCCCAGCAGGCGTGAGCGAGCGGCCTCGTCGGCGGCGGCGGCGAGCGACGGGTACGCGACCGCGTGCAGGAGGTGCGGGTCCTCGCCGGAGTCGTAGACGGTCTGTCCATCGCGACTGCGATCGATGAAGGCGAAGGCGGGTCCGAACCGCGCCTCCAGCACGGCCGCGGCCGCCGCCGAGACGGCAGCGTGGCCGGAGACGTACTCCGGGAAGGCGGGCGTGATGAGCTTGGGCCTCCACGCCGGGTCGAGGTGGCGACGGATGTACGTGACGGGGCGGAGCAGGTTGTGTTCGTACTTGAGTCGCCACGCAACGATGAAGGCGTCGCTGCTCGCCATGGCGACCTCGGCCAGGAGGCGGGCGCCAGGGCCTGGATCGAGCCCTTGCTCGTCGGCGAGCTGGGCCGTCAGCTCGAACCAATGGCCGGCCGGCGTCGAGGTGCGGGCGGGCGCATCGGACCAGTAATAGGCGATGTAGTCGGCCTCGACCGAGGCATCGGCGTTCATCACCGCGCGCGCCTCGGCGTCGAGCTGGGCCAGCGCGGGTGGGCCCACCTCGTCGACGCAGGGGGCGACCGGGTCGACGTTCGACGCGGCCGAGCCGGCGGCGGCAAACGGCCGGTGCGAGCCCCAGCCGGGCTCGAGGGGGGCGGTGATCGCGCCCGTCGGGACCCAGCCCAGCTCGTCCG
>JALHOG010000170.1 GCA_022843125.1 Ilumatobacteraceae bacterium
TTCGCCGCCCCAAGACGGGTCAGCGCCGACTTGTCGATCAGCCAGTTGGTCACCGCCACGCGGCGGCCATGACCTCGGGATCGCTCAGATCGGCGGTGCGCTCGGCGAAACGATCGAGTTGGGCGCGTGTGACCGGTGGGCCTTGCTGGTCGGCAAGCACTCGCCGGAGGTACTCAGCCCGCGTCAACCCGGCGCGCTGTGCGTTCGCGTCGAGCGCAGCGACGACGTCGTCGGGCACGTCCCGGATGAGGATATCAGTCACACCGATCATGATATCGCGCACCGGGCGGGGCGCCACGGGGCCATACCGCCCCCACCCGGCCATGCGCTGACGCCGTTCGTTGCCCCGGGGGCTACTCCCGCGCTCTCGAGGGACAACCCTGCGAGCAGGGCATTTGCGAGGTCGTAGAGGCAAGAATCGGAATCCCCCTCGGTCCGCCGCCAGGTCCCGTTCAGCGCATGCTCAGTCGAGTTCGAGCGCGAGCCGAAGGGCGTCGTCGATCTGGCGCAGCTCGTCGTGGCTCACCCGTCCGACCAGATCGCCGAGCCGTTCGCGTGCGACGGCGGATGTTTGTTCGACGAGGACCTGCGTCTCGACGTCCTCGACGAGGATCGTCGGACGGAACGATCGAGGAGCAGCGGAGCGGGAGGTAGGCGCGACCAGCAGGGTGGACAGCAGCAGGTCGTCAGACTGGACGATCACGCAGAACCGAGCTCCTTCCTGTTCACGACCGCTTGTCGATCGCGGCGCTCGGAGTCGGTGGATGTCACCACGCACGAAGTTCGTCCATCGCGGCCAGAACTCGCCTGCTTTCCTCACGGTCCGCTGGATCGTCCATCAGCTCCTCCGACTCGGCACGCATCCGCTCTCGTCTGCGGAGGCGAACCGCGTCTACGAGCGCCTGGCGGATTGCTTCCGAAGCCGAGGACCCATCCGACATCAATTCGGCGAGCGCCGCTTCGGAACGCGCATCGGTACGGAAGTTGACGACAGCCACAACCGGCGAGCATAAGACGAAATGTAAGACAAAGCAACGACAGCCACGGTGCCGGCGTGCGGCGGTGGGCGAGCGCGGCAGAGGACGAACCATGATGGAACCGATGCGACCGCTGCGTTACTCGATCAACGTCACCCTCGACGGCTGCTGCGACCACGAGGCCGGGATCCCTGACGAGGAGATGCACCGCTACTGGGCCGGCGAGCTGGCCCGGGCCGACGCCGTGCTGTTCGGCCGTGTCGTGTACCAGATGATGGAGGAGGCGTGGCGGCCCTCGCCCGAGGGCACCTGGCCCGAGTGGATGGCCGACTGGATGGTGCCCTTCGCCCGCACCATCGACGCCACCAAGAAGTACGTGGTGTCGAGCACCCTCGGCCACGTCGACTGGAACGCAGAGCTGGTGCAGGGCGACCTGGGCGAGGCCGTGAGACGGCTCAAGGCCGAGCCCGGTGACGGCCTGTTCGTGAGCGGCGTGACCCTCCCGCTGGCGCTGGCCGATCTGGGCCTCATCGACGAGTACGAGTTCCTCGTCCACCCCGTGCTCGCCGGCCACGGGCCGACGCTGCTGGCCGGCCTGGGCCAGCGCATCGAGCTGACGCTGGTGGGCCGGCGGGAGTTCAGCTCCGGCGCGGTGGCCCTGCGCTACGTGCCCGCCGCAGGCTCAGTCGTCGATCGCCTGGTAGGTCAGTGAGCGGAAGTCGCGGTCGGGCAGCAGCACGCCGGTCATGTACTGGGCCATGAACAGGCCCACCAGATCCTCGGCCGGATCGACCCAGTAGTAGGTCTTGGCCGCGCCGGCCCAGCCGTACTCGCCGACCGAACCGGTGCCGCCCGCCTGGGCCACATCGATCATCACCCGCGAGCCGAGGCCGAACCCCAACCCGGGCGTGGCCCGACCCAGCACCTCCATCGGCAGCAGCTTCGCCGGGAGGTGGTTGGTGTGCATCAGCTCGAGCGTCTTGCGGCTCAGCAGGCGCTCGCCGCCCACCGCGCCGTTGTTGGCCAACATCTGGGCGAACTTCATGAAATCGCTCGCGGTCGAGAACAGCCCGATGCCACCGCGCACGAACACGTCGGGCGTGTTGGTCGGGTAGGTGGCGGCCACGTCGATCCGCTCGTTGAAGCCGGCCAGCGCCGCCTCGACCAGTTGGGTGCCCGAGTAGTTCTCGCCGAAGAGGTCGGGCAGCCCGTACATGGCGGACAGGCGGCCGAGCTGGGCGTCCGGTACACCGAAGCCGGTGTCGACCATACCGAGCGGTTCGAAAAGCCTGGTACGCAGGAACTCGCCCAACGGCTGACCGGAGATGACCTCGACCAGGCGGGCGGCGACGTCGATGCCGACGCTGTAGTGCCAGCGTTCGCCCGGTTGGAAGGCGAGGGGGATGGTCGCCAGCTCGTCGATGACCGACTCGAGGGAACGGGTGGCGTCGTGCATGAGCTTGGCGTCGCGGTACTGCTGGGCGACGGGGTTGTCGGCCATGAAGTCGTAGGTGAGGCCGCTGGTGTGCATCAACACGTCGCCGATCTGCATGGGGCGCGCCGGTTTCACCAGCGAGCCGTCGGCCGCCAGCACCTTGGTCGCCCCGAACGCCGGCAGGTACTGGGCCACCGGGTGCTCGAGCTGGAAGCGGCTCTCCTCGTGCAGCATCATCAGCGCCGTCGACACCACCGGTTTGGTCATCGAGTACAGGCGAAAGATGGTGTCGGCGGTCATCGGCAGCCCCGCCTCCTTGTCGCGGTAGCCGACCTGGTCGGCGTACACGACCTGAC
>JALHOG010000171.1:0-2240 GCA_022843125.1 Ilumatobacteraceae bacterium
CGCGGAGGGTGTTGCGGACCGTCTCATCGAGGGTGAGGTCGCCTTCCAGCTCGTCGGCGAGGGGCCGGAGCGCCTCGATCCCCGCGATTCGAAGCGCATGACCGGCGTCGAGCTCAGCTCGTCTGCCGCCGATGGCCGGGATCAGCTGGTCGACCAGATGCGCCAGGGGTTCTGTCAGCGCGATCGCTGCAGTGAGCGCTCGGGCCGGTTCGGCGCCGGTGCGAGCTGCGCTCAGCACCTCGTCGAGCGTCTGTTCCTGCTGCTGCGTGTCCAGCTCCGCAACGCGCTGCAGGCCGCGCTCAAGCGCGCCCTGGCGATCGCTGAGCAGGTCGCGGACGGCGGCTTCTACCTCGGGGCTCGCGGTGACGGATACCCGCGTGTTCGACAGGCGGCGAGCGAGGGCCAAGTAGGCATCGACGTCTTCCTCGGCGAGCAGCGGGTCGCTGCTCAGAAGGAGCCGCGCATCCGCGTGTACGCCCTCGGGAGGAGCCGCATGTGCGTCACCCGTCGCCCAGTCCTCGAGGGTCTTGATGAGCTCGACTCGCTTCACCGGTGGCGCTGAGGCGATCTGGCGGAAGAGGTCGAGGAAGCGATGTTCGAGCACGAAGAGCTTGAAGAGGATCTCCGGTCTGAGCGAAATCTCGGATTCCGCTACTGCATGGCGGCGAACCGCGTAGGCGTTCATGAAGCGCTTGACGCGGCGGGGGTTCGCCACGTCATCGCTGCCGCCGAGTCCCGCAACGCATCGTGCGGCGAGCAGGAGGTGGGCTTGCTCGAGGAAGACCGGCGGGCCGCCACCGAGGTAGGGGGCGGCCCCCTGCTGCCTGCGGGTGGACGCGTATTCGACCAGCTCGTGCAGCTGCTCGTCGTCGAGCTGGCCGTCTTGGGCGAGGAGCAGCGCGAGGTAGGCCTCGACGTCGTCCGCAGTCGCGTACGGCAGAGCTACGGGGACCTGCACGATCTTGTCCAGGTAGTCGCGGGCGAAGACGCTGCTGCGGTGCTGCTCGCCGAGCCCTGCGGCGATCGCTTCTCGGACCATGTCCTGGTCCGCGGCCAGCACGAACGCCATCTTCGGGACAGACAGGAACAGCTTGATCGACTCAAGTGTCGCCAGGACGGCAGAAGGAAGGCAGCGGTCGAGGTCGTCGACGAGCACGACGACGCGAGCCACGCCGAGCTGCTGAACGAGCTCCGCAAAGTCCTTGCGGAAGCCGGCCATCGTGCCGGGGTGGCCCTCGACGGGCGCAGGGGTGAACGCTTCGATCAGCTTGTCGGGATCCCACTGCATGGTGAGCGCACCTCGTGCGATCGCAGCAGTCGCCCTCCCCCAGCTGATCCGCTTGAGCAGGTCGGTGATCTTGTCCTTGATCGACTGGTCCTCGGCGGCGAGCTCGGAGAGGCTGCCAAGTACCGCACCGATAACGACACCCTTCACGTCGACGTGATCGTCGAACTCCCACGGGTTGATCTCGACCACGTGGGTGTCCGAGGCGGAGATCTCGTCACGGATCATGGCCAAAAGCGACGACTTGCCGCTGCCCCATGGACCGTGAAGGCCGACGGTGGTTGGCTCACGTGCGGTCGTGATGACCTCTGCGACTGCACGTGCGACGGGACGGAAGCCGAGGAGGTCGACAGCCGTCGGGTTGTCGGGGAAGATCCGCAAGACGCGGAGCCTCTGGGAGGCCATGCCGAAACAGTGCGCGCAGCTTGAGTCACGAGTTGGTGGATGGTTACGGGGTGCCCGACCCGGTCGGCGCCCTCAACTCCCGACGCATTGATCGGGCGCTGCACTACGGCGATCCATGAACGACTCCGGCAGCTGCTGGCTGCCAACGAGGTGACCTTTCAGCAACCCGAAGCCGCAGCATAAAGCGGGCACAGACGCAGTCCGAATATCGGTCGAATACGAGACTCCTCCCGACACCCCACCCGGCGACGACGTTCGCCCAGGTGAGCTAGTCCCAGAAGTCGGTCCCGAAAACGTTGAGGTCCTGAAACGTGAGCTGACGTGTTTCGGGACTACGGTTGGCGGGTGGCACGGAAGCGCAGCGCACCCAAGACCAGCACCTCTCCCGAGGGTGAGGTCGTGGATCTGGGTGGGTCTCCTGCTCGGGTGGGGTACGCCCGGGTGTCGACGGCGGGGCAGACGTTGGATCAGCAGCTCGACGTGCTGGCTAAGGCTGATGTCGGCCGGGTGTTCGTCGATGTGACCTCGGGGGTGAAAGCCAGCCGGCCTG
>JALHOG010000171.1:2250-2701 GCA_022843125.1 Ilumatobacteraceae bacterium
CCTGGGCTCGACGCCCTGCGTTCCCATCTCCGGGCCGGGGACACCGTCGTGGTCACCAAACTCGACCGACTCGGCCGCTCCACCGTGGAGCTGCTCACCACGCTCAACGCCTGGTGTGATGAGCGGATCAACTTCGTGGCGGTCGAGCAAGGCATCGACACGTCCACGGCGGCGGGGCGGATGATCTGCTCCATGCTCGCCGCCGTCGCCGAATTCGAACGCAGCCTCATCGCCGAACGCACCTCCAGCGCACTCGCCGCCCGCCGGGCCCGAGGAATCACCGGCGGCCGCCCACCCGTCGTCGACGCCGAGAAACTCGCCCGTGCTGACCGACTCATCGAAGCCGGCGCCACCCTCACCGACGCCGCTGCCGCCATCGGCGTCGGCCGCTCCACCCTCGCACGCCACCGAGCCTCACGAACACCAGCCTGAACTGAAGACAGACGCGATC
>JALHOG010000172.1 GCA_022843125.1 Ilumatobacteraceae bacterium
TCGGAGCAGGTGCCGTCGGCGCCCACCCCGATGACGCCCGAGATGTGCAAGGTGTCGCCGACCCGCAAGCCGGGCGCGAAGTGCAACTTCTCGTACTGGTATTCAGACCCCGTGGGCACCACAGCAGAGCGTTCAGCCATGGGCTCGACATTAACGCGGCGCCTGCTCACCGCGCGATGCCGACGCGTCGCGTTCACGCCGATGGTCGGTCACCACAACCGCATGGCCGTGCGGTTCGTCTCGTCTCGCTAGCCGCGCTCGGCGAGATCGACGGGAAGTACGACGCCGGACCGGCCCCTCACCCGCGTTCTTCGACAAGTAGCCTAGTTAGCCATCGGACGGAGGAGCTGGCGTGGCGCTTGAGATCGACAAGGAGCTCATCAGGGCTCGCAACGATCGGCTCGACAGCGCGCGCGTCGAGCTGAAGCGGTTCTTTGTCGGCATCGACCGAGTGGTCGACGACCTGGTCGACAGCATGCGCATCTGGTATCTGATGCCTGAGGTGCTGAGCCGCCCGGTCATCATCAACCTTTGGGGCATGACCGGGGTGGGCAAGACCGATCTGGTCCGCCGTCTGGTCAAGGCGCTCGATTTCCAGGACCGCTTCTGCGAGGTCGAGCTGTCCAATGGCGACACGACCTCGTATCTGAGCTCGGTGGGCAGCGTTCTCGACAGCAACTACATCAACGACGAGGAACCCAAGGTCGTCCTGTTCGACGAGATCCAACGGTTCAACACGCTCGATCCGACTGGCACACCGCTGGAGAACACGAAGTTCACCGACTTCTGGGAGCTGCTGTCGGACGGCCGCCTGGCCAAGCGCTCCCGCGACGATGTCACCTCGCTCGTCCAGAACTACACCCAGTGGATCGTCGACGCCAAGAGGCGTCGTGACCGTGGCGAAGAGGTGGACCTCGACGAGCCGATCGGCTACTGGGAGGGGAACATGCTCAAGAAGGTGTTCCGCCTACCGGAAGAGGCGGCCGAGCTCGGCGAGATGACCCGTCAAGCGGTCATCGCCCGGCTCGCGTTGGCGAAGGCGGCCAAGCGCATGTACGAGCCGGTCGATCACTCCAAAACGCTCATCCTCATCTCCGGCAACCTCGACGAGGCCTTCACGATGGCCACCATGGCCGGCGAGGCAGACGTCGATGCCGACATCTTTCACGCCTTTACCCAGAAGATCTCCGTCGTCGAGGTAAAGACGGCGCTCGGGCGCCGGTTCAAACCGGAACAGGTGGCGCGCTTCGGCAACGTCCATCTGATCTACACCTCGCTTCGTCGAGCCGACTTCGAGGAGTTGATCGCTCGCGAGATGACGCGCATCTCGGCCACCGCGAAAGCGACGTTCGGTCTCACGGTGAAGATCCATCCGTCGATCAATGCCCTGGTCTATCGCAACGGCGTGTTTCCGGTCTCCGGGGTTCGACCCGTGCTGTCCAGCGTCATCGACATCGTCGAGTCGAACCTGTCCCGGCTGATCTTCCAGGCGCTGATGGCGGGCCACAAACGGATCGATCTCACCTATGACGCGAACGCCAAGCTGTTGGTCGGCAAGCTCGGCGCCAAGGACCGCGTCGAGATCCCCTACGTGGGCCGGCTCGACAAGGTCCGCAACCGCAACCTCGGCGATGTCGTGGCCAACGTCAGCGTGCACGAGGCCGGTCACGCAGTCGCCTACGCGGCGCTCTTCGGCCTGGCGCCGTTGCAGCTCACCGCCAAGGTGGCCAGCAGCTACGCAGGCGGGTTCACCTTCCCGCACGCCATCCACGAAACCCGCGACAACCTGATCGCCAAGATCAAGGTGTTCCTCGCCGGCGGGCTCGCAGAGGAGATCGTCTTCGGCGCCGGCGCGGCCACCGCAGGGCGCGCCCAGGACCGGGTGACCGTCACCGAGCTGGCCGTCGACTACGTGCGGCGTTACGGGTTCGACCCCGAGTTCCAGGCGACCTACACCCTGGAGATGGGCTACTCGATGGACCGCAACGCCACCGATCCCGACATCGAGAAGATGATCGCCCGCCTGGTCGCCGAGACACACGAGCTGCTGGTCACCCACCGTGCGTTCCTGGTCGACCTGGCGCGCCAACTGCACACCGCCGGCAAGCTCGACGCCCCTGCCATCGTCACCGCGGCGGCCGCCCACGGGGTGACCGCCGAGGCGAAGCCGGAGGGCTACCTCCACCTCCCCGGCTACGAGCAAACCCTCATCCCCGACACGTCGCGCTGACCACCTCTCCGGGTGCGCCTCTACGATCGCCTCTTGCTGGACCGAACGGCTACCCGACGTCGCGACGCACCGTCCGAACGACACCGGCGGCGAGCGGGATCGCCACCCAGAAGGCGATCGAGAACGAGATCTGCGCTACGTGACCGGCCCAGTCACCGTCCAGCACCCGACTCCACGGTCCGGACATGTCGATCGACACCGCCAGTTTGGCGTGTAGCACTCGGATGCGTCGCGGCTCCTGGGTGAAGGTGGTCATGATGCTGCGTTGACTCCAGACGTCGCGGACGACGGGAACCTCCTTGTAGCTCTTGGTCGGGCGGCGCTGACTTCTCGCCTTTCGTCAGAGGCAACGTCGACGTTCGTCAGAAGCAACGTCGACGTTCGTCAGAAGCAACGTCGACGTTCGTCGATGTTGGGCGGGCGTCCCGAACCGTAGGCTCGGGGTCATGTCCTGGCTACGCAGCTGGTGG
>JALHOG010000173.1:0-1376 GCA_022843125.1 Ilumatobacteraceae bacterium
CCGCTACGACCACGCCGAACGAGTCCACAGCCCACCGTTGCCGTTCCTGTTCCAACGCCGACAAGGACTCGTCACCACCATGATCACCACATCCCAGGCCGGGACCCTGATCAACCGGATCATGACCGGCAGCAGCATCGTGCACACCGACGGCACACCGGCGCGCATCACCCCGCACGACTTCCGACGCATCTTCGCCACCGAAGCAGTATCCGCCGGGCTCCCCGCCCACATCGCCGCCAAGATCCTCGGCCACGCCAACCTCAACACCACCCAAGGCTACATCGCCGTCTACGACCACGACGTCATCGAACACCACCGGGCCTTCATCTCCCGCCGCCGCCAACAACGACCCGGCGATGAGTATCGCGACGTCACCGACACCGAATGGGACGAGTTCCTCGACCACTTCGAACGCCGCAAAGTTGAACTCGGCACGTGCGGCCGCGCCTACGCCACCGCCTGCCACCACGAACACGCCTGCATCCGATGCCCACTCCTACGTGTCGACCCTCGCCAGGGAGCTCGACTTCTGGAGATCCGCGTGAGCCTCACCAGGCGTCGCGCTGAGGCCGTCGAGCGTGGGTGGACCGGCGAGATCGACGGCCTCGACATCACGCTCGCCGCGGCCGATCACAAGATCGCCGTCCTCTCTCGCCACTCATAGGCTGGCGGCTTGGAGCAGGGTCGGTCCCATCCTGCTCGAGCCGGCCCCACTATGGCGCCGAACCCTGCTGGCGGTCGAGGAAGGCCTGCACAAAGTGATGTAGCTCGGCAAGCGACCAAGCTGGGTCGATCATGCCTTCGGTAGCGGGAAGTTCGATTTGTCCAAACGCGGCGTCGAGTGACACCGCTACGGCGACGAGGTCGAGCGAGTCCAGGCCGATCTCCGCGAGCGAGCGATTCGGAAAGTCGACATCGATGGCTCGCTCAACGGACTCTTCGATCAGGTCAATGAGTTCCTCAAGCGTCATGACAGTGAGAACCGCTGCCGCATTTTGGCCCATGCTTCACAGGAGATTGACAAGAAGACCATATCGTCGTAGGAACGCCCATTCCATTCGTGATTCGCGAGCCTACCCTCCTCCGTCAACAGTCCGACTCGGACGGCAGATGCGTAGCTAGACAGCGACGTCTCCGTTGTCTCCATGTAGATCTTTCTCAACCGAAACGTCTCAAAGGCATAGTCGAGAAGTTGCGCAACGCCGTGCAGCGTTGCCCCGGTTCCAGCTAGCTCGGGAGCGGACAGTGCATACATGTAGCAGTACCCGCTGACATGGTTCGCGTTGTAAAGGCCGACCAGGCCGACGGCCTGGTCGCGATCCATCGGGGTGACGCAAAATTGAGCGATCACACCATCCCATAGCTGTCGCATT
>JALHOG010000173.1:1386-2693 GCA_022843125.1 Ilumatobacteraceae bacterium
CGACGGGGTACCTCCACGGTATCGCCAACGCCACGCGTTTGCGGGATCCGTGCTCCACCGGTAAATGCGATCATAGTCGGCCGTGGACACTGGCCGCAGCCGTACGCCACCCAGGCGCACCGCCTTAAGGACCCTTGATCGTTACGGCCTTAACGACCTCGTCGAATGACATTGACGCCAGCTCGACGGCGACGGGTGGCAACTCTTCACCAGTCTCTCGCCACGGCGCGCGGGCCTGTCCGGCATCGTTGACGATGATGGAATCGCCATTGATCGGACGGAACTTGCCTTCCGTAGGCACAGCGCGCAATAGGAAGACGGTCTCAACGTCCGGGGCTCGGTTCTTCGCATCCTCGACCGACAGCTTCACAGCCTCGTCCCAGTGGGCCTCGTAGGCCGCGGCGACGGCCTCCGCGTCGTAGGAGGCAGCAAGTTCCTCGTCGCTTAGGACCCCGTCGGCATCGGCATCGTGAGGCTGGATTGCCTTCTGAACCGCCTCTTCGAGGGCGGGCGACGACACCGCAATAGGAAGTTCGAACGAAACCGCGTTGCCGCCCCTGGTTGGCTCGATCCAGTACACCACGAACTGAACCGCTGACGACGGGGCATCGGCGAGCTTGACGAGCCGACCGACGGTGACGTCCACAACTCGACCTACCGCTACCTGATCAGCACTACGCACGAGTTCATCGAACGATCCGAACGATTCGACCTCACGTCCGCTCTGCAAGGCTTGGCCGTAGGCCTGCCACAGATCCTGATCTACCGCGAGCGCTTCGGAGGGCTCGACCGCTGCAGCGGATGCGTCCGAGGACGACTCCACCCGGTCGGATCGTGAGGGCGCCGCCGGCGGTGCGCTCGGCGCCGTCTGCACCGTGCTATCCGCCGATGGTTCTGACGCCGAGCTGCCCTCAACCTGAGGTGCGGACGGAGCACTATCCGACTCGTCGCTCCCACCGCAGGACGCGGCAACGACCATGCTCGCCACCGCCAGGATGTACGCTCGTGTCCTCATTGTTCCTCACTAGAAGTAGGGGCCGGACATGGCCTTTCCTCACTGATCAGTAGGTGTCATTGAGATGGATCTTGTCGTGATCAGTCGGCAGCGTCGGCCACGTGGATCCATTCGTCATACACCCGAGTGGGCTGCCTTCACGGTGGCGCAGTCCAAGCGTGTGGCCGAACTCATGACACATCAAGCTCTTCCTCTTAGCGCTATCGAAGGCCCCTGCATTTCCGGTGTCAATCTTGAGCCACTGATTCCAGCAGGTTTCGGTTGGGTCCGTCCCTGACCTGGTGGCATCGAC
>JALHOG010000174.1:0-1386 GCA_022843125.1 Ilumatobacteraceae bacterium
CATCGGACTTCATCAAGGACGACAGCACCGGCGCGGCGCGGGTCAAGACCACCTACTCGAGCAATGGCAATGGCGTGCTTGTTTCGGGTCTCGTTGCTCACCGCATCAGCGAGACCTTCGAGGTTTTGGCGACCGGCAACTACCGCCGTGCCGACGACTTCACACTCGGAGCGGGTACGGTCCTCGATGGCTCGCGCTACAATACGCTTTCCGGCATCGTGAAGGGCACCGCGCGCTTTGGCGACGACAATGAGCATGTCGTTCGTGCGTCCTACCAGCGGTGGAACAGCTCGGGCAACGACATGCCCTATGCGCAGACGAGTACGCAGGCGACCTTTGGCAGCGTGGACCGCAACGTCATCGACGATACGTTTGTTCTAACCTACGAAAACCCCGACAGCGACAATCCTTGGGTCGATGTGAAGGTCGCGTTGACCTATTCGAACACGGCCAACAGCCAGTCTGGTTACACCAACACCGGCGGCACCGCGCAGCCGCCCCTCAACAACGCTGGCAATACCGCCATCCTCAATGACACCGACTATTCCTACACGACCTGGCAGCTCAAGGCGGACAACACCATCGAGGCGAGCGGCGACGACTGGACGAACTTCCTTACTGTCGGCCTTCAGCTCAGCAATCAGGACCGCAAGGCGGGGCGGCCGAGCGGCGCGACAGCGCTGCTGTCACACCCGGAAGGCAACGAGAAGAAGGTCGGTCTCTTCGCTCAGGACGAGTACACCTGGGACGACCGCGTGACGTTGACCCCGGGCATCCGCCTCGACTACCACGACATGACCCCGGCGGCGGGCATTGCGGGCGCCACTGGCCGCAGCGGCGTCGCGTTGTCGCCCAAGCTCGCAGCGCTCTACAAGCTCAGCGACGGCATCAATGTGTTCGGCTCCATTGCGCACACCGAACGCTTCCCGACGCTCGATGAACTGTTCAGCACCCGTATCGCCGAGCCGCCGTTCATCACGGCGCGCGGCCTGAGCCTGAACCTGAGGCCAGAGTCGTCGAACAACTTCGAGTTGGGCGTCGGCACCAGTGCCTACGACGTGGCTGGCCTCACCAACTCGGTCGCAGCCAAGGCAACCGTGTTCTACCACGACGTCACCGACATGATCGCGACCGGCACGGTGGCCAATGGCCCCAACTACGTCAACATCGGCAAGGCACGCCTGTTCGGCTTTGAGCTCGAAGGCTCGTACGAGTCGGACACGCTCTACGGCCGCGTCGCTTACTCGATGACCAACGGAGAGAACGGGCTCACCGGGGCACCTCTGACGACGGTCGCGCAGGACAAGCTGGTCCTGACGATCGGCGCGCGTGATCTTGAGCACGAGGTCGAATACGGCACCCGCATTACCGCCGCTGCCGTGGGTG
>JALHOG010000174.1:1396-2683 GCA_022843125.1 Ilumatobacteraceae bacterium
AGGTGGTCGCCGATGGCACTGCCGAGGCCTGGGCGACAGTGGACCTCTACGCGAACTGGCGCCCGACCACCGGCCCGCTCGCTGGGACGGAGATCCTCGCCGGCATCGACAATGTGTTCAACGCCAACTACCGCGAGAGTCTCTCCAACGACCGCTCCAAGGGCCGGACCTTCAAGCTGACGCTTGCCAAGCAGTTCGACTACTGACCTTCCGGTGGTCCGCCTCCGGGCGGGCCACCACTTTTGGGCTTCAGCCCAGCTTGATCGCGGTCGTCGTATCCCGGGCAATATAGCTCTGGATCTGGCTGACGATCTGGCGAGCGTGCTCGGCGCTCAGCGCGTCCGCGCTGTCGGCATCGCCGGCTTCGACGGCAAGCAGGATCTGCTCGTGTTCGTCGACATATTGGCGCGGCAGGATATCGTCAAAGCTTTGGTAGTAGAGCCGAAGGATACGCCGGCCCTCGTCGAGCAGGCGTGTGAACAGCGCCGTGTAGTAGGTGTTGCCGCCGGCCTCGGCGATGGCGACGTGGAAGTCGCGGTTGGTCTGAATCATGCCGAGTGCATCGCGCTGTGCCACGGCATCGGCATAGGCGAAATGGAGCGCCCGAATGCCAGCCATGTCGCTCTTGCGGCGGTGTACGGCGGCACCGCGCGCCGTGACGCGATACATCAGCGTTAACGCCTCAAAATAGATCGGCAGCTTCACGAAATCGATCGGCGAGACGATGGTGTTGCGGTTGGGCAGGGTGGTGACCAGACCCTCGGCCGAGAGCCGCACCAGCGCCTCGCGGATCGGTGTGCGCGACATCTCGAAGCGCTCAGAGAGACTCATCTCGTCGAGCGGACTGCCCGGCGCCAGCGTCATGTCGAGGATCGACTGTCGTAGGCTGTCATAGACCGTCTGCGCACCCGAGCCGCGAACCCGGGCGATGGCCGCCGACGCGGCCTGTTCGCTGCTCTCGTCCGGCACGATGCGCTTGGCCACGTCGTTCGTCCCTGTCGTCAGATCTTGTACTTGGAAAGGTCGGGCCGCGTGCGAAGGCCGGCCTCGGTAACCGAACGCACATGCGCTTCCTCCGCTCCCACCAGCGGTAGACGCGGCGCGCGCGTCACCGGCGAGGTGCCGCGCACAATGTGCTCGACTAGCTTGATGTTCTGGACGAATTTGGGCCCGATATCCATGTGCAGCAGCGGCAGGAACCAGCGGTAGATTTCCAGCGCCTCGGCTATGCGTCCGGCCTGCGCCAGCTTGTAGATGGCGACAGTCTCGTGCGGGAAGGCGACGACC
>JALHOG010000175.1 GCA_022843125.1 Ilumatobacteraceae bacterium
GCTCGCGGGCATCCTCCTCGCGCTCGTGCTCCGCGACCTGTGGCCGGAACTCGCCGCTTGGCTCGCCGGGCTCGGCGTCGATGTCCCGACCGCCACCAACAAGATCTTCGGCGTCCGTTACGCCCTGATCGCCGCCGTCCTCGGCGGCGCCCGCGTGCTGTACGGCTCGCTCGACTCCCTGATCGACGGACGCCTCGGCGCCGACCTCGCCCTCGCCATCGCCTGCGTCGCCGCCATCTTCATCGGCGAATCGCTCGTCGCCGCCGAGGTCGTCCTCATCGGCCTGATCGGCGAATGCCTGGAGTCCTACACGTTTTCGCGTGCCCAAGGCGCCATCCGCAAGCTCGCCGAACTGTTCCCGCTGCGCTGCTGGCTGCTGCGCGACGGGCAGGAAGTGCGCGTCCTGGTCGCCGACGTCCAGCCCGGCGACTTCGTCGTCGTGAAGCCCGGCGCCAAGGTGCCGGTGGACGGCGTCGTGCGCGACGGGCGCTCGTCGCTCGACACCAGCGCGCTCACGGGGGAAAGCCTGCCGCAGGATCGCGGTCCCGGCGACGACGTGCTGGCCGGCAGCGTGAACCAGTTCGGCGCGCTGACGATCGAGGCAAAGCGCGTCCGCGAGCAAACCGTCGCCGGCCGCGTGATCGACATGACGGCGAAGGCGCTCAAGGACAAGTCCCCGATCGAACGGCAAGCCGACCGCCTGGCCAAGTGGTTCCTGCCCGTCGTTCTCGCCCTCGCGGCCCTGACGTTTCTCGCCAATGTCGTCTGGCACGCGGGGCCGTTGAAGCCGGAGGCGTCGCGGCTCGGGTTCGCCGCGGCGGCGCGCGTCGCCGTCTATCCCGCCCTCGCCGTGCTGGTGGTCGCCTGCCCGTGCGCCTTGATCCTCGCGACCCCGGCCGCGGTCATCGCGGCGCTCGGCCGACTCGCTGGCACCGGCGTGCTGCTCAAGAGCGGCGCGGCGCTCGAACGATTGGCCGGCATCCACGCCATCGCCTTCGACAAGACCGGCACGCTGACCGAAGGCAAGCTCGAACTCGGCGACATCGTGCCGCTCGATTCGGCGCTGGCCGAGTCCGAACTGCTCCGGCTCGCGGCGACCGCGGAACAGCGGAGCGAGCATCCGCTCGCACGGCTGATCCTGACGGAAGCACGCTCGCGCGAGTTGCTCCCCGACGAGATCGACGAGTTTGTTTCCCAGCCCGGGGCCGGCGTCGTCGCGACCTCGCGCGGCCGTGAACTGCTCGTCGGCACCCGCCGCCTGCTCGTCGAGCACGGCCTGCCGATCGGCGGCGAGATCGACGCGCTGCTCGCGAAACTCGACGACGCGGGCCAAACCCCGCTCCTGGTCGCGCTCCGTTCCTCGCCCGAGGGGGGATGGCGCATCCTCGGGGCCATCGGCGCCCGCGACCGGGTGCGGCCCGAGGCCTTCGGCGTCCTCAACGAGCTGCGCGAACTTGGCCTGCGCGACATCGCGATGCTCACCGGCGATCGCGCCGCCGTCGCGCGGCGCGTCGCCGACGAACTCGGCATCGAGCAGGTCCATGCCGAACTGCTGCCGCACCAGAAGGCCGACCACGTCGCCCGATCCGCCTTCGTCGGCGATGGCGTCAACGACGCGCCCGCCCTCGCCAAGGCCGTCGTCGGACTCGCCGTCGGCGCCGGCGCCGAGATCGCCGCCGAGGCCGGCGACATCGTCCTGATGCGGGAGCCGCTCCGCCATCTCCCGCTCCTCGTCCGTCTCTCGCGACGCACCGTCGAGATCATCCGCCAGAACATCCTCGTCTTCGCGTTCGGCGTCAATCTCGTCGGCATCGCGACCACCGGCTGGCTATGGCCCCTCTTCGCCAAGTCGCCCGAATGGTACGAGCGGGCGCCCCTCGCCGGCGTGATCTACCACCAGTTCGGCTCGCTGCTGGTCCTCCTGAATTCGATGCGGCTGCTCGCGTTCGAACGCGCCTCGGTGCGGGCAACCAAGTCGTTCGTCCGGTTGCGGCTCGACGCCCTCGACGGCATCCTCGACAAGTTGACCAATCTCGACGAGGTATTGCACGAGATCGGGCATCGCTGGAAGCCCATCGCGGCCACGCTCGCACTGCTGGCCGGCGTGGGCTGGGCATTCAGCGGCGTCGCGCAGGTCGGTCCGGACGAGGTGGCCGTCGTGCGCCGATTTGGCCGGCCGCTCGACGACGACCTTGGCCCGGGATTGCATTGGCGCATGCCCTGGCCCGTCGAGTCGGTGGACCGCGTCAAGCCGGGCGCCATCCGCACCGTCGAAGTCGGCTACCGCCTGCTCCGCGGCAAGGACGCCAAGCCGTCCGCGGCGACCGGCTCGACTTGGACGAGCCAACACGAAACCGACGGGGTGCTGCAGCTCGCCGACGAGGCGCAAATGCCGACGGGCGACGGAAACCTGGTCGAGATGCTGGCGACGCTCAACTTCCGCGTCGATCGCCCGCGGCGCTACTTGCTCGGCGTGAAGGATCCCGACGAGATCCTGCGCACCAACCTCGAGGCGTCGCTGCGCGAGGCGGCGTCCAACGAGTCGCTGCTCGACCTGCTCACCGGCCGGCGCGGCAAGTTCCAGGCCGAGGCGTTCGAGCGGCTGCGGGTCCGGTTGCGGGCGTACGGGGACGAGGGGCTCGGCATCGAACTGACGGGCCTGAGCCTGCGCG
>JALHOG010000176.1 GCA_022843125.1 Ilumatobacteraceae bacterium
CTTGCCGACCCAGACGTCGTTGAGGAACGTGCCGTCCGGGGTCGACAGGACCGCGAGCAACGCCCCCGAGGAGGCGTAGATGAACGCCTTGCCGCTGGTGTCGCCGGCGACGAAGACGTTGCCGTCCTCGTCGACGTCGATCCCGCGGGCGGTGGTGCGGCCGTCGGTGTTACCCGGCTGCCAGATCGCGAGACGTCCCGAACCGACCTCGGCCCGGTAGATCCGCCCGCCATCGTTCACGCCGCTCACGTAGATGACGTCGGCGTCGTCGTCGTAGCCGATGCCCTCGAGCAGGACGCCGGCCGCGGGAAGGTCGTAGGTGTTGTCGTCGGGCGAGCTGGCACCGGCAGGGGCGATGCCGGCGGGGAGTGCGATCGCGGCGGTCACGGCGAGGGCAGCAAGACGTTTGATCATGGGTCGATTGAACGGCATATCCGTGAACGAAGCATCGGCGTGGCAGACCAAACCCTGTCCCACCGAGGGGATGAGCCGGATGTCATCCGTTCGGCCGATGCGCCCGGCCGGGAGATGTGTAGGTTGCGCGACAACGATGAACACCGTCCACACCTGCGCCCGCGCGCGCACCGCGGCCGACACCGTGCAGCAGATCGCCCACGTAGGCTTGGCCGCGCTCGCGGTCGTGGCCGCGGTCCGGTACGCCGCCTTCCACGGCGTCGACCGCCGCGCGTGGCTGGTGGGTGCACTCGCGGCGCTGCTCGTCGCAGTGGATCTCCTGCTCTTGCGCGCCCGACACGCCGCTCGCCCCGCACGCACATGGCTGCTCGCCTGCCTGGTGGCCTGGTCCGCCCTGGTGGCGGTGGCGCCGAGCTTCGCCTGGTGCGCGCTGCCCTTGTTGTTCCTCAGCCTGCGGATCCTGCCCGAGCGCGCCGCCTCGCTCGCCGCTGGCGCGCTAGTCGTCGTGAGCGTCATCGCGCTCCTGCGGCTTGCGCACCGTTTCGACCCGAGCATGGTGGCCGGCCCGGCGATCTTCAGCGCGCTCGTCGTGGCCACCCACCGGGCGCTGAGCCGGGAGACGGCCGCCCACGCACGAGTCATCGCCGACCTCACCGCCACCCGGGACGCCCTCGCCGAGCATCAGCGCCACGCCGGGGTGCTGGCGGAGCGGCAGCGGTTGGCCGGCGAGCTGCACGACACGATCGCGCAGGGACTGTCGAGCGTGCTCCTGCTCACCCAAGCGGCTGAACGGGCGCTGGACGCCGAGCCGGAGACGGCGCGGAGCCACCTTCGGACTACTGTTGACCAGTGCCGCCACGATCTCGCCGAGGTCCGCCGGATCGTGCACGCCCTCGCCCCTCCCGCGCTCGACGACGCCAGCCTCGCCACCGCGCTGGAGGATCTCTGCCGGCGCAACGAGGCCACCACCAGGGCCACGGTCACCTTTCTGGCCGATGGGTCGTCGGCCGCGGAGGCCACGTCACCGAGCCGGGACGCCGCGCTGCTCCGTATAGCTCAGGAGGCGCTCGCCAACGCCATCCGCCATGCGAATGCCGGGAGGATCGATGTGACGCTGTCCTACCTGCCGCACTCCGTGACCCTCGACGTGGTCGACGACGGGGTCGGGTTCGACGCCGCGGCGGTGTCCGCCCGTTCTCGCGGCCACGGGCTTGGAAGCATGCGGGTGAGGGCGGAACAGGCCGGCGGCACCCTCGCCGTGGAAACGGAGCCAGGTGCCGGCACGGCCGTGGCGGCGACAATTCCCGTGCAGGAGACGGCGCCGTGAGTGTCTCCGACCTCAGCGACCTCGAGGTCATCAGGGTGCTCGTGGTCGACGACCATCCGGTGGTGCGCGCCGGCTTGCGAGCCATGCTCGCCGGCACCGTCGGATTCGCCGTGGTCGGCGAGGCGGCGAACGGCGACGGCATTGCCGAGCTGGCGCTGCGAACCCGGCCCGACGTGGTGTTGATGGACCTGCGGATGGGCGCCGGCGTCGATGGCGTCGGTGCGACCGCCGCGCTTGTCGCCCTGGCGAATCCACCTCGGGTGCTGGTGCTCACGGTTTACGACACCGACCAGGACATCCTCCGCGCGATCGAAGCGGGCGCGACCGGCTACCTCCTCAAAGACGCACCTCCCGAGACCCTGCTCGACGCCATCCGCCGCGCCGCCGCCGGCGAGACCGTGCTCGCGGCACCGGTCGCAGGACGGTTGGCTCGGCGGGTGCGGAGCCCCGAACCGGCGCTGACCAGCCGAGAGCTGGAGATCCTCGGCCACGTCGCAGCTGGTCGCACGAACCGGGACATCGCGACCGAGCTCCACCTCAGCGAAGCGACCGTCAAGAGTCACGTCGCGCACATCTACGTGAAACTCGGCGTCGACAGCCGCGCCGCAGCAACCTCCACCGCCATCACCCGCGGCCTCATCCGCACCAGCGGACCAGGTCAAACAGCCGGACCGCCTACGGGCTGAGTCACCGAACACGTTGGGCGTATGACCCATTCGGGCGGTCAACCCGCCGATCAGGGTCGCCCATAACGACGCTCGATAACGCGCGCCGAGAGCCTTCGAACCCACGGCACTTTGCATGATATGCGCCGGTCGTCCGACTCTCACGACCCGCTCGTAGCCGGCGATATTCAGCAGGCAGGCCGCTGTCGATATCGGTAGACGGTCATCAAGCTCTGACGGCGTGGTGGCTCTTTCTCGG
>JALHOG010000177.1 GCA_022843125.1 Ilumatobacteraceae bacterium
TGCCGCCAAACCCACCCGATCCCGATCGACAGGCAACCTCTCGCGACCACGTCCCATCCGACACCTCCAAAATCAGGAACTGTCGCGACCACCACCTGAGGTCAAGGGGTAGAGCGATCGAATTGACTGCCGCAAAGTCGAGAAGGCGCGTCAGATGTAGTGCATCCGCTGGGCGGTGACCGTGAGTTCGTCGCGGTGGGCGGGGTGGGCGACGGCGATCAGGTTCTGGGTGCGTTCGCGAATGCTCCGGCCGCGGAGCTCGGCGACGCCGTACTCGGTGACCACCTGGTCGACGGTGTTCTTGTGGGTCGACACCGCGTCACCGGGCGCGAGCTGGGGGACGATCCGTGACGCTCCCGAACTGGTGGTGGAGTGCAACACGATGAAGCCCTGCCCGCCACGCGAGTAGGCGGCGCCGCGAGCGAAGTCGTTCTGACCGCCGGATGACGAGTAGTACTGGCCGTTGATCGTCTCCGATGCGCACTGGCCGAGGAAGTCGACCGACAGGGTGGCGTTGATCGAGACGAAGTCGCGCTCCCGGCTGATCTGGCGGGGGTCGTTGACGTACCGCACCGGCCACAGCTCGACCGCGGTGTTCTCGTGGAGGAAGTCGTACAGGCGCCGGGTGCCGAGCGCGAACGTGCCGACGGTCTTCGTCCGGTTGAGATCCTTCTTGATGCCGTTGACCACGCCGGCCTCGATGAGGTCGACGATGCCGTCGGAGAGCAACTCGGTGTGGATCCCCAGGTTCTCGTGGCTCATCAGCGCTGCCATGATCGCGTTCGGGATCGCGCCGATGCCTGTCTGGATGGTGGCGCCGTTCGGGATCCGCTCGGAGACGAAACCTGCGATCGCACGATCGAGCTCGTCGGGCTGGCGCGGCGGTATGTCGACCAGTGGTCGATCGCTCCGACACCAACCGACCACCTGGCTCGTGTGGATCTGATTGCGGCCGAACGTCCGCGGCATGTCGTCGGTGACCTCGAGGAAGAACCGGCCGCGCCCGATGAAGCTCGACGTGTAGTCGGACGAGACACCGAGCGAGAAGTAGCCGTGGCGATCGGGCGGCGACGCAGCAGCCACGACGAGCGGATCGTTCGTGCGTGCCCGCATCATCGCGAACACCTCGGAGAAGTGGGCAGGCACCAGATCGACCTTGCCCGTCGCGAAATAGGACCGGGTGATGTGGGAGAGGAAGTACGAGACGTGCCGCATCCGGTCGCCGAAGTCGCCACGGAGGTAGGGCCGGTCGTGGATCGCGTGCATCTGGTGCACCTTCACGCCGCTCAACTGGTCGGCGTGAGCCTCGATCGCGTCCATCACGGCGGTGGGTTCGCCGTTGGCGAGAGGGACGATCAGCTCGGTCCCGGGTCCGATGTGGTCGAGCACGGCGTCGGGCGAGCAGGGTTGATCCACGCCCGCCACGCTAGTCATCGCACGGACCGACTGTGTCGGGTCCTTGGTCATGACAGTGCTGGCACTACGGTCCCCCGCATGGCTGACTCGGAGGACCGTCCACTCGCGCTCGACGTGCCGATCCGTCCGGCGGCGACGGTCATGCTGCTGCGGGCAGGTGCGTCAGGGCCGGAGGTGTTCATGCTCCAGCGGACGCACAACGCAGCCTTCGCTCGTGGGCAGTTCGTGTTCCCCGGCGGCCGGGTCGACGACGCCGATCACGCCGCCGATTTCGAGCCGATCTGCGACGGCCACGACGATCGATCTGCGTCGGCGTTGCTCGGCGTCGACTCCGGCGGGCTGGCGTGGCTGGTGGCGACGATCCGGGAGTGTTTCGAGGAAGCCGGCGTGCTGTTGGCCCGCCACGCCGATGGCGGCATCGTGCGGTTCGACGACCCCGATGTGGCCGACCGGTTCGAGGCCCATCGCCACGCCGTGCACGACAGTGAGCGCTCGCTCGTCGAGGTGTGCGTCGATGAGGACCTGCTGCTCCTCACCGACCGGTTGCACTACGTGGCTCACTGGCTGACGCCGGTGGGGGAGCGACGCCGCTTCGACACCCGCTTCCTCGTCGCCGAGGCCCCACCGTCGCAGGAGCCGCTGCACGACGATCTCGAGACCATCGCGAGCCTCTGGGTGCGCCCCGACGACGCGCTCGCGATGCGCGAGCGGGGCGAGATCGGGCTGTTCCCCCCGACCATCGCGTGCCTGCGGTTCCTGGCCGGGTTCGACACCGTCGCCGCCGCGATCGAGGCGTCGGCGGCGATCGGCATCCCCGAGCGGATCACGCCACGCGTGGTGTTCGACCAGGACGAGCGGATCTCCCGGATCCTGCTGCCGGGCGACGACGGCTTCGACGACCAGCCGCTCCCCGAGTACGTCCTCACCTTCGCCCGCTGACCCCGCCCACCGGCGAGGTCGGCGCGTCAGGGCTTCGGGCCGAGCGCGGCAGCGACCGCTTCGAGCATCCGGGCCGAGCACCCGGCCATGTCGACCGACTCGGGACGGATCGGCGGGGCGATCTCCGCCGCCAGCCGGCCGGCGATCTCACGGAACACGTCGGCAGCCCGACCCACCCCGGCCAGCGCGACCGGCTCACCGGCGTCGTTGCCCGCGGCCACCGACGGCTCGAGCGGCACCTGGCCGAGCAGCGGCGCGTCGATCACGCCCGCCCGCGCCGCGCCACC
>JALHOG010000178.1 GCA_022843125.1 Ilumatobacteraceae bacterium
GGACGGCCGCGCTGGCTTCTCGGCTCACATCCTGGTGACGCGCTTCTCGGGTGGCCCGATCGTCGTTGCCGATCGCCGCGAGATTCTGTGGTTTAGCCAAAGCGGCGGCTGGATTCGATCAACCGGAGGCAACGGCCAAGGCCCCGGCGAGTTTCGCCAAATCGACCTGCTTCAGGTCTTCGGCGATTCGCTCCTCGCGTATGATCTCGCCTTGCGGCGCGTGACCGTGTTCGACTCGAGCGGCCGGCTCGGTCGAGTCACCAACATGATCGGTGTCGATTCCGCAGGCCCGTCATTCCCGCTGGCTGTACTCGCCGATGGTCGACTGTTGCTCGGGAGCTATCCGAGGCCTGCGCCGGGGAACGGCCTTCGGCGCGATTCGGTGATGCTGCGAGTCGGGAGCGCAAGCGGTGCGTTCTCGGCTTCGATCGGTCGAGTCCCATGGGTTGAGCAAATCATTGAAACCGACGCGGGCGGCGTCTCAATGCGACGAGTGGTTTACGCACGCAATTCGTTCTGGGGCACGTTCGGGGCGCAAGTGCTGGTCGCTACGAACGAGCGGTTCAGCTTCGACTGGTACGACGCCGGCGGACGTCTCCTTCGCTCCATACGGCGACAGTGGAGCCCATCGCCCGTGACCGACGGTGACGTCCGGGCACAAGTGGATGAGTGGCTCGAATCGTTCCCTCCCGGGATGGAGGATCGGAAGGCCGAGGCGAGGGCAGTGTTCAGCGCCGGCCCACGGCCCGCAGACAAACCCCCTTACAGCGCAGTCGTAGTGACGGCAACTGGCGAGGTCTGGGCTCAGGAATACGGCGAACCGGGGCAACGAGGCCGGCCGTCGGCGTTCTCGGTATTCGACCGGGACGGACGGTGGCGCACGCAAGCCACGCTCCCACCCGGAGTGACACCAGTAGCGATTGGCACTCAGGAGTTGCTCGCGACGTGGCGGGACCCCGACGATGCCGTCCATGTTCGTGTATATGGCATTCGGCACGAGTGACAGATCCGCCGCGTCAGCCGTGCGCCTGCATCGGCGGCATAACAATCGGTTGCACCAGACAGCCGAGCTACCGTATGCGCGCTGCGCGCGCTTTATTGCCTTCGGCTGCAGGTGAACCGAAGCGTTAGGCCGACACAACAGCAGTCGAGGAGAATGCGACCATGACATCGGAACCGAACCTCCGACAGGCTGTCCCGTTCTTCGCCGTGTCGAACATGGAAGAGTCGCTCCGGTTCTACGTCGACGGCCTAGGTTTCGAGGTGGCCGACAAGTGGGTGGACGAGGGCACGATCCGTTGGTGCCGGTTGGTGCGCGGAGGTACGGCCCTGATGCTTCAGGACTTTCGAAGGGACGGCGGCAAGAGATGGTCGCCCGATGGGCCATTGGGCCTCGGGCTCTCCATCCTGTTCATCTGCAGCGACGCTCTCTCGATCTACCGTGAGCTCGCTGCGCGCGGGCTGACGCCCTCTCTCCCCTTCGTCGGCAACGGAATGTGGGTCACGTCGCTGAGCGATCCAGACGGTTACCGCGTCGAGTTCGAGAGTCAGACGGATGTCCCGGAGGGCAGCACTTTGAACGACATGACGACGGATGTCACGAAATAGCCACCACCAGCCGCCTCACGGCACCCTGCCCCTGATGATGCGCATTTGGTCACAGCCATGAATGCCCGCATTCTCGAGCGGTGGTGGCCTCGAGTGGTGAGCGTCGGGCTCATGTACCTGGGACTGGGTGTTGGTTCGGCGGTCATTTCCAACGATCTTGAATCTGCACCCGTCCAGGCAGCCATCAGAGTCGGCATCCTCCTCGTTGCCGTGGCGGTCTTCTGCTGCCATCTCCGCGTGGAACTCGCCCGAGCGGCGGAAAGACTTCGAGCATCGGCCTTGATCACGTCGAGTGCTGTGGCGTTGGGAACCTTCCTGCTTGCTGTATATGCCGTAGGCCTATCATGGTGGGACACGTCACACGTGCCCACGTCGCTGCTCTCGGCACTCCTACTCTGGCCCGCGGCGACCAGCCTTCCGGCGTTTCTTGCTGCGCTGGGATTGGGAAGCGTGATGGCTCGGCTCCACAGGCGGAGGAAGAGCCAGTAGAGCGACACGACGCGGCCTAACAACAGCATGCAGCGGACGGCGCTGCGCGCCGCCGCTGATGCTGAACGTTAGGCTGCCAGTAGAGTTTGCTTGCGCGCTTGTACAGGTGGCAGTAACCTGTACGTCCAACACAGGTCTTGGAGGCCTACAATGCGAGGCGTACTGATCGGCACCGCCGCACTCGTAGTCGGACTGAGCACTCCCCTGACAGTGACCCGGTCGTCGGAAGGAGCGTTCGCGTTACACAGCAACAGCGTGTGCGCCGACGACGAGCTATGCACGCCACTTCCGAACAGCTACTGCGGTGGCGCGCAGAGCAAGAAAAACGTAAACGAGCTCTAGGGAGACAGATCGTGTTGACGAGAGCGACTGTGCCGCCGCTTCTTTGGGTCGCTCTCGTCACTGCGGCCTGCGGCGAGTCCCACCCTCAGTATAAGCCTTCGCCTGGGGATAGAGAGGTCACAATCGCTGCAACCACAACGCTCCGAACGGCCGCATCT
>JALHOG010000179.1:0-972 GCA_022843125.1 Ilumatobacteraceae bacterium
AAGGCATGCCCACGTACTTGATGTTCGCTCGTTACAGCCCGGCCGGGTTGCAGGCCGTGCTCGAAACGGGAATGGTTGCGCGGCGCGAGGCCGTCGCAAAAGGGGCCGAGGCCGCTGGAGGTCGCCTGTTGCGCTTCGACATGCTCGTGGGCAGCACGTACGACTTCATGCAACTGATCGAGGCCCCCGACGCCGCTACCGTGCTCGCCGTGATGGCACGTGCCGCCGCATCAGGTTCGTTCGACAGCGATCGTCAGCTGATCGAGCTCTGCGAACTCGAGGCATTCGACGCCCAGCGCGCCGCGGCGGGCGTCACTGCGTACCAGCCACCCGCGTCTTCCTGAGTCGCCGACGCGTCGAGTCGCCGCCGGAGACGCTCCAGGAGGCTCACCATCTCCGCTATCGCCGCCGGCAGGTCGAGCACTGCGCCGGCGGCGAGGCGTTCGCCAATGAATCCAACGGAGCTGGAACGGAGGCGCTGGTCTATCGAGGCCACCCTGGCCCTCATCCCGGGAGTCCCGGCCATCGAGACGGGGTTGGAAGCGAGCCAGCCGACCAACGTCGCCGATTCCTCCGCTGCGTCCAGCTGGGCGGCGAGCGCGACAAGGCCTCTTGCCGTGTTCGCTGCACTCTGGGCCGCACCGCCATTGAGCAGACGATCGAGGGAGCCCTCCAGTTCGGCGAACGCCCGCTCGGCGTGGCCGCACATCACGAGAGCAGTCACGAGGTAGTTACGCAGCGACCCGAGGAACCAGGTGGCGCCGACTCGTCCCGCTCGCGTGATGGCCCGCTGGGCGATCACCGCCGCTTCTGCCGGGTCGTCGTCGAGCAGGATCACCACCCGGCACATCTCGACCAGTGTCGTCGCGGTGCCACTCGAGAGAGCCTCCAGCGTCGGGCCGAGCTCGGCCAGCTCGGTGCGGGCCTCCTCCGACCGTCCCGCATAGGCAAGCAACAGCGCCTGGGAGGAGC
>JALHOG010000179.1:982-2562 GCA_022843125.1 Ilumatobacteraceae bacterium
CACACCACCCCGAGCCGACCAGCGGGGTCCTGACCGAGGAGCCGGTCGGCGCGGGCCGGGAAGCCGGCGACCTCGTCCGGGCCGACAGCCACCCCCACGTTGATCTGCCAGGCCGCCGCCACCGACGGTGGGAGCGGATCGCCACGTGCTTCCCACAGGGCGAGCGCCTCGTGGGCACGCGCGAGGCCTCGTGCGAACCGGGCCGCCGCCCAGTCGGCGATCGAGGCAGTTCCGACCAGGGCGGCAGCGCCGCCACCTGAGCGTGCGTGGGGCAGGGCCAGCACCGCCTCGGCCCAATTGCCCACCTCCGCTCGCTCTCGGACAAGCACATCGACGTGCAACCCGGCGACGAGGGCGGTCGCGGCTTCCGTCCATTCGTGCTCGACGGTCCGGGCGACGGCAAGACGGAGGTCGGGCCACAGCACGTCGAGCGCTTGCAGCGCGGTGGTCTCGTCGGGCCCAACCGCCGCCGGGAGCAGTGCCTCCAGACGTTCGGTCACCGCCCCGACATGCGCACCGTCGAACCGAGTGCGCTCATCGGCACGATCGATGAGACCTGCAGCGAACGCTCGGACCGTGAAGAGCAGGCGGTAGCGCGTCACCTCGCGGTCACGGTGCACGGCGACCATCGACGCGTCGACCAACTCGGCCAGGGCGGCGGCGGGCGCCTCTACCGATTGCGGCGCCCAGGCGCGAGCGACGGCCATGACGGCATCCCAATCGAACCACCCGGCGAACGTGCTGCAGAGACGCAGGAGCATCGATGCGTCGGTGTCGAGCAGTGCATACGACGACGCGATCGCGTGGTCGAGGCTGCGATGCTGGATCCGTTCCGCAGCCGGTCGCACGAGCAGGTCGTGCCAGTCGGCACGGTGTGCGAGCATCTCTGCCGGGCTCAGAAGTCGGCTGCGGGAGGCAGCGAGCTCGATCCCGAGCGGGAGCCGGTCGAGCGCCTCGCACAACGCGTCGACGTCGGCGGCGGGGAAGGAAGTGGCGACGAGCCGAGGATCGAGTGACTGCGCCCGCAGTGTGAACAGCTCGCCCGCCGCAGCGACCGAGAGCGGTTCGAGGGGGAACAGCTGTTCGTCTCGTAGCCCCAAGGGAACGCGGCTGGTGGCGAGCAGACGAACCTGAGGACAGCGGGCCGAGAGCGCGGCCATCAACGGGCGCACCCCGTCGAGCACGTGCTCGCAGTTGTCGAGTAGCAACAGCAGCGAACGTGCCGCCAACTCCTCTACGACCGCATCGAGCGGATCGCAACCGTGCGGGGTGCGGGCGCCGGTAACCGCTGCGACGGCGAACACGACGTCGGCCGGATCGACCACGACCGACAGCTCGCAGTTGACGACTTCTCCCAGGCCGGTCCCGAACGAGCGGACGACCTCGCCCGCCAGCCGGGTCTTCCCGACGCCGGCGGGGCCGATGACGGTCACGAGCCGGTGCCGGGCGACGAGTTCGCCGAGCGCCTCCACGTCCGCCGTCCGCCCGACGAGGTCGGGGTCCGGCGGGGGCCCGGCCGGGGCGGCAGGACGCGACGCGAGCGGCGGCGGGGGCACGCGCCGTTCGAGCACGAGTCGTTC
>JALHOG010000180.1 GCA_022843125.1 Ilumatobacteraceae bacterium
CGGCGCGCGGCGTGTTCGTCTCGCCGCTGCTCCCGACGCTGAGCACGCTCGTCGCGTTGGTCGTGATGCTCTTGGTGCGCGCCCGCGGCGAACGGGAGACGGCCGTCGCGGAGCGACTCCGGCGCGAGCAGACGCAGCGCTTCGCGCTGCAGTCCCTCACCGCGCTCGTCGAGATCCGCGATCAGTCCACCGGCCTGCATGCGCGTCGGACCGCTGCGTACGCCACGCTTCTTGCCACGCGCCTGCGCAGCTCGCCGCGGTTCCGGGAGTATCTCACCGACGAGGCGCTCGCGGTGATCACTGAGCTCGCGCCACTGCACGACATCGGCAAGGTCGGCGTGTCGGATGCGGTGCTGAACAAGCCGGGGCCGCTCACCGAGGAGGAGTACGCGCAGATGCGCGAGCATCCCGAGATGGGCTACCAGACCATCCTGCGCGCGCAGCAGAATGCGGGACTCGATGTCGAGACCGGTGAGAGCGTGCTGCAGATCGCGAAGGAGATCGTGCGGTCGCATCACGAGCGTTGGGACGGGCTCGGATATCCGCGCCGGCTGGCGGGTGAGGAGATTCCCATCCCGGCGCGCATCATGGCGCTCGTGGACGTCTACGACGCCCTGGTGCAGTCGCGCGTGTACCGTCCGGCGATGACGCATGAGCAAGCGCGCACGCTTGTCTCGCAAGGGCGCGGCACCAGCTTCGACCCTGACGTGGTTGACGCCTTCCTGGCGGTGGAGGAAGAGTTCGCGCGGCTCACGACGCGCTTCCTCGACGACAGCGCGCAGGTGTGAGGGGCGGAGCCGGTGTCGGTCGAACAGCTTGACCGCACCGGGTGCATGTCCCATGTTCGTTACCCCAGATCGATCTCCCCGACCGCGGTAGGTACCTGTGACCATCACCTCGATGCCGTCTCGCGTGGGTCGTGCGGTCGCACGTTCGGTCGGCGCCGTCGTCGCGGTGGTGGTGGCCGGCGTGTTCGCGTGTTCCGGCGATGGCGGCACCGAACCGGTCACGCTTGACCTCGGGCGTTCGACGCTCACCGTCGCCCCCGGTCCCTACGTGGCGGGGCAATCGTACATCGCGACGTTCACCGCGCGGGACAACAACGGCGATCCGTTCGACGACGCCATCGCCGTGGTCTTCGATCTCGTGGGTGGCACGAGTGATGGTGTCTTCAGTGCCGCGAGTTCGGGTGGCCGCGGTGTGTACGAGGCGTCGTTCCGGACGACGGTGGCGGGTACGCCCTCCCAGCTGACCGCATCGATCAATGGGGCTGCGCTCAGCGGTGCGCTCCCGACAGTCACGGTCGTGCCGGGTGCGGTCTCGCTTGCGACCTCGACGATCGCGCTCGGCGCGGCCACTCTCGCGGTGGGTGCGAGCACAACGGTCATGGTCACGGTGCGAGATGCGCTGGGGAACGTACGGACCGGCGGCGGTGACGCGGTCGCATTCACCAAGAATGTCGCCGGCAGCGACGGCACGTTCAGTGCGACGACCGACAACAGCAACGGGACCTACACCGCGACATTCACTGCGACGGTGCAGGGGACGCCGCTCCAGATCTCGGCGACCGTCGGTGGTCAGGCCTTGACGTCTCCCTCGGCGACGATGACGGTCACGGCCCCAGCGCCGTCGCTCGCCCAGTCGACGGTGACGGTCGCGCCCGCGTCGATCGCCTCCGGCAGTGCGACGACTGTCACGCTGACCACGCGCTCTGCCGTGGGGGTGCCGCTCACGACGACGGGACTCACGGTGGTGTTCACCAAGGGCCCGGGTACCAGCGACGGCAACCTCTCGAGTGTCACCGACAACGGCAACGGCACTTACGCGGCCACCTTCACGGGCACGACGGCGGGCACCGCCCGCACGATCAGCGCGACCATCGGGGGCGCGCCGCTCACGAGTGTGGCGCCGACCATCACGGTGACGCCTGGCCCGGCGTCCGCCAACTCCACGCTGACGGTCGGCGCGGCCACCCTCAATGTGGGCAACGCGACGACGCTGACGCTCTCTGCACGAGACGCCGCCGGCAACACGCTCACCAGTGGTGGCGCGGCGGTCGTGTTCACCAAGGGGAGCGGCACGAGTGACGGCACCATCTCCGCTGTCACCGACAACAACAACGGCACCTACACCGCGACCTTCACGGCGACGACCATCGGCACCGCACGCACGATCTCGGCGACCGTCGGCGGCGTGGCGATCACGACGGCACTCCCGACCATCACAGTGCAGCAGGGAAGCGTGTCGCTCTCGCAGTCGCTGGTGACAGTCGGATCGTCGGCTCTGGTGGCGGGTGAGCAGACGACGCTCACGCTGGTAGCGCGGGATGCGGGTGGAAACCCCCTGCCGAGCGGTGGTCTCACGGTCGTCTTCGCCAAGGGCAGCGGCAGCAGCGACGGCACGATAGGCGCAGTGACCGACAACAACAACGGGACGTATACGGCTACGTTCACGGCGACCACCGCCGGGACGGCGCGGTCGATCGGCGCGACGATCGGCGGGGCGCCGGTGACGAGTGCGGCACCGAGCATCACGGTGACGGCGGCGACCGCGTCAACG
>JALHOG010000181.1 GCA_022843125.1 Ilumatobacteraceae bacterium
GTGAGCCAGGAGGATGCCCGCGACCTGCTCCAGTTCGTCGAGGCTCTCGCTGACTATGTGTTCACCTACCGGACCCGCTACGAACGATTCAAGGCACGCCGGGCGAGCTCGCAGGATGAACCCCACGGGAGCAGCTAACTGAGAGACGCTGACCTCCTGCAGTGGCCCGCCCAGTTGGGCGTGCCAGCCTGCAGGCGCACACTTCGGTCGAACGGCTACCGGTCGAGCACGGGGCCGAGGAAGCGGCTGGGTTTGCCGGACCAGCCGATCCAGAGATGCTCTCGGGCGCGGGTGCAGGCGACGTAGAGCAGGCACAGCTCACGTTGCAGGTCGGCTCGGTATTGGACCTCGTCAGCGTGGCGGGCCGTCAATGCGTTGCGGGACGGGATGGTGTCGTCGTCGGCATCGGCGATGGCAACGGCGCGGAACTCGAGGCCCTTCATGCGGTGCATTGTGCCAATCCGAACGCCCTCGCCGTGTTCGAGGTTCTGATCGAGGGTGACCGCTGGCTGCCCACTTCCAGCTAGAACCGCGTTGCGGATGGCGTCGACGTTTCCTTGAGCGCGCACCGCGATGCCGATGTCTTCGGGGGCGATGCCGAGCTCGACCCAGCTGCGGACGCGGAGCGCGAGTGCTTCGTACTGCTCGCGCTTGGACCGGTTGGCCGACGTCTCGGGCGCGTCACCGTGCAGGTAGCTGTGGTAGCCGGCGAAATCGTGATTGTCGGGCCCGCCGTCGAGGTCGTCGAAGTCACCTTCGCCCAGCAAAGTAAGTGCCCAGCCGAGGATCTCATGAGTGGTGCGATAGTTGATCCGCAAGCGGTGGGAGCGGCCCCGGATGTTGATGTCGACCTTGCTCAGCGACGACTTGCGGTCGTAGATGCGCTGGTGGCTGTCGCCCACGATGAAGAGATCGTTTGGTCCTGTAGGTGCAGCGGCCCGTAGTAGGCGCCACTGCTGCTCGTGAAGGTCCTGCGCTTCGTCGACCACGATGTGCTTGTACGGCTTGACCGCTCGCGTGGAGAGGTAGCCGGCAGCGGCTTGCGCGAGTTGGAGGTAGGTGCGTTCGTTGCGGGTGGCGAGGCGCTGGTTGACCAGCTCGACGGCCTTCCACACCTCGGCCCGCCCTCGACGGTCGAGGCGCAAACCGCGTCCCGATCGCGGTGCGTTGAAGTAGTCGCTGCGCGACAGACAACCTTGGGCGAGGATCACTTGCTCCCACTCGCTGTGGAGGAACTCTCGGGTGAACTCGATGCCGTGCTCGTCGATGACGTCCTGCCAGTAGTCGTTGAGCGCGCTGCCGTCGATCACTCGGGGCTGAGCTCCCTCGGCTTCTTGGACGATGCGATAGGCCAGTCGATCGACGTTGAGGACCTCGACGTGCTCGAGCAGGTCTCCGCCGCCGAGCAGGCGTAGGTCGCGCTCGATGACTTGGGACAGGTTGCGGGTGAAGGTAGTGAAGAGGATCTGCGGGCCACTCTCCGCGTCTGAAAGTTGATCGGCCAATGCCTTTGCTCGGTGCATCGCCACGACGGTCTTGCCGGTGCCCGCGCCTCCGGTGACCCGCACTGATCCGTTGTAGACCGGTCGGTAAGCTAGTTGTTGTTGGGAGGTGTGCAGGTAGGTGCGCCACTGCGCCAGCGGGAGTGCCAGCATGTCGGCCAGCTCGCCTTCGCTGGTGAGAACGTGGAACTGGCTGCGCGATGCCGGTGCGGTGAGCGCGGCGGCCAGATCGGTGGTGTCGACGCTGCCGGGGTCGACGTCACCGGCGATCTGGCCGAAGAGCACGTCGACCGGCTCGTTCCCGGTGAGGCAGATCAGCGCCTCTGCTTGGCTCTGCGGAAGCGGCTTGAGCAGCGCCTCCAACTGTTCTTCGCTGGTGATCACCCGCAGCACGGGCAGCAGGTCGAGATCGACGCCGAGTTGACGGAAGTCCTTCTCGGGGCGGTGGGCGAAGATCGGCGTGGCACCGGCGTTCTGTCCGGCCCTGTTCTGGGTGTCTTCGACCGCTTCTTCGATGGCAACGACGTTGACGATCTCGAACGCGCCGGTGACCTCGTTGACGCGGCTGACGTTCTGCATCATCCAACGATCGATCTGATCGTGGGTGCCGATGTGGGTCAGCACGTAGGTCTCATCGTCGCCGATGTCGATCACCACGCCACGGTGGTTGCTGTCGATGCGAATGGTCTTCGCTCGCGGATCGCGGCCGTTGTTGTACGACTCGAGGTGAATGCCCTTTGCCGAGCGGAGCTCTTGCGCCGTCATCCGCTGGAACTTGTCGGCCAACTCGGACACGCGGCTCTGGGCCCGCTTCTCGAGGCGGGCGAACTCGGTGAGCAGGTCACGTGACAATGCCAGCTTGGCCATCAGGATCGTTCCTCAATTGCTTGACGGAGGTGTTCGTGGCCTGCCCACGCAGATGCTGTCCGGGCATCCCAGTCCGGCGGGGCACCCACGGTCGAAGCATCAGGGAGCACCGCGATGCGCAGTTCTGGCCACGCTGCTTCCAAGGGCAAGCCCTCGGC
>JALHOG010000182.1 GCA_022843125.1 Ilumatobacteraceae bacterium
TCGCGACCTTCGGGGACCTCACCCTCGACCGCGTCGGCGGGGCCTTCACGCTCGTCGCCACAGCGGGCACGCTCGCCGTCACTTCCGAACCCTTCTCGGTCACCGCCACCGCGGCGCAGTCGCTCACCTTCGGCACGCCGCCGAGTGATGCGGTGGCTGGCGTGGACCTCGCGCCGGCGGTGACCGTCGTCGTGCGCGATGCCTTCGGGAATGTCGCCAGCACCTTCAACGGCACGATCTCGCTCGCCCTCGGCACCAACCCCGCGGGCGCGACGCTCCTCGGCGCGACGACCGTCTCCGCGGTGAATGGCGTCGCGACCTTCGGCGGCGTGCGCGTGGAGCGCGCGGCGACGGGGCTCTCGCTCGTCGCCAGTGCGTCCGGCTTCGCCGACGCTGTCAGCCCCACCTTCTCCGTGAGCGCTGCCGCCGCGGTGTCGCTGCGGTTCCTCACGGCGCCGGCCACGACGGCCGCGGCCGGCATCGCGCTCGCACCGACGCCGGTGGTGGTGGCGGACGATGCCTTCGGCAACCGCGTACGGTCGGCGGGACGTGTCGTCACCACGACCATCACCACGGGTCCTGCCGCAACGCTGGCGAACGCGCAGGCCACGACCGATGCGACTGGCGCCGCGACCTTCACCGGCCTCGCGATCACCGGGCCGAGTGGCAGCTACACGCTCGGCTTCGCCTCGACGGGGCTGACGGGCCTGACGGCCACACCGATCACGCTCGCCGCCGGTGGCGCCGCGCGCCTGGCACTGGAGGTCGTGCCCTCCGCGACGGTCACCAGTGGCGTGGCCTTCCCGGTGAGCCCGGTGGTGCGGCTCGAGGACGCGGCCGGCAACCTCGTCGCGCAAGCGGGCGTCAGCGTCGCGGTCACCATCACGAGCGGCGCGGGCGTGCTCTCGGGTACGACCACCGTCCTCACCGACGCGAGCGGCCACGCGACCTTCACCGACCTCGTCATCACCGGTGCGACGGGGACGCGCACGCTCGGCTTCGCGGCGACAGGACTCACCGGTGTCGCGAGCGGTGCGATCACCGTCACCTCGGGCACGGCCGTGGAGCTCGCCGCGGTGGCGGGAGACGGGCAGTCTGCGGTCGCGGGCAACGCGGTCGCCGTCGCGCCGTCGGTGGTGGTGCGCGACCAGAGCGGCAATCCGGTCCCGGGTGTCGCGGTCGCGTTCGCGGTGACCGCGGGCGGCGGCAGCGTGGTGCCGCCGGGCTCGGTGAGCACGAACGCGAGCGGCATCGCCGCGATCACGTCCTGGACGCTCGGCGCCAATGCCGGGATCAACACGCTCGAGGCACGCGTCGACGGCCTCACCGGCAGTCCGGTGCTCTTCACCGCGACGGGCACGGCGGGCGGCGCGACGCAGCTCGTCATCACCGGCGGCGACAATCTCAGCGGACCGGTCGGCACCCAACTCGGGACACCGCACGAAGTGCGCGTCACGGATGGGAACGGCAATCCGGTGGCGGGCGTCTCGATCGACTGGTCGGTGGGCGGAGGCGGCAGCGTCGCGCCCGCGTCGTCGATCACCGACAGCGACGGCCGCGCGACCGCGGTGCGCACGCTCGGTCCGGCGGCCGGCGCCCAGTCCACCACGGCCGCGGCCGTGCTCGCCGGTGGTCCGGCGCAGGTGAACTTCGCGCTCACCGCGACCGTGGGCGGCGCGACGCAGATGGCGCTCTCCGCCGGCGACCAGCAGGCGGACACGGTCGGCGCGACGCTCGCGACGCCGCTCGCGGTGGTGGTGCGCGATGCGCTGAACAATCCGGTCCCCGGCGTGCTCATCTCGTGGAGCGTGCTCGACGGCGGCGGCAGCGTCACGCCGGCCACGTCGCTCACCAATGCCTCCGGCATCGCGACGGCGTCGTGGACGCTCGGCACGGTGACGACGCCGACCGACAGCACGCAAACGGCGCGCGCCTCGGGCGTGGGCAGCCCCGTGAACTTCGTCGCGACCTCGCGCCCTGGCGCGGTGAGCGCCGCACAGACCACGGTCGCCGTCGCACCGGGTTCTGTGGCCGCATCACGCGGCACGCCGGCCCTGGTCACGGTGACGGCGCGCGACGCGTTCGGCAACGTCGTGCCGGGCCGCGCGGTCACCCTCGCCATGGACGGCGCGGGCAACGCCATCACGCAGCCCGCGGCGGTGACCAACGCGAGTGGCGTGGCGACGGGTGCCGTGGGAGCGACCGTCAGCGGCGCGCGCACGATCGTCGCGAGCGTCGGTGGACTCGCCATCGCGCAGCAGCCGACGCTCACTGTCGTGGCCGCTCCCGCGGTCCAGCTCCTCTTCACCGCGGGGCCGACCACCGCCACCGCGAGTGCCTCCTTCGCGCCGCTGCCTGAAGTGGGGGTGCTCGACTCGCTCGGCAACCGCAACTTCACCTACGCCGGCGCCATCACGCTGGCCCTCGGTGCGAACCCGTCTGGTGGCACGCTCGCCGGCACGCTCACGCGCAACGCGGTCACCGGCGTCGCGAGCTTCCCCGGCCTCTCGCTCGACCGCGC
>JALHOG010000183.1 GCA_022843125.1 Ilumatobacteraceae bacterium
GCTGACAGCACGACATTACACGTGCTCGTCCATGAGCAACAGTGTGCGTCCGGGCGACCGGCCACCGGCCGAATCCGAACGCCCACCATCGCCTACCACGCCGATCGGGTGGAGATCGCCATCACAACCGACCGCGCCCCGGGTGGGCAGGCCTGCCCAAGTAACCCGGCCACCCCGTACGAGATCGAGCTGTCCGAACCGCTTGGGGATCGTCAACTCCTCGACTCCGGCCGCGAACCGATCGCTCCGCCCACTCCCGTCGACTGGTGATCGAACAACCGTCGGCGCGGCGGCCGGGCGAGCTGCAGCGCTACGACGCGGTGTCAGGTCCAGCAGTGCTGGGCGGCCGTTGCATGAGGCGTTGGAGCTTGACGGTGCCGTCGTCGAAGATGAGGTAGCAGGCATAGTGAAAGGTGATGCCCCGGCCCGGCTGACCGTCTTTGGAGATCGGTGGCCCGGCTTTGGGAAAGGGCTGGTCGGACTTCAGCACGCAGATGGTCACCAGTGCAGTTGGGTCATCGGCCCGGCTCGTTGGGTACCGCAGCGGGAAGAAGACCCCGGCGTGCTTCTGCGCGGCTCGCTGCCAGGCGTGCACGTTGGCCATGCTGTCCTGCACCGCTGAAACGACCTCCAGCCCAGCGCCGGACGAGCGTGCGAGCAGCGATGCCTGTTCCAGGGGCCCGCGTGCCAGCCGTAACGCTTCGGTGAGCTCGTCGGGCTGACCGGGAGCCGGAACTTCATCGTCCACCGACCGGAGCCTACCGGCACGGCACTCGGCGCCTGCCGGTTAGGACCGTCGGCCGGCTGGTCGGCGGTCGCGCCTCAACGGCAGGCCCAGCCAGCGCGGAGCGCTGAGCCCGATGCTGGCAGCGGCCACGATTGCGGGCGACGCGCTCACCGCCAGCACGCGGATCGCCACTCGGCCAGGTCGCGCCAGCGCGTGCGCCCCGACGCCCGTTGCACAGGCGATCGCACCGGTGAAGGAGGCCGCTCAGTTTCCCGGGGAGTTGTCCCCCGGCTCGAAGATCGAGCCGACCGCCCAGCCCGTCGATGATGAGAACCACACCGTGAGCAACGTGAGTACAGCCATCACGCCGGACCGTGACACCCTCCGGACGATATCCATCACACCGGCCATGGTGCCCGACAATCGGTGCCGGTGAAAGGCTGCCCGGCGTGGCGTCGATGATGATCATCCGGCGCGCCCGGCCCTCATCTCGTCGACGTCGCCGTGCCACCCCGAGCCCCCCAGGCGTCGTGCCACTTTCAGATCGAGCGGCTCCGCAACGAGGCGGCGCAGCGCCAGGTTGACGGCGTCGCGCTTGGAGCTCAAGCGGAAGCGCTCCATCACGGCGCAGCACGCCTCGTCGTCGAGGTCGTTGTTGATGCGTGACATACGCGAACGATGCACCACGCTGGCCCGCTGCGTCTCGTCGGCGAGCGGGAGGCCGTTCGGACCACGCCGCAGCTCGCCGCCCCGCCGGCGCCGTTCCTGCCTCGCCGGCGTCGCAACCGACCCAGCGACGTCACTGCAATACGTGACGTCGCACGTCCGTACCCAAGCGGGCGACGCCGTCGAAGTAGCCGACTGCCCCAGAGCGAAAAACTCCGAGACACATCTGGAGGTCCTGCCGGACCCCCGGTAGTAGATGGCTGACGGCCGCACGACGCTCCGCTCGCCGGCGGTCTCTTCGCCACCTCGGAACAGCCGATGCCGACGTCGGCCAACGCTCCGTTGGACGCGGTGGCGGCTGCGCCCGTCGACACCATCTACCAGCGGCCGCCGGGCATCTACTACTGCCCTCGGCGGCCATCTACCACCCCCCATGACCAGGACCGATCCATCTACCGCCAACGCAGCGGCGTCGGCGGCCAGCGGAGCTCCGCCGCCGGCTGGCAAGTGATCGGCGCTGCTGGCCGTCATCGCCGGTCTGACAACTAGGGTTGTCGCATGGAGCTGATCCGACCGCCACGCCGCGCTCGACCGTGACGACGAAGACGCATCCACGAGACCTCGGCGCGACCGAGGCTGACGACATCGTCGCCGCGTTCGATGACCACGACGACGATGAGTGCTCGGTCACTGACGCTGCGACCCTGCGAGAGCTGCGCTCTGCCGCCGCTGCCTGCCGTGAGGCAGAAGCGCGCATCGAAGCGGCCGCCCTCGCCGCGCATCGTGCGGGCCTGAGGTGGGCTTGATCGGTTCGCAGCTTGGCATGACTCGCCAGGGCGCCCGGCAACGCTTCGAACGCCTCGTCAAGCATTGAACCGGAACCCGCTCCTGCCTGGAACAGCCGAGCCGACCTACCGACAAGAACGCTCCGGCGCTCGTGCGACGCGCACTCGATCTGCGAGGAGACCATGCTCGACGCCCGCTCGTCAGCGGTGCGCAGCGACCGGGAGCAAGCGAGAATGCGGGCGACGATGGTCGTGGCGGTCAGTGCCAACGTCACCGACTGCAGGGTTCCTCCATTCGGCGCCCAACTGGCGAGCGCGGGTTGCGTCAGG